>JAVYWK010000052.1:0-5072 GCA_038727095.1 Thermofilaceae archaeon | reverse complement strand
CAGTAGTGCCTTCTCATCACGGGCGGCATCCTGTGACCCTGGTGGTCGACCGGTAGAACGTCCGGGTACAGCTTGACGAGCCAAGGCGGTGGCGCCGCGGTCGGTGTACCGAGGATGACCTTCAAGCCCGCTTTCGACATCTTATCTACGACTTCGTCGAGCCAGGAGAAATCGTACTTCCCCGGCTGAGGCTCAAGCCGGCACCAGGCGAACTCCGCAAGCCTAACAACGTTTATTCCAGCCTCCCTCATCAACCTGATATCGAGATCCCACCTCTCCCGTGGCCAATGCTCCGGGTAGTAATCCACGCCGAGATAACTCATAGCTAACGGCACCCTACTAATGGGGGAGGCCACGTTAAAATGAGTTCCCAATGAAGCGTGGTAGGGGGCGTTCGCTCGATCTTCCACTCGGTCACGTTGATCTCAGGGGCTTCGAGAGTGCTTGCTTGAAGACGCCGATCGTTCGATAATCGGTTTTCAAGTACTCGTTGTTAACGATTGGAAAGCGTAGATTTAAATCTGCGCATGTTCTTCAGTTAATCGGCGGAATTTTGATGGTAGTGCTGTTAAGCTCGATACTCGCGCCCTTGGTAGTAGCACCCGCCTCCCTTCTTACAAGGAAGTGGAGGCTCGGTGCATTAGTCGCGACGGGGGTTCTCAGTGTTTCCTGCGCCCTCCTCTTCTACTCCACGGTGCAGGCGTTTTCTGGGAGAATACAAGCTGAGATCTACCCTGTAGAGCCTGCGCTAGCGCTGATAGAGCTGCAAGGTGACGGCTTTAACCTGGTTTTCGCCGATACAGTAGCTCTCCTTGGCGTGGTAAACGCCCTGTACTCGGGCGAATACATGCAAAGGCACTCTAGCCCCGGCCTATACTTTTCCCTATACCTGATCTATGTATCAGCTATGTTGGGTGCGGTTACATCGGGGAGTCTAATGAGGTTCTTCTTGTTCTTCGAGTTGATGCTTCTCCCTTCAACGGCCCTGATCGCGCTCTGGGGCACAGATAAAAGCAGGAGGGCAGCCCTTGGCTACCTCCTCTTCAACGAGGTTGGCGCTCTATTCACAACGCTCGGTATAGCCATGGTGTATGATAGCTACGGAGTTTTAAGCTTCGACGCATTAAGAGTTAAGTTGTCCTCCGCCTCCCCCCTTGAGCTACTACCAATCGCTACCCTGCTATGCGTCGGCCCTCTTGTGAAAATGGCGGTAGTCCCTCTCCACGTGTGGCTGCCCGACGCTCACTCAGAGGCGCCAACGCCTATAAGCGCGCTGCTTTCTCCCGCCGCGATAGGTATTGGGGGCTGGGCTCTAGCTAGGATACTGCTGTACACCATGAGGCAGGTTCCGAAGAGCTATGGCTTCAGAGCGGCACTAATGCTAATGGGATTGGTCACTGCAGTGTACGGAGGCTTATGCGCGTTAGTGCAAGACGATCTTAAGCGCTTGCTCGCTTACTCTAGCGTAAGCCAGATGGGCTACATGCTAATGGGCATAGCGAGCGCTAGCGAAGCTGGTGTAGTTGGTGCAGCGCTGCTCTATGTTAGTCACGGGTTCGCCAAAGCCTCCCTCTTCTTGACTTCAGGAACTCTACAACACGAGCTTGAAACTAGGAGGATAAGCCAGATGTCTGGGCTTGCAGGTGCAATGCCTCTCCTAGCGGTTTCAGCCCTAATAGCCTTCCTTTGCCTAGCCGGTGTACCTCCTGTTATAGGGTTCTGGGCGGAGCTCTGCATATTCGCTGGCATCCTTACGAGCGCGCTGCAGGCTTCCCCCGTGGCACTGGCTTGCACAATTGCGGCTATAGTGGCTGCCAGCACTTTGACAACCGCCTACAGTATCTGGACGTTTAAGAGGGTGTTCTTCGGTAGACCTCTCAAGAAAAGCGCGCACAAGAGAATCAGCAGCCTAGCGCTAGCACCTCTCGCTCTATCGTGCACAGCAGCAGTATTAGGAGTATACCCCGCACCATTAATGCAGCTAGCATCCTCCATCATGCACTAAGGTAGCACCGTTCGCTAAACGATCTGAAAGCCAGAGAAACTTGATGGTGGACCGGCCGGGACTTGAACCCGGGACGTCGGGACGGGTCTTCCGTTCTCCCGCATGCCAAGCGGGCGCTCTCCCAGTCTGAGCTACCGGCCCGTAATCGCACTGGTAGATGGGGGCTTAAAGCTTTCGCGCCCTGTGCTGCCGAAAGCCGCAGCGCTCGCGCTTCACTCGCCATGCCTGAGGCGGGGCACCGTGAAGCCTCCCTTAGCCAAAACCAGCACCCTACCTTTAAGCCGGCTGAGGGCTGTGAGGGGGTCTCTGGTTAGGCTGACCTGCGGCACGCTGACCTCAGCCCGGGTCAGCAGGGTAACGTTGTAGGCTTCAGCGATCTCCTTCAGCTTCAAAGCGACAATGGCCGGGACGATGTTGCCAGCACGCCCTCCCCGCACGTGCTCCAGGAGCTCCTCCCTACCCATCTCCAGGTACCTCTGGAACTCGCCGTCCCCGACGCCCTGCCTGCAGCCGGCTACGAGCACGATCGAGCCCCCCTCAGCAACCACCGGTGCTGCGTGCTCCAGGGCTTTCGTCGCCTGGTAGAAGTCGATGTCGAGAGGGTCGGCGAACACCACCGCGGAGTCGAAGGGCCCGTCGACGTCCCTCACGTAGAGCCTCTCGGCGACCTCGACGCAGGCTCTGAACGAGCTCTGAGGCTCGCCCGCCGCGGCGTAAACGACTCTACCATCCCCGTCCAGGACCAGGTTGATGGCCCAGTCAACCCCCGCCAGCCTCCCAGCCTCATCGATCTCCTCTCGGAAGGGGTTGCCCTCCACCACGGCCGGCCTACCCTTCTCGTACCACCTGACGTGGTGCTCAACGATCGTCCTCTGGCTGGAGAGCCCAGGGAGCACAACCTTGCTGCCCCCGGAGAAGCCCGCCCACGGGTGGGGCGCCACCAGGCCCACGGTGACCCTGAAATCCGCCTCAACGAAGCTGCTATCCACTTCGACTTGGAGCCCACGACTCGTCGCTCCCACGTACTTGTGGATGCCCCGGCAGTCGTGCACCCTGAAGCTAACCCTACCGGCGTAAGGGCCGAGCAGCCGCACAGCTTCCTCAACGGTCATGCTGTGGGTGCCCGTCGCGAAGATGAGGGTCGCGCGGTTGAGGAGGGGCTCCAGCACCCTCAGCACGTCGCGGAGAGGTAGGGGCCGGGTGTGATCGGGCACCGCTACTGCGATACGCCCCTGCGGAGGGTCGGGTGGCACGATGCCGCTTAAACCCCCTAACGGAGGAATGCTGGGAGGGCTAACGAGCTGGTGCTCCAACCCAAGCCGCTCGAGGAAGCGCACAACATCACGCGCTTCAAGCAAGCGAAGCCTCCGCCCTCCGCGCGCGAGCCGTTTTAAGCATTGCCATCCAACGCTGCCTCTCGACCTGAGAGTGTGTCAGAACTCAGGCGAAATACTGTTTTAGCGTTTCAAGTTCACTTACAGGATCGAATGTTTAGAAATATTTTACCGAAAGTACTCCGCTAAGAATAGTATTTCGTCGCCGATCCACTCCTTTACTTTCTCCAATATTGGTTGAAGCCCTTTCTCCGGCTTGTAAAAGAGCGCGGGGATACTGTACTGCTTCGCTAGCGCTAAAGTGTAGCAGTCAGCGATGCTCACAGGGAAGACGCATGCGCCACAAGTTTGCTCAGCCTCTCCGAGCTCACGACGCTGAAGTGGCCTGAATCTAGGATGAGGTTCATCCTCCTCTCCGCCTCCTCGAAGCCGAGCACGCGACACAGGACGTACAGAGCCTCTGTGACGTTGAGCGACGTCATGTACGGCGTAACCGTCTCGCCCGCTATCAGCTTGACGAGGAATCTACCCTCCCTCGTCGCTGGAGCTATTTCGACGAGGACGCTCGTATCGAGAGCCGCATCTCCTCTCAAAAACTCCCATCTCAAGCTCCATCTCACCCTCGAGCAGATTGCGCGCTTCCACGACAACTTCCTCAGGCACGCTCATATCCGCCAACTTAAGCAGTAAGCTGTGGTTGCGCACTCCGCTCCTCCTCACTAGCACCCTGATAACCTCATCGTAGGTTAAGCGCCTGCCCAGCTCCTCCTCAAGCTTAACGAGCACTTCTGTCAACAACTCCTTAGTCTCCTTCGATACTCTAATCGCCGTTGAACTCATGGTAGCCAGTATTTTTACTAAAAGAGGATAGCAGCTTTTCGCCCGCGCCTTTACTGTAACCCCTCTACGACTCGTAGAAGGCAGCTTAAAGTAATGAGCTACACCATTGTACAGGGAGGGTGTTGCGGAGGCTTTGCGACGCGAAGTGGTTCAAAGGAATCTACACCACTGTGTACAGTACAATTGCGCTAGAAGGAAGGCTCCCGCCACCCGACCGCATATTCCTGCTAGACAGCCCCAGCGAGATAGGAGCCTGGATACCCCGGCAGGTCGCGGGCCTCGCCATCCAGGAGAAGAAAGCGGTCTGGTTCAGGAGCGAGCCCCCGCACCCCTGGGTCTTCGCCCACGAGCTGATCCACTTGGCGTGGAAGAGGCTGTACACGCCCGAGGAGGAGGAAGTTTTCAGCTACCTGCTCCCGAGGGAGTCCACTTGTTCATATTTTCGCTCAAGCGCTCCCGTCTTCTTCGGTCGCGCGCCTCTGGCTGCTCCTCTTCACCCTTTGCCGCGCCCCCCTGCTTTGGGGGTCAAGCGGGGAAAGAAGAGAGAAATGGAATGAAGCGTTCCAGCCCCCTCTTACTCGATGAACGGGGCTACGTACGCCTTCAGCCATCCTCCCCTCAGCTGGATTAAGACCGCTCTCCCCTCCCCGCGCGTGAACGCAATGCTCCCCGGCTTCAACCCGGCTAGCATGAACGCCTCAAGAGCCTCAGTGATGTTGCTCAACCTCAAGCTCACCCTGAACCCCTCCGTGCAACCCGGCAGCGCGAAGAAGCTCAGACTGCAAGCCGTAATGCACATCCCATCCCCCTCACAGCGTCAAACTGGAGTTAGGAATAAATACCATTGCTCCACAAGCCTAACAGGTGCGTCCACCGGGCCGAGCAAACAAAAC
>JAVYWK010000051.1:0-5496 GCA_038727095.1 Thermofilaceae archaeon | reverse complement strand
TGAAGGGGTTCATCGATATGGGCTACTTCGATAGCGACGTGCTCATCCTCCTCGGTTCAGCCTCTTTCAGGATCAAAGCGTTCGCTGAGGCCTTCCCCGGGAGGAGGGGTGAGGGTAGGACGATCGAGGTGCTCCCCCTCAGCTACCCCGAGTACGTCGCAGCGCTCGGAGTTGAACCGAAACCCAGTGAGCACAGTAGATTGGTAGCGCTATTCGAGAAGTACCTCGTGACCGGGGGTTTTCCGAGGAGCATCAACGGTGACGCGAGGTTCGCCGAGGATCTCGTTGCGAGCGTTGAACGCGACGTGATGAAAGCGGGTAGAAATCCGAGGCTCCTCCGGCTCATCGCGAGGGAGTTGATCGCGAAGGCTCCGAGCGCGCTGAGCTACAACGCGATCGCCGGCGAGCTGGGCGTATCCCACAACACGGTCCAGGACTACGTGAGGCTGATGGAGGACATGTTCCTCGTCTCGGTCGCTTACATGAGGCACGGGGACAGGGTGTTTTACAGGCGAGAGAAGAAGATCTTCTTCCGCGACCCCTTTGCCGCCCAGGCTTTCTCAAGCCTCCTAGCCCTCCCGCTGCAGAGGGCAGCGCTCGTCGAGTGGGTTGTGCAGGAGCATGCTTTCAGGAGGTTCGGGGAGGTGTACTTCTGGCGCAACGGTTACGAAGTGGACGTGGTAGCCGGCAACCTAAGGATCGAGGTAAAGACGGGGAAACCGCACAGAAGGTACCCGAGGAACGTCATCATCCTCTCCGATGAGGACGTGCCCCTCTTCCTCCTCGACCTTTGGAGTAGCTTCAAAGGACCCCCAACCCCCTCAGGCGGGATGCCAAATCCGCTAAATGGATGACATCTGCAACCCTTTTGCCCCTAGCGGCTAGCTCCTCGTCGGCTGTCACTAGTACCGCGCCAGTGCTCGCTGCCAGCTGAAGGTAGGCGGAATCGTAAATGGTTAGTCCTGTAGCGTGGGCGAGCCTGACGATTTCCGGCATATCCCGCCACCCGGCGGGGTGCACGTTCAAGAGGTAGTCGAGGAGCGTAAGCGCCTCCAAGGCATCATTCATCTCTACCGCACCCATGCGGGCTGCTCTAAAAACCACGGAGGAAACCTCGTAGAGCAGAAGGGCTGGAACGTGAGCTTCCACTCGCCCCTCCGCCACCATTCTGTTAAGGAGGGCAGCCTCCTCCTCCCAGGGCTCACCCGGTACAATCCACTTCGACACCACGCTGGCGTCGAGCACTACCTGGAGCTTCTCGCGCGATCCTCTCGCAGCCATTTGACGATCTCACCCGTTTGAACTTTCGCAGCCCCTCTTCTGATCTCGTCAAGCCTGCTCGCAGCTTTCTTCGCCAGTTCTTCCCTCACTTTGGCCTCGATGACGCTCCTTAGGTACTCGCTCCAATTGATGTCCACCTGCTTCATCTGCTCCTTCAGCTCCTTCGGGACCTTCACCGAGACGTTGACAAGCTTACCCATTGGGCTCACCAGATGGTAATCTCCCATGGTAGTATTAAAACCTAGCTGGCTGATCCGGAGTGCAAGCTCCCAAGAGCGTGGGGAGTCCCGGCTGGGAATCCAACCTTACGGGTCAGTTTTATTTGCGTGCGCCTCTCTAGGCGCTTATGAGCGATGAGGGTGGCTACAGGATCCTCCTCAGTGAGAGGGTTAAGGGGATTAGCATCGCTCAAGCTTTCGAGTACATTGACGCCATACAGTCCTTCAAGGGGGATTGGCCCCTCCACCTCACACCCAGCGTGGCTCTGGAGGCGGAGAGACCCGTTGAGCTCGAGGGCATCACACCCATACCCGCAACCCACGGGGGTCTGGCGTTCATCGAGTTCTACGTGGACGAAGACGCTGTGGCCTCGCAACTCGCGAGCAAGCTCAAGGTTGACCCAGAGATCCTCAGGGGGGCCCTCGAGAGGGGAACCCCTCTCCACAGGCTCGTTCCGGGCGAGGCGCTCGAAGAGCTGAGCGAGCTGGGGCGCTATGTGAAGGCTTTCCTCTTCGAGGCGTCCGTACCCATTGAGCGGAGCTTAACGAGCGAGGAGGAGAGCGCCATCACCAGCCTGGAGTGGATAACCGACATGGACGTGGTTGAGGTCGAAGTCCCCGGCGTGAAAGCTGAGCTGGTTGAGGCTGAGCTGGAGAAGTCGTACTACGTTGGCGAGTACCTCCGCCGTCTCGAGAAGCTCTTCGAGAAAGCCGAGACGGTCTCGCGCCGCCTGCTGCTCGTCAGGGGTGAGGGTGAAGCGGGGCTGAAGCTGGCAGACCTGGAGGTCATGATGGGGCATCTCGTGCGAGCAATCCCCGCGGTGCGAGCCACGGTGATGTACTACAGGCTGATCGCGCCCCTCTAGGCTAGAAACCCTCTCAATCAAGCTCGCGGTTGAAGGAGCGGTGGGAAAGCTTGATATTCGTCTGGTACGCTGGCCTTTGGTGCAGCTCGACATCCTCTACCTGAGTAGGGAGGACCTGATTGAGTGCGGTCTCCTCGATTTTGGCGCTGCGCTGTCTGATGTGGAGAGGGTCTTGAGGATGATGGCTGAAGGCACGGTTGTCATGCCTCCGAAGGTGGCCCTCGAGTTCTACCGGGAGGATGGTTCCCCTAAGGGGCACATCATCGCGATGCCCGCGTACCTCAAGGAGCTCAACGTCGCCGGCATCAAGTGGGCGGCAGGCTTCTACACGAACCCCGAAATCGGGCTCCCCCACGGCCTCGATGTAGTCGTGTTGAGCGATGCAGAGACCGGCCGCCCGCTAGCCGTGATGGAGGGGGCTCTCGTAACGGCCGTGAGGACGGGTGCTGTAGCCGGCGTCGGGGCGAAGTACCTGTCGCCCGAGGGCGCGGCTACGGCGACGATCGTGGGGGCTGGAGTCGTGGGCAGAGCTGCAGCCCACTGCATCGCAAGGGCGCTGCCGAGCGTGGAGCTCAGAATCTACGACTTGATACGGGGGAAGGCTGAGGCTGTCGCGAGAGAGGTTGGGGGGAGGGTTGCGGAGAAACTGGAGGAAGCCGTGAGGGGCAGCGACATCGTCGTTACGGCAACCACCGCTCGATCCCCCGTGGTGAGGGACTCGTGGCTCAAGCGGGATGTGGCTTGCATCGAAATCGGGAAGAACGAGTTCGAGGAAGCGACTGTGCTCAGGGCCGATAGGATCGTAGTGGACTACTGGGAGCAGATAAAGAGCAGGGAGTGGGTCTCCCTTACGCAGCTCTGGAAGCGGGGCCTCCTCGACGAGGGTAGAATCGAGAGCATCGCCAGCATCGTTGCGAGAGGGAAACCGGGGGGTGGTGGGTTGAGGTTCTTCAGCCCAATCGGGATGGCGTGCGAAGACGTCATAGTCGCCTACAGGTTGTACAGGGAGGCGGATAGGAGGGGGCTGGGAACGAGGCTCCCGCTCTGGCGCTCCACCGATTGGCTCTAGCTCGAGTGGCGCTCGATGAACCTCTCTATCCTCTCCACGGCTTCAGCCATCATCTCGCTGGGCGGCA
The DNA here is from genome assembly GCA_038727095.1 of Thermofilaceae archaeon. GTDB lineage: Archaea > Thermoproteota > Thermoprotei > Thermofilales > Thermofilaceae > JANXEW01. The sequence continues at coordinate 1,995 of JAVYWK010000051.1, read as the reverse complement.
GGAAGACGACCCTGAACCTGTCGCGCCTGTAGTCGTAGAACCCTCCCCCGTGCACGACGGCCACGCCCTCCTCCATCAGTAGGGCTTTCGCGAAGCCGTAATCGTCGCCCCAATCGCCCTCCACCGCGAGCCTCGGGTAAGCGTAGAAGGCGCCCATGGGCTTCGCCAGCTCCAACCCCGGAACCTCTTTGACGAGCTTGACGAAGAAGTCCCTCCTCACTCTCACCTCCTCCCTCAATTGCTTAACGAACGGTTCCTCCCACTGCAGGAAGAGCGCGGCCGCCCTTTGAGCCGGCGTCGGTGGGCAGAGCCTTGTCCTCGCCAGCTTGACAACCGCGTCCCGCACCTCCTCCAACCCGGGCCCGCGGAAGTACATGTAGCCGAGCCTCCAGCCGGTCACCAGCCATCGCTTCGAGAAGCCATTCAAGACGATCAGCGGTGCATCCCCGGCTACGGCGGCCGTGCTCCTGTAGCAGCCCTCGAGCACCAGCTCGTCGTAGATCTCGTCCGAGACCACGCAAGCTCCAACCGATAGGGCTGCCTCGACGAGCTTGCGCACCTCTCCCTCGCTCAGGACGGCCCCCGTCGGGTTGTGGGGGTTGATGATGACGACAGCCTTCGTGCGGGGCGTGACGAGCTCTGCAGGGTCGTCCCCCAGCCTCCACACCCCGCCCTCCTCAACTACGCGGTAGAACTTCGGCACTCCACTGTACAGCCTAACGTAGGGGACGTAGACGGGGTAGCAGGGGGAGGGTAGGAGAACCTCATCCCCCTCATCGATGAGCGCGGCCATCAGCATGCTAATCCCCTCCGAAACCCCCGTCGTCACCAGCACATCCTCCGGCGAAACATCCACCCCCCAAACCCTACGCTCCCTCTTCGCGATCGCCTCCCTCAGCTCCCACAACCCCTCGCTCGGCGAGTAGAAGTTGTAACCCTCCTCCACAGCCTGAGCCAGCAGACGCCTAAGCTCCTGGGGCGGTTGGAGGCCGTACGCGACGGGGTCCCCGATGTTCAGCCTGATGACCCTCCTCCCGCTACGCTCAAGCTGCCTGGCGAGAGCGTCAATCTCCCTGATCGCGTACTCCACGTAGCCGGCGCGCCTAGCCGCACGCACCACAAGTGGCTAAACCGCACGGTTAAATAATCAGTGCTCACCAGACGCTGGGAGGGCTCGCATCCGCCGCGGAGGCCTTGAGGCTCGAGTATCAGTTAAGGTGATATACGGGGCGTTGGATGAGGGCTCGTGGAGGGCTTGGAGGGTCTCGTTTCTCGCTTGAGCTACGAAGAGGCCGTGAAAGCGTACTTGGAGATGATGAGGGAGGACCTATCGAGAGCCTTCGATAGAGTTCGGAGGGTATTATGCGTGCAGCCCCACCCAGACGACACGGACATCGCGGCTGGCGGCCTAGTAGCCAAGCTCGCCAGCAGGGGTGTTGAAGTTGCCTACGTCACGCTCACCGACGGCGGCCTGGGCACCATGGACCCCGAGATGTACCCGGAGAAGCTCGCCCTCGTGAGGAGGAGGGAGCAGGAAGAGGCTGCCCGCATACTGGGCGTGAAGGAGCTCGTGTGGCTGGGCTACAGGGATGGAGAGCTTCAACCGACGCTCGAAGCCAGGCGCGAGCTGATCCGGCTCATACGGTGGTACAAGCCCGACATGGTAATAGCACCGGACCCTTGGCTCACGTACGAAGTTCATCCCGATCACCGCGCGGCGGGCATTCTCGCGGTTGAAGCCGCCTTCTTCTCGGCGCACCCGCACTCCATCCCGCTGGCTGAAGGGCTGAAGCCCCACCCTGTGCGGTACGTAGCGTTCTACTGGACCCGGAAGCCGAACGCGATCATCGACGTGAGCGAGTACATGGAAGTCAAGATGAAGGCGGTGAGAGCCCATCAATCCCAGTACACGCCAGCCCTCGAGGACTCCGTTAGAGCCTACATGCGCCTCATGGGGAAGCTCATCGGAGCCGCGTATGCGGAAGCATTCAAAGT
>JAVYWK010000050.1:0-5945 GCA_038727095.1 Thermofilaceae archaeon | reverse complement strand
ACGCCGAGCAGGGTCCTTATCGTCTCCGGTGGGGGCCTCTCGTCCGGGTACCTCTCCTCCACGTACATCAGCATCGAGAGGAGGCTGGAGCGGTGCCTGTAGTAGACTCTCGCGTGCCTGGTCCTCCAGAGCCGCAGCCTTTCCGCGAGCCCAAGCTTGACGAGCTGGTCAAGGATCCCTGTGACGTGGGAGGCCTGGGGCCTATCGATGAGCCCCGCCTCGTAAAGCTTCAGTGCTACTGCGCCCGCGCTCCAGTACCCCTGCGCCAGCATTCTGAGGGTAGCATCGTACAGCCTCGTGAGCTCCCTCTCCTCCTCCCTGAACACTTCACCGATGAGGCCGGCGGCAGAAGGGATTAGGGTGCGGGCCTTATCCGCTAGCACCCTGTCCGGATCGCCCGAGGGCTCAACGAGGCCCAGTAGCCAAGGGTCTCTTGCGAGCACGCTCCAGAGCAGGGCTCTGCTGGGCGGCAGGTGGCGCGAGAGGGATCTGACCGCGTCGGAGGGTGAGGCGAGATCCACCCTGAACGGGTTGAGGGCCCCGAGGAGGGGGCTCCTCCTGTCGAATACGCGGGACACGATGCCCACGCTGGAGCCGCAGAGCACCAGCCTGCCCCCCCTAGACCCCGCTGCGCTCGAGATCCAGTCCCAAGCCCACTCGGGCAGCCGCTGGAACTCGTCGATGACGACCGTGCCCCCGCTCCTCAGCGAGTCGATGACAGCCTTCAACCCCTCCCTGTACGGCAGGAGCTCGCTTCCACCCCTCTCCATGACCCCGTACCCGCTCCTCCCCACCGTGTAGTACGCGTCCCAGCCCACGTACCGCTTCAGCAGGAACGTCTTCCCCGTCTTCCTCCGGCCGTAGACTAGGGTCCAGGCCTTCTCACTGCCGAGCCAGTAGCCCTCCCACCTCTCTATCACTACCATTATATCATCACAATGATATAACCCGCTTTATATCGGTATCGATGGGGGCGAAAAGCGTTAAAGCCGTGCTACACGGGGCGCGCGTGAGCACCGCCACAGTGCTAAAGCGCCAGTTAAACCTCCTCGACGCAGTGTCGATCGGCCTGGGAGCTATCATTGGGGCTGGGATTTTCGTCCTGGTGGGCATTGCGGCAGGGTTAGCTGGGCCAGCCGTCCTCTTGGCGGTCATGCTCTCGGGCGTGAGCGCTACCTTCACCGCCCTAAGCTTCGCTGAGCTTGGCTCAGCCCTACCGAAGGCCGGGGGGATCTACGAGTACGGTCACACGCTGATCCACCCGCTCGTTGGCTTCCTAATGGGTTGGATGTGGGTCTCCGGGAACATCGTCCTGGGCGCCACGGCGAGCCAGGGATTTGGCTACTACCTGACCGCGCTCGCACCCCAGGTTGACTTCAGAGCCGCAGCCGCAGCACTCGTGGTAACAGTCACCGCGGTGAACCTCCTTGGCGCGAAGCTGTCCGCGAGAGTTAACAACGTCCTCGTGGCCGCCAAGGTAGTAGCTCTCCTCTTCCTCGTGGCCGTAGGGATCGGGAGGATCAACCTGAGCAACTTCCAGCCCATTGCTCCTAAGGGTTTAACGCCGATCCTTGAGGCTACGGCGCTCTTCTACTTCGCCTACATCGGTTTCCCGCGTATCGCCATGATAGCCGAAGAGGTCGTCGAGCCTGAGCGGAACATCCCACGGGCAATCCTCACAGCCCTCTGGACCTCAGCCACCCTCTACCTCCTCGTGACCGCAACAGCCGTGGGCGTCGCGGGTTGGCAGCGGCTCTCCGAGAGCAACGCGCCTCTCGAGGATGTCGCTCGGATGCTCGGCTTCAGCTGGATCGTAGGCGTGGGCGGGCTCTTCGCGACGTTGAGCGTCGTGCTCACTTCGGTAATGGGCCAGTCGAGAGTGTTCTTCGCGATGGCTAGGAACGGCGAGATCCCAAAAACCCTCTCCAAGGTTCACCCGAGGCTGGGAACCCCCGTGTACACCATCCTCCTGTCCGGGGCGATCATGCTGATCCTCGTCCTATCCGTGGACATCAAGGGCCTAGCGATGGTGACAAGCTTCCTCGTGCTACTCACCCACGTCCTCACAAACGTGGCCGACGTCGCGCTATGGAGGAGGGGCCGCACTCCACCCTTCGCAGCCCCCCTCAGGCCGCTGCACGCGATCTTGGGCGCCGCATTGAGCCTCGTCCTCGCTTTCAGCGTTGAAAGCAGGGCGCTGGTGTGGGGGTTCGCGAACATCGCGGCCGGCGCTGCTTGGTACTACGCCTGGCTGGGGTTGACGAGGGAAAAAGAGAGGATGTAAAGGCGTACAGATGTCTAGCCCGACACTGTTAAACCTCCGATGAGCACATCGGGCGTGTAGATCCCCGTCCTGGTGTCCTTCACCCTCCGAGCCGGCTTGATGAGGGCCGCAACCTCGTAGATGTTCCCGCTGACGGTGACGGGCTTCACAGGGGTCAGTTCGCCGCCCTTCACGGCGTACGGATTGGAGATCACGACGCTGAAGTTCCCCGTCACTGGGTTCACCGTGTGAACGCTCAGAAGAGAGCCGTCGGCCACGAGCGCGGCCTCAGCCTCCAACTCGCTCTCCGAGTACCCTCCCCCCATCACGATGAGGTTCGAGGGCCCTACGCCAACTGCGCCAGCGCCCCTCGAGGCATTGCCAGTACTCGCCACACCCATCCGGCGGGCCGTGTAAGTGTTGTGCAGGTAGCTCTTCAGTACGCCGTCCTCCACGAGGATCGTCCTCCTCCTGGCCACACCCTCACCGTCAAAGAAGCTGGTCGCTAAACCGCCGGACATCGCTCCATCATCCACGATTGTCAGCGCCCCCAGAACCCTCTGCCCTAACTTGTTGGCCAGTGGGCTAAAACCCTCGAGAACGCTCATCGCGCTAAACGCTGGGACGAGGAGGCTCGCGAGCAGCTGCGCGAAGCTCTTCGCCCTGAAGAGGACGGAGGCCTTCACTGTTTCTCCGAGCTTCGAAGCTTTTGAGGCGTCGAGGGCCTGCTTCACAGCGGCATCGACAATCGGGTAGTAGTCGCGCAGGAGCGACCTCGAGGAGGCCCATTCGCCACCAGTCCCCTCCCCCGCCTTCAGGTAGATGCCGATGGAGCAGCGAGTCCCCCTTTCCTCGACGGAAACACCCCTGGAGTTCGCCATGGCGTAGCGCCCCACCGAGATGCCCGCGCTCGCAACCGTCACTTTCACGCCGGGGGTGCGCTGGGCCTCATCAATCATGCCCCTGACGAGCTCCGCGAACCATCCGATCTCAGCGGTAGCAACCCCTTCGTCGTAGCCGACCCACGAGTGCAGCGGTGGCTCGGGGTCGGGGAGCCCCCTCCAGTGGGGGTCCTCCTCGACCTTCGATGCCAGCTCAACCGCCCTGGAGACGAGCTCCTCGAGCACATCCCGGTTGCAGGAGGTTGCAACAGCAGCAGCCACTCTACGCCCCTTAGCTACGCGCACCTGCGCGCTCTGGCTTGAGGGAGCGACGGCCTTCAGCCGCTGCCCCTCCGAGTAAACGTCCCTCCCCATGGAGACGCTAAGGAACACCTCAGCCTCGTCAGCGCCGAGCTCTAGAGCCCTCTCAACCCCCCGCTCGGCCAGTGCCAGCAGATCGCTCTTGCTCACCGCTTCTCACCCCCTACGAGGAGCGTAGTCCTGAGAGCCGGACCGCCGTCACCCACGTGGACCATCTGACCCATCTTCCCGCACCCACCGAAGGGGCTGGTATATAGCACCACCTCCTTCGACGCCGCGTCAACGTGCTTCAGCATCTCAAGGATGTTTCCGGCGAGTACCACATCCCTCACGGGCTCCCTGATCTCGCCCTTCTCGATCAGGTAGCCGATCCTCGCGTTAAACGTGAAGGTCCCGTCCTCCTCCACCTGCCCTCCTGCCGGCTTGTCTAGAATCAAGCCGTACTTCGTCTCCTGGATCACTTCATCCTCACTCCAGTCGCCCGCCTCGAAGAACGTGTTGCGCATCCTCACGATCACCTCATGGTTGAAGGACTGCGCCCTCCCGTTCCCCGTCGGCTCCATCCCCAACAGAGCCGCGCTCTCCCTGCTGTGCAGGTAGCCCTTCAGCACACCCCTCTCAACCAGGACGACCCTCCTCGTCGGGACGCCCTCGTCATCGGCAAGCAGGACGTATCCCCCTCTCTCGTCGAAGCCGGCCTCAACAATCGTAACCGTGTCGCTCGCGATCTTCTCGCCGAGCTTACCGGTAAAGGGGCTCGTACCGGCTGCGACAAAATCCCCCTCCGTCAGGTGTCCGAAGCTCTCGTGCGCGAAGACACCGGTGAGCTCAGGCCTCGTGATCACCGTCAGGTAGCCGGCGGGAGGGCGGGAAGCCCTCAGAGAGTCGCGCGCGTGAGCTAAAGCCTGCTCTGCGATCTGCTCGGGAGTTCTAATCTCGAAAACTTCAATCCCTCTTGAAGCGCCATGGGCTTCAGCACCATCGCCCACCCGATCCGCCTCCCTCAGCACAACCGCTGCTGAAACGCCCACCACTAGCCTCTCGGCCGAGACCGATGTGCCATCGCTCGCGTAGACTTCAACAACCCCGTAGTGGGCTCCGTACCTAGCCGTAGCCGATGCCGCGCCCCCCTCCTTCGCTACGCTGTAGGCGCGCTTGACCAAATCCAGCTTCTCCTCGAGAGACACCACGGCCGGGTGGCGCTTAACCCCCTCGATCCTGTAGCGCGCGGACTTAGCGGGATGGGGAGCCAGCCGCCGGTCGCCCGGGGCAGCAGCCTTCGCGGCCTTCACAGCCTCTCTCACCGCGGCGAGTATCCCCTCACTGCTCAAGTCGCTCGTTGAAGCGAAGCCGATGCTCCCATCGTGCAGCACTCGGATGCCGGATCCCACGCTCCGCTGGAAGCTCAAAGTGACGACCCTACCGTTGACGTAGACGATCAGCTCCCTAACCGTGTCCTCGAACCTAACCTCGGAGAAGCTTGCACCAAGCCTGGAAGCCTCGTCCAGAGCCAGCTTGGCTAAATCCTCTCGCATCATTAGCTCCTCACTCACTGGTAAATAATTTTGGCGGAGCAACGCTTAAGCGTAAGCGCCCCTGATCAGAAGGGGATGATGATGTTCGCTAGAGCCGAGCGGTACGGTGGGGGCTGACCAAGCCTCAGGCGATGAGCCCAACCCCCCTGAGCACATCCTCGAGCCTGCGCGCAACCGAGGTTCTCAGGAGCTTCTCAGAGTCGCCGAGCGCTTCCTCCACCAAGTGGTCAAGGGGGAGCCAGCCCAGGTAGCTGACACCCCACGCTCGAGAGGCTTCCTCCACCGAGCTGCTCCCTCCCGAGCTCATGTTCTCGAGCACACCGAGGACTGGAATCCTGAGATCCTTTAGAAGCGCTACTAGGCGGGCTACCACAGCTAAGGCGAGCTTCGAGGGAGTTGTGACGACGAGAGCTTCCAGCCTCGGAAGGAGCTTTACAGCGTCGAGGAGCTCGTCACCAGTCCCCGGAGGAGCGTCAACCACCAGGAGGTCCAGCCTCCCCCACCTCGTCACGGAGAGCAGCTCAACTATGGCGTCGGTAACGTCGCTGCCCCTCAGGGGCAGGGGAGCATCGCCCGCGAAGAGATCCAGGCTCATCAGCTTAACACCGGCGACTACAGGGGGCACGAGCCCCCTATCCTCCACAGGCTTCGCCTCGAAGGCCCCCAGTACATTTCGGCAGGAGGGGCCGTGGAAGTCCAAGTCGAGGAGGCCCGCCGCCAACCCCCGCCTCGCTGCAATCAGCGCGCTCAAGGACGCGATGAGGGTCTTCCCCACTCCACCCTTTCCGCTGCAGACCACAACTATCCTCGAAACCCCTCTTAAGAGCTCGGGGATCACCTGCAGCCTCGGATCCAGCCCTTCAATCGACCTCGACGCCTCCAATCCAGACCCCCCTACCCTTCACAACCTTGAAGTCGGGGCTCCCGCACGAGGGGCAGCGGACG
>JAVYWK010000049.1:0-9297 GCA_038727095.1 Thermofilaceae archaeon | reverse complement strand
TGTGTTAACGGCGTTAGCTCTGATCTTTCTCTCGCCTTGGTACCTGCTAGCTTTCCTTCTGATCCTGTTGGGGCTACTGCTCAGCCCGACGCTACCGCCACAACCGCAGATCCCGCAGAGCGTCAGTTAGTTACGGGAAATTAGCGGGGTCGGAGTCGATAAACGCCAGCAGTCTACCCAGACGCAGCTTCATCTGAAAAGTCTTCTGAGGACGCGCGTAAGAGATCGCTTTCCGGTTAGATCCGCTTCTCCATGTATACTCTCGTAACCTTGAAGCCCTTGCTCACGAACCAGCGAAGGGCAGCTCTGTTGGAGATCGAAGTTTGGAGGGCGATCCTCTCGACCCCCCACGACCTACAGAACTCCTCTACCGCTTTGAGCAGCGTAGTCCCAACGCCCATCCCCCTCGCCCCCTCCTTCACCTCGATATCGTAGAGGTAGCCGACGGGCTCGTAGTCGACCGTGTCGATTCGAATGCCGACCCAGGCGGCTCCAACCACCGTCCCCGTCTCGTCGACGGCCAGGAAGAAGCGGTTCTCAAGGTTAAGCCTATAGAGTGCCTCGACGACTTTCCTGTGCCTCCCGCAGTACTCCTCGAAGCTCATCCTCTTCTTCGCCTCCTCGCTCACGAAGGGCCAGCTCGCCTCCCTATCAAACTGGATGAAAGCCTCCAGGCTCCCCTCGATCACCCTAACCAACGGCGGTCACCCGCCGAACCCCTCTCCGGCGATGCCTAAACAACCCATCGCCGCGACATGCCTCCACCCGAATCCGAATCCGTAAGCTGCCACCCATCCTAGCCTCTAAGACTCACGTAGCGCTGCCAAGGCTGATCCATCACTATTCGCACCAGAGTAATACACTTATTGAAATTACATATATTAGATGATCACTGTTGTCATCCGCATGTACGAGGCTTGCACAGAGCCTGTGAAGAAGAGCTGAAGATCGGCACTGAACGCTTGCACCGTTTCCCGGCGGAAATCTGCAGCCTCGATTCTCGGTTATGCATCGAGAGATCGGACGTCTCTTTTAGGACGGAGGCTTCAGCCCGTACAGTTTTGGCAGCTTCTTCAGCAGCCGCCAGCATTCAAAACTTCCTTTCTCGACGTCTTGACCCATTCTCCACCCTTCAGCCACGCGTACCCGGTGGTGTACTGCTCCAGGATATCGAAGACCTTTTCGCGGACTCCGCAGTAGGGGATTGCGTCGGGGTGGGAGCTGAGCTCGTCGAACAGCATCATCTCGACCCACGGGTGGGGGGTGGCACGCGGCAGGTTCAGCCCCCAGATTTTGTTGGCGAGGTATGCGGAGTGCTCTAGCTCGGATTCCCCGATCCTGTACTTGCGCTCCCTAATCCTCCTAGCCAAATCGGCGGGGCTCCACTCGTCGTAGCCGAGCACCTCCGGATCCACGCCGGCGGCGAGCAGGAAGAGCGTTACACCTGTGCACTTGAAGCAGCGGCCGCAAGGGGCGAGCCTACCGCCCCTGTAGACGGGCGAGTGGCAGCTCATAGCGAGCTTGAAGAGCCAGGGGTACCTGCGCGACAGGACGCGCGTGACAACCAGCTTCGTTATCGACCGTATGGGAGACCACTGCTTCAGCTGGAAACCCCTTTCCGCGAACCACGATGTCATGAACTTCTCGAACTCCTGGCTCTGGTCGTAGGCTGCGCAGTAGTGCCTGATACCCTTGTGCTCGAGCTGGACGCCGGTGAAGTCGTCGAATTCGTTGCCGAAGCAGATGCTTCCAACCCTGTGCTTGATAGCGAGGGGGAGGGAGGCGAAGGCGTAGTGCTCGAACCAGAAGAGGCGGATAGGGTAGATCTCCCTGCTCCTCCGCTGGAAATCTGGGACGAGGATGCGCATGTTCCGCTCAATGAAGGTGAAGAGCCTGTCGATGTTGCTCCACACCTTCTCGGTGAGCGGGACGTTTCGCTCGAACCACCTGTACGCGTTCAACGCTACGAGCCAGTGCCTCCCCGCCTCGTTCAGGAAGAAGGGGTAGACGGTCAACCCGATCTCGCTCAAGAGCCCGTACGTGAGCAGGCTGTCCTGGCCGCCCGAGCTCATCACAATGCAAGAGAAGGGGTCGCCCTCGTGCTCGATCGACGTCCCCTCGAACTCCTCCCCCGCTTCAACGTGGGCCCTCGGCTTCGCATCGTCCGGCGTCACGTCTTCGGGGTTCGGGATGAACTCCCCCCTGACCAGCCCCGTCCTCGCTAGGATGCGGTTGACGAAGATGTCCCGCGCGGTCGCGTCAGAGACGTGGTGGAAGAAGCGGAGGTCCATCTCGTGGAGCGGAAACTCGAAGCGGATCTCGTCGGTGAAGAGCACGTAGTTGACGGCGGGGACGATGCAGGTGAGGCGCGCGATCTCCTCCAAGCCCTTGACCTTGATGCTCTCCCGGTACCGGTGCATCAGCCTGTAGCTCTTCCTCACCCCATCCATCTCAAGCGTGTAGGTGGCTGAGAACCCCATCTCGCCCACTCTAACGTCGTGAACCACGATCCTATCGAAACACTTCAGCAAGAGGGCTCGCGCTTCCATCCCGAAACCGCCTTTTTACGCTTGACGCTTTTAAGGAGGCTTGAGCGGAGAGCCTGTGCAGCCCGTTATAGTCGTGCATGGGGGCGCGGGTAGAGTGCACGATGGCGTGGAGGCGCGACTTCGGGTTCTCCGCGAGGCTGCCGCTAGGGGTTTCGAGGTTCTGAAGAGCGGGGGCTCGGCTCTCGACGCTGTTGTTGAGGCCGTTGTTGCGATGGAGGACTCCGGTCTCCTAAACGCGGGTCTCGGCAGCGCTCTCACCTTCGATGGGGTGGCGGAGCTGGACGCTGGAATCATGACGGGTGAAGGGCTCATAGGTGCTGTGGCAGCTGTCAGGCGCGTAAAGAACCCGGTTCTCCTGGCGCGGAAGGTGGCTGAGCTCACCGACCACGTTCTCCTCGTCGGCGAGGGGGCGGAGAGGCTTGCCGAACTGCTGGGGTTGACGGTGCCCGAGGAGCAGCTGGTTACGCAGGCCAAGCTGAAGAGGCTCGAGGAGCTGAAGGCGAGGTGGGCGAGGGGCGATGACTTCAACTGGCTTGTGAAGCTGAGGAAGCTGGTTGAGCAGCACCCCGGCTACTTCGGTACGGTGGGCGCGGCCGCCCTCGATGGTGGCGGGGGTGTTGCAGCCGCGACTTCAACGGGCGGCTACTGGCTGAAGCTGAGGGGTAGGGTGGGGGACACCCCGATACCCGGGGCTGGCTTCTACGCTTTGAAGGGTGCTGGGGCTTGCTCGGCGACAGGCATCGGTGAGGCGATCATCCGCTTCATGCTGTGCAGGAGAGTTTGTGACTACATGGCGACCGGTGTCGACGCTCAAGCAGCCTCGGACAGAGCCATCGCCGAGATGAGCAGTAGCCTGGGCAGAGGGCTGGCGGGCGTCATCGCGGTTGATGCTGCGGGCCGCGTCGGTTTCGCCTTCAACACGGAGGCGATGCTAGTGGGCTACGCCCGCGAGGGTAGGGTCGAAGCGAGGCTCTTCCGAAGTCTGTAGATTCCAGTGTCAATGCTTATAAACCGGCACATCGATCCGCGGGTTGTGGCTGGGCGATTCGAGAGCAAGCTGCTGGTCGTCCTGATGGTGGGTTGGGGGGTTGGAGCGCTCTACGCAGGCCTCGTTAGCGGAACCCTCCCTCTGATAAGGTCCGAGCTGGGCCTCAACCCGGAGGAAGCCGGTCGAGTGCTCAGCGCCTGGCTACTCGGGATGCTGCTGGGAGCCTTCCTGCTCGGCTACGTTGCTGACCGCTACGGCCGGCGCTTCTCCATACTGGCGTCGAGCGCCCTAATGGGAGTCTTCACGCCGCTAAGCGCTGCAGCGAGGAGCTGGCTCGACCTCGCGCTGTTTAGGGTTCTAGCGGGCGCGGGGAACGCGGGCTACATGGTGACAGCCAGCGTCCTGATGAGCGAGTACGCCCCGACCCGCGTGAGGGGGAGGAGCGTTGCAATCCTCGAGAGCGCCTGGGCCTTCGGCTGGCTGGCGGCGCTCCTGCTCTCCCGCCTCCTCGCCCCGGCGCACAGCTGGAGGAGCGTCTTCGCCGCCTCAAGCTTCGGCCTGGCCCTGCTACCGGCCCTCTACCTGCTGGTTCCAGAGTCCCTCCGCTACCTCCTTTCAAAGGGGAGGGAGCGGGATGCGGAGCTGCTGGCCTGGAGGCTGGGCGTTGCTGCACCAGCGGTGGAACCGGTGAAGCGCGCAAGCGTTGGCGACCTTCTGAGGAAGCCCTACGCGAGGAGGACGGTGATGCTGTGGGTCCACTGGTTCATGATCGTCCTGACCTACTGGGGCATCTTCCTCTGGCTGACGGACGTGCTCTACGCGAGAGGTTTACCCTTCGTCAGGAGCCTCGACTACTCGATTGCAATCACGCTCGCGCAGATCCCTGGCTATCTGTCGACGGCGTACCTCATCGAGGTGGTGGGGAGGAAGTGGGTGCTTGTAGGCTACATGCTGGGGGCTGGAGCAGCCAGCTTGGGCATGTGGGCGGCTAGCAGCGAGGCTGAGGTGCTGCTATGGGGGATCCTCGTATCCTTCTTCAACTTAGGTGCCTGGGGGGTAACCTATGCCTACACCCCCGAGCTCTACCCCACGAGGCTGCGAGGCACGGGCAGCGGCTGGGCTAACGCCTTCGGCAGGATCGGCGGGATCGTCGGCCCCTACCTGGCTGGAGCCCTGATGCTGGCCTACCGCGACCCCCTCGCCCCATTCATCATGTTCGCGGTTAGCCACCTCGTTTCAGCAGCCACCGTGGTACTCCTAGGTGTTGAAACGAGGGGGAAGTCTCTCGAGGAGTTAGCCGGGTAAATCGAGGGTCTCCGACATCTCCCATATCCTCTCGAAGTACCTTGCAGCGGCCTCAGCGATCTCCCTGTCGGAGACGAGGACTCCGCTCAAGCTGCCGTGTAAGCTGAGCAGCCCGAAGTGGAAGAGCACCTTCTCCCTGTCCACTATCAGCAGGTCGAGCGGCAGTAGGACGCGGGCCTTCCTCCACTCGCCGACGCCTGGTTTCGGGACCCCCTCCTCTAGCACTCCCTTGACGACCTTCCCGAGGAGGATCGGGTTGAGCTCCTCGACGAGCCGGGGGTCCGATATCAGAGCTAGGATCTCCTCCGACTCTGAGGCGATGCTACGGGCAACCCGTCTCAGAGCTTCGAAGCTGCGCAAGACGTACAGCCCCATCAAGGCTGCACCAGCGCCCTCCCGCTCCAGCGACTTCAAGGCGCCCAACGCCTCCTGAAGCACCGCGTCGAAATCTCGCTTGAGCTTAGCTAGCACCTCCTCCGGTTTCACGGGAGCGTAGATGAGCGGAGACTTGGAGACCACCACGACCCAGCCCTTCCGCTCAAGCCTCCGCATCACCTCGTAAGTCTTCGTGTAGGGGATGTTCGCGGCGCTGCTAACCTCAGCAGGCGTGAGCTGCCCCATCGTTAGCAGGGCTACGTAGGCTCTAGCCTCGTAGTCCGACAGCCCAAGCCTTCGAAGCACGTCTAAGGTTTTTTCCGCATTCACCGTACACCGTTAAAGCGGTAAGTATAAAAGAATTGCTGGCACTAAGGGCTAGGAATGCCGCTAGCGATTGAAGCAGTGAGCCTGACCAAGGCCTTCGGGAGCTTTAAGGCAGTGGACAACATCACACTGAAGGTAGAGGAGGGCGTCATCTTCGGGCTGCTGGGGCCGAACGGTGCGGGCAAGTCGACAACTATCAGGATGATCCTCGGCCTACTGAAGCCAACCTCGGGGTACATCAGGGTGTTCGGGATCGACGTGGAGAAGGATAGGGCGAGCGTGCTACGGATTACGGGTTACATGCCGCAGCACTTCAGCTTGTACGAGGATCTGACGGTGGAGGAGAACATGCGCCTCTACGCCTCGCTTTTCGGAATAGAGGGGAGAGAGGCCGAGGAGCGGATAGCGGAGCTACTGGACGAGTTCATGCTCCGCGAGTTCAAGGGAAGGCTCGCCGGAAAGTTGAGCGGAGGCATGAAGCAGCGCCTCGCTCTAGCTGTCGCGCTGATACACCGCCCGAAGCTCCTCGTCGTAGACGAACCCACAGCTGGCGTCGACCCCCCGCTCCGCAGGTACTTCTGGGAGAAGTTCAGGGAGCTTAAGAGGAGCGGTGTTACGATCCTCGTCACCACCCACTACATGGATGAGGCTGAAAACTGCGACCGCATAGCCCTTATGAGCAGAGGCCGGGTGGCTGCCGAAGGGTCTCCGCTCGAGATTAAGCGTCTCGCCTACGGCGGAGACCTCATCGAGTTCGTGGTCGAAGGTGACCCTCGCCCCACGCTCAACGGGTTGACCGCGAGGGTGGTGGAGTTCGAAGGAGACGGGGCTTACAGCAGGCTTCTCCTGCTGGTTCCGGACGCGTCGGAAGCGCTGATCCCGATCACCCGCACGCTCGAGGCACGGGGAGTAAGGGTTGTTCGCGCCTACCCCGTCCCCGTGAGCCTCGAGGACGCCTTCATCCGGTTGACGGCTAGCGGAGGGGTGGGCTAGGGATGGGCGCCCTACTCGCCCTAGTAGTGAAGGACATCAAGCAGCTGCTGCGGGACCCGCGTTCGCTGATGATGGTCCTATTCATGCCCTTAGCCGTCATGGCGATGTTCGTCGCGGGTTACGGTGAGGAGAGGTCGGAGGTGCCTATTGTGATCGTGAACCTGGATCGGGGGACTGTCTCCTGGCAGCTCATCGAGCTGCTCCGCTCGAGCGGCTCCTTCAAGATCGTCGCCGTGGCTCCGACGATTGAGGCGGGTACAGAGCTGGTCCGTAAGGGTGAGGCCTACGCGGCCCTCGTGATCCCGGAGGACTTTAGCTCTAGCGTGCTGAGCGGGCGTAGCACAAGGATAGTCACTGTACTTGATGCCGCTTACGCCACGATATCGGAGCTCGTCTGGCAGGCGGCCGTCGTCATGGTTCAATCGTTCATGAAGACCGCAGCCGAGATGTACGGGACCTTCAACATCGAGGTTGTGCGGCAGACTGTGTACGGGCCGAGGGTCAGCTCGGTGGACACCTTTACGTCGACCATAATGGGCGTCCTCCTGCACCTCGTACCGATGAGCCTCATCGCTGTTTCGATCAGCAGGGAGAGGGAGAGGAGGACCTTCGAGCAGCTGATCATGGCCCCCGTCTCAGGCTGGCAGATCGTCGTCGGGAAGTTCATCGCTTACGCGCTCGTGACAATAACCGACATGGTGGCTACCTTCGGCTTCGCGGTCTACGTGCTGGGGGTCAAGGTGCGGGGCCCCATATCCGCGCTCATCATCGTGTCGCTCCTGCTCCTCAGCTGCTCCCTCAGCCTCGGGCTCCTGATATCGGCGATCTCGAGGAACCAGCTGCAGGCCTACCAGGCAGCGATCTTCTTCTTCATCCCCTCAATGCTCTTCTCCGGCTTCTTCATGCCAGTCGAAATGCTCTCCCCTGCCGTCCGAACAGCGAGCAGAGTGCTCCCCCTCTACTACTTCCTCAGGGCCTTCAGGAACGTCCAGCTGCGCGGCTGGGGGCTACCGGACGTGGCTCAGGATTGCGCGGCCCTCCTAGCCCTGACGCTAGCCTTCCTCGCGCTGGCCATCAGGCTTCTCAGGCTGAGGGTGGACTAGCATGCAGGCGCGAATCCTGCTCTTAGCCCTGCTCTTCGCCTCGATCCCGTTGGTAGCGTACGCGGAGCCCAGCTTCGAGCTCGTGGACTCCTACTGGGTCGTTGGTCCCGCTCCCAACGTAACCAGCTTGCTGAGGGTGATCGTTAGGTACTCGGGGGCTAGCCGCTCAGTGAACCTGAACGCCTCGCTCAGAATAGCGGGCATCGGAGGGCAGAGCCTGGAGAGCAGCGCTAGCTACACGGGCTACCTGCCGCAGGGCTCAACGATCAACCTCGATTTCAACCTCACCCTACCCGAGGGGCCCTACGCCTCCTACTATCCGGCCACGCTAACCCTAACCGTTGATGGCTCAACGCAGGTCATGGGCTTCCAGGTGGGCTTCGGCGGTCGACCAAGCTTCAGGGTGTCAGCAAGCCCGCAGACTCTAAAGAAGGGGGAGAGCAACCAGGTTCTCCTGAGCGTCGAGCTGGGTGACGCACCGGCGAGGAACGTGGAGATCCGCGTAACTCCGGCTAGCGCCTTCGTCACGGTCATCGGAGGCTCGCTGAGCAGGCAGGGTCTCGTGGGGGTCGGCGAGCGCCTGCAGGTTCCGCTAGCAGTGCAGGTGGACAGCGCGGCTGGCGACAGCGTCGCACTCACGGTGACAGTCTCCTACGAGGACTTCTCCAGAGCACCGGGAACTCTGACGACCACCGTGGGCTTCCAAGCGGTCAGAGGTAAGGGGTCTCCCAGCCTCTCCTGCTACTTATCGCCCAGCAGAGTGCCTTCAGGCCAGAGAGTCAACGTCGCGCTCGTAGTCTCAAACGTTGGAGCTACCACGGCTAGAGACGTGAGGGTCTCTATCACCAGCCTTTCGCCCGGCGTCGCCCTCCTCTCCAGCGCATCCGCCTACCTGGGCGACCTTAACCCGGGGGGAAGCAAGGTCGTGGGCTTAACGCTGAGGGCTGATCGAACCGCCGTCGGCGTCGCCCAGCTGCAGGTTTCAATCTCCTACTACGACGAGTACGGCGACGCGAGGGTCAGCACGGTCAGCGTCGGCTTCGAAGTCGCACGCTCCCCCCAACCCGTTCTATCCGCAGAGCTCCTCAACTCGAGCCTGCCTTACGGCGTTAACGCGCTCCTAGCCGCTAAAGTCGTCAACATAGGGGGCGCGAGGGCGCTTGACGTGCTGGTCGACGCTGTGCCGGGCGGTGGGTTGTACGTGATCTCCCAGACCAGGTTCAGGATCGAATCGGTTGAACCGGGGAGGGCTGTCGTCGTCCCTCTCCTCGTCAGAGTGGAGACGGTGGCAGACTCGGTGACAGCCACCTTCAGGCTGCGCTACTACGACGAGTACGGGTACGAGTACAACGACTTGGTCCAAGTCTCCCTGAACGTGACGAGGAGGGGGCCGCTGCTGAGCTTGGAGGTGCTCAACAGGACGCTGCACCCGAACAGGGTCAACCGGCTGCTACTGAGGGTGGTCAACACCGGGTCGGCCAGAGCGGTCAACGCGAGCGTGGCTCTCACGTCCCAGAGCCCAGAGATCGGCGCCGTCATAGGCCCCTCAACCCTCAGGCTCGACGCCCTTGAGCCGGGAGGGTCCGCGCTCCTCCCATTCGAGGTGTTCATCCAGCCGAGGATCTACGGGGCACTGCAGCTGCTCGCCGCTGTAACG
>JAVYWK010000048.1:0-9529 GCA_038727095.1 Thermofilaceae archaeon | reverse complement strand
TGAGTGTTTGGAGGCACGTAGACGAAGGCTCCCTTCACGATCCCCTCTCGTGCAGGAAGGGCTTTCCACAGCAGTTTTCTGACCCACTCCCGTTCTACAGCCTTTTCGAGAGGCTCGAGAATAAAACCTTTTTCAGCTAGTCTCTTCGCGACGAAAAGCCTGACGATATCAAAGTTTCGCTGCAAGTAGTTTGCCGATTTACCGCTTTCAAAAATCGACCAGGGCATCGACATGTAGCTCACCCCTCGAAAGCGCTGTAACCCTTATGCCTAATAGTTCTCAGGATGCTTGGTAGCTCACCCGACGCTACGATTCTTCCGTTAACCAGAACGTGCGTTGCGGCGACGTTTCGCAAATGTTCGGCTACCGCTCCGGTGTGCGTGACGAGTAGCACAGCTACGCCACGATCTGCCATCTCATTGATGATTCTCCCCACCAACCTCAAGCTCTCGAGATCAACGCCGCTGTCGGGCTCGTCTAGAAGGGCGAGTTTGGGCCTCTGAAGGAGGACGAGAGCCAGCTCGGCTCGCTTAAGCTCACCGCCGCTGAACCCCTTGTACAACTCTCGATCCATGAGACCATCCAGGTTGAGATCCCTGATCAGATCCGGATCGCTGCCGAATTTCCTGCTGAGCTCTATCACCATTTGCCGCAGCTTAACACTGATGGGCCTCGGATTCTGGTGCATTAATGCAATACCCAGTGCGGCTCTTTCGTGGGCCTTCAACGCAGTGATGTCGCGCCCCTCGAATATCACTCTACCCCTCGATATCGTGTAGCTGGGCAACCCCATCACAGCTCTCAAAAGCGTGCTTTTACCGCTACCGTTAGGGCCGAAAAGCAGATGTATTTCTCCCGCTTCTACTTCTAAGCTGACCCCTTTCACAACTTCGTTTTTCTCGATCTCTACGTGGAGATCTTCGAGTTTCAACAGTGTCATAATCAGGCGTCATTCACGGTTTTACCTCATAAACGTTTTGATAGTTGCAAACCCTTCACACGGCAGCCAAAGATCGTCCAGTGGGCGATATCACGTGGGCGTGAAAACCTTTTTAAAGCACAAGGCGTCGTTGTTTCAGTGATGAGACGAATCCGGTACGAGCGATGAATTGGGCCGTCGCATCTGACGCTTTTCGCTAGCGTTCGATCACTTAACTACCAAGGGTATATCGCCTAAAGGCCACCTCGATTTCGCTAGCAGCATGGCGGGTCTCTCGATGAAAGTGACGAAGTATTCACGTGCTGTAAGTTCGATTAGCTCAAGAGTATCGACGAGGACTACATAGACGTAGTGTAGTTTTGCGTCAAGAAGCTCCTCCAGCTTTACGGGCGGTTTGCTGTAGTAAAGGTCGAGAAGCCTCTTAAAGTACTCTACACCCCAGCGCTTCCTTTCCTCAGGGGGCATGAACACGATGAACGGTAGCTGCAGTATGTGGAAGGGGGGAACAGCCATGGCAAAGAAATCGGCGTATCTGCTGTACCTTGCCACCTTACTGAGCTCCCTCGCGAATCGGTAAGCAACAGGGTCGATGGAATTCTCGGGTGGGACGAAACCCGTTTCCACTTCTACGATTAGGCTTTTGCCGTCAAGAACGGCGTATATGTCGCACACTAGATTAGGGGCTAGAACGTGCTCGATCTCCACGCTGTAACCCTTTGAGAGAAGGTGTGCTGCCACCACTAACTCCATGGCAGTATGGTTAGAGCTTACCAAGCGGCGTAAAGCTAACTCCTTCAACCTGCTACCAAGATTGTCAAGAGTTTCCTTAACTGGGTGGTTCAACCTATCCTTAAGGCGCTCGATCACTGAGTCGATATCCTCAGCCAACCCCACGAGCGAGAATAGCGTAGAAGCCAATATTAGCTTCAACGCTTAACGATATTTTAATTGAGAAGCCTCAGCTTTAGCCGTGGGTCTTAGGGCTCATATTAGTATGCCGATACAATTGGTTTTCGAAGCTTACTACTTAACACGCTTAGGTTTTGAGCTGGCTTCGATGGAGGTGCAGAGAATAGGCGTTATTGCTGGCCAGCGGACAAGGGACACTATCAAGGCGATAATCGAAAGTTTGAATGCAGCTCGAAGGAGCGTAACAGGGATTTTCGAGTGTGATCGCCTTGATTCGACCGCGATCGATAACGCGGTGCAAGCCCTTAATGGCAGTGATGCAGTAATATCGGTGGGCGGCTGGCTTCAAACATCTCTCTCAATGTACGTGTGTAGTGGGCTGCGAGCACACCTTGTAGTTGTAGCTACGCCGCCCGGTCTTGGAGCTTCCCTGTATTGCGCACCAATACCCCCGAGAGGACACCTGCCTCCACCCAGGCGATTTAAACAGCCGATGCTTGTAATTCTCGACCCAAACGTGGTGTCTCCTGCTGATCATAGGGAAGTCGTAATAGAGGCTGTCGCGCTTTGCGCGAAAGCGCTCGCGCTCAAGAGAGCTAACTACTTCGTGGGTGTGCTCGCACAGGGTGCGCTTAAGGAGCTTAAAAGAGCGTTGTCAAGCGGAGATTTTGAAAGCCTACTCTTTTCGACAGTAATTTCCGGATTGGCTAATGGGCTTCTTCGATACTCAGTAACGCTGGCGCTGGCGAAGGCCATGCATTCGCTCTACGGTATTGACCCGCTCCTCGCTGAACTAGCGATCCTCCCCAGCTGGCTGGAGAGGGTCTTTGACCGGGTTCGCGAGCTGGAGAGCGACGGTGAAGTTGTGAGCGAACTCACGTGGGTGCAGAACCTTCTTCAGAACTTGAACTTACCAACTTTAAGGCAGTTGGGTTTGAAACCGAAGAGTTTAGACCTCGTTGTAGAGTATGCCTGGACGTTCGAACACTACAGTGTTGAGGCTGACCCTGTTTTTTCGAGTAAGTACTCGTTGAAGGAGCTGCTGTGTCAGGCTATGCGCAAATAGGTTTCTCAGGATCGTTTATGGGGGCACGGTAGAGCAAGCACCTCCTAGCTGTAGGCTCGTAAAACATGCAATCCCTGCAAAGTTTCCTTCTTCGCGTTTGGAGGCTCGCAGGTGCGGCGGGGGGTACGTTTATGAGTAACTCATCTTGTGTAATTTGTGGTTCTAAGGGGGGAGGCGGTGTTGTTCTCGGGGGAGGAGGCAGCCTTTCAGGGGGCTGGACGGCCTTAACCGGGGTTTCTTGCGGGGCAGGCTTTAAAACGGGACGGAGTAAAGGCTCTTGAGGCTTCGTAGGCTGTGAGATAGTTGCATCAGAACTGGCACTCTCCTCCACTTTAACCATTTTTTCCTCTTCAATTGGCTGAGAAATCCTGTCTACTATTCTGATTCTCGGTGGAGGCTGAGGCACTTTCCTAGCTTGCGTTTCATCGCCAGATTTGGCTGTAGCGAGTTGAGCTGGCGTGCTAGTCAGTTTCACACCCTGAATCGGATGCAGCAGTTGAGGTTGCGCGGGCAGCTGAGCTGCTACTGCACGTTCTTTCGAGAATTTCAAACCTGCGTAGGCAAGAGCCTCCTCAAGCTCGTCCAGCGAGGGAACACTGCCCTGCAGGACAAGTTGATCATTGTAAACGATAGCGGGTAGATTTTCGATCCTATACTTCCGGAACTCAGCTGTAGCTACCCCTCCAAAAAGATCTTCTAGCTGGCTTAAGTAGGCGGGAAAATCCTCACTCCTTTCCAGTTTTAGCTTAATCACTTGGAGTTTCGGCTTCTTACCTTTCACCCTACCTAGAACTTCTTTCACCATTTCGACTAGCTTCTCGTGGTCCGGCTCCCGGCAAACGTAGACGACCAGCTTAGCCATTATGCATTATCTGAAAATTGGGGGGTGATATTTCCTCCGCTCAGACTGCTGCCGCGAGTATTGCTCAAGTGCTTTCGGCGTTGGCGGCTAGAAACGTAAAGACAGAGATAAAGCCGCGACTCAACTATGGGCTCGGGAGATACAGTATGAGTTACGTGGTGGGTGTTGACATTGGAGCAACGTACACGCGGGTTGTCCTCGCCGATAGGGATGCGACGATAATCGATCGTGAGAAGTTCACAACACCGCGCGAGAGTCCCTCAGCTCCAGCCGCGGCCATAATCAACGCTATACGTGAGATGTTGAAGAGGAACGGGATTCGTGAAAGCTCTCTCAAAGGAGTCGGCATAGGATCCATTGGCCCCCTCGACATGAGGCGGGGGATAATAGTGAGGGCTGCGAACCTACCTCTCGAGAACGTTCCGATAGTGGAGCCAATCAAGCAGGCGCTCGGAGCCCCGGCCTACCTAGTGAACGACTGCGTTGCAGCCGTCATCGGGGAGAGATTCTTTGGGGCCGGTAGGGGCCACGACGATCTGGTGTACATCACTATCAGCACGGGCATCGGGGGCGGTATTTATGTTAACGGGCACCTACTGCTGGGAAAGGATGGAAACGCGCACGAGATCGGGCACATGGTCGTAGACTCTGAAGGAAAACTCGTTTGCGGATGCGGGAAAAGGGGTCACTGGGAGGCGTACTCCTCAGGTAGCGGCATACCTAAGCTAGCTAAGCTCATCGCAGAGAGAAGGCCGGAGCTGTTTCAGATGAGCGCGCAGGCCCTGAAGGGTCTATCAGGGGTAACGTCGAAGGACGTCTACGACGCTGCGAAAAGGAACGACCCCTTCGCGATCGCTGTCGTCGAAGAGGCCCAACGTTACAACGCGATGGGGGTTGCCAACGTTATCAACGTTTACGATCCCTCCCTCATCACGATCGGAGGATCCGTCGCTCTAAACAACGTAGACCTCGTTATACGGCCTTTAGAGCGCTTGGTGCCAGAATACACTGTGAATAGGATGCCTGAGATACGGGCCACTCAGCTCGGCGATGATATAGGGCTTTACGGAGCTATAGCATTAGCCCTGGGTCTAGAGAAACTGCCCTGAACTAAGCGAACGCCCAGCTTGTCTCTTCACCCCTATCATACAGTCTTATGCCAATTTTAGCCAACTGCTCTCTAATCCAGTCGGCCATTTCATAGTGTTTGCTGGCTCGCAACCTTTTTCTCACCTCAACTACAACTTCTATCAATTGTTCGATGGGTAAGGGTGTCGCTTCTGAGAAGAACCTGTCGAGAACCCCTAGCACCCGGTTAAACTCCTCGAGGAGCGCATAAGCACGGAGAACCGTAGCAGCTTCAGGCTTCTTTAGGATCTCAGAGTGTACGATCGATGTCAATTCATAGACGTAGCTGAAGGCCTTGCTCGAGTTGAAATCGTCGTCCATGGCGTTGTGGAAGTTTTCCCTCAGTTCCTCAAGCCTCCTGAGGACTCGTACTTCCCTGTCGCTCAGACTGAAGCTGTAATCCTCCTTCCTAAGGATATCTCGTAAAGACTGGGCGGTGAGAGCTAGCCTCTCGTGGTTGCGTTGCGCCTGCTGAAGGGCTTCGTCCGAGAAGTCGACAATGCTCCTATAGTGCACGGTAGCCAACCAGAGCCTGATTACCTCTGGCTTCCACTTTGAGAAGAGTTCTTTCAGAGTTATTATGTTGCCTAAGCTTTTCGACATTTTCTCCCCCTTGACGGTGAGCATTCCCGTGTGCAGCCAGTACTTGACCCAAGGTCTTTTTCCCAATGCGGCTTCACTCTGCGCTCTCTCGTTTTCATGGTGTGGGAAGATTAGATCGCTTCCACCCCCGTGTATGTCGAACTGCTCTCCCAGGTACTTCGTAGACATCGTACTGCACTCAATGTGCCAGCCCGGCCGACCGGGCCCCCACGGGCTATCCCACCACGGCTCCCCCGGCTTAGCGGCTTTCCAGAGGGCGAAGTCGAACGAGTTCTTCTTTTCCCTGATGAACTCCTGCTCCTGACCCCATAGTTCTCTGCTGAGCCTACCGCTAAGCTCGCCGTACCCGTCGTACGTGCTTACGTCGAAATAGACGCTACCACTGGGGGTCACATACGCGTGACCCTTTTCGATAAGTCGTTGGACGAAGTCTATGATGTCCTTTATATGCTCGGTCACGCGGGGGTGCAGATCGACCTTTACATTCAACTTCTTCAGCGCATCCAGGTAATCGCGCGTGTAAGTGTCTGCCACTTCGTTCCAGCTCCTCCCTTCTTCGCTGGATCTCCTGATGATTTTATCATCGATATCGGTTATGTTCTGGACGTGCAGGACGTCGTAGCCTAGCAGTCTAAGATACCTCTTGATCGTATCAAAAGCCACGTAGGTGCGAGCGTGACCCACGTGCGTATAGTCGTAGACCGTTGGCCCACACACGTAGATGGAGACGCGGCGCGGATGCACTGGCACGAAGAGCTCTAACTTTCTTCCTAACGTATTGAAAACTCGTAACACAACGTTCGTTCCCCGCGTCCCACATTGCCGCCAGTATATATTTCTTAACGCGTTTCGTGTTTCTTCTTGCTCTCGTAAGCAGCGCGAATAAAAGCTAGGTATATGGGTGAAGGCCTCGTAACTCTGCTCTTGAACTCGGGGTGGAATTGGACACCTACGATCCAACTTTTAGATTCCAATTCAATTGCATTTATTATCCTCCCTGACGCGTCTGTTGCCGATACTATCAGCCCCGCATCCCTTCCCTTAATGGCATAGTCCTGTATGATGTGATAGCGGTGCCTGAACCTCTCCTTTACCACTTTCCTCCCACCGTAAGCTTCGTGAACGCGGGTGCCTTCAATCAAATAGACCTCGTGGGCTCCGAGCCTCATTGTACCCCCCTTTGCGGTGATAGACTTTTGCTCGGGTAGCAGGTCAACGACTGGGTAAGGTGTATTCGGGTCGACCTCGGTGGAGTTAGCCCCTTTCAGGCCTAGGACATACCTGCAGAAAGCGATGAAGAGGAGTTGCGCGCCGAAGCATATTCCGAGGAAGCATTTCTCATTCTCCAGAGCGAAGCGGGCTGCCTGAATCATACCTTCAACCCCCCTCGACCCGAAACCGGGTGTCAGAAGTATACCATCCACCGTCTTCAGCTCCGCTTCCAGCAAGCCGGGATCTTCTTCAAATTTCTCAGAGTCTATGTATTTTAATTCTACGCCTAATCCCAGCTCGGCTGCTGCGTGATCGAGTGCGGCGTTGATGCTGATGTAGCTGTCGTGTATCATCGTGTACTTGCCGGGCATCGCTATTGTCACTTTCTCGTGCCTACTCTTATACCTGGAAACCACTCTCTCCCATTCACCAACCGACGCTGCGTCACTCTCTACTCGATCCAGTTTCAGTATCCTTGATAAATATCTGCCCAATCCCTGCTTTTCGAATATCAGAGGGAGCTCGTAGACTACGTCGAGGTCGGGGTCCGAGATGACCGCCTCGAGGGGGACGTTACAGAACAGGCTGATCTTCCTCCTGCAATCTTCCGTCAAGTAGTCATCGGATCGCCCTATGATGACATCGGGTTGGAGGCCCATGCTCTGCAGCTCTCGTACGCTGTGCTGAGTCGGCTTCGTCTTCTGCTGCCCCACTGTCCTAAGGTACGGTACAAGCGTGACATGAACGAGGGCTGTGTAGCCCGGCGGCATTTCGAGGCGGAACTGGCGTATAGCCTCCAGGTAGGGCATGGCCTCGATATCGCCGACCGTGCCACCCACTTCAACGATCAGTACGTCTGGTTGGCTTCTATCCGCCACCATCTTGATCCTACGCTTGATTTCATCAGTTATATGCGGAATAACCTGAATGGTTCTGCCCAGGTAATCTCCCGTGCGCTCGCGGAGTATGACGCTCAAGTAAACTTGCCCAGAGGTTATGTTGTTAGAGGGGTGCATGTTTACGTCTAGGAACCTCTCGTAGGTTCCAAAGTCCTGATCTATCTCGGCTATCAGAAACCTGTAGCCATGTGCTGGCTCAAACTCCCAGACTTCATCGCAGACGAAAACCTCACCGTGCTCGATCGGGTTGAGGGTGCCCGGATCAACGTTCAGGTAGGGGTCGATCTTGATCATATCGACTCTGTACCCTCTAAACTGGAACAGCTTCGCGATGGACGCTGAAACCACTCCTTTCCCTATTCCGCTAAGCACGCCGCCCGTGATGAATACGTACCTTGTCTGCTTACTCATGTGTACCACCCTTCAGTAGGTTCTTCGTGAACTCCTTCAGCATTTGGAGATCATGAATGTAGACAAATTCGTTTTCGGAGTGAACGTTGCACTCCGCTCTTATCGCACCGAACGCGACTACAGGTATACCAACAGAGTCGAAGAACGTTCCATCATTTCCGCCGAGCTCAGCTGCGGCTCCCACCTCTCCACTTAGGCCTACGGCCGCGTATGCTCGGCGAGCAGCTTCGAGCGCCTCCCTCATTAGGTTCTCGTCCCTAGAGAACCATCCTTTCTGACCCCAAGCTGTTACCTCCACGTCTACGCCTAGCCCCGCTGCTGCGGAAGAAACATGCGAGTAAAATTCTGCGAGCGCTCCCTCCAGCTCCTCCTCCGGGAGTAGGCGCAAATCGAAACCAAGTAGCACCTCCGACGGGATCCGGTTGTGCTTCTCGGGCTCCCCCTGCGCCAGCTTGAAGATTGTGAAGCTAAAGCGTCCCCAGACTTTAGGAACGGGCGAGCCCGGAGGCGAGTTGAACCTCGAAAGCTTAGCGGCTCTTAAAGGCTTGTAGGTCTCCAAAAGCTTGTAGGCCAGCTTTATCGCCCCTTCAACAGGGTTAGCAGCCTTGTGAGGGTAGCCTGCGTGACCGGAGCGACCTCGCACCCGTATCCAGCCGAAGGCGACGCCGCTTGCTCCCACGGAGAGGTACTCAGCGCCAGCGTCCAGAATTACGGCCTTATCCCAATGGTAACCACTATCGAGGAGCGTTTTAACCCCTAACCCTCCTACTTCTTCATCGCCGGTTACAACGATCGATGGTTTGTACCTAAGTTCCACCCCGCTCTCCAAGAGCTCTGCCAGCCCAGCGATGCTGGCCACGATAGCCGATTTATCGTCAGCAGAGCCCCTGCCGTACACTTTACCATCGATGATTAGAGGCTCGTAAGGATCGATTCCACGCCCGTTGACAAGCCAGGGACCCCTTGCCGGTACAACATCGTAGTGGCTGACCAACGCGAGGCTCGGCCCTTGCCCACCCCCTTCTATGATCACCGTAGGGATCACCCCTCCTTTAGCCT
This sequence comes from Thermofilaceae archaeon, assembly GCA_038727095.1. Taxonomy (GTDB): domain Archaea; phylum Thermoproteota; class Thermoprotei; order Thermofilales; family Thermofilaceae; genus JANXEW01. The sequence goes on along the minus strand of JAVYWK010000048.1, from coordinate 440 downwards.
CAAGTTCCACGATTTCAGCCGAGAGACCCGACCTCTCAGCAAGCTCTGCCACAGCTCTTGCAGCCTCCAGGTAGTTGCTCCTCTTAATCTCTCCGAGTTCCGTGACGGCGACTTCAGATTTGACCCTGATCAATCTGCAGAGCTCCTCTACGAGGTCTACTCTCACGCAGAGAGCCTTTGCGCTGCTACCTAAAAAACCATCCTCCATGCTCGCGCAAAGAATTTACCCCCCGGCTTTCCGGCTTAGTCGGGCCGGTAGCTCAGGCTGGGAGAGCGTCCGCCTTGCAAGTTAAGTGGCAGTGGCCAAGAGCGCGGGAGGTCCCGGGTTCAAGTCCCGGCCGGTCCACCACTCATTACCCTCTAGTGCCGCGAGGGCGTTACTACTTAGCTCAGCGAAAAGTGGCTTCCATCGGATCGATGGATCTCAGTTCTTAGTCGAC
>JAVYWK010000047.1:0-9723 GCA_038727095.1 Thermofilaceae archaeon | reverse complement strand
GGAAGCTGAGCACGTCCTCGTCCGAAGTGAAGTAGCTGATGACGCCGTACATCGCAATGGCCGCGTCGAACTTGCAGGGGAGCTCAAGCCTCCTCGCGTCCGCGACCATGAAGGAGACGTTCTCAAGCCCCGCCGTTTTGGCCTTGGCTTGCGAGATCATGGCTTCAGAGAGGTCCACGCCGAGCACAGTGTACCCGCGCCGCGCCAGCTCAACGCTGTGGATCCCTGTTCCGCAGCCGACGTCAAGGACACGTTTCACCTCGATCCTGCTGTGCTCGCGGAACATACGCTCGAGGAAGTCCACTTCTGCTGCCACATCCCTGTGAGAGTACAGCAGATCATAGTATAACGCGTAAAAATCATCATCTGTTGCCACAAAGACGCCTCATCTCAACCGCTTAAAAGTCTTACTCAGAAAATATCTTTGAAAAACCACTAGATAATTTTTCTTTGAAGTCTTAACCTCCACTCTCCCCGCTTCCCCTCTTCCAGGGTAATGACGCGCTAGACCCCCTCCGTTAGTTTGAACTAAAGTTTTTATTATAACGTATTCAAACTGCCGGATCCGATGAGCCAAGAAACTAATATCGCTAAGGGTCTGCGGAAAAGCGTAGTCAACCTAATCACCTGGATCGCCCTGTACTTGATCATCTCAGCCGTCGTCTTAACGACGATTCCAAGCTACGTCCCTCAGATAGCGAAAGCGATCGAGGACTACTCCACCTACATCGCTATAGCTCTCTCCCTTTTCTTCGGCTACATGATCGTAACGAGCTTCTCCAACATCATCTACTGGTCCCTGCGAGTCCGATACCCCCACTCCACCGCCGCAGCCGTGCGCAGCATCATGAAGATCCTCGGGATCGGAGCCCTGGCTGCCGCGATCGCCGGTGGAGCGGCTGGAGGAGCGGCCGGGGTAGCGCTGGGCGGCTTCATTGGGATGGTCGTCGGCTTCGCCACTCAGCAGGTGCTTGGGCAGGCGATCGCCGGGCTCTTCGTCCTCATCGCTAGGCCGATAAAGATCGGAGATCGCGTCACCGCTGCGGGCGAGCAGGGCGTTGTTCAGGACATCTCCACAATGTTCACCGTAATCGAGAAGGACGATGGCACGATCGCTCTGGTCCCGAACAACATGCTCATCGGCTCCAAGATCTACGTACACAAGAGAGCTTAAAGGGGTTTGAATCGGTATTCGAAACAAAATTTGTACCATATTTAACTTTATCCCGCAGTAATAAGGTATAGCTTATAAACAAGCAGGTTAGAGAGTCGTGTGCGAAGATTTGAGTTGAGCGAGCGCTTCGTGAGGGTTGTGGGCAAAGCGGCTGAGCTCCTAAGGGAGGGGGGTCTCGAGTGGCCTCCCAGCACCGATCGGGAGCTGGTCGAGGAGGCGTTAGAGCTGCTGGGCTGCAGGAAGCCTGACCGTGGGGGCGTGTTCAAGCTCGAGGAGCTGGGCTTCTACGATGAGATAAACCCCCCGCCCTTGCGCGTTTTTGATAGCACGGAGGAGCTCCTTTATCGTAACTGGCCGACACCCCTCGTGAAGCTTCGGTCGCTCTCCGGCGACGGCTTGCGCGTCTGGGCGAAGCTCGAGTGCTACAACCCGTTCAGCATGAGCGTGAAGGACAGGATAGGGTGGGCGATGGTGAGGGAGTACCTCGACAAGAACCCCGACGCTAAGGTGGTGCTCTACGAGGCGACGAGCACGAACACGGGGATGGCGCTGGCGGCGATGGCGGCGATAAGGGGGTTTAGGGTCAGGCTGTACCTCCCCGCTACAATCCAGAAGGCATCCGACGTGCTGCTGACGGTCATGGGTGCGGAAGTCTGCAGGAAGCCGAAGGCCTTGACTGTGGAGTTCATCGACGAGGTGGAGGTTGAAGCTCGGATCATGGGCGGTGTCCACTTGAACCAGTTTGAGAACGACGCGAACTTCAAGGTTCACCTCCGCTACACGGCTAAGGAGCTGGACTTGCAGGTGAAAAGCGCCTCCCTGAACCTCAAGGGGATTGTCGGGGGCCTCGGGACTTCAGGCCACGTCTCCGCGATCGCCCTCTACTTCAAGAGCAGGTACAGCGATGGGGTTAGGGTCTACGGCGTCCAGCCCGCGCCCGGTACATCGATACCGGGCATCAGGCGGGTCGAGACGGGGATGAAGTGGGCCCGCATCGCCCGCATCGATAGGGTGATCGATGTGACGCCGGAGGAGGCGGTAGAGCAAGCTGTACGCGTAGCCCGGAGCGAGGGGCTGCTCATCGGCTTGAGCAGCGGGGCTGTGACAGCCGCCTTCGAGAAGCTGAGGAGCGAGGGGTCGCTCGAAGAGGGGGATTACGTCCTGATCTACCCCGATCATGGGTTCAAGTACGTGGAGCAGTTCTCGAGGTACCTCTTCGGGGAGGCGCAGCGGCTCGGAGAGTAGGCTGCGCAGCTCGACCGCGCGGCTCGATCAGTCCTGCGCGAGGGCCTCTTCGGCCTCGACCTCGATCAAGTAGTACTTCGACGCGCCGCTCTTCTCAATCACCTCCCGAATCGTCGTAACGCTCTCGTCGTACACCACCTCCACGCGCGAGCCCAAAACCTTGACAGAGCGCACACCTTCAGCCTTGATGAACAGCGCCCTGCTCGGCGCTACGCACTCCTCACAGCCCACACCCGCGACCCTAAGCACCGCACGCCTCACGATCCCCCCTCTACCAGCCGCTTTTACGATTAACCCGGCGCGGAACAAGTCGCGCCCACAAGCACCTCTTGAGCGAGAACTGCAACGGATAAGTTTCTGCCTCTTACCGCTCTGCATACTGCTCATTTGTATCCGCAGTTCACCAGCTCGATGAGGGATTCTCCTCATTTCCCTTAAAAGACCAACATATGAGAATAATTTCAACGGATTATAGCGTAGAAATTTATTATCTAAATTTAAAGAAGAAAAAGGAAAGATATGAGGACACATATATATAGAGGAGGTTCAGATAGAATATTCCTATGGGAAACTGTCACCCGAGTGCGGTTCGAATGTTATCATTGAGGGTAGCATTGGATTCTGCTTCACCTTCCATCCCGCAATCCCACGGCTCCTGTAGTCCCGGGTGATGGGCTCGTGAGGGTAGCTGTTTGCGGTTACCTACCTACGATAAACTCCCGCGTCCCCTTAAGAAAGTTGACCTTCTACCTGGCTAGAACGCTCGTGAGAAGAGGACATCATGTCGACTTTATCCCCCTCTTCGATGAACGAGTAGGCGTGATGGAGCGGTTTAGCATCGATATTGACGACGAGAAGTGCACGGTTATCACGCGGATTGAAGCTATCCCGCGCGATACGTACGATATCGCTGTGCTGACGATTTCGCCCCTCCTACTATCGGATTCGCCATGCACATTCTTTGTTAGAAAGACAATAAAAGAATTTATAGAAAAGTTTAAAGAGACTAATAGTTCTGCAAAAACTGTAATTTATGGAAGTTTCAATTCGATTCCGACAGGGGATGCATCCATAGCGACAAACCTCCAGAGGTACTTCAATTACGCATTCTTCTACAATGATTATGATGTGGAAGTGTACCGGCAGCTCGTTTCGTCGCACGCCAAACCGCTGCCCTGCGAGGTTGTAACACCCGGTGTTGATACGAAGCTCTACAGCCCCCGTAGCCTTGAGAGAAGAGGGGAAAGGTTCACTCTGCTGAGCGTTGTGAGGAACGTGGTAGAGAAGAACCCTGCAGGGCTGATAGCGGCGGCCAAGAGGGCGGAAGAGGCTTACGGCATCCCCTTGAAGCTGGTGTTGCTGACAGAGAAGTGCAGCCCACCCCCTGTAGTCTTCGATTTGGAGATGCTTGCTAGAAGCATTAGCTTCGCCAATGTAGAGTTCATAGAAGAATTTGTCCCAGAAGATAGAATGCCCGAAATCTATCGGGGAGCCGACGTTTACATAAGCCTTTCGAGCGCTGAAGGGCTGTGCATGCCGATGCTGGAAGCTCAAGCGTGCGGAGTACCAGTCGTAGCCCACGCGCTGCCCGCCATAAAGGCTATCTACGGCGAGAGCGTCGCCTACGTGGAGAGCGAGGGAGTAACCTACCTGCCCCCGGGGCCGGCCCCGCTTGCCTCCGTGAGAAGGGCTGCCGAGGTCATTTCCGAGCTCTACAGGGATGAGAGCCTCCGAGCCGAGCTCTCGTCGAGGGGGTTGGAGAACGCTAGACGTTACGATTGGGACGAGAGGGTGGGACCGAAACTGGGGGAAGCTTTAAGGCGCGCTGCGGCATCGTGAAAACGATGGGCGCCCCCGCCGTCCTAGTGAAGGCGAGGGTCGAGTACTTGCCGGGCATCGCGGCTTTCGAAGGCAGCTTCGAGGCGGACGGGGGCTTTACGATAGTGATCGGCCCCAACGGTGCCGGGAAAACCACGCTTCTCCACGCGATCGCCGGAATCCTCTCGCCTTACTACGTGAAGGGAGACGTGAGGGTTCTGGGCGCCAACCCCTACAGGGAGTACTGGGTGAAGAAGTACGTGGCGCTGGCTCGGCAGGAGCCGTCAACCTTCGACCACTGGTACTCGGTTGAGACCGCCTTGACGCTCTACGCCCTGCTGAAGGGTGAGGACGCCGCTCTCGTGCGAGAGGTCGTGGAGGAGCTGGGGTTGCAGGATTACATGAACCCGTTTTCCAAAGTCGGCACTCTCTCCTTCGGTACGAGGAGGAAGCTCGAGGTCGCAAAGCTGTTCCTGAGCAAATCCGCGAGGGTGTACCTTCTGGACGAGCTCATCGGGCTCGACCCTCCCACGGTGAACAAGACGCTCGACTACCTGAGGTCTAGGGCGGAAGAGGGGGCTTGCGTGATCCTAGTGACCCACGATCCCCGGCACCTGCAGATGATGACTGGTGGGAGGGTTGTCGTCCTGAAGGGCGGGAGAGTGCTGAGGGTGATCGAGAGCCGCAGCGAGCTTGAGAAGTACCTATCTCGATCCCTCTACGAGATGATCATAGTTGTGGAGGGGGGCGATCCGAGAGCCGCGGAGAAGGTCCCGGGGGTCGAGAGCGTGAGCGTGGAGGCTGGAGCCCGCTCGGTTGTCCGCGTTAGGGGTAGGCTTGAGAGCCTCAATAGCATCCTCGAGGCGCTCATGGGGAGCGGCTGTCGGGTTCACAGGGTGGAGTACGATGAGATCACTCCGCTCTTTGAGGAGTAGCGCCCCGGCTAGCCCCCAGCTCTTCTGGTTGATCGCCCGCCTCAACGCGCGCTACTGCCTCCTAAACCCCGTGTATGCCCTGGGTCGGCTCATTTCCTTAACGCTTCAAGCAGCTATTCTAACGCAGGTTTGGGGCTTGAACTTCGGGAGGAGCTTCGCAGTCGCCTCCGTGATCACGGGCGCCGTCGGTGCGAGTTATCCGCGCCCCCTACCCCCCTTCTCCTACTCCCTCCTAGCGGAGGCGCCGCTCAATCCAAGGTACATCAAGAGGCTCAACGTGTCCGCTAGAACGCTGCTGGCCATCGCGATCGGCTTCCCGAGCACGCTACTGCTCGTGGCACCCCTCGTCTACATGGGGCTCCTCCCGGCCAGCGCCATGACCATCCGTTTCATCACGGTGGCCGCGATCATTCCGATCTTCTCCCAGCAAACGATCTTCTTCCTGCTGACGTTTCAAATACCGGAGCTGCTCATTCGATGGCTCAGGATACCGACCGGTATAGGGCCTCCCGCACACCCGATGGAGCTGGCTGCGGAATTGATCAGGGTAGTGTGGAGAGATTGCGTTTTCGTAATCGTTGGCGCGTTAACACCCGTTTACTTCCCCCTAGCCTCCCTACCCCCCTACCTGCAAGCCGTAGCGATCCTCTTCAACCCCTACGCCCTCAGCATCGAGCTCGCTCGATCCACGATCCTCGGCACGCCCGCACCAGCTTGGGTGGCACCTGCGGCATTCATCATAGCCGCCGCCTGGTTCATCTTCAACATTGTCTACCCGATGGAATAGATTAACTGCCGCTATCCCAACGCAGGTTTCGCGCATCCGGGGCGCGGGCCTCCATGCGTCAGCCACTCAGAAGAGCGTGCAGCTTCTCGGGCGCTTTCTCAATGCTCCTCACGAGGACGAGCCTGCCGCCACCCAGCTCGGCCATCGCCCTCGCGAAGCCCAGGTACTTGCTCGGCACGAGGATCACGTTGAGCTCGCGGAAGAGCGGCGCCGCCTCAAGGGGGTTCCTGCCGGCTGTCCACTCCGCGTCGGTCACGAGGATCGCGCGGGGCTCGTAGCCCGAGGCGACCAGGTGGTCCCTCGCAGCCACCAGGGCGGCGTGGATGTCCGTGTACCCCTCAGCCTCGAGCGAGAGGATGCGGTTGACCACTTCCTCAACGTCCCTCCTCTCCCGCACCCCCTTCAGCAGATCCACTCTCGTGTTGAAGGAGAGGACGCAGTAGTCGTCGACTCTCGAGCCGGCGTACGCGAGCACCGCGCTGGCGAAGGCCCCCAGCACGAGCTTGAAGCCGGCCATCGAGGCGCTCCTATCGATCACCAGCGCGTAAGCCCTACCCCTCCTACCCCTCGTGAAGAACGAGAGAGCAGCAGGCGTCCGGCCCTCGATACCGGCTTTCTCAACCGTTCCGTCAACATCGATGTCGACGGGCTCCCCCACCCCCCTGCCCAGCATCCTCGCTCCAGCGTAGCCGAGCGCAGCCCGGACTATCAGGTCGCGCGCCGCCGCCCTCGCCCTCTCCCTGAACGAGGGGGGAAGGTAGCAGTAAACCCTCGCCAGCACGTCGAGCCCGCCCAAACCGCCCTGAGCCAACCGGTCGAGGAGGCCGGGGTTCTCTGCTACGAGTAGAGCAGCCCTCCTTGCGGCCACCTCAGCCTGGCTCTTCAAGCCCTCCACGTCCGTTTCGCTGCGATCCGCATCGCCCCTCCCCCTCTCCTCCTGCTCACCCCCCTCGCCCCCTCGCGGTGCCCAGCGGTTCAGTAGAGCCGTGAAGAGCTCCACGATCACCTCCTCCGGGGATCTCGATGGATCCCTGAGCCAAACCTTCGGCGAGAGGGCCATGATAGCGGCTGTCCTCAGGTCCTCGACGTCGATGGCCCCCCGCTGTTCGATGAAGCGCTCCGCCAGCAGCACCATGTCGATGGCCCCCCTCACTGATGACCCCATCTTCACGGCCGGGTGCCTCCTCGTCGCCCTCGCAAGATCGACGGCGAGCTCCACCAGCCACTCCCTCTTCGAGCCCGTCCTCCGCCTGACGATCTCGATCTCCTCCGCGCGGCTCTGGTAGTCTACCCTCAGCATCACGAACCGGTCGAGCAGCGCCCTGCTCACCCTTCCCGTCCCGACGTCATCGTACGGGTTCATCGCGCAGATGATCCGGAAGCTCGGCTTCGCTCTGACGATGCCCAGCCTCGGCACCGCGATCTCGCGGTCCTCCGCCGCCCTGATCAGGGTGTTGGCCGCGTCCTCCGGAAGCCGGTTGAACTCCTCGATGTAGAGGAGGCCGCCGGACTCCATCGCCTGGACGAGAGGCCCCGGCTCGAAGAACTCCGGCTTGAAGCCCTCCACCATCACTTTCGCGGGGTTGAAGGTGCCCACCAGCTTCTGCGGTGTAACGTCCGCGCCCCCCTCGACGATGAAGAAGGGGACTCCAGCCTCCTCGGCGACCGCCCGCAGGATCGTCGACTTCGACGTGCCCGGCGGCCCGCAAAGAACGATGTTCCTGCCCGCCGCTAGAGCGGCGAGAACTGCTCTCGCCTCCCTCTCCCTGCCCACGAGCCTGTTCAGGACCCTTCGCAGCAGCTCCTCCCCGGCGTAGGGGCTGGCTCGAGCGCTTGCCATCCTCTTACAGCTTGCCCCTCAGCCCTAAAATGTATTTGTAGGCGGCGTCCGCGGCTATCGCCCCCTCCGCGGCCGCGGTGAGGATCTGGTCGAACTTGTACTTGCAGGGCCCTCCCGCCACTTCGCCGGCGGCGAAAACCCCCGGGAGGTTCGTGCTCATGTCCGGCTTCACGACGACTCTCCCCTCCTCGTCCAGCTCGAGGCCCATCGGCTCGAGCAGCTCCCTCGGCGGTTCGGAGCCGATCTCGACGAAGACCCCATCGAGGGGGAGGGTGTACGAGGCGTTCTCGACCAGGTTTCTCACCTGGACGCCCGTGACTCGATCCTCCCCCAGGATCCGCTCGACGACGTGGTTCAGGAGCAGCTCGATCCGCCCGCTCCTCCTGGCCATCTCGACGTAGTGGGGGAAGGCTCTGAACTGCTCGCGCCGGTGGATCAGGTACACCTTCCTGGCGATTGACGCCAGGTAGAGCGCGCTCGAAAGCGCAGCGTTGCCGCCGCCGACCACAGCGACCGTCTTCCCCTCGAAGAGGGGTCCGTCGCAGGTTGCGCAGTACGAGACCCCCCGGCCGATCAGCTTCTCCTCCCCGGGCACGCCGAGCTTGCGGCGCCTGCTGCCGATCGCAAGGATCAGCGCGTAGCAGGAGTACCTGTTGCCGCTCGCCGTCACAACGGCCCACCTGTCCCCCTCTCGCTCGAGGCCGACCATCCTCTCCCCTGTGATGATGGGGACCTTGTACCTCCTCACGTGCTCCTCGAACCTCCTCGTCATCTCGGAGCCTGTCAAGCCCGGGAGGCCCGGGTAGTCGTCGACTAGGGGTGCGAGAGCCATCTCGCCCCCTATCGCCTCGGTGACCACGGCGACGTCGACCCTGTACCTGGCCAGGTAGAGCGCCGCCGTGAGGCCTGCTGGGCCGGCTCCGACGATGACGCACTCGTAGTCGTAGCGATCTGGAGCTTGCGGCAGGCTGAGCTTGAGGAAGCTCACGCGCCTTAAATAGTCGAGGTGATTTAATTTTCTTCCGAGCGAGGGGGTTTAAAGCGGCCCGCCCATCAACGGCGTGTGGCGAAGCGGGTCCTCGTGTTCGGTGCCCACGCGGACGACGAGACGATAGGGATGGGGGCGACGATCTCGCTGTTGAGCGAGCTCGGCTACGAGGTTCACGTCGTGACCTTCTGCTGGAGCCGTGAGGGGGATTGGGGCGACACGGGCTACGCGAGGCCCGAGTGGCGCGGGCAAATCGCGGAGATGAGGAGGAGGGAGGCGCTAGAGGCAGACAAGGTGCTGGGCGTGAAGGAGAGGGTGGGGCTCGGGATACCGACGCAGGGGGTGGTCAACGACAGGGCGACGTACCAGCGGGTCGTGGCCATCATACGCGAGGTGAAGCCGCTCGCCATCTTTACGCACCGCCGCGAGGACAAGCACCGCGACCACAGGGCGGTCTCCGAGATCGTTGAGGAGGCCTGGTGGAAGGCTTCGGAGAGCGTGCTGGCCGACCTGGGGAGGCCGTGGAGGGCTGGAGCCCTCTTCTTCTACGAGATCTTCGAGCTGTTCGAGAGGCCCAGCCACATCGCCGACGTATCGAGCACGTTCGCCAGGAAGCTGGAGGCCCTCAAGTGCTTCGAGTCGCAGATGCCCGTGCTGGGCGATATACTCAGCTACGTTGAGGGGCTCGCGAGAGCTCGGGGCTATCTCATCGGCGCTAAGTACGGTGAAGCATTCCTCGCTTCGAGCTTCCTACCCCAGCCGCTCGACAGAGCGCTATCGACCCTAGAGCAGAAAGAATGAAAAATCATGCATTCGTTGTGATAGCAGCGCTACTACTTCCTCCCCATTATCACCAACACGTGGTGCGTGCGACCGTCGCTGAACGCAGGCACGATGTTTCCCTCGATTGGCACCCCATCGAGGTAGATCTGCTTG
>JAVYWK010000046.1:0-10038 GCA_038727095.1 Thermofilaceae archaeon | reverse complement strand
AGGAGGCCGATCGGCCCCGCTCCCACGACTGCCACAGTGTCGCCCGGCTCCAGCCCCACGTTGTAGAGCCCTCTCACGCAGCAGGCTATGGGCTCAACGAGAGCCGCTTCCTCGAAGCTCATCCAGCGCGGCACGCTGTACACGTTAGCGGCCGGTACTTTCACGTACTCGGCGAAGGCCCCGGCCACGTCGACACCCACCGCCCTGATGTTGGGGCAGTAGAAGTTCCGCCTCTCCATCCTGCAGTAGTAGCAGTGGCCGCACGTGACGTTCGGCTCCGCGACTACGTGCTCGCCCTCCTCTATCCAGTCCACACCCGGCCCGACCTCCTCGACGACGCCTGAGAACTCGTGACCCGGGATGAGCGGGGTCTTGACTCTCCACTCACCCCTGTAGAAGTGGATATCGGTACCGCAGATCCCGCAGGCGCCCACCCTGAGGAGAACTTCACCCTCGCCCACTTCCGGGGTGGGGACTTCCTCGAACCTCAGATCCCTCACGCCGTGCAGTACTAGGGCTTTCACGCCGCAGCCGGTTAAAGTGGTGCTAATATCTCCGCTCCGGGCTTAATCTGAGCAGTCGATCGCAGAAGCCGAGGCCATCCGATCCAGCTGCGAGACTGGAGATGAGCCTCCATAGGGCCGAAGTGTTCATCAGCGCGTACTCGATCTGCTTCACGTTCCTGGCCAGGAAGGGGCCGTAATCGGCAGTTAGCGTTAGCAGTACCTCATTCCCGTTGATGGGGAGGAGCGCAGCTTCCACCCTTAATCTCCACCTCACCGCGGCTGCGGGGTTCTCCTGAGCCACTGAGCCGATGACGGCCGCGATCTCGCTCGGCGTAGCCGACGAGGAGATGCGCCTGAGCAGCTCAACCCGCAGAGACTTAACCGCCTCCTCGCTCGCTCCCTTCACCTTCAAGTCCTTTAGAGGGTCGAGGCAGAGCGGGGACGGGGAGAAGCTCTCCGGGTGATTGCGGACAGCCTCCTCCGCTTCATCCTTCGCAACGTACCTCCTGTTCGAGGCCCCCAGCCGGATGTAGATCTCTCGCATCCGGGCCTCAATCTGGCTCTGCAGCTGCGCGTAGGCTTCGTCGAGGTCGTAGAAGTAGTATATCGCCCCAACCCTCGCCCCCTCCTCCAGCTCTCTCAAAACCCTCCTCCTAACCCGTGCGCTCTGGGCGAGGGTGCCCAGAAGGAGCTCGCCCGTAACCCCGCTGACGCCGATGGCTTGCGCCACCTCCTTCACCTTCCTCGCCATGAGCAGCCCCTCGCCGAGGACCTGCGAGCCCACATCGTCGAAGATTCCTGAGACGTCAATGCCCTCACGAGCCAGAGCTACGAGGCTCTCGGGAAGCGCGTCGTAGTCCCTGGTGCCGGGCGTCACTATGAAGACTGCGTACTTTATCCGGTCAGGCGATGGGCGCAGCGCCCTACCCAATCTCTGGTAGAGGCGGAGGGGCGACGAGACGTGTGACCAGAACACGAGCAGGTCGACCTCGGGAATGTCGATTCCCTCGTCCCCCGCCGACGTGGCGATTATCAGCTTCGTCTCCGGCTTCCTCGCTTCCTCCAGCAGCCCCCTCCTCGCCTCAGGGTCGGCCGCCTCACGCCCTCCTATTATCTTCACGGGCCGCAGGTGCTGGAAGTGCTCCTCGAGCAAGTCTGCCGTGCAGCGGCGGTTGACGAAGACGAGGGCCTTCTCGAAATTCCCCTCGTAGTCCCTGAGCACGCTCTCCAGTACCGGTAGCTTGTGGGGGATGGGCGGGATGGGGGTCCACGGGATCGCCGTCTGTAGGAAGGAAGCGAACGCGGTGGGTCTCGACGCCGAGTCGAGGAGCGCGTTGCCGCCGTCCCTGCTGAGCGTCGTTAGAGCGAGAGCGGCGAAGTGGGAGTAATGGCTGCCCTCCAGCCAGAGGCTGTAGAGGTGGGCGTAGAGCTCCTCCTCCTCGGGCCTGAAGGGTGCCTCGTACACCTCAGCTATCATGTAGGGCTTCACGTACCCCTTCCCCTGGAGCTCCGAGAAGTCCCACCTCCTGATCGGCCCGATGTAGCGCTCGATCTCCCCCATCCTGCCCTTGGGGATGAGGGCAGAAAGCCCGAGCTTGATGGAGTCGGCCAGGAAGGCCATCACTTGGGCGAAGGGGTCTCTACCTACAGTGTGGTGGCACTCGTCTATGACGACCACGGGGAACTCGCGCGAAGCCTGCTCCGCGGAGCTGGGGGTTTCGCCGTAGCGCTGCTGGAGGTAGCTGAGGGTGGACTCGGGCGTCGCGACGACGATCTGGCGGTTCCAGTCCCTCTCCTTCACGCCGGAGTGGATCATGGCAGCGTCGAAACCCTCGTAGCGGAATCTCTTTGCAGTCTGCTCGACGAGGAAGCGTGTGGGCTCGAGCACTAGCACTCTCAACCCCTTCCTGAGGTAGTGCTCCGCGAAGGCAACGCCGACGAGGGTCTTCCCAGTGCCCGTCGGTAGGCTCACTACGCAGCCGCCGCGCAGCTCCGCTACCCTCAAGGCCCAGTCGAGGGCCTCGCGCTGGTAGGGCCTCAGCCTCGTTTTCATGCGCTCCTTCTCCTCTGTTCTGGGGCTCTTATACCACTCGCTTGCCTCACTCTACGTACAGCTCATTCAGCCTTCGCACGGCTGCGACAAGGTTCCTGAGCTTGCCAACCGCGATCTCGTAAGCACCCTCCCTTCCCCTTAGGCCGCCCAAGCCGCAATCCCCACTGAACAGGTTTACGTACTCGAACCCTACGGCCTTGAGTACCCTGGTAGCAAGCTCGAGGATCTCATCACTGCTCTCGATGCTAGTGCTCTTCGTGCTGAACACTCCTGGGCTCAGGAACTTGTCTCCCCTCTCTAGCATCCTCCGCCACGGGAGGGAGAGGTTGGCTGGCGTGTCATGAAACTCGTGGTTGAGGAAGCCGAGGCTCTCAGACTCGCAGAGGAGCGATGCGAGCCTCTCACTCACTTGGCCGCAGACGTGAGTTCCTCGGAGCAGCCCCTTCGCCGGCTTCAGCTCCCTAGCGTAGACCTCAAGGACATCCTCCTCCCTGTAGCCGAAGAGCGTCACTCTCGCCCCCACCACCGTGCCAAGCACAGGCTCGTCCACAACCACGATTGCTCCGGGCAGCTCGGACGCGGCTCTCACCACCTTTGAAACGTACTCCGCCAGCGGCCCCACCACGAGCTCCCTGCTCGCTAGCGCTGTACTACGCATCCCCCGAGCGGGGTCGCCGACGTACACCCTAGAGGCGAGCGTGAACGCCCCCGTGACGGGTACGCGAACCCGCTCGATCTTGAGGCTCCTAGCAATCTCGCCGGCTAGGGAGAACTCGGGTATGAGCGGTGTTACCCGTACAGCCTCCTCGAGAGCCTCGGGAGATCCCCTGTAGAGCGTTCCGACCCGTTCCAGCAGCCCAGCTTCAGCTAGCGGCTGCAGGTACATTGAGATGAAGTCCCTCATCTGGGGGACTGGTGGAACATCGAGGCCGAGCTCCACCAGATCGTTGAAGGCTTTACGGAAGTTCTCTTCGCTGTAGTCCAGCGGCAGGCTGCCAACGTGGCTCGAAACGTACCTGTCGAAGTACCTGTCCCAAGGCACGGATTCAGCCGCCAATGCCCACTCTTAAAGCTCTGCGCGGCACAAGGAATAACAGCTCTAACTCTCCCCGCGCAAGTGGCGTGGCGTCTCGCATCCCTCTCGGCTAGGATTACGCTCGTGCAGGAGCTCAGGAGGAGGGGTTTCTACGTCCGCTGGCACGCCTACGAGTTCATCCTTTACAAGCGCGGGCCGGTCGGAGTCCTGCTTCTGGAGCCCAGCAAGGCCAGGGCGGAACTAATCTGCCAGGTCGGCGAAGTAGAGGAAGTTGCTCGGGAAGTTGATGAGGCGCTGAGAACAGTCGCTCCTGCGGTGCAGCTGCACGTGAGGGTCGCTGGGGGGGGTGTTAAGGGTGGATCTACCTAGAAGCGCGGGAGTCTACGCGCTCCTACTCAGAGTGAGTGCACCGCTGCATTTGAGTATCCGCGGTCTCCAGTACAGGCTGGAGCCGGGCTACTACGTCTACGTGGGGTCTGCCAGAGGGCCCGGCGGGCTGAGGGCTAGAGTGGAGCGCCATTTGAGGCGCGCCAAGAGGTTGAGGTGGCACATCGATCAGATCACCGGAGGGGCCGATGCGGTAATGGTCTTCTACGCGGAGACGCGGGAGAGCGAGTGCGTGCTTGTGCCCCCGCTGGAGGCCGACGGCTTTGAGCACCCCATTCCGGGTTTTGGCGCAAGCGACTGCCGCCGAAAGTGCCGCTCCCACCTGCTCAAGTGCAGCGGAGACCTTGAAGCCTGCACTGCTAGGATCCTGTCAGCGTTCGAGAGGGCCGGCTTGAAACCGAAAACGGTTAAAATCACTGCTTGAGGGCGGATCGTGGAGCCCCGCGTACTGGGCGACGAGCTTCTGGCAGTCGGTAGGCGCTTGAAGCTGCTGAGGAGGAGGGTTGAGGCTGGAGGCGTCGTCTTCGAGAGGGACGTGGTAGCCTTCGGCGAGGCGGTGATCGTCGTCCCGATTCTAGGCGGCGGAAGGGTGCTGATGGTAAAGCAGTGGAGAGCCCCGATACAGTCATGGGTGCTTGAGGTCCCGGCCGGCAAGCTGGAGCAGGGTGAAGACCCCCGCGAGGCGGCGGTCAGGGAGCTGGAGGAGGAGACCGGTTACATCGCCGGTTCCCTCGTTGAGCTGGGCAGCTTCTACGCTACGCCCGGCTACAGCGACGAAGTGATGCACTTCTACGCTGCGCTCCAGCTTTCGAAGGGGAGGGCCCACCCGGAGCCGGGCGAAGTACTGAAGGTTGTGGAAGTCGACGCTGACGAGTACCTCTACGGAGCCGGCAGTACCCCGCGCGACTTGAAGACCGTAGCCTCCCTCCTCCTCTGCAAGGCGAGGGGTCTGCTTTGAGCTTGAGAAGGATCGGCGCCGCCTTCTACCTGGTGAAGCTCTACAGCATCTTAACGGGTGCCCTTTTCATCCTCCTCATCACTCGCAACCTCAGCGTAAGCGAGTTTGGGGCTTGGAGCACGATCTCCAACCTGCTAGGTTACGCTGCAGCCCTAACCTTCATCAATTTCTGGACGACGAGGCTGAGAGCCTCCGGGGCCGTCGAAGCCACACCGACAGCTCTCTACCTCTCCTCGGCATTCGCTCTCCCCGCAACCGTTGTGTACGTGGCGGCCTCGCTGCAGGTTGCCAGCACCTTCCACTTACCGCTTGACGCGCTTCTGGTCTCAGCCTGGTACGTCCCCACGCTCTACGCCAACTCCGCCCTCTATGCGGCTGCCTTAGGCGCCAAACCCGTGTATGCCGCAGCCTCCGAGGCCGCGTTCGAGACCGTCAAGCTCCTCTCCGCAGTCGCGGTAGTGGCCCTTCGAAAGGTCAGCTTGGCAGCGGCTTTGCTCGCCGTGCTGGCGGGGTACATCGCTCAGGTAGCGGTGCTGGCGTGGCTCATGCGCGGCGACTTGAGGAAGGGGTTCAGCCGCGGGATAGCCGTCAGGATCCTGTCTCTCTCCCCCGTGAGCGCCCTATCCCTACTGCCCCCGCTGATCGGCGGGATGGACGTCCTCCTCCTATCGGCTTTCGTATCGAACGACGCTGTCGCGTACTACACCGTGGTCCTCCCCTTCACGAACGCTGTCTCCTACTCCTACTTCTTGGCTAGGGGCCTCTACCCCGCGCTGCTAGCAGGATCGATAGAAGGCGAGAGGCTCATCGAGGAAGCCGTCCGGCTGGTCACCCTGCTAGCAATACCCAGCTCAATCGGTGCGGCCGTCACGGCTCCCTACCTGCTGTACGTCTTGAGGCCCGAGTACAGCGTAGCGTCCACCGTCCTAGCGATTTCAGCCTTCGCGGCCGCTGTCAGCTCGGTCGGCTCCATGTTCTCGGACGCGGTGCAAGGCCTTGAACGGAGGGATCTGGAGGGAGCGGGGCTGAGGGAGATGCTCCGATCCAGGATACTCCGCGTCCAGTTGCTCGCCTGCGCCAGGACCTCGGCCGGCATCGCTCTCATCGCACTGATCGCGCTGGCGGTGAAGGACCCGGTCAAGGCTGCCGCGCTTTGCAGGAGCGCGTGGCTGGCCTTACTGATCGTCGAAACCTCGATCCTGGCATCCTGGGCTAGAGCGGGTCGCGCGCTGGCGAGAGCCTCCGGAAGCGCTCTACGCTTCACACTAGCGGCGCTAGCGGCGGCAGCTGCCGCGTACATGATTCGGCCGATGAGGATCCGTGAACTAGCAGTATCCCTAACCGCGGCCGCCCTCACGTACTTCGCTCTCACCTATCTGCTAGACCCATGGTTCAGGCAGCTCACCGCCAAAACCCTCCCCCGCCTTCGCTCGATGCTTACGCTTAAGCAGAACGGTAAGAAGGGTTAGCAGCGCGGCTGCTGCTATGAGCTCAGGCGAAGGCGCTACAATCAGGTTGACCGTTGCGGCGGCTGGCTCGTAACCGCGGGGGGAGGTGGAAGCAGCAACTTTGAGCACGCAGGGGAGGAGTAGTGGACCGACGCGAAGGATGGCTGTGCCGTCCGGGCCTGTTTCCGCGGTGAATCTCCCCGCGAAATCGCAAGCTTCGACTTCGACTAGAATTCGCGCCCCGCTCACAGGCGGTACGGTTTCCACGATGATTGCCGCTTGCCGCAGGAGCATCGCATCGACGACTCTAACTGTAAGGTTGAGGGGCCTGGGCTTCACTTGAATCGTCCAGCTCCCGTAGAAGGGCTCGCACCCTGCCGCCCACGCGAAGATACCGATCGACCACGATCCTGTCTCGTTGAGCTCAACCTCGATCGGCCTGCCGCAGCTGAGAGAAAGCAGGTATGCTGACGCGGGGCTCCGGATACTTACCTCGCAGTTGGCCCCCCTAACGGCGGCTTCAGGCTTGAGCAGCAGCACTTCCCCGTAGAGGGCCTGGGAAGGCACCGCCGCATCCACGGTGAAACGCTTCAACTGCGGCTGCAACGGCACCATGGAGGCCGTGTAGCTTAGAGTGGCGTAGAGCGATCCCGAGTAGGTCAGTAGGAAGAGCGATGGCCCCCTCCGTTCGCCCGCCAGCTCCACTGGGCTGTCGGATCCCCTGACCACCGCGATGTACCCGAGCGCGGGCGGTGTGAGGCCTAGAGTCGAGCCGGGGTACTGCGGCTCCACCGGAAGCCAGCCGTAGCCCGGCACGTAGACCTCGACGTAAGCGTGCGCGTAGCGCTCTCCAGAAACCGCGGGGGGTTTCGCATCGAAGCCCTCCACTACGCGCGCCGGAATCCCCGCAGCCCGAGCTAGGGCGACGTAGAGGCGGGCGAATTGGACGCACGCGCCCTTCCTCGCGTGTAGCGCCCAGAGGGCACCCAGGGCGCGGTAGTTGGGTAGCTCGCTGATGCTTTCATCGTACACCAGGTGGGTGGATACGAAGTCAGATATCCTGGTGAGAGCCTCCCGGTAGGTTGTAGCCCCGCTCACCAGCCTCTCTGCGAGCGAGACGATCTCGGGCGCATTCGACTCGATGTAGGGGCTCGGCTCTAGAAACCTTCTCGCCTCCGGGGGGAGCGGAGCTCCAAGGGCGGCGTCGACTGCGACCCATCTCATTCTTTGAAGCGCGAAAAGGGTCACCGTGATCCTGAGCGGGCGCTCCACCTTCAAATCCTCAAAGAGAGCGTAGCGGTTCCCCAACTCGTCTACAACTATCGAGGAGGGCGAAGGGGTGATTATCGGGCCGGCTACGACCTCTAGCGTTGGGTCGTTGGGCAGAGCCAGCAGGAGAGTTTTCACAAAACCAGTCCCGCTAACCTCCAGCGCGTACTCCAGCTCCAATCGATTCTCAAGCGTGGCTGGGGCGAGGAGGAGGAAGGCCGCCTCGTAGCCAGCCTCCACCCCCGCTAGCGAGGCTTTAACGAAGACCCTGTAGTAGCCCGAGGGGAGTCGTTGGTCAACCCTGAACTTGAAGAGGACGTCCCAACTGCTGGAGCCCGCTGGCACCTCGAGCTTGGAGGAAGCTTCGGAAAGCACGGGCCCGAGCGGGTGAACGAGAGCGCCCCTAACGACGAGCGTGCCGCCCGAGGTGGATGAGGCGGATACCGTAACTTTCACTAACACGGCTTCGCCGCTGCCGAAAACCCTTGAGGGCCTCGGCAGAAACTGGTCCCCTACGAGGCTCCCAAACTCGACGCCAGCGATCCTCACGAGCCCGGGAGCCCCGCTGACGACCGGTACCGCCAGTAGGAGGCAGAGGGCGGCAGTCAATAGCAGATCCAACCGTTCCAGAGCCAACTTTTCTCTAAGTAGGATCGCTGCACGAAACTTAAGCGTAGCGCTCCCGGCTCGCCGGCGATCCAGGGGATAGGTTTCTCGCCTCAACCTCCTAAGCTTCCCCCGCAACCTTCGCGAGGGCTGTGTAGAGAACCCCCTTCGCGGCTTCAACGGGCTCCCTCCAGATCTGCCCCTCCTCCGGCTTCACTTCGAAACCCACAGCCCTCCTGTAGCCGATCTCGAGAAGCACCCTGATGAGCTCGGCCACTTCTTCAACACCGTTTATGGCGCCCGGCCTGTAGAAGCCCGGGTGCGAGTCCACGAGCCGCCCGTCGGGGAGCCGCTTGGCGCAGCCGATGTGCACGTGAGCCAAGTAGTCGCGAGCCCGCTTGAGATCGTGGGGGCTCTCGTTGAGCATCGGCGCGTGGCTGAGGTCCCAGAGGAGGCCGAAGTTCCCGAACTCCGCTTTCACCTCCTCAGCCACCTTAACTGCGTCTGAGAGCGGGCCGATCAGCCTCCTCCGGTCCCAATCCCTATCGAAAGTCTCGAGGATCAGCTCTACTCCCAGTCTCCCAGCTTCAACCGCAACCTCCTTGATGCTCCTGACGAGGGAGTCGATTGCTGCCCCCCTATCGGCCGGGCCCGGGTCGGGGCCGCTGCAGAACGCGAGGGCCCTAGCCCCGCGTGAGGCGGCCAGCTTCGCGGATTCGATCAGCATCTCCACGGCCTTCCTCCGCTCGCCCTCGTCGAGGGTCGACGGGTTGAAGCCCCGGTTGATGATGAGGGGTTGGACGCCGAAGACAACATCGACTCCGCCCGCTTGGATCGCGGGCTCAGCCAGCCTCCAGGCTTGCTCGCTCATCGGGTGCAGCTCAATCACGTCGAAGAAGGGGTCGCTCGCGAGCACCCTAATCGTCTCATCAACCTGCTCCTCCCTCTGGAGGAGGGGGTTCGCCATGAACGCGACGATGCTGATCTTCCAGGGCAGCCTCACAGAACCCTCCAGAAGCCCCCGCCTAAAACCGGCTGCAAGCACGGGTTTCGTCAGCCGGTGCGGTTAATAAAAGTGCCTGCGAAGTAGGGATTGTGCGAGCGGCACCGAAGCTTTGGCAAGTGGGAGCGATAGCGGTCACCCTCTTAGCAGCCTCTGCCGCCCTCTTTCTCCTGCTGGAGGCGAAAAGGCCCGTGGAGGCCGGGCGGAGGCTCGTGAAGCTCTCGGGGAGGTGGGACTGCATCGACGTGATGGGGGGCGAGTACAGGGTTTGCAACAACGTCTGGGGTACGGGCGCGGGAGTGGGCAGGCAGGTTATCGAGGTTGATCCAGGCTCAACTTACTTCAAGGTCGTGGAAGCAACGCACAACTCGCAGAACGTGGCCGCCTACCCGTTCATCTACAAGGGCTGCCACTGGGGAAGCTGCACAAAGGGTAGCGGGCTGCCGGTCCGGGTGAAGGAGCTGCGTGCGGCGAGGTCCACATGGAGCATCGGCGTGGAGAGTGTGGGAGGGGTTTGGAATGCCGCCTACGATATCTGGTTCAGCAGAGCGGGGGCTAGCAGCCCGGAGGGCGGGGCTGAGCTGATGATCTGGATCAACAGGGGTGGGGGAGCGAGGCCTGCCGGGAGGCGTGTGGCAACCTTGGAGATAGGAGGGGTAGTATGGGAGGTCTACTACGCCAACTTAAGCTGGAACTACATCGCGTTCCTCGCCGCCCAGCCGCTGGAGAGCGTGGATTTGGACATTAAGGCCTTCATCGACGAAGCTGTTAG
>JAVYWK010000045.1:0-11623 GCA_038727095.1 Thermofilaceae archaeon | reverse complement strand
GGACTTTGCGAATCCGACGGTTTGGATGCACCTGAAGCCGCCCGAGGACCCGAAGTTCCCCCTGCCTCCCGTTAGACCTGAAGTGCTGGGGAGAGATGGGGTTTACGTAACTTTCTACGTGACTGACGGGGACAACCTTCAGTGGGATTACAACATGGTAAACCTGTGGCAGAGGAGGCTTGGCGTTCCGATTGCCTGGACGGTTAGCCCCTTCCTCCTCGACGTGGCACCCTTCATGGTGTACTACTACGCCAGAACCATGAGCGAGCACGATACGTTCGTCTGCGGCCCTTCCGGTGCAGGCTACATCTACCCCACCTCTAACAAGCCTTACCTGGGCCAGTACCTCCCACACACGAGCTACCACTTGGAAAAGAGCGGTCTGCGGGTCGTTGAGGTGCTGGGATACGACGATGACGTCGCGGCGGCTTACGCTGTTCAACTCTCCCCCTGGCTTCTAGCGGTGAAGAGGGATTACAACGAGTTGCCCGGCCTCTTCAAGGCTCACGGAAGCTCCGTCTACTACGTAAGAAAGGGCAACTTAACGATCCCCGTAGTCTTCGGTGCGCTTCACTTCAGGAGCACTGAGCTGGGAAAGTTCGCCTCCGACCTCGACGAAGCGATTAGGATGTACGCTCAGCCGCCTACTGCACTGCGCTTTAACCCGGCTGACGAACTGCCCGGTTTTGGGGCGCAAGTCGACGACCCCGATTCCCCCACGAAGAGAGCTAGGCTTGCGGGAGCGGGGGCGAGCCTAGCAGGAGCTCTGGTTTACGGACCCTACACGGAGCTGCCAGCTGGGAGCTACACCGTGCGGTTCGCCCTTAAGATCTCCGCTCGCACGGAGGCTCGTGTAGCGACCATAGACGTGTGCACGGACATCGGGAGGACGATCATAGCCCAAAGGGAGATCTCCGGCTCAGAGTTCGTGAGGGTCGGCAGCTACCAGTGGTTTGAGATCAACTTCACACTCGCTAAAGCCACTGGCAACATAGAGTTCAGGGTCTGGTACGACCCCGGCAGCGGTGTGGACCTCTACGCGGGAGCGGTGGAGCTCACAGGCATTCAGCCAGCTGCGCGGAACCTCCCCATCATCCTTGTCATCTCCCAGCCGTGGGACATCGAGGAGTTCGAAGGCCTCAGGAGGATCCTCCAGGAGCGCCCTCAGATCATCCCCATCAACTTCCACGAGCTAGTGGCTCTGGTGAATGTCGAGTACGGGCACCGGCTGGCCGTCTCGCTGCTGGAGGACTATGTGAGGGAGGGGAAGTTGGCTCGTGCCAAAGCCGACGAGCTCAAGAGCATACTCGATGAAGCTCTAAGCCTGTACAGGGCGGAGAAGCCCTACGATGCGGCGGCGAAGATGATCGAATTCTTCAGGGCCCTAGCCGCAGCGCTGATGAAGAGGTAGCGCTGGGATACTCGCGGGGAAAGAGGTATCATTCAATCCAGCGGGGTGGAACCCCACGTGCGGACGCTGATAGCCCGTCCAGCTCTGCCGGTTCGAATGTTTCAATCCACAAGGACTGGTTTGAGAGCCTCCTTCGCTCTCCCCGCTAGTCCCGAAAGGGCTACTCGCCTGACGAGCGCGGCAAACTCGCGGTCTCCGGTGAGCCTGAACAAGGCGTCCTCGACTACGGCGTCATCTAAGTAGATCATCCTCACCGTCATGCCCCCGTCGATCACGAAGTTGACACCCGTGATGAAGCCCGCCTCGTCTGAAGCCAGGAACGCCACTAGTGCTGCAACATCCTCCGGCCTGCCAACCCTGCCAGCCGGGTGCTGCTCGTGATCCAGCCTGGTTAGCTGAGGCTCTCTTGGAGGGATCTGCCACTCGCTCGTATCGATCCACCCAGGCGATACCGCTACCACCCTGATGCGGTAGGGTGCCAGGCTGACGGCTAGCGCGTGAGTTAGTGCCAAAAGCCCTCCCTTCGACGCAGAGTAGGGCTCCGTGTTGGGTTCCGACTGGAGGGCCCTTGTGCTCGCAATATTGATGATGACTCCCCCTCCCCTCTCCGCCATGATTCGGGCAGCGTGCTTCGAGAATAGGTAGGGGCCCGTCAGGTTGACGGAGAGCACTCTCCACCACTCCTCGAGCGTTTGCTCGAAAAGCGGCTTGCCCGAGAAGCCGATACCCGCGTTGTTCACGAGTACATCAATTCTGCCGAAGGCATCAACTGCCTCCCCCACGCAGCGGGAGACGTCCTCCTCCCTTGCAACGTCGCCCGCAACGAAGATCGCATCAACACCCTCGGACATCAGCGCTTTCAGCCTGTACTCTCCAGCCTTACCATCGATGTCGAAGACGACGACCTTGGCGCCCTCCCTCCCCAGCCTGTGGGAGATGGCGGCTCCAATCCCGCGTGCTCCCCCCGTTACTATCACAACCTTACCTTTCAACCGCACGGTAGCCACGGAGGTAGGCGCATGTTAAGGGTTTCGAGCGGTAACGCTTTTAACCCGGGGGCCGCCGGAACTGCTGCTGTGATGAGCGCCGGAACTGTAGACCTCTCCGGCATGAAGCGGGCTAGGAAAGCTGAGCGCGTTAAGGATTTTTGGTGAGTTTCCCCTCAGCCTTATGGCCGACCTGAGGGCTGTAGTCACGGGCGCGTCCTCCGGGATCGGTAGGGCTCTCACACTTGAAATCTGTCGCGCAGGTGGTAGAGTGCTCGGCGTCGCTAGAAGCGAGGGAGCGCTACTGGAGCTGAAGCGGCAGCTGGGAGATCGCTTCGATTACGTGAGAGCCGATCTTTCCAAGCTTGAGGAGCTAGATCGAGTTGTTGAGGGGGCTCGCGCGTTTCTGGGGAGGGTCGATGTCCTCGTGAACAACGCCGGGTTCGGCTTATACAAAGGTGTGCTCGAGCACAGTGAAGACGAGCTCCTCTCGATGACGCTCGTGAACTTCGTCTCCCCGATAGTGCTCACCAGGAAGCTGCTCCCGCTGATGCACGAGGGCTCCACCGTCGTAAACGTCATTACTGCCGGTATCCACGTCCTGATGACGCGGCTACCGATCTACGGTGCAACGAAGATAGCGTTCCACTACGCCTCTAAAGCGATTGAGAGGGAGCTGAAGCTGAAAGGCATCAGGGTAGTGACCGTTTACCCTGGCTCAGTGCTCACCGAGTTCCACGCGCGAGCTGGAGGAGCTGCCCCGAAGTGGGGCACTGTTACAGCGGAGGAGGTTAGCAAGGAAATCCTAAAGGCCGTGAGAAAGGGGAAGAGCAAGGTGTACGTTCCAGGCTACGTATCGTTGCTGAGGGTATTCGGACCCCACCTACCCCCGCTCTACTGACCGCGCCTCAGCAGGTATAGCTGTTTCTCGAACTCCAGCACTTCCGCCGGAAGCGGGTGCGGGGTGCCCAATAGCAGCGTTAGCACGTAGACTTTCGCTGCTCTCTCAAGGTAGACGAGCGCGTCGAGAGCCTCGTCCAAATCTTTCCCGCAGGTTAAAACCCCGTGGTTAGCCAGGATCACAGCGCACCGGTCACCCAACGCTCGTACGACGTTCCTCGCCAGCTCCTCGCTGCCGGGCGGCCCGTAGTCGGCTACCTCGACCGCACCACCCAGGTAGACTGTGATTTCGTCCAGCACGGGCTCCAGTCTCCGCCGGAGCGCTGCTAGAACCGATGCGTATACCGGGTGCGCGTGCACTACAGCTTTGACGTCGCTCCTAGCCCTGTACACAGCCAAGTGCATCAGATACTCGCTCGTTGGAGCGCGCCCTCCTTCAACCAAGTTTCCCTGCTCGTCAACTACGACCAGGTCCTCCGGCCTCATCTGGGCTTTCCTCAGGCCGCTTGGAGTCATTAAGTAGAGCCCTTCTTCGGGCAAGCGAACGCTGATGTTGCCGCTATAGCCCCAGTTCAACCCCGCACTTTCCATGAACCTGAAGGCATCAATCACCTTTTCCCTAAGCTCCCGATACTTCACGAGCCAGCCGTTAAACGCCGGTATAAAAGTCAAGCCAGCTCACGTAAGCGGCTTCGTAGTGCTCGACGAGATCGGGGTCAGGTTCGCACCCCTCAAGCAGCACGAACGCCCTAGCGGCCTCTCTCAGGCTGCTGTAGCATCCGAGAGAGAGGGCTGTTAGAGCTGCGCTCCCAGCCCCGCTGCCGTGCGGAACGTTCGTGAGGAACACCGTTCTGCCGAGCACAGATGGCAGAAGCTTCCTTAGCGACCTAATCCGCGTTAAGCCGCCCGTCGCTCTCACGCTCGTTAATCTCTTCGATGCTACACTGACCGCCTGCAGAACGTTCGCTTTAATGCTGTACGCGACATATTCGAGGAGCGCCCTCACCATGTCGCAGACTTTAACGGGCTGGGTAAAAGGCGATGCGAGGAGTGGCGTGGAGATGAAGCTCCTAAAGCTCTGCCGGCCTAGCGATTTTGCATCCATGATCGATGGGTAGAGTTTCATCATGACTCCCTTCGCACCTGGCTCGGAGAGCTCGAACAGCCGATCGAGCGCCCCGTAATCCTCTGTGACTATGATATCTCTGAGGAACCACTCAACAAATTCTCCGAGAGGCCCTCCGTTGCTTTCTACAAGCCAACCACCTCCCACATGGGGGACCAGCCAGGTGCGCATCCCCGCGTCAATCGCTGGATTCCCGGTCCAAGCGACAACGGGTACCGTACGACCTGCGATCACCCCCACCTCACCCTCGCCGAAAACGCCGGCCGCTAAAGCGGCTGTTTGCGTGTCGCCACCACAAACGACGACGGGTAGCCCCTCAGGTAGGCTAGTCTTCTTCGCCGCCTCCCGTGAGAGGTAGCCTGCGAAATCCCCCTCTCTCACGATTTCCGGAAGCATATCCTCGACGACTCCGAACATCTCCATCGCCTTCCTACTCCACCTCATGCTAACCACGTCGAACAACATGGTGCTGGCCGCTAAGGACGGGCACGTAGTGTAAGCACCGCAGAGCTTGTACAGCAGCCAATCGCATATGGTTAAAATCTTTGAAATTTTTGAAAAAGATTCTGGCTTGAACTCCTTGAACCAGATTAATCGAGCAGCTGTAAAGAGGTGCGGCGGGTAAAGGCCCGTGACTCTGTAGAGTTCAGCACACTCATCGTCGCTGAGGCTAAGGCTAGCAAGGAAGCCGCGCGGATCAACGTTGGGGCTCATGCAGAGCTCCCTCCCGTTAATATCGAGGAGAACCATGTTGTAGCGCTGAGAGGTACACCCGATGCCCTTCACTTCGTACTGCAGCCGCTGGAGACCCTCGCCTACTGAGCGCAGGCAGGTGAAAAGCGAGCTTTCAACCTCCGTTGGATTGTACTCAACGGCTAGCGTTGCTTCATCCGCGTACAGCCTAAGGGGTGCGCGCCTCTCTACGATGAACTCGCCACTGGTAGTGAAGGCTTGCACCTTAAGCGCGCTGCTACCGAAATCAACGACTATAAGAGCTTCCCGCGACACGATCCCAGACCTTCGGATTCGCGAGGTGCAAGGGGCGTTCCCCCCTCAGATACCTGAGAACGTCCTCGACGATCATCCACGAGTGCCGTCTTATAGTCTCAACGGTGTTCCCTCCTATGTGGGGTGTTACAACCACGTTCTCGAGCTGGAGGAATCTGTTTGAGGAGTCGACAGGCTCTTCGTAGAAAACATCTAGAGCTGCTCCCGCGATCCTTCTCCTCCTCAGTGCATCGTAGAGGGCGTCCTCGTCGACTACAACGGGATTTGCCAAGTTGACGAGTATTGCCGTCGGTTTCATCAACTCGATTTCCCTGCGCCCTATCATGTTCACAGTCTCCTCGGTGGGTGGAACGTGGAGAGTCACAATGTCGGAGCTGCGCAACAGAGTTTCCAGGTCGACCCTTTCACCACCCACGCTCTTAACTCTCTCGTCGTGAACGTAGGGATCGTAGACCAAAATGCGAGCTCCGAAGGCTCTCAGTATTTCAGCGACGCGGTACCCTATCCTCCCCAACCCGACGATGCCGACGGTCTTACCGTACAACTCGCTCCCCATCCATTCGCTGTAGTACTTTGCGAAGTCCTCAAACGAGTCGATTCGCACAGCGCCGCTTTTCAGCTTAAAGCAGATCGATGAGAGCTTCCTCAAGAGCATCAGTATCACTGCTACTGTGAGCTCGGCCACCGCGTTGGCGTTCCTGCCTGGAGTGTAGATCACTGGTACTCCTCTCTCAGTCGCGGCCTCGAGATCGACGTTCCTGCCCGGGTCATTCCGACAAACACCTACTAGCTTTAGCCCATCGACGCGCTCGATGACCTCGCGATCGACATGTTCCAACTCTACAATTAAAATGTTAGCTTTCAGGGAGTTCGCCAACTCAATTAGTTCCTCCTGACTAATGACCCTTTTAGTTTTGCACCAGCTTTGGTACGTTACATCGATGTACTCCCTTAGCTTCTCGATCGCCTTCTCATCGAAGCGGGCCGTTACAAGCGCGTGCATGATCAGAAGAGGAGCTTCCTCAACTTCAGCAGGTCGCTTATGGGACCCTTCACGCGGAGCCTGCCGAGCTGATACTCCTTCACAGGACTTGTGGTTTTATCGATAATCCCTATGAACGTAGTTGAGGGAACCACGACTTTGATTTCCGCCGCCTCTGAATGCCCCTTTATAACTTCCTTTACTACTCCATCCTCAAAACGTAATGCGTAAGTGATACCCAAATCCGGGAACTCCAGAGCAACTAACTTGCTGAAGCCTTTCAGGCCCTCGGCGATCGATTGATCCTTGGACTGCTCAACGACTATAGAGATTCTCCGTTCAACCTCCTCCAATGCTGATTGCCTCGGCTCAACCATTGCATCCTCTGGAAGATTTCTTCCTTGCACTATTAAACATAGCGACTAACACTAATGAAAAGCAAAGCTAGATAAGCACCTCCGCATCGAGGCCTTGGAGCGCATGGGGAAGGTTCGAGTTGGCGTTGTAGGGTTGGGGAACCAGGGGCTACTGCACCTCGAAGCGTTAAGGCATGTACCAGAAGCGGAAATCGTGGCAGTGGCGGACGTTGATAGGCAGAAGGCCAAGCTTGTAGCCTCCGAGCAAGGCGTGCCCGAGTTCTACGGCAGTGCAGAGGAGTTATGCGAAAGATCCGGGGTGGATGCGGTAGTTGTAGCAACGCCTGACCACCTCCATTTTGATCCTGTGATGGCGGCTCTGAGAGCAGGTAAGCACGTGCTGGTGGAGAAGCCGATGGCTACGAGCCTCGCTGAGGCACAAGCGATGGCTGACGAAGCTAGAAGGAGGGGTGTACTCCTGCTTGTGAACTTCGAGAACCGGTTCAACCCCCCGTTCGTATACGTGAAGGAGCTGCTGCAACGGGGCGAGCTCGGGTCCCCAATTCACGCGTACATCAGGCTGAGCGACACCCTGTACGTGCCGAGGAGGATGTTGAGCTGGGCTTCGAAGACCAGCGTCGCCTTCTTCCTCATGAGCCACACAGTCGATTTAGCGCGCTGGTACTTCAACCAGCCCGTGAGGGAAGTGTACGCAACGTCGGTGACCAAGCTGCTCAGCGATCTGGGGACACCCGATGCCTTCGCTGCTATCCTGAAGTTCGACGAAGGTTTCGCCGTGCTTGAGAGCAGCTGGGTGCTCCCCGAAAGCTCCCCCTCGATTTTCGACTTCAAGCTGGAGCTCGTCTGCACGAGGGGGGCAGTCCACGTTGACACTGAGAGGGAGTCGATCAGCGTGGCAAGCACCAGCTACACGTACCCTCACCTCGCCAAGCTGAGGAAGTCTCACGGCGTTGCAAGCGGCTTCCTCGTAGAGGCCGATCGCCACTTCATCTCCTGTGTTCTCGGCCGCTCGGAGCCCGCCATCACGGTTGAGGACGGCGTGGATAACGTTAAGATACTCGAGGCGATCATCGAGTCAGGCAAGAGGGGGCAGCCCGTAAGGCTATGACGCTGGAGGACGTCGTCCTGGCCGTTCTAGTCAAAAGGGGTGTGCTTAGGGTGCGGAAGCTCAGCCAGCAAGAGATCGACGAGGTAGCTAGGATTGAGCAGAAGTACTCCGCGAGTAGGTCGCACTGGGGTAGGCCGGTCAACGTCGGCGTCTTTGAGTGCCTCGGCAAGAGGCACGTTTTTGCGGCTCTAACGCGACCCGACTTCCAGTGGCCTGCAGGCCCCTACGCCGTACTCAAGGTAGGTGAGCGGAAAGTCGGCGTGATCGATGAAAGGGGGGTTTTAATCGACCGAACCTCGATCGCGGAAGCTAGGGGGGAGCACACAGTGCTTCTCCTACCACTCAAGCTACCAGAGCTGGACGAGATCGCAGAGTCGTGCGTCGCAGCTTCGCCTTCGCCGCCGACCCACGCGTTCCTGCTCTCGCTGTTCAACTCCAGCTGCGGGGGCTGCGGAACCCTCCTCGTCGGGTTTGACGCCCTGAGGGCGGATCGCGAGCCCAAAAGCTTTAAAAGAAGCGTCTAAAGTATAGAGAGCGTAATTAGCTTTGTAGTGGTTAGTATGGAAACGCGAGAGGTAACTAGGAGGGTTCAGCTGATAGGCAGGTCGACGTACGTCGTTTCGCTCCCCAAGAACTGGGCGAAACGCGTTGGCATAGGTAGGGGGTCGCCGGTCACCATCGTTCTTGAGCCCGACGGCTCGCTCCGCTTAGTGCCGCCACCCCTTCAGGAGGGAAAGAGGCCGGAGTGCAAAATGATAATCCGAGACGGGGAGAGCGAAGGGACAATTATCCGCGAGATAATGTCTCGCTACCTGGTCGGCTACAAGGTGATCAGAGTCGAGCTCCCCCCCGATGGGAAGAGGTTCAAGGACGTCATAAAGAGGGTCATTTCAAACAAGATGATCGGAGTGGAGCTGCTGGAGGATGGGGAGCACAGCATCGTACTGCAAGTGCTGGTCAACGTTGAGGAGCTCCCCGTCAACCTCGTCATCCAGAGGATGGGGCAGGTGGGGGCCGGGATGATCGACGATTCCATGGAGGGCCTCTTCGCTCGAAACATAACCCTCCTTGAGGACGTCATATCAAGGGACGATTTCATCGATAAGCTGTACCTCTACCTGCTCCGCCAGTTGAACGCGGGCGTCAGAGGCTTCGTGGGGATCGAGGAGATCGGCTTAAAGAGTCTCGAGGAGATAATCGAGTACGCGGTGGTCGGGAAGAGCGTGGAGCGCTGCGCGGATCACGCGGAGAAGATCGCTAGGAACGCGAAGTCGCTGGTAACAGCGGGCGTTTCGATCAGCGGCTTAGAGAGGGAGCTCGAGTCGATGACGAGGCTCGCGAAGGAAATCTTCCAAAACTCGATACGTTGCTTCCTCAATAGGGAGAGGGAGAAGGCCCTAAGCTTGCTAGACGAGTACCCACCCCGACTGGCGGCAGCCGAACAGGGGTTCATCGAGAGAATCCTCGAGGAGCCCTGCGATGCGAGGAGGCACATGGTCATCAGGCTGATCGCGGACAGCTTGAGGAGAATCTGCGACTACTCGATGGATGTCCTCGAGGCAACCATCGACCTATCCCTCGAGTAAAACGTTAAGCAGATAATCGCAGGAGACTCATTCTCTTGTGGCAAGCCTACTGAAGTGCCCCGAGTGCGGAGCCCTGTTCTACAGCAGGGAGGACTTCGAAGCGCACTTTGATGCATGGCATAAGCCGACTGGGCCCTACTATCTCATGTGCCCGAAGTGCGGCAAGAAGCTGGAAAGCAAAGCTGCTCTGGAAGAGCATTTGCGGAAGCACCCAGAAGAGGAGGAAAGTGGGGAGAGCTACTACCAGTTTGAGTGGGAAGAGGAGGAGGAAGAGTACGAAGAAGAGTAAAATACGCGTGCGGTACAATAGTCACAGGAAGTAGATGTCGCGTGCGCAGCAATCTGAAAGGACTCATCGATGCCATACGTGCCCGCACTAACTTGAAGGCCCCTTACGAGTCTGCAGCCTTAGCTGGCGGCACGTGGCTATCAGAGATCCCGAAAAGGATAGGCAGATCCCTGCGGGATACGGGAGTTCCCGGTGTGGTGCGGTACGATGGATTCATCGAGGGGTTTCACATTTACTCGGTCTTCTGCAGGCTTGACCATCGGGCCGCCGTCCTCCGCCTCGCGTACCGCATCGAAAAAACGGGAGAAGTGAAGCTGGCGGCAGTGATTACCGAGTACCACTAGGCTTTGGCCATTCTGAAGCGCCCTAGCCCGTAGAAGCCGCGCCCCCAGTTGTGGAGAGGTAAGTCCACCCGCGAGGCGTCCCAGCCCTTCCTCTCGTCGAAAACGCTCTCGTCCGCCCTGGCGGAGAGAACCTCGCCAACGTAGAAGACGACGTCCTCCGCTTGAACTCTAGTGTAGATCCTGCACTCGACAACCCCCACCGCCCCTTCCGCAACAGGGGCTTGCACTTTCTCACCCCTCACAGCCTTGATCTGCTTCGTCTTGTCCTCTTCGCGTCCGCTCCTGCTGCCAGCGTAGTAGATGAGGTCGACCTTATCCATAGGCAACACGTTGATGGTGAACTCGCCATACGCATCGATCAGCTCGCGCGTGTAGCTGTCCGCACCTATCGCGACTCCCACAAGGGGGGGCTCCTCGGCGATCGGCGTAACCCATGACGCAGCCATGAAGTTCACTCGCTCGCCCAAGCGACCGCTGCCAATCAGGTAAGCCGGCCTCGGGTGGAGGAGCAGGTAAAACCTTTTTACTTCCTTCATTGTGTTGCGGTAAGCCGGGAAGCTTAATACCCTTTCGTCACGGGCACTGCTCAAGCCGTCAAAGCTCTCACGCGCCACCCACACCTCCAATAGCCTCCCCTCCCTCACAACGATCAGCATGCCGCCACTGAAGAGGCCGAGACAAATACCAAGCGGGCCAATCTAACCTCACCAGCGCTCTACCGGCAGCGCTGGAAGACAGTTGAAGCCACCTGAGTTGCGGCATCCCACCTCCACTACACGACAAGCGAGGAAACAAAGGGAACAATCGTCTATCAACGGCTCTAGACCTTCAACTCGAATCCGCAACCTCAACCAGCCTTGAGCAGACTCGTAACGGAGGGCTTTTGCTGAGCCTGCTGCGGCTAGATGCTCGGATGAGAAGCGTTAAGTCCGGAGGGGGCAGCTACTAGAATGGGAGGGGTCGACAACCCCCACTCAACAGTAGAGGTGGGGAACTAGTGCTGAAAGCTCGCAGCCTGTCGATCCTTGGAGTGCCTTGAAGGTTCAGGTTTACACAAGAAATAAAGCTTTTTGTGTTTTACTTTCGGATGTGTGGAAGCTCGGTAGGCCTGATTTACTGCTGCTTACTCTCGTTTTAGCGTCTGTAGCTGCTACCGCTCTCGCGCTACTCGCGCTTAAGGCATCACCGGGCTTCTACATTGAACTCCGCTTGCACTCGCACACCGATGAAACCGGTTTGCTGGCTCGCAGGGGTGTGGTTTGGTGCTTATTCATCGACGCGGTTGCGCCAGCATCGATGGGCGGTGACACGGTAAAGCTGCTCTACTCCTGCTACAGGGGTAGGGGTGCTGCATACATCAACCACCAGCAGCTGCAGAGGATTGCGGAAGGCTGGATCAACCTGGTGGAGAGTAGGGGTGGAGACCCGGAAACCCTCACGACAGCTTTGATTGTTCGAGCCTACGTTGGCAACGCGTCCAACGGCCAACTCCTCTACCACGGTACT
>JAVYWK010000044.1:0-11643 GCA_038727095.1 Thermofilaceae archaeon | reverse complement strand
TCTATCCTCGACAGGGTGGTCATGCACCTGCGCAAGCACGACGTACACGTGTGGGCTGCGGTGCAGGAGCCCGAGCTCGCCCCGCGAGCGCTGCTGCAGGCCGCCCACTTCCTCTTCTTCAGGAGCCGCTCCAGGCTCGCCCAACAGCTCTCAGTGCCGGCAAACCCAGCAGCGCTGCACCCCCTACAGTTCGTATACGGCGGCCGCGCCTACCCCGTCTACGCGATGCCCGCGGAGTTGACGGGGCCACGCGAGGTAGCTAAGCCCATACCCTTCAGCAAGGTGGCGGCGGAGAGAGGCATGGACGTGGTGGAGCTGATGGAGCTCTACACTCGCTACACCCCCCGGCTCCACCTCATCCGCAAGTTCGTCAAGGGAGAGCCGCTCACCGAGAGCGAGAAGCAGGAAGTGAGGAGCCTGATGGAGGACCGCGCCTCCTTCACCCCTGTAGCGTACCTTTTATCGCAAACTTGAGGGGCGAGGCGCCACCCCCCTTTCTGGCGGCCCTTTCGCCGCCCGTCGGGGCGGCTACTCGGAGCGCCTGGTCCTGCCCGCGGCTGCGGGTGGATTTCGAGGGAGGATCCCGGCAAGGTATTCCGCTGCAAAAGGTGCGGGCTCGAGATGGATAGGCAGAGGCTCGCAGCCGTTAACATCTGGCTGCGGGCGGTGAAGAAGCTGGGGCTCAAAGCCGACCTCCCTCCGCGCTTCTGGGAGCTCCCGGAGGTGCGGTTGGAGGTTCGGCTTTGAAAACCGGGCCGCCTCAGCGCAGCCCACGGGGGTTTCCCCGCGGTTCAGCCGCGGGGTGGGGTTACCCTGTGCGGGGCCTGATGAGCGGTGACGTGGGCCCCGATGAAATGGGGCTCGAGTCGGGAAGGCCCAAGGGTTAAAACCCCGAACCCCCTCTATGCTTGAGTGAGAAGCTTATTAGCCCGAGATCGAGCGTCAACTCGGTGTAGAGCTTGGCTAAGGTGGGCAGGATCGTTTTCAGGAGGGTGGCCCGAGTGGGTCGGATCAAGTTCCGGGGTGTCCGGGAACGTGCCGGTGAGAGTCAGGCTGGTAATCAGGGGTAAGGAGGGGAGAGTAGAGGAAGTGGCTTTGCTCAATAGCGGCTACGAAGCTCCAACGCCTCAACTGATGATCCCCACCTCGACGGCGAGGAGGCTGAGCATGTGGCCACCCACGACTGACGCTAGAGAGGCTGACGTTGACACCGCGGGAGGCCCGCTCAGAGTCTGGTACTACCCGAGAGCTGCGCTGGTAAAGGTGGTTACCGCAGACAGCGTAGAGTCGAGAGAGGTGCTAGCTGACGTGCTCGTATCTCCGCTAGCCGATGAACCCCTCATCAGCGACCAGCTCGCCGAGGAGCTCGAAATAGCAGTGGAAGCCTTCGGTAGAGGGCTTTGGAGATTCCGCTGGGAACCCCCAGGGAAGCTGAGACCCTCCGAGACAAAACAGGGCTAGCGCTACACCCCTTACGCGCCGCGCATCGCTCCCTCCACTACACTTCGCCGAGAATAGAGCGAGTGATCGAACGTCGGCCGTAGCATCGTCGACAGATTCATAGCGGCTCAGCTTTTTCAAGGCGTACATCGATCGTCCTAAACGCTGAAGGTGAACATCAAGTTTGAAAGATGGATAACCAAACTGGCTTCTCCCCTCTTCTTTCTACACGCTGTAACGCCTTCTCCTGTGCGCGAGAAGCACCCTCTCGTAGAGCATGCCCGGGGAGCTGCTTGACATGAGAAGAGCTTCCGCTGGGACGAGCCTCTTTCTCACCACGTCGGGAGCCAAGCTTAGCGCCTCCATCGTGACTGAGCCGAGCAGGTACGTGCTCTCGCTCCCGAATACCACGGGGGTAGACGTGAGGCGGTATCCTTCAACCACGATGCCCACCTCACCCACCCCCCTCCACAACTCTGCCGTCAGCAAGCCTCAACTTCCCCCTCCTCACCGGCTCAACGCTTAGGCTCCCGAGCAGCTTAGCAGGCAGAACAGTAAACGTAAACCCGCTGTCGACTACCAGCTCTACATCCACCCTCCCGCTGCTGTCAATAACATTCCAGACCCTAGCCTTCACCTCAAACACTCCCACTCCCTCCCCGCCGCAGCAACCCCGCAGCAGTGTAAATACGCTGAGCCTGCCAGTCAAGGGCTAGAGCGAATAACCCTAGCGGTAAGCTGGCATGCTGTAGAAGAGGCAGGTGAACGAGGCTGAAGCAAACACTACAACTCTAGATAACAGTTCCAGAAGGACTAGCAAATCCCGGCGCCAAATTTTCGGGAAAAGACCACGTAATGAGTTGAAAAAGGAGCGCCAAGCGCTGCGAGGAGGATGACTTAACGCTGTGCACAACGAGAAAAACGCGGGCTCGCTGCAGCCTAGACCAGCTGCTAGCCCATGCCTGACAAAGCCCATTAAGCATGCTTTTCTAGCGGAAACAGTTTAGCAAAGATTCAGGCTCGGCCGACTTCCCGTAGAATAAGACGCAGTTTCTCTTTATTCTCTCAGCCAGCTACCATGAGCTTTAGGCTGTTAAAGCCTGTAGCATCCCAGCTCGTGAGAGGGTAATACTTATAAGAAACCCCAGCATCTTTTCCCCGTGCTGGGGAGGGGTTTTTCCTCTATTCTCCTTACTGTTGTACTCGTTTTCTCGGTCTTCTCCTTTAAGCCGGTGGGGGCTGTATGGACTGGTGGGAAAATCTACATTAGGGCTGATGGAAGGGTTGAGCCTGCAAACGCTCCTATAACCACTAGGGATAAAGTGACGTATATTCTCACAGACAATATTCAAACTGAAGGGATAGTAATCGGGAGGGATAACATCATCCTCGACGGGGACGGGCATACAGTAACAGGGCAAGGCTGGGGGGATGGAATTAGACTCGAAAACAGGAGAAACGTAATAGTGAGAAACATAAAAATAGAAAAATTCGAAAGCGGTATATACGTTAGAGAATCTAGTAACATTACTATCACCGGGAATACGATCACAAACAACGATGATGGCATCTACCTTGTAATATCTAGTGGTAATAGGATTGTTGGGAATGTTTTTTCGGGGTGTGGTTTATTCGTCGAGTTTTCCTATTCTAATGTTGTTGAGGGTAATAGTGTGAATGGTAGGCCGTTGGTTTACCTTGAGAATGCACGTGATGTGGTGGTGAGGGATGCTGGCCAGGTTATAGTAGTGAGGAGTGTGAGAGTGAGAGTAGAGAACTTAAACCTCTCAAACACCACGGTGGGAGTAGAACTCTGGAATTCAAGCGAGTGCACAATAACAAACAACACCATCACAAACAACAAGAATGGCATCTACCTCTACGAATCTAGTGGTAACACAATTACTGGGAACATACTCTCAAACAACAATAATGGCATCTCCCTCAGGTATTCTAGTGATAATAGAGTTACTGAGAACAAAATCCTAAACAACAATAATGGCATCTACCTCTGGAAATCTAGTGGTAATAGGGTTTTTCTTAACAATTTCATCGGTAATGTTAGGCAGGTTTCCTTAGAAGATTCTGGGGAGAATGTTTGGGATGATGGTTCTCGCGGTAACTTCTGGAGTGATTATAAGGGTAGTGATGCGAATAATGATGGGATTGGTGATACACCCTACACTATTAATGAGAAGAACGTGGACCGGTACCCCTTAATCCATCCCTACGGATTCCTCCCCGTCACGGTTATCCCCGTCAAGGTTATTTCACTTTATGATACTACATCTGGTGAAGGCTGGTACATGAAAGGCGCTAGAGTAACCATTTCAGTTTCCCCGGTTTTGATAGATCATGGTAATGGGACGAGGCGCGTCTTCTCGGGCTGGTATGATGAGAATGGCGTTCTTTTAAGTAGAGAACCAGTGTTTTCTCTCACTGTTGAGAAACCTCTGACGGTGACCGCTAAGTGGGATACAGAGTACAGGGTGGAGGTCTACTCACCATACGGCACTGCATCTGGTAGCGGCTGGTACATGAAAGGATCTACAGTAACTGTATCAGTTTCCTCAGTTTTACTAGATCACGGTAATAGGACTAGGCATGTTTTCTCGGGATGGTACGGTGAGGGAGGGAATCTTCTGAGTAGTGAACCAGTGTTCTCTCTTACAGTTGATAAACCCTTCACAGTGACCGCTAAGTGGGATACTGAGTATAGGGTAGAAGCCTACTCACCTTATGGTTCAGTAGGGGGCTCCGACTGGTACAAGAGGGGATCTACAGTAACTGTCTCAGTCTCCCCGGTTTTACTAGATCACGGTAATGGGACGAGGCACGTTTTCTCAGGTTGGTACGATGAGAAGGGTGTTCTTTTAAGTAGTGAACCAGTGTTCTCTCTTACAGTTGAGAAACCCTTCATAGTAACTGCTAAGTGGGATACCGAGTATAGGGTGGAGGTTTACTCACCATACAGTTTAGTGATAGGTTCTGGCTGGTACGAGAGGGGGACTGTAGCAACTGTTTCAGTTTCTCCGGCTACGGTTGATGCTGGTTTCTTCGTGGAGTATGTTTTTGAGGGTTGGGTGGTTGAGGGGGGGCTTGTATCAGCTTCTCCTGTATACTCTTTCACTGTGGATAGGCCTGTTACTCTGACTGCGAGGTGGAGGAGTGAAGTAAAGCTGGCTAACGTGTTTGCCTTACTAATCCTTGCCATGCTCGCAGTAGGATTACTTTGGAGGAGTAGAGTGTCTACTCGCGCTGGAGGGGAGACGAAGGTTGTTGAAGGGGTGGCTAGTGAGGAAGTGGAAACAAGGGTGGCTGTTGAGTTGGAGCGTTTAAGGGTGTTGGAGGAGGAGTTGGAGAAAGTTAAGGGGTACTTGTCTAAGCTTGAAGAGGAGTGGAGAAGGGGGACGATCTCTACTGACGCTTACGAAATTCTCAAGAAAGAGTACCAGGATAAGATAGAGCAACTACAAAACGAAATAAAGGAGGTTAAAGAGCGAATAGAGCGGAGCTAGTGATTCCTAGAGGCTTATCCAGCTTTCCTTCTAGAAAATTTTAAGGATAATCAAGTAGCACTAGGCATGCTGTTTGGGGGAATAGCTCAGTTCTAGAAGAGTGCCGCGCGGGAGCGAGCTTGAGGCGTATACGCTACAGTTGAACGAGCATGAAGTACTCTGACTATTCCTAAGCTCCTCGACGAGGAACGTGCCTGCGATTACCCCAGCTGTTACGCCGGTAGCGGCAAGCGAATTCAAACCCCTACCTCCGCTCTCTGAAGCCGCTAACGATCAGGGCGGCTCCGATAGCTGTAGCTGCTAGGCCGACAATAGGGTAAGGTCCTGCGAGGCCAGTAGCAAGCTACTCTTGAACACCTATGCCAAGCTCTGCTACCGCGAGCAGTATACCCGCTAAAACTTTTCACAGTAGACTCCGCGCGGACGCCTGAAGCGAGAAGAGTCCAGGCTTCTTTTGATCAGTCTCTCTCAATATCCCTGATCGCTTCAAGCTGTTTCCGCTTCTCGGGATCGAGCTCCTCCAACCTAGACTTTAACCCCCAAACCCCTAGATCGCTTCACCTCACCTTTAGGCTCGTAGGCCCTGAATCCAGTACCTCCTCGCCGAGACTAGCCGGACAAGTGCTCAAGCTTAGCCTCTGTTTAGCGGCGTGCCCCGTGCTCAACCCTGTGAAGGAGATGCCTCAAGCCCGATGGTAGCGTACACGCTAGAGCTTGAAGCAGCTTAACTGGCGCAAGATTCATTATTTTTTCAGCTTTCTGCAATGAAGGGTAGGGCGGCTTCTTCTACCACTGTCGTCTGTGAGAGCGCACGTTATTGTTTCTCGTGGTTATAGGTGCGCTTGCAGGCTCAATGCTTCCATCAGCCTTAATGTAGATAGCCCCACCAGTCCACGCAGCCCCCACCAGCTGGAAAACAGGGAGAACCGAGAAAACAAGGAGAGCAGAGATGAGAATAGAGAAAACCCTCCTCCCCAGCATAGAATGAAGAGGTTGAAGGGAGCTTAAAAATTTTATACGGCTTTTGGATGCCCGGTTCTCTGATGGAAGTGTTTCCTACTGGTAGTAGGGGGGTGCAGCGGTATGCACTTTTTCGCCGTGTTGGCTGTTAAGGGGAACGGCTAGTGCAGTTGAAGTTTTTGTAAGCGGCTGACTCCTCGTTGCGAGGGGGTAGCCTCCCCCTTTTACTGAGAAGCTCCTCAAATTTATCGTTTTTAGAAGATTTACTGGGTGTGTGGTGGAACTACTGGCTGCTTGAACTCTCTCCTTAAAGGTCGCCTTAAGGTTCATCTCCCTTTTCTCGAAGGTACCGATTTTTTGCATGGCTCATCTCGTTCCACGGCTTCAACGGTAGCGTGTAGGAGAGGCTTGTTTTCAGCCTCATTATCCGTCAGTAGATTTAGCGTTACAGCCTTCTCCCTCTCCCGCTACTCTTCGACGTGCTTCCACGAGTATCGGCTGTCACTGCTCTGATGGTTGCTACGAGGTTGCTCCTGCTTCGAAGCTTTAAGCACCTATGTTTATCCTGAAACTTTCTAGGGGATTCTCCCAGTACTCTTCCCCTTTTAGGCTGTTGGCCATGTATGCTGGAGAGGGTGTGGAAAGGTTGTGCGAAAAGCATGGATATTGTTAGACCCTTCCTCGACGGCGATGGGCTCTTAAGTCCTCTAAGAATGCTTCGGGGGTCTCTCTACTTCATTCGGTAACACCATCCATCATGATGCCTCTATGGTGCTTTGAGCCTGCACGATGTGGTAGCTGCACCGGTACCTTGGCTAGCGCTCCTAAGCTTCAACAACGTTTTGAGGGCTGCCTCCAGGTTTCTCTGGAGAGCAGGCTGGAGAACACGGGTGCGAAGCCCTTTCACCCCCCTTCCGGGGTTGAGGATTCGCGTGAGCGAAGTGGTGAATACTTGGCTGGCCTTTTCACTCGATGCTTCACAGGCGTAGCGGGCTTGCTGCTGGGGGGTGCGGGAGGCTTGAGGAAAGGTACAAAACTATGTCCCCGCCTTTAGAACTGTGACCGGAGTGGATGGGGAGGTCTTCAACAGGTTTGTGCTGAGGCTGTGGATGCGCTTTACGAGATTAAGAGTATCGTTTCAATGGACGTTGACGAGTTCCTCGCAGATAGGAGGGCGAGGTACAGCTTGAGGTACTGCATAGTAGTGATGGTTGAGGCGCTAGCAGACCTTTCCGTCACTTGAGAAGGATTTTAACGATGCTGCTGAGAGCTGCCGGGAAGCTTTTTTCAAGCTCGCGAGCCATAGGGTGATAAGCCTAGATACCTGAAACAGCATGGTTAAGTTGGCTTCGTTGAGAAACCGGGTGGTTCACAGGTACTAGGTTATAGACGACCTAAGGATCTATAGGGAGGCTAAGGAGGGGGTATAGAGGCGGTTGAACGCTTCATCAAAGAGGTGGAGGGGTATGTCGAGGCTAAGGGCTCTTGAAGAGGGGAGGCGACGGCCCAAGTCGATGCCTTGGGAGGAAAGGGGGAAGGTGCTGGAGCTTTTACGGGGACTCCTGTACGAGCGGGGGGAGGTGCTCTTAGCGGTTGTGCACGGGGGGTTTGTGAGCTCAAATATCTTCCGGGATGTTGATGTGGCCGTCTACACGGGGTACGCGGTGAGCTACGATAGTGAGCCGGTGTACATCGACGAGCTCCGAGAGTGCTTGGAGGAGAAGGTTGGCCTCCCCATCGATGTCCAGCTGCTCGATTATGCTCCCCCCTCATTCAAGCTGGCAGCGCTCAGGGGGAAGCTTCTCTTCGAGAAAACCTGTGGTTTGAGAGCGACTTTAAGGCTCCACGCGGCTGAAGAGCTCGAAGCACTACAGCTTAAAAGGAGGAAAGCGCTGAGCTTGTACTCCTGCCCAAAATCAACGTGACGCGGAAGGCCTCATCCCAGAGGTAGGGAAGGAGCTGTGCCTCTGCTCCCAGCAGGTTGTCTCCCCAGTTTAGGGGCCAGATTGAGGACGCCTTAACCAACGCTCTAGATGAGAGGCGAGGTGAAAGACCCCTCTACTCGCTACTGTGCGAGCTTTTGATAGGGCGTAGGCGTTCTCCGCTCAAGCCCGAGTACTACGGCTTAACCAGCTGGGGACGGGTTACGCCTTAACTTAGTTCAACAGCCTCCACTCCATAGCCGCAGCCCTCGAGGACCTGGGCTCTTGAGCTACGTTGGGCGCTACGCGATAGTTAAGGAGCTGAGCATCTGCTGGAGGAGTGGTTCACCGTAAGCTCGCGCTTAAGCTTCGCCGAATCCTATCCCCGCGGATCAGACCGGGGCGCTCCTCCGGCTCAGCGCTTCCCGCTCACCACCCCTCCGGCCTACCGCTCTTAAGCGGGCTTGCCCGGGTGCGGGCGGCGAGCTGCCTCTCCTGCTACTTCCTCCCGTACCTGCCCATAGTCTCCGCGACGGCCAGGACGTGCCCCTTCGCCGCCCTGAGCACGTCGCTCAGCCTAGCCCCCTCCCTCAGGTTCAGCTTAGTGTCGAGGGCGAAGAGGACGAAGAAGTACCTGTGAGTTGAACCATGGGGCGGGCAGGGGCCTCCGTAGCCCACCCGGCCGAAGTCGTTCAGCCCGCTCACGCCAGTCCCTGGCTGGTACTCGGTGGCTGAGCCCGGTATATCGTAGACAACCCAGTGAATGAAGGTGCCGCTAGGGGCATCAGGGTCGTATACCACCAACAGGTAGCTCACGGTGCCCTCCGGCTGCCCCCTCCACCTTAAAGCGGGCGGCACGTCCCGGCCGTCGCACGTGAAAGCGGCCGGGATCTCCCCGCCGTAAGGGAAGTCCGGGCTCTCGAGCGTGAAGGTGTGCTTCGCCTCACTCTTCAAGTCGTCAAGCGAGACTTCCTCTCCAACCCTGAGGAGCGCGAAGAGCCCGATTACGACCACCGCAGCCGCGAGAAATACGAGCAGCAAGCGCCTCCGCACGGTACAATTGCTTAACCACCCCTTATAAACCCCGCCCAAGGCAGGTTAGCAGGCGCGCTGCAGGCCCGGTACAGCCCAGAGAGCTCCCATCCTGGAAGTTCGAGCAGAAAAAACTCCGCAGGGTAAGGACAGGGAACGCGTTAAAGGGTGCGAGCCGGTGGACCTAGGTTGGAGGAACTTCTCCGCATCACCCTCGAGGAGGGTGGAGCGGGGTACCGTGGATTCGGGTCTATAGCTCACTCAGGCTTTAGCCACCAGCAGCCCTCCAGGTTCCCTGCGGCGCAAGCGAAAGGCTCCTGCATCAGCCTTTTCCTCGCGGCGAAGACTTCCAATAGCTTTCCCTCGAACCGCTTTTCCCGCGGTTTTCCGATCTCTGCGCTGGAGCCTCGCGATCCGGTACGCATGGAAGGCGCTTATGCCTCTGCTTGCCTTGAGGCCTCTACCTCGTCGGGCCCTTACCGATCGGTCAAAGCTTGTGAATACGGTTTTTGAGGTAGTAGAGCGAAGCTTGTAACCGTATTTCGGTGTCGTGGAGTTGTGAGCGTCAGGACGAGTTTCGTGCCTCCCAGGGAGCTTTACGCAGAGCTGAAGAAGAGGGCTGTTGAGGAGGGGAGGAGCGTGAGGGAGGTTTTAATCGACGCGATCCTCCTCTACCTCATTAGCGCTCGTGGAGGAGAGCGGCTCCTCCACCTGCTTTTAAAGCCTGTAGAGGGTGCGGGACCTGAAGACTACTCGGAGTACGGCTACGAGGATGTAGGTGGGCCGAGCGTGAGGGCTAGGGTCGACGCCCAGCTCTGGGTTCCAGCGAAGAAGAGGCCCCGCCGGGAAGGTTGTGAGGGGGTGAGATACGAAGAACTTCTTCCATCAGTTTCAGTTACATGCTCCTAGCTGTTGGGTCATCCAAGGTGGCGCTAGGATTCAATTCTAGAGCCCTGATGCCTGGTTAGGCCGTCCACGGCTCAAACCAGGAAAGCCTGGTGGATCACGAGCAGGGAGGCCATGGAGGGGGATAAGCACCTAGCGCGGGACCGTAGCGCGGTTATCATAGCGCGTAGGGGGGTTTTGCGCTCACTCTGACCCTGTCCGGGGGATCTCGCGCGTGCCTCCAGAGCCCCTTGCTGAAGCTCAGCACGATGATCCCGAGCTCGTCGATTGTGACGTCCGTTATGAGGGGCTCCTCCAGACCGGGGTGTATGACCAGGTGGGCTTTTACGCGGGACAGCTCCTCCCCCTCCTCGCCGAGCAGCGACAGCTCGACCGTCTCCCTCACGATGTACACCTTCCTGCGGGCATCCGCCACCGAGGCTTCCGCGACCTCGCCCGTGATGTAGCCCAGTTCCCTCGCGGTGACCTCGTCGACGACAAGCACGGGCACTGGGCTGTGGGCGCCCCCATTAACTAGGGCTACGAGCTCCCTCTCCTCCCTCCCCCTGACCTTCAACTTCACGTAAACGACCACAGCTTCCCTCCCTCAGGACCCACCTCCCCCAGCGGAAGAGCGGCCTCCCAGGCTTCAGTATCCACCTGCCGTACTTCAGCCTCACAGCTGGAGAGGCGTGGGCGGTGCTTTAAAGGTTCTGGAGCTTGAAGCAGCTGCTCGTGTATGCCGCGCTGGGGAATGCTGGTACTGGCTGGTAGGCGCTCCAGGACTACTATCACGCTACCCCTCTCCCCAGCTGTCCCAGCGGTTCCGCAGAGCTAACCCCTCCGG
This sequence comes from Thermofilaceae archaeon, assembly GCA_038727095.1. Taxonomy (GTDB): domain Archaea; phylum Thermoproteota; class Thermoprotei; order Thermofilales; family Thermofilaceae; genus JANXEW01. The sequence goes on along the minus strand of JAVYWK010000044.1, from coordinate 1,039 downwards.
GGGAGGAGTACTGTCACGGGCCCGCAAACGTACTCGGCCATCCTCGAAACCTCCGCGGCTTCCTCCCGTCGCAGAGCTCGTCCAACAGGCTGTCGTTCTCCTTGTCACCGTCTCGAGTAAATGGCGAGGGCTTGTATGCTTTTCACTCTGGGGACCTGACTCACCCAGTGGACCGGGCCTACATCGTGCCAGGCGGGGGCTCGATTCCCACAAAGCTAGGCGCGGCTTTGAGCATCAGCTTCACAGCATTCCGGCACTGCCTGATGACGCAGGGGTAGTTGCCCCGCACCAGGGCTTCGCGAGCATGGTGCAGCTTTTTTCAAGCCTATTGCAGAGTGAGCGATCTCCACATTCCTTACAGCTCGATTAACTCGCCGAACTTGTAGTCGCGCTTCAACCTCCGGCACCAGTTCTTCCCGTACCTCACGCACCCCGCGCCGAAGGGCGAGCCGAGCATGCTGTCCGCCAGCCTCTCAATTCCCTCCAGAGTTTCAGTGAACTTCTCTGGTCCCTCACCCGGGCCTTTGACTAGAAGCGGCCCTCACGAGCTTCTCCACGATGCTGGAGTCAATGACCGCCGCCTTGCTGGGGATTCTGTACTCCTCGGGGATCGTAAATAGCTTTTAGCCTGGTAGTTGGCCAGGTTAGTATAATATTACTCGTGTTTGAAGTGATAGAACCCCCTCGGCTCTAAACCCTTTAAGGTCTTTCGAAGCCTGCTTCAGCCCATTGCCCCCCGGGCCTCAGTAGCCGGTACGTTTAATACACGGATCCACCGCAAGTAAAGTGTGAGTGAGCTAAAGCTGAAGCTGTTAGAGCTGCTGAGAGAGGACGCCGAGTTCAGGTTGGCCGTAGCTGGGGCTGTAGGCTTAACAGAGGTGCTCGCAGAGCTCAAGAAGCTCAGCACCAAGACGCTTAGGCACACGAAAGCGATTAAATCCCTACAGGAGCAAGTAGCCCACCACTCTGAGGTTCTAGAGAGACACTCTAAAGTGCTCGAGGAACACACGAAAGCGATTAAATCCCTACAGGAGCAAGT
>JAVYWK010000043.1:0-12715 GCA_038727095.1 Thermofilaceae archaeon | reverse complement strand
GCTCAATGGCTCGAATGCACCTCTCCCTCGGCTGCACGCGATCAGCAAAGGAGTGCTGCGATAAAAATCGCTTGCCCCAGCGTGCACGGCGATTCCCGGGAGGGTGGTTAGTTAGGCTTAAAGCTGCTGTGAACGCTGGATTGATGTGGGCTTCAAAGTCATCGCGGCGCTGCTGCTAATCTTAGCTTCTGCAGGTGCAGCCGTCGCGACACCGATCAGCGTCTGCGCCGTTGAGTACGGTATGAGCACATGCCCCCACTGCCTCCACCTCAAGGAGACCCTGACGAGGATGGGAATCCCCCTAACCTTCGTGGACGTGAACGAGAACCGAACCGACACGGAGGAGTACATGAGTTTGTACAGCGCGCTGGTCGGGGGCACGTACTACGTACCCTTCACGGTCTTCATCGTGAACGGTACAGCCAAGCTGGCCGTGGTGGGGGATAGGGATGCCGCAGAGCTCCTCCGCCTCCTCAGTGTAGCCGTCAACGCCACCGGCCTACTCCTCTCCACCGCGAGGGGGAATGAAACCTGGATCACGGATAGCCGCCTCATCGAGACACTAAACGCAACTGTCACCCGGAGAGCTCCCCCGCCCGCCGTCATCCTGCTTCCTGGCGCCGTGCTGCGAGGGGAAGCGAGGCTGCTGACGCCCTTCGGGACGCCGTTGGCATCCGCAGACGTGCTGGTCGCGTGCCCCGGGGGCGTGCAGTACCGCGGCACTTCGGACTCTCTCGGCCGCGTTCAGCTGGCCTGCGGTGAAGCCAACATTACCGTCCTGTACTGGATGGGCCTCCCCATTAACAGGACCGTATCGGCGAGACCGGGTTCAAGCGTGACGGTGGGGGGTGTTGGCAGGCTCACCATCAGGGTTCAAGACCTCCTCAACAGGCCGCTGCCCCAGGCTAGCGTTAGCCTCATTAGAGGTAGGGTGGAGCTCGTCGGGGAAACGGGAAACGACGGCTCCATCACCGCCGATCTACCCGCAGGGAGCTACGCTCTCTCCGCCTCAAAGGCTGGCAAATCGTCCACGATCGAAGCCAGAGTTGTCGAGGGGGAGGCCGCGGAGGTAGCTCTGACACTGGACATTATCTTAACCATCGGGGGGTACGGCATCGGCCTACGCGAGCTGTCCGTAGCGGTGGGCGCTGCCGCCATAACTGCTGTAGCAGCTATGCTGCTAAGGAGGAGGGCAAAGGCGGTAAAAACGGCGAGTGAGGGGGGCAACGAAGGATAAGTTTAAATTGCCGAGGGCATAAGGTTTTTGATAGTATGAGTCAACTCGAGTTGGTGAACGATTTTAATAGGCAGTTGAACCAGGAGCTGAGGAACGCTTACCTTTACCTATCGATGGCCGCCTACTTCGAAAGCGTTACGCTACCCGGTTTTGCCCACTACTTCACGGCGCAGGCTCGTGAGGAGCTTGAGCACGCGATGAAGTTCTACCGCTTCATGGTGGATCGGGGTTGGAGTGTTGAGCTGCAGGAAGTCCCGAAGCCGAAGACAAGGTGGGCCAGCGTGCTGGAGGCAGCTGAGGACTTTCTCAACGCTGAAGTCGAGAATACGAAGAGGATTTGGAGAATGGTGGATTTGGCGAGGCAGGCTGGCGATAAAGCTGCAGAAAGCTTCCTCAAGTGGTTCGTTGACGAACAGGTGGAAGAGGAGAAGAACGCCAGCGAACTACTGGCAAGAGTAAAGCTCGTGAAAGACCACCCCGCCGGCCTCCTCGCGCTCGATAGAATGCTAGCTGAAAGGAAGTGAACAACCTTTACGGTAAACCCTTTTTCTGTTAGCTGTTCTTACGGCGACACTCTTTTTATCGCTGTTATAGGACCCGAGCCGTGGCGAAGCATAGAGCGCTGGTTCTAGCCATCTTCGTGCTGTTCCTCCTATTCCATCAAGCCGACCGCTTCGTGATATCAGCTGTCGCGCCGCAAGTGATGGAGGACTTTCACGTGGAGTACTTCGAGCTGGGCCTCGTCTTCTCCTTGACGGGCTTCATAGCAGCGATCCTCTACCCCGTTTGGGGCTTCCTCTACGACAGGTACTCGAGGCGGCTCCTCGTCAGCTTGGCTGCAGTCGTCTGGGGTTTCACCTCGCTCATCAACGCACTATCAAGGTCGTTCGCGGAGTTCTTCGCAACCCGTCTCTCAACGGCTGTCGATGACGCTGCTCCACCGGGCATGTCGAGCCTTGTCCTCGACTACTTTGAACCCGAGCGTCGGGCCAGAGCCATGGGCATCCTCAACACGACAGGCCCCCTCGGCGCCATTCTAGGCACCGTTCTCTCCCTTAGCCTCGTCTCAGCCGGCCTTTCCTGGAGGTACGCGTTTTACATCACCGGCTCGATCGGCATCGTCACCGGTCTCCTACTCTACTTGTTCGTGAGGGACGTGCCGCGCGGGAGCAGCGAGCCGGAGCTTAAGGGCCTGCTGTCAAAGGACGTCTTTAAGGCTAAAGTTTCAGACTTGGTGAAGCTGACGAGGAACAAGTCCCTCCTGCTCCTCTACCTTCAGGGCTTTTGGGGCGTGTTCCCGTGGGCCGCGATAACGTACTGGATCATAACTTACATGCAGAACGAGCGCGGCATGAGCCCTGAAGCCATCATGGTAACGATGGTCGCCTGGTTGGTAATGATGGCCGCCGGGAACCTATTCGCAGGGTATATGGGGGACGCTCTGTACAGGAGGACGATCCGGGGGAGGGCGATCTACGGGGCCATCATCGTCTTCCTCTCAGCCGTGCTGATCCTCCTGACGATGAGGGCCAGATCGGAGTGGGAGTTCTTCATCTTCGGCATCGCGACAGCCTTCGTGATACCGCAGGCCGGACCCCAGGTTTCAGCGATGTGGGGCGACATTGTGGAGCCAGAGCTGCGCTCTAGCGCGGCCTCCTTCCAAGCCTTCTTCGAGAACATTGGGAGCAGCTTCGCCCCCGCTATCGCGGGATACCTAGCTGCAAGGTGGAGCTTGGGCGAAGCGATACTCTGGATCGGAGTATCCACTTGGCTGCTATGCTTCGCGTTCTTCACGCTTGTAGCTATCAGAATACCGAAGGAGGCTAGAGCCTTGAGGGAGCTGCTTCGAGCACGGGCCGATGAACTTGCGGGCGCGGGAGCCACGCTCGTTCGCTAGCCACAGTGTAGGGGCTACAACTCTCCCTCCCACTCTTTCATGAACCTTTCGATAAACTCCTCCACGAACTTGTGCCTGCCCTCAGCGATCCTCTTCGCGGGCTCCGTGTTGAGCGTATCCTTGATCCTAAGGATCTTCTCGTAGAAATGGTTGATGACCGTCTCCGAGCGGCCGTCGTAGCTCTCCTTCGGTGGCACTGAGGGGTCGTAGAACGGGGTGTTCGCCCAACCACCCCTCGCGAAGGCGCGAGCCACGCCGATAGCCCCCAGCATGTCGAGCCGGTCGGCGTCCTGGAGGATCATCGCTTCGATGCTATCCGGCTTAACCCCGCTCCTGAACCTGTGGGCTTCAATGCATCGGCAGACCTTCTCCACCTTATCGGAGGGGAAGCCGAGCTCGGAGAGGATCCTGCGAGCGATCACCGCGCCCTCTTTAGCGTGGTCGTCGACGAGCCCCTCATCCTCCATCGCTCTCGCCACATCGTGTAGCAGTGCTGCAGCCTTCAGAACGTCGAGATCCACCGGCTCGCCGAGCTCGCTGGCAATCCTGAGAGCCAACCTGTACACTCGTTCAACGTGATCCCTGTCGTGGTGGGAGTGCCGGTAGTAGGGTTCAACCGCCCTCCTCAACCTCTCGAAGAACTCCTCGCCGAGCACATGCGAGTGGCGGGGCGCCAATTCAAGAACCTAGCTTTCACGCAGACTCTTGAGCTGGAGAACCCTGAGCCCCCTCTTTCCCGCGTACTCGATGATCTCGCGGCGCAGGAGGTGCGCATCCTCCGTCAGGAGGTCTGCGGAACGCGTTATAGCCGCCGCCAGGTGCACAGCGTCCGAAGCGTAGAGGTTCAACTCGACAACCAGGGTTTTCGCTAGATCGAGCACCTCCGACACGGGGACCAGCTCGATCGAACCTAGGCCCACCAAGTCCTTCAGAAGAAGGTAGCTCTCCTCCACCTTATCCGGCGGGAAACCCGCCTTCCGGAGGGCGCGTGCAACCTCGAGCAGCGCCCACTCCGAGCAGACCAGCTGGAGCCCGCCGCTCACCGCATCCTCGAAGAGCTGTAGAGCCTCACCCTCATACTCCTCACCCTTCTTGAACCACTTGACAAAAACACTCGAGTCAACGGCTAACCTTTCAGGCGTCCTCCTCCTCGTGGAGAGCCACCACGGCAGCAGACGCGCTGGGTAAAGATTCAGTGCCCTCCCTAACCCTGTTCAACCTCCTCTTCAACTCCTCAGCCTTGTACTGCCTGATTAGCATCCTTAACGCTTGAGTGAAAGCTTCCGTCTTCGTCGGAAAGTACCCCTCACTGACGAGGCGCTCCACCTCTCGCACAAGCTCCGCGTCAAGCTTCAAGTTCACTTGAACCTTCGCCACACTGCAGCTGCTACAGCTAGCTTAAAAAATCTAGCTTTAAGAGCTATATGATGCATCACACTATCAGCTAGCTTAATGGGCTAGCTGTGTAGGCGTCTAGGTCTTCGGGTTGGGAATAACACCGTAAAGGCGTATCGGGAGACCCTTGACATCCGGCCCCGCGAACTTCATAAGCCACCGCGGGTGGTTAAGGCCGGCCCGTGAGGAAGTTGCACGTCGGCGACCGGTGAGCGCCCTCCACCGACTCCGAGGCCCGCTCGAATCGTAAAAGCCACGATACGATCGAACCCCATCTCTACCCCACATTTCCATCGTCGTCTAGGCTGGCGGCTTCGCCTAACGCCAAGTTCATTTACATGCCCGAATCGGGAGGGCGTGGACACAAGGAATCTCTCGAGATTTCTGATGCTGCTGGGCCCGTTAGCCTTCCCAGCCTTCCACGTGGTTGTGCTAGCCTCTGTGGCGCGAAACCCCTGGTTTGACTTCTACAGGCACGCGTTCAGCGATCTGGGTGCACCGGGGGCTACGGACCCGTGGATCTACAACTACGGCTTAATTGTGCTTGGTGCGATGATGTGCCTCTACTCACTGGGCCTCCTTTTGGCGTCGAGGAGCAGGGGTGCCGCCTTCGCCTGCGGCCTCTACTTCGTTGCCGGAATCTTCCTGGCCCTCATCGGTGTCTACCCGGGTGGGACGAGGCCGCACGTCTTCGTATCCACCTGGTTCTACGTCCAATCCTTCCTAGCCATAGCAGCGCTCGGCCTCGCAATGCTCGCGGAGAAGAGGCGTACACCGGGCATAATCCTCCTCCTGCTAGGCCTCCTTCCAGTACCGCTCGGCTACCTGGTTGAGGCTACAGTCCGCTGGCCGTCGGTAGCCGTAGCCGAGTACGCGGGGGCCGTCGTGATCGCAGTGGGCGCTCTCATCGCCGTCGCAGCCCACTGGCGCTAGCTGCGATTGAGGCCCAGCAGGACGGCTACTCGACGATAGCAACGCTGGAGCTCCTGAACCCACCTGCAGGTTAAAAGCCGAGGGCAAGTGGATTTTCCCGATGTATCAGCCAATCAAGCTCTCTTCACACCTCTGAACCAGAAACCCTCATCACTGGCTAATTGGGGCGATGTCCACTTAAAAGCCTTGAGGGTTTACTCGGGTGTGATCTCCGTCGTCGTTCCGACGAGGAACAACGAGGGTACAATCGTGGAGCTTCTCGAGTCGCTAGCCCGCCAAACTTTGGGGGACTTCGAGGTCATCGTTGCGGACAGCTCGAGCGATCGGACGCCTGAGATCGCTTCGCGCTACCCGTTCGTGAGAGTCGTAAGGGTTCCGCCGGCGGGCATCAACGTGGCGAGGAACGCGGGTTTGAGGGCGGCTAGGGGCGAGATCGTCGCCTTCACGGACGGTGATTGCAGAGCCCCTCCCGACTGGCTCGAGAGCGTAAGGCGGTTCTTCGAGGAGCACCCCGACGCTGTGGCGGTCGGGGGCTCCGTCCTGACCGCGAGGGAAATATCGGGAAGCACTACCGCGCTGTACTACAACGAGGCTCTCTGGCCGATGATGACGATCTATGAGCGGGAGCTGGAGATCACGGCCCGGAACTTCCACAGGGTGAGAGTCCCAAACGGGAACAACATGGCGTTCAAGCGGGAGGTCCTGCTGAGCAACCCGTTCGACGAGGGGATCAAGGGCGGCTACGACGAGGTGGAGCTGCTCTGGAGGCTCTGCAGGGCCGGCTACAGGGTTTACGTGTCCCCAACGATAAGGGTGGAGCACTTCCACGGGGGAGGGTTGGGCAAGATGCTCAAGAGAGCCTTCAGCTACGGGCGGGGCCACACGATGTTTTTCCTGAAGCATAGGAAAGCCCCCCTCGCGCTCTACGGGCTGCTCGGCGCGCTCGCCCTCTACTCCTTCTACGCGTCGGCCGCGCTCCTGGCGGTGATCGGCTTACCCCACCTCCTCCTGATCCCGCCGCTAGCCTACCTAGCTTTGGCTGCCCTCTACCTGGCTAAGGGTAGGGGGCTTCGCTCGCTCGCATACCCGCTGTTCGACATGGCCTTCTACTCGACGATGGCTGCCGGCATGCTCTACGAGCTCGCTAGGAGGGGCCTGCCGGGCAAACGATATAGCCGGAGAGTCTAGGGTGCGCTCGATGAGGATCCGCGTCTTTCAGGTGGCTGTGAAGCCCGACAAGAGGGAGAACCTGAAGCGCGCACTATCGCTGCTCGACCAGTCGAGCGCAGACCTAAACGTCTTCCCCGAGTACCTGATGGGAGTCGGCAGCGAGGGAGTGACGGCCACCTACGTTCGCTCGCTGGCCGAGCCCCTGGACGGGGAGTTCGCGGGCAGCCTGATCGACAAGTCGAGGGAGAGGGGTTTTGCCGTTGCCTTCACGATGTACCTGCAGGAGGGCGACGGGGTCTACAACGCTGCAGTTCTCGCGGACCGGGGCAGGGTGGCCGCCGTGTACAGGAAGATCCACCTCTTCGACGCGTACGGCTACAGGGAGTCCAGGATCTTCTCACCAGGCTCCGAGCTCGCCGTAGCGGGGATCGGCGAGTTCACGGCTGGGCTAGCCGTCTGCTTCGACTTGCGCTTCCCAGAGATGTTTAGGGCGATGATGCTGAGGGGCGTAGACCTATTCCTCGTACCAGCCGCCTGGTACAAGGGGCCCTACAAGCTGGAGCAGTGGAGGGCTCTCACCGCCGCTAGAGCTCACGAGAACCTCGCCTACCTGGTGGCTGCCAACCAGGTGGGTGAGAGCTTCACGGGCCACAGCGTGGTGGTGAGCCCCTGGGGTTGCCCCTTGGCCGAGCTGGGCGAGAGCGAGGCGTTCGCGGAGGTCGACGTTGAGAAGGGCGAGGTTGAGCAGGCCCGCAGAGCGGTCCCCGTGCGGCAACTTTTAAAGCTCGACCTCTACCATCGCTGGACGAAGGTGGTAGAGTGAGGAAGGCCGCCGTCATCCCCCTGTTCCTCCCCGCCGTTCTGGCTGTCACGCTCGCGGCACCCCAGTTGACTGTGATACTCTACGGCCAGGAGTTCTGCCCTGTCTGCGCTAGGCAGAAGGAGGCCCTGCAGGAGCTGGCCGCCCGGGGCGCCTACATCATCTACCTGGATCTGTCGAACCGGACGGTTGCAGCCGAATTCTACAACCTCTACACGCGTTTGGTCGGTGACACCCCCCTAGTCCCCTTCACGCTCGTCTGCGACGGTGGGAAGCTGGTGGTGGTCGCTGTCGACTACCATGCACCGCAGCAGCTGGTGGAGCTGGTTGAGCAGGCCCGGAGGAGGGGGGAGGTTCTCGTGAGCACGCCGAAGGGGGTGAGAGCCCTCACGGATAGGGAGGCTGTAGCGGAGGCGGAGCGGGCTATCGAGGCGCGGCTATCCGGCGTGGGGTTGCAACCGCCCGGTTTAACCGTCTCGGAGGTTCTACCCGTCCTAGTGTCTCTAGCCTGGGTGGACAGCGTGAAACCCTGCACCTTCATCGTCTTCGCAACAATGCTGCTTGGCGTTGCCGCGGTGGGCGGCAGGAGGACGGCGCTCTACGCCTCGCTCGGGTTCATCGCGGCCGTGTACATCAGCTACTATCTGCTCGGTCTCGGTCTCGTCACAGCCGCTTCAACGGCCTCGCCCGTCCTGCTCAAGGTGGTGGCGTCAGCCGGTCTCGCGCTCGGAGTCTACCTGGCAGCTGCCAACGCCCGGGGTAGGCTCCGCTCCCTTGTGCCAAGGAGGCTGCTGAAAGTGGCTCTAGACACGGCGGAGCGCGCACCCCTGCAGTACGCCGCAGTAATCGGCGGTGCAGCCACGGGGGCGCTGGTTAGCGTGACGCTCATACCCTGCGCCGGCGGCCCCCTCCTCGTCTCAGCAGCGCTCCTCTCCAGGGTCCCCCACCTCGGTACGCAGCTGGCGCTTCTCGCGCTCTACAACGTGATCTTCGTTGCACCGCTCGCAGCGATCGCCGCAGCGTCCTCCTGGTTCCTCCGCCACCAGCTCAGCGAGAGGAAGCTCGCGTACCTGCAGGCTGTAGCTGGTGCAGCCCTAGCGATCACCTGCCTCTACATGCTCCTTTACTTCTAGGTAGCGGGTACTCCGTCAGGACCCCGGTACGCGGCAGACTGTGCGGCTCGCCGCGCCGAGCATGCGACGCAGCGTGTTCTAGCGTAAACCTTCTTGCGTTTAGCAACGTTTTTACGGTAATAACCGACCCCCGTCACGGCTGTGAGCGAGAAGGAGCGCAGGACTAAGAGCGTTCTAGTGGCAAGGCAAGCAATGGCCTCGCTTGCCGACAACTTGTCCGCACCCTACCTCGGCTACTACCTGGCTTCATTGAGCGGTTCAGGCACGCTTCAAGGCATACTGCAGATGTCCGTCAACTCCCTCCCCACGGTTACGCAAGTGCTGGCGGGGAGGTGGCTCGATAGGACCGGGAGGCACGTGCAGCTGCTTCTCGCCTCATCCCTGCTCGCCTCCACCCTCTGGCTCCTCGCCTCCCTCATCGTCGATGCCAACGCGCTCGTCGCCCTCATCACGGCGAGAGCTGTCGCCGTGGGTGTCGCGGGCCTCGCTCTAACATCGCTCGTGGGAGAGCTGTACAACAGCCGAGAGAGGGGGGAGGTGCTGAGCTACCTAAACTTGGCCGCCCAGCTGACGGCTATACCCGTCTTCCTCGCGACGATGGCCATCAACCCCAGCCTTGAAACGCTCCGCCTCATCTTCATCGCCTCGGGGCTTCTCAGCCTCGCAGCGTCAGCCACGTGGCTAACGATGCTCCACATCAAAGTGGGAGGAACTAGGCAGAGCAGCAGGCCCATCAACGGGAGGCTGATCGAGAACAAGGCCTTCCTGAAGTTCACGGCTGCGAACAGCTTCTACACCTTCGCGATGGCCATCGCCTGGCCCCTCTTCCCGCTGGCCCAGAAGTATGTCCTCTGCATGAGCGTCGCGGACCTCGCTCTGCTCAACCTCCTCTCCACCACCTCCACCACGATCTCCCAGTACGCGCTCGCGAAGCGGATACAGAACGGGAAACTGCTCAAGTTGACGCTCATCAGCAGGGCGGGCCTCATCATGTTCCCCACCGTCTACGCCCTCTCCCCCAGCCCCGCACCGATCTTCATTTGGCAGGCGCTGTCAGGCCCCTTCACCGCTCTCGGCGCAGTCGTAATCCCGCTCTACGTGATAGAGGTCGCGGAACCCGAGCTGAAGGCAAGCTACCTCTCGTACTACAACCTGGCTCAAGGCTTGGCGGCTTCTGCAGGCTCAGCGCTCGGGGGCTTAATCACAGACCGCCTAGTTGAGGCGAGCGGGTGGAGCGGAGTAAGGTACGGCTTAGCCCTCTCCGCAGCCCTACGAGCAGCTGCACTGATCCCCCTAGCCGGCCTAGCCAGCGTGAGGCAGATAATAAAGGGAGGAAGAGGGAGAGAACGGCCGAATTAAAGAAGTTTAACCTCCCCGAAACTTACTTCATTCAACACCAGCAATATTAACCCTCCCTGCGTACCCTTTATTGCCGGGCGGAAGAGCACGGGCCTTGGGCCTCAACCATGCGAGGTTGAGGCAACCAGCACGGGAAAACCCACGAGCGCAGGCTCGCGGGCGTACTCGTGTTGGAGGCCCCAACAACGCATAGTTGAGAACCCAAGATCCATGCCCTTCCGCCCGGCCGCCCTTCTCCTCTCCAAAAAGGCAGCCTGTAGTACTACTCGTTCTCAGGCGTTGCCGCAGGCGCTACTCAAAGATCCTCCTGATCCTAGGTATCCCGTCGAAATCCCTGTCGTTCGAGAGTATTGTTGCAACACCGAGCCGCAAGGCAGTGGCTAAGTGAATGCGATCCTCAAAGTCCTTTGGCTTCTTCAATCTTGCAGCCTCCTTTAACAGACTGCTGTCAAAGGGTGCGAGCTCTACCCCAATCTCGTCGAGAATCGATGCTACGTTCTCAACGCGTGTGAGCACGTAGAGGAGCCAAGCTGTTAACGAGGAGGTGACCAGCTGGCCGCCGTACTCCTCCAGGTACCTCTTCGAGATTTCACCGTACACTGGGTGGGCGGTTAGGTAGTAGTAGAGGACGTTCACATCAACGTAGATCCTCCTCGAGTATTCGCCTCGCCTCACTCTCCACCGCCTCATCGATTTCCTCCGCCGTAGTGTACTTCGCCCTCCCCGCGACGCCGTAGTACTTCTCCACGGCTGGCCTCACTGGGGTCAGAACGATCCTATCGCCCTCTACACGCACAATAAATCGCCTCCACGGGATGATCCTCCGCACGCTTGCCGGCAGGTAAATACGGCCGTTAGCATCCACTTCGACAACCTCAACCATCATGCACAAATTATAATACCATATTATAAGCTTTATGGCAAAGAAAACCGATTGAAAAAACAGTGTTCGGAAGCAGGAATCTGCTGCGGTAAGATAAGAGAAATAGATCAGACCAGTAGGTAGACCGGTTTAGCCCAACCTATCAGCGCGTCGATGAAGGGGCTTTTGCGAGAGCTACATACTCAATTAAACCTAGGAGGCCGAGTCCGATGCAAAGCGCGTACACGCCCCTGGTGAGTGATGGATTGTATAGAGGGTTTACGATCAGCGGGTAGAAAGGCCTAATGTCACCGTACAGCGGCGCATCCAGCAGCACGTGCAACGCTGCTCCAATAGCTCCAGCGAGGAGGAAGCCGCGAAGACCGACTCCCTCCCTCGGCTCGAGGAGCAATGCCTTCAGCAGTGGAGCGAGCGCGGGTTCAAGCGCGAGCATGATGACCCCTAACACGAAGCCGGCGGGCACCGCTAGGAGAAACGTGTGCAAAAGCCCGTGCAACGGGGAGTTGAGGCCCAGCAGGAGTACGAGAAACGGTTCCACGTCATTGACTACACTCGCCACCAGCAGAGTCGGGAGGTGGATGTACTTCCTCAGCGGGACTCCAAGCCCCAAAACCGGGCCGAGGTGGAAGGGTGTGAACGGCACATCTTCTCACGGACGCCTGCTTAAAATGTCTGACGGCGCTTAAGCCAAGGCTTTCTGGAGCAGCGAATGTTACCAGTTAAGGATGGCCTTAAGGCTATACGCGCTAGGTCATGAAATAATATCGACAGCATCCCCTACGCGGGCACAGTCCGACATAACCTAAAGTTCTCTATGGCAATGATACGACTTACTTTCTTTAGAGGGTTGTACCATATTCGTCGATGGCCTATCTGAAATCGAATCAAGCCGTGAAGCTAATGCTTACTGTGCAGGTGTAGTGGGAGTATCCATAGGTGGGCATGGAGGTAAGGGCACCTCTATCAATGGTGCCCGCCCGTCTGCTGTGACGACCGGAGGGTTCGCGTGTCAACAGTATGATTTATACTGTATTACACTTTTGCCTTGCATGGCTGTGGTGAGTGTTAGGGTCAGTGACGAGTTGAAGAGGCGGATGGAGAAGCTCAGGCACGTAAACTGGAGCGAGGTTTTAAGACAGGCTATTGTCAGGATTTTAGAGGAGGAGGAAGGGAGGAATCTCGCTCTAGCGGTCTTGCTGAACGAGAGGATCCGCAAGAAGGCGCCTGAGGGATGGGATAGCACGGAGTTCTTGAGACGATGGAGGGATGGCCGCTATGGCGAGGGTGGTTAGCGACGCGAGTGTGGTGGTGAAGTGGTTCATCGAGGAGAAGTGGTCTGAGCTTTGAAGCTCAGGGACATGCATGTAAGCGGGCAGGTAACAGTTGCGGCACCGGAGCTCCTCTTCTTCGAGGTACTCAACGCTCTGAGAGCGAGTCGCCTGTTCACCGAGGAGGAGCTCAAAATGGCTGCAAACTCGCTTCTGAACTACAGGATAGAGCGGCACCAGCTGAGCAAGCCGCTCGCTGAGAAAACCGTCGAAGTCGCCTCCAGGACCCGTTTAACGATCTACGACGCCGCTTACGTGGCACTAGCCGTGACCCTCGATACGATCTTGTACACAGCCGACGATGAGATCGTGAAGAAAGCCGGCAGGGAGTACGGCAGATGCGTGCTCCACATCTCCAAACTCCAGTAGAGATGGAAGCTACGAAAGATAGATACCCTCCTCCGCCATGGGGTATCTAAACTAGAATCGCACTCGTGAAGACTGAGTGGATGTATCTGCGGTGTCGCTAGGGCAGAGGGTTCGCAGAAGGTGGTCTTGGCGTGCGAACCAGCAAGTCCTTTCTGGCCAGCTCGTTCAGCGCGCACACGTCAGCGTACTGT
>JAVYWK010000042.1:0-12762 GCA_038727095.1 Thermofilaceae archaeon | reverse complement strand
AGAGAAGCCCCCTCCCAACTCATTGCTTACGAAGCCCCAGACAACGCTTTAGTACGGGAGGGGGAGGATCCCAGCGTGACGAAAGTAAAGGTGGGGTTTGTCCCTCTCCACAGGGTACCCTTCGATGAGGAGTGGGCTCGCGAGCTGAAGCACCGATTCATCGAGGCTGTGAGAGCCAGCTTCGGCGACATCGTGGAGCTTGTCTACCCGGGCGAGGGTGATACGAAGCTGGGGCTGGTTTCAGACGACGATGACGCGGAGGCTGTGGCGGAGCTCTTCAAGCGGGAAAGGGTTGACAGCATCGTCATCGCGGCGCTCACCTTCGGCGACGAGCTTGCTGGGGCGAGGGTTGCCGAGCTGCTGAGGAAGCCGGTGATGATCTACGCCACGAAGGAGCCTCCCCCGCTGCCCGGGGGCTTCCGCCGCTCAGACTCATTCTGCGGGACTCTCTCGCTGGCCTCGGCCCTCTACAGGAGGAAGATTCCGTTCGTCTTCGGCGGTATTGTCTACCCCGAGGATCCCGAGTTCAAGCGGAGCTTCGACTCGTTCGTTAGGGCCGTTAACGCCGTGAAGACCTTCGTCGGCGCTAAGGTGGGAGCCGTGGGCCCGAGGCCTGAGAGGTTTGAGACCGTCACGTTTAACGAGGCGGTGATGGCGGCGAAGTTCAGCCAGAGGGTTGTTCACTTCGACCTTATCGAGGTCGTGGAGGAGGCAAGGCGGCTGAGCGACAGCGACCCTAGGGTTGCTAAGACCATCGGGGAGATCGAGGCTCAGCTGGACGTCAGCGGAGTCACCCGAGAAGCCCTTCTAAAGCTGGCGAAGCTTGAGGTCGTGTTGAGCGAGCTGGCGGAGAGGAGGAAGCTGGTCGGCATGGGGGTGCGCTGCTGGACCGAGCTGGAGCGCTACTTCGGCGTGACTCCCTGCCTCGTGATGGGTAGGCTGACCGATAAGGGCGTAATGATGGCATGCGAGGTCGATGTCTACGGCGTCCTGACGATGGCCCTCCAGTACGCCGCATCGCTGGGCAAAACGGTGCCCTTCTTCATCGATTGGACGATCAGGCACCCGACTAGAGACAACGTGTTCCTAGCCTGGCACTGCGGGAACCTGCCGCTATCCCTCTGCAGCGGAGGTTGCAGGCTGAGCTTCCACGGCGTGATGCACAGAGCCCTCGGCGCCGAGCGCTGCTACGGGACGGTTGACGGGCGCGCCAAGCCCGGTGAAGTGACCATCAGTAGGCTCGTCGAGTACGATGGCGAGTTCAAGCTGTTCGTAACGAGAGGGAGAATAGTTGAAGAACCGGGAGAGTTTAGAGGTAGCTGGGCTTGGGTTGAGGTCCCCGACTTGGATAAGGTTTACACAACGCTGATTGAGGAAGGTTTCATCCACCATGCTTCGATGATCCACGGCGACATCGTAGAGCCCCTAAAGATGGCCGCAAAGCTGCTCGACATAAAAGCCGTAGTCGTTTAGAGTAGAAAGGCAGCGCGCTCCTCCGACCAGTTGCGGCGGGAAGCAAAGCGGGCATCGAATCTCAGGCAAGCCCATTTTTCACTGGTATAGCTGAGTTGGGAAACGAACCCGGTGCTTGTGAGCTCACATGCGAAGCTGCTCGCTACGCGTCCAAAGTGGGGGGCCTAAGACCTTCGCTTTTACTAGGGCGATGTAGAACGCATCTCGCACTGTAATTCACCCGTAGAGGCGATCTCAATGGCCGCCTCGAGGTGGACCCTTCTCGTCCTTCAGATTAGCTGACCCCCTCAATCGCCAGGGCTTTGAGCATCAAGTTGGATCCCTCGCGCGTTATGCCCTCTCCAGATCGCGTTCAGCGCCTATTTAGCTACGAAGTCCATGGACATCACTCCAGTGCGCATATACTTCAATGCCTCGTCCCAGCCTTCCTCCTTAAGCGGCAATTCCACGATAGTGAAGCGTCAATGGCCATCATAAGTACTTTTGGAGGCAGATGCACTTGGATTAAAATTATAAATAAGCCTAAATCACAATTTTAAAGGAAAACTTTATGTTTATTTATATTCATCCTAAATCCTTCTCCTAGTATTGTTCATTCCACCTTGGAAAAATCAGATAATGGCACCTTGCTTAAGGAGTATCTGCTGGATTTCAGACACGTCTAGTTCCCTGGGCTTTACCCCTTCGATGACTGAGAGAGCAGCTGCGACTCCAGCTGCTTGACCTGTGGCTGTCGCAGTAGGTATTACTCTAACCGCACCCAGTGCTTCGTGCGTCGCTGAGATACAGCGACCCGCAGCGAGAAGACCCTCAACTCTTAGGGGGATGAGCGCTCTGTAAGGTATCGTATAGCTCTTGCCCTCAGGTATTGGGATAAAGATTGCCTCTTCCCCTGGCCTTAAGGGGTGCACATCGATGGCGTAGCATCCTCTAGCCACTGTATCGGGGAACTCAACGCAGTTGATAAGTTCCTCCAACTTGATCACGTGTTCACCGACGATCCTCCTCGATTCTCTAACACCGATCCTACAGCTAAGCTGCACAAGGTAGCAGTGCTCAAAGCCTGGGACACACTTCCTAAGGAACCTAACGATCTCGAGTGCTTGGCGGTAGGCTTCTAGGGTAGCTCTTGCCAGCTGCTTCGAATCAAGTGGGTCGATCCCGCAGACCCTGGTATTGTTGAAGACTGCGTAACCCTTATCAGGGAAAGCCGCAAGAGGTGCAATGTAATCGATACCCGGTATCTCGGGGAACTCACCCTTAACTCTAGCCTCCCTTACCAAGCCGTATAGACCGGCGAAACTGAATGGCTCTCCCCTTTCGATAGCTCTTCTAAGATGCTCGACATTGACCCAGGGAGCCAGTTCATCGGGGTGATGCTCAAGGTACTCGAGGAACCTCGTGAAGTTAATGCCGCCCACTTTAAACATCACCGTCACGGGTTGCACAAGCCCATCCTCTTCCCTACCCATCGAGATTGGAGCACCAGCTAACTCCGCCAGATCAGCGTCTCCCGTTGCGTCAACAAAGACTGATCCTTCAACCTCAATCAAACCCCTTTTCGTGTAAACAGACACGGCCTTGAGGCTATGGCCTTCAACCTTGGTTCCAACAACTGTAGCGTTAAACCATACGTCTACACCTGCTTCTTTACACATCTCAAGCATTACCACCTTAAGCAACTCAGGCTCGAAAATCGCGGGCTGCCTCACATCTATACCGCCCAGCTTCGCTAACCTGTCCAAGAACTCCTGGAAAATACCGGCGACAACGGGCTTACCTCCACTCACCCACTTCATGAAGGGGGTAACAAGAGCCTGCGTAACTGTTCCGCCCAGTGTGCCCGAGGCTTCCAGTAGACACACCCTAACCCCCATTCTGCTGGCTACCACAGCAGCAGAGACTCCAGCTACACCGCCACCAGCTACAATCACGTCATACCGCGGAGTCACGCGTGCAACAGATGCCCTCATAGAAAGCTCTACCCCTTGCATAAGCTATCGACCGAGCTCCCTGACATATGTTTTCAGCAAATACGGTTGAATACTTGTCACTTGAATCACACCATTCAAACCCTATTCAATCTAGCTTCACTAGTATACGGTACTTCAACTAAAAAGATAAAAAATAATATTTTATGTTTTAAACAGGCGGTATATAGAAGGCCGCTATGCTCCCTAAGAGGAAGGCCCCGAAGCTGATTCCAACGAGGAGACCAATAGCAAAGGGTACAGCGTACTTTTCGTAGAAGGTCATACCGCCGACCTTTAGCACTAGGAGCTTGAGTATGAGCGCGGGGAACGAGCTTAGGAACCACATTCCGCTGTAGAAGAAGAGCGCAACAGGAGTGAAGAAGAACCATGGGAACTTCGCTCTCATGAACCATAGTCCCCCGACGATCACTAAAGCCGCGATGAAGTGGCCTATACCCGTCGCATCGAGTACTCCCTCCGCGCTGATTACACCTCCCACTTCTCTTACTCTAGTTATCTCCGCAGGCCTCGCCTTGACATACCAGATCCCAGTGAGCACGGTATCAGCGCCGTAGGCGTAGAGAAGTGCTAAACCAAGGTAGAGGCCAATGAAGCTCGCCAGGAAAGCAGCTAGAAGCTGCCCGATAAACAGATCCCTCTCACTCGTTCCCGTGTCTCTCGCTAGCTTGTAGGTGGAAAGAACGGCCCATGGGAACCAGGTTGCCTGCGGAATGTGGTGGGTTATGCGGGTAGCTGCTTTAGTGGCCCACCACGTAGTGCTGGGCCATGGGTTTGGAACCCCGCTGGCGTAAGCAACTGTAAGCGTTAACTGACGCGGCAAGTCTACACCGGCGACAGCGGGCCATTGCCCGGTTTCACCCCAGATTCTCGCGTGGCCGATTAAGGCAAAGTATAAGAGGATCAAGAATAGCAGTACGAAGCCTGCGTGTGCTCCGAGCGCCGCAAAGAAGAGTAGGTAGGCAAAGTAGCTGCCCAGCAGTCCGGTCCATATCAATCGTTCATCAAGCCTACCAGGCTCCGTTGCAGCTCTCTTGTAAAGGCGCTTGAACGAATCGGACCATGTCTTCCAGCCGAAAATAATAGACCAGATGCCTAGAGCGAATGTTACATGGAGGGATGAGAATGTTCCTGGCTTGATGGGACCAGCGTCGGGGCTAGCGCCCGGTGATATCAAGCCGGCTCCGACGGCTATGAAGGGCCATATGAGGGATTTGAAACCGGTCCATATGGCCACGCTGGCTGTTACATCGATTGGAGCGAGGAAGAACATTATCGTGTCGGCTGGGATAAACATCCACCACTCCATTATGCTGGGGTTAATGCCTTTCAGGAAGGCGTCCCATCCGGAGAGGTAGATTTGCCCCCACGCGAAGAACACTGGGAAGGCCGGCCAGATGTAGTTCAAAGTTGATTGAAGCGCGATTATCAATCCTATGATAAAGCCGATGTAGAACAGCTTGCTCCTCCCAAAGCTGGTTAAAGTGCTCTCCTGTCCCATCCTGAGTACTTGCACCGCTGGCATAACTGCGGGGAACGTTAGTCTCTCTACCTCAACGAATGGTCTGATCATCGTTTGAGCCGTGAAAATGCACATGAGAATGAATATGAACATGAACACGCTTTGCAGTAGTAATGGGCCGACGACTTCACCCGGTACGCTGGCGCCCCCGCTGAATATCCTGGCAACAAGCCTGGGATCCTTGGGTGCCCATGCGCTAGGTATGTACTCTAGCAACTGGGCTAGAGACGGCTCAGTTTGTGCGTGATAAGCAACCACCAATGGTTCGAGCCAGAAGGAGAAGAAGCCGCTGTCCATCACTACGTAGAGAGCCCCGACAAGCACGACAATTTCTGCCACGCTGAGTTTCTTAAGCCCCGCCATTAGTATCGCTAGGAACCATATAAAGCCCCATGGTAGGTATATCGGAGCACCAATCCTACCGCCAAAGAAGGGTTCCAGTGTAACCCCTCTGCGCCACCACATCAGGTAGTTAACGTAAAACATCGCTACGCCCAGCACAACGATCAAAGCGATCGTAAAAGGTGTAAGACCTCTAGCGTACTTAACTTCGGCTCCCTTAGATTCGCTCACATCAGTAATTGTATCGGGGTTATATAAAAATTTTTCTCTAAATACCTTTTTATGAAGATTCGAAAGAAAAATAAGTTTATATTTGTGATTTAGATGCCCAAATATGATGCGAAGGCTGCTCATAGCAACGTTCGCTGCTGAGATTTTGCTTTGGCTGTTAACGGCCTCTGCTCTTTACGCCGAGCCAGGTACTCTCACAAGTGTACTGAATCTAACTGAAGTTAAGCAGCATGTGGAAGCTTTGTCTCTACTGGGGAGCCGTTTTACGGGGTACCCTGGGTATTATGCATCCTTAGCCTACATAAACTCTTCACTTGTTTCGTCAGGCTTAAAACCGCGTTTTCTCGCGTTTAACGCGACTGTACCAATCGACTACGGGGCTACTATTAAAGTGGGGGCTTCAGTTATAAGGGCCTACCATATGTACCCAAACCTCGTCGCACTTGGAGCAGCGACCAACGTGTCGGGACAGCTGGTATACGCTGGTCATTGCACTCCTCCTGAGCTGGCTGGATTAGATCTTCGGAGCAAGATTGCTGTGTTGGAGTTCGACGCCGATTGGGGTGCTGCGATCGCTAGGGGTGCTAGGGCGCTGATATTCCTGGGACCCGCTGTAGACAGAGACTCCGCAATGAGGAAAGTAGCGCTAGCTCCTCTCGATATCCCTAGGGTTTACGTGAGAGAGGGGGCCGATGCGGACTTCTTGAGAGAGGCTTCTAGGAAGGGCCTTTACGCGACAATCGAAGGGCGATACGAGTGGAAGAGAGTAACAGCCTACAACATCTTGGTTGAGATCGCTGGCTCAAGCGAGCCGGAGAAGATCGTGATCCTCACCGCTCACGTGGACTCGGGATCGATCGTACCTGCCCTCGCACCAGGGGCTGAGGAGGCTGTGAACGTGGGTCTCCTCCTTCACCTGGCCCGCCTGCTGAGCGAGTATCGACCTAAGTACACGGTCTGGCTACTATTTCTGTCGGGCCACTGGCAGGGGCTTGCAGGAGCACGGTGGTTTGTCGAGAAAATCATGTTTAGCGAACTGATTGGAAGCTCGGTTTACCCCTATATCGTTCTGAATTTTGACATATCATCCGGTGACAGTCGGCTGGTAGTGTACCCTGGCGGTTTCTTCTACGGTCATAGAACGCAAGGCGCTATGAACCTATACACCGACTTCCGTTCAAGCTTAGCGGAGATTATCAAAGATTTCTACCAGAAGTACCCAAGCGATTATCGCGCTATCGCAAGTGACGCAATGCACTACAACGCCACGACCGGGATAGTTCTCTTGCGCAGCTTTAACCCGGGTTACGCGATATCGTACTCGCAACCCTTCTACCTAGATGCTGAACCCTTCCAGCTCGCTAAGGTTCCCGCAGTAACTTTCCTAACGTTTCAGGACAAGAGGCCAAGAGTCTTCACACCTGCCGACACCTACGACCACATCAATTGGGAGAACATCAAACCCCAGGTTCGCTTTGCCGCATTTGTACTTGACAAGATACTCAACGATGTTACCCTTGTTTTAAGGGGTTCATGGGACACTATTAAGCCCAGGAGGATAGAGGTCGATCCAGTAAATGGTGGCTTCGGATACCATGTAGCAATCGTCGAGGTCGTGGAGTACGATCCGACCGTCGCGACGCTGTACAGACCCGTCCCTAACTCCCTCGTTGTCGTGCATAAGAGAGACTGGTACTTCAATGTCATGGGCTCTCTCGCCGTTACTCAATACGATCCACCCTTTGCCAAAATAATCGAGCTGGCGGATGAAAATGGAAAGGCCACGATAGTCGGATTAGCACCTCCAGAAATATTCATTGGGAACATAGAGATTTACGCCTACAAAGTAGAGGGAGGTCGACTAACTTACGTACCCGACATGGGGCCGAACGGCTTAGCGAGGTTCTCTCCCTACCCTCCAAAGCTCTCGATGGGGATCGTCCTAAGAACAGTGGTATTCAGAGCAGCGGCTCTCATAGCTCCACTCGTTTCAGTACCTGATAGACCATGGCCTCTTGCTACATTCAACTTATATGGAAAAGCCTCATTCCCGATACCCTTCACGCGCTACACTTCACCTTACCCTTCGGCGGTTTCCATTTTTTACCCGAACTTAGCGACGCCGGACTCCTATTACTACACCATTGACTTTTCGAATCGGTTCGTAATCCTCTACGCCCCACCAGAGAGTCGGATCTGCGCTATCGTTAGCCTGGGCGGGGATCAGAGAAGAGCAATAGTACTTCTCAACTCTACAACTGAAGACATTATGAACGGTTACCGCCTAGGGAGGGCAGGTTCCACGGAAGTTATCACAAATACTCCGTTCATATATACTCTAGAGCTGCTAGCGATTGCTAAGGATCGCTACAGCAAGGCTGTGTCGGGTGGGGTTAGCGACCCAACTACTGTTGAGCTATTGAAGATGGTGGAGAACTATACGGCGAAAAAGGAGTTCGGGTTCGCTTGGGCCGCCTGGAGCGCTGCACTGCGCTTGTACGAGCGCACTCGCGGTATGAGCCTAGATTTTGCTTCTGCGACGCTGATCGTGATGCTACTCATTGTTCCCTTCGCAGTACTTGGGGAGAAACTCTTCTTCGGGAGAGGAGGCATTGTCCGCATAGCTTACATCGTCACGTTAGGAGCTGTAATGTTCTCAGTTTTTGCCCTTCTGCACCCAGGTTTCACCATAGTTTACAGCACCTACGCGTTGAGCATAAGCGTGATAATGGCCGCCCTCTCCATCCCAGCACTCTTTTTCCTAATCATACTCTTCAATAGATCCCTTTCGCAAGTAAGGAGGATTAGGTTGGGAGTGCATGCGCTAGAGAGGGAAACTTTCGACCTCTTCGTCACAGCGATGTCTACGGGCATAGAAAACATGAGGCGAAGGCCTCTTCGGACAGCTCTTACCCTTTCCACGATAATCCTGGTAGTGATGTCGCTAGTCGCGCTCACCTCTGTTGTTCCAGTGCTTAGAATCACCGCTTCGACCTACGAAACGCACGCCACGTTTGACGGGATTGTGGTAAAGTCTCCCTCAAACGAACCTCTTGATCCCTTGTTGTTAGACGTGCTCGAAGACTTCGCGAAGGGAAGGTATGTTGTAGCCCCGCGTTACTGGCTCTATCCGCCTCTAATTGAAGATTATTTCACTCTGTCCAGCGGAGGGAGGTCGGTGGTCTTCAGAGCAGTCATGGGATTAGCCCCTGCTGAGCTCAACGCGAGTCTCAAGGAGCTTGGCTTGAGCCAGACGATATTCAGCCGTGTTGCAAGCAGCTGTTTGCTGCCGAAAACTCTCGCCTCCGCGCTCGATGTTGATGTGGGTGATACAGTGCGTTTTGCCGGAGAGGAGCTCATAGTTGCTGGTGTCTTCGATGATTCTCTTGCAGAGATGCTCGCCCGCGACGTAACGGATAGAGTAGGAGAGCGGCCGTACGGTGGTAGGCCCTACGACCTCGTAACGGTGGCAACAATGCAGAGGATCGATGAGAGCTACAGATTATCATGGAGCGATATCATCGTAATTAACGCTGAGCTAGTGAAGAACCTCCCAGGAGCCTTACTGCACTCTGTGCTGCTCATGCCAAAAGGGAGGGTGAGCGAGGAAGAGCTCGTATCGACGGCGATGGAGATTTACAACGTATTTAGCGGCTTGGACGTCTATGTCTCGTATGGAGGGCGAACTCACATTATCAGCGGGAGGTTTATCCACGAGTTCTTCGGTTTCAGCTTCATGGTGGTGCCCTTACTCATCTCCGGGATGGTGCTCATGACGACTGTGCTAGGGAGCATCCACGAAAGGTTAAGGGAGGCATCAACATACAGTGCTCTCGGTCTTGCGCCGGCACAAGTGGGTGGAATGTTTCTCGCCGAGGTACTCACGTACGCTATACTTGGTGTTGCTCTAGGCTATGCAGCTGGAGTGGTGATGGCAAGAGCAACGAATTTCGCGGCGCTCACGGGCGGCATTATTGGAATGAACTACTCGAGCTCGTCTGTACTCGTCGGCTTAGCACTCGCGATTCTAATGGTCCTCCTAGCTTCTCTATACCCATTCCTGAAAGTTTCGAGGATCGTTACACCGTCCCTCGAAAGGAAGTGGAAAATCCCCACAAAGCCTCGCGGCGATGTATGGGAGATACCATTACCCTTCACCTTCAAGGAGAGGGAGATGGTGGTAGGCGTCACAATTTACCTATGTGAGTATTTTGAGAACAGGAGGGAGAGAATGGGGACGTTTGCGGTGCTGAGTTACGCTCCGTACTCGGAGCCGGGGAGAGTCGGCGTTCGGGCCAAGGTTTGGCTCGCGCCATTCGAGCAGAACATAGTCCAGGACGTTGATGTGGCTCTGTTAAAGAGTGCAACAGAGGCCAGGTACATGACGCTGGTAACGGCCAAGCGCGAATCAGGTCCCCACGATACGTGGCTTAAATCATGCGACTTGTTTGTGCGTGAGCTGAGAGAGCAGTTTCTGACGTGGAGGCTTCTTTCTCCGCAAGAAAGGGCAACTTACATCAAGAGAGGAGTTGAGTTGGTGAAGATCTATGAGTGAGGGGTACAAGCCGGGCTTAACGACGGTTTCCCTCCTCTCAATCGCTTACGCTGCCATCGTTGTAACGCCTATAATGATCTATATGAGCTTCCTCACCGGTCTACCTGACCCAGCCAGGTTCATCCCGGTTTTCATCTCACTCCTTCTCTTTACTGAAGTCGGTAGGTTCACCGGGAGGTTCGTGACGAAGCAAGAGGCTTATATCATCTACTTCATGTCACAGATCGTCGCTTTCGATGCCCTCTACTGGGTTGGGTTACTGATGAACCTCTACTTCCGCGACGCCCCCTACACAAAACTCTTCGGGATCGCCGATAAGATACCTACGTGGGCCGCTCCCCCACTCGATAGCTGGGCTGTGCAACTACGCACTTTCTTTGCCCGAGAGTGGCTAACCCCTATACTCGTATTGCTCCTCAGCACAGCGGGTAGCCTGCTGATAGATATCGGGCTTTCCTTCATCTTTATCCAGCTTTTCATAGAAGTTGAGAACCTACCCTTCCCTGTTGCGCCCATCGACGCTCAAGCAATCGAAGTTTTAACTGAAAGAACCCCTGATAGGATGATACCCTTTGCCACGGCTGCCGTAATCGGCTTCCTTTACGAGTTCGCCATTTACGGCTTCCCGCAGTTATCGGAAGCGCTCATCGGTACGCGCATCCAGCTAATACCGTATCCGTGGGTGGACTTGACGGAATACTTTGCCGGCGTATTACCTGGCGCCCTCATCGGGGTTGCAACCGATATTTCCACATTCGCTGTGGGGTGGCTTATACCGTGGGAGAGCATCGTCTGGATCTTCATAGGTTCGATAGCGTTCTACGTTGTGGGCAATGTGCTTGGCCTCCTCCTAGCCGATATTACAGGGAACCCAGTGCTGCTCCGCTGGAAAGCGGATTGGTCCCCTGTCGCGCGTATCGACTGGTTATGGCAGCGCTCGGTCTTCAATCTCTGGGCTAGCCCGCTAATCGGCTTATCAGTTGGGGTTGGGCTCTTTTCGCTCATCGTATCTCTGAAGTACTTCAAGACAGCGTTTTCCAGCTTGCTGCGCTTAACAGAGGCTGCCAAGAGGAAAGGGTACTTACCGCTGGGATTTATCCTAGCGATGATCTTTACGGGTGCGCTTGTCGGTACAGCCGTTGCAACTTGGCTCTACCCAAGCCTCTGGTGGTTCTGGCTACTCTCATGGACCCTTTTCCCCTTTATCCAGGGGATTCTGCTTGCCCGCAGTTTCGGCGAAGTAGGCTTGGGGGTTCAAATCCCGTATATCAGAGAAGCATTCCTAATCGCTTTCACAAAGCCTGGGGAGGTTGAACCGTGGCTTGTACCCGCTAAGATCACGACGGGTGCCGGCATTATAACGCATAGGATAAAGGTGGCTACGCTTCTCGAGGTAAGGCCGATGGACTACTTCAAAGCTTACGCGTTGACGCTTCCACTGGTGTTAGCACTCAGCTTCGTCTTCCTCCAATTCTTCTGGTCAATGGCGCCCATCCCATCGGCTGTTTATCCCTGGACGGTGATTTCGTGGCCTATTGCTTCGCTCAACTTCTCCCTTTGGGTCTCCCGTTCGATCGAGATTTTCAGGCCGGAGCTCATTCTTGCATCATCGGTGGCAATGCTAATTGTTTCGCTACTCGCCCGGTACCTCGGGCTACCCTTTTCACCGATAGGCTTCGCCGCTGGCGCAGCTCTGACGCCTCCCTACGCCATCAACTACTTCATGGGCGCTATTGTCGGGAGACTACTCGAAAAGAAATTAGGGAAAACGTATTGGGAGAGAGTTAGAGGGGCGATAATCGCCGGACTCTTCTGCGGAGTAGGTTTGGCCCTAGCGTTAACGGTCGTTATATTGATGATTTCTAAGTCCGCGTGGCTCTTACCTTTCTAAACATTTTTAACCTTGATAATAAATTCTATAATTCTTTTCTTCAAGTCATTACAGATCCCATCGTTTAGGTGCATCAGGCGTGTAGGTCGGTCAGAAGATGAGCCAAGGTTTTACGTAGGTTCTGGCCTACGACGTTGATGGAAGACTTCTTAAAAACCACGATCCCATAAATCGTTTAAGGTATTAGCACGGATAACCTTAATTCCCTCCCTGCTTTCATTCATCGATGGCCTGGCCTAGGCCTGATCCGCTGGATGAAGCGTACCTGCTCCCGGCTTACAGGTCGGGGCGCTGGGGGACGAGGTCGCCCCTAGTCGAGGAGTTTGAGCGGGAGTTCGCGCGCTACCACGATGCGAAGCACGGCGTGGCGGTTACGAGCGGGACGGCTGGACTGATGCTCGCCTACTTGGCGGTCGGAGTTAGGCCCGGCGATAAGGTGGCCGTACCCGCCTACACGTTCATCGCTACTGCTTCGGCCGCTGTGATCTGGAGGGCCGTCCCCGTCTTCGTTGACGTTGACCCAGTGACGCTCAACATGGACCCTGGCGACCTTGAGAGGGTTGTGGAGAGGCATAAGGACGTGAGGCTGATCGTCCCCGTCCACTTCGCTGGTATACCGGCCGAGATGGACGAGATCCTGAAGATCGCACGCGAGCACGGGGCAGCTGTGGTTGAGGATGCTGCTCAAGCGCACGGCTCAGCCTACAGGGGCAGGAAGGTTGGCGCGATCGGAGACGCGGGGGCGTTCAGCTTCCAG
>JAVYWK010000041.1:0-13282 GCA_038727095.1 Thermofilaceae archaeon | reverse complement strand
TCACGTGGGCAGTGAGGTATGATTGAGTACGCTACACGGGAGTACAGCAAGGAGGAGGTCCTACAGCTTCTGCACCCGCTCGTGGCTGAGTGGTTTAACACAAAGTACGAGGATTTGACGCCTCCGCAGAAGCTGGGCATCGTCCCGATTTATGAGGGAAAGAACGTCCTCATCTCCAGCCCCACGGGTACGGGAAAGACTCTTACCGCTTTCCTGGTTGTACTTAGCGAGCTGATCAAGGCGGGTTTCGAGGGCAGGCTCGAGAACGGCATCCACGCCGTATACGTCTCTCCGCTGAGAGCCCTGAACAATGATATTTACAGGAATCTGGAGGAGCCGCTAGAGGAGATAAGGAAGCTTTCAGCAGAGAGGGGAATCGAGCTGCCAGAGATAAGGCATGCGGTTAGGACTGGCGATACTAAAGCCAACGATAGGCAGAAGATGCTGAGGAAGCCGCCCCACATACTAATTACTACTCCTGAGACGCTATCGATCGTCCTCGTCGCACCGAAGTTCAGAGAACTACTCCGGAGCGTTAGGTGGGTTATAGTCGACGAGATCCACAGCTTGGCTGAGAGCAAGCGCGGAGTGCACCTCAGTCTAAGCCTGGAGAGGCTTCAGGAGCTCGTGGGCCGCCCCTTTGTGCGCATCGGGCTTTCCGCTACGATAAACCCCCTCGAGGAAGTTGCCCAATTCCTTGTGGGGTTTGATAATAGCAAGCCTAGGGACTGCGTGATAGTGGACGCGCGCTACGTTAAGAGGAAGGATATCAAAGTGATCGCACCCGTCTCTGACCTTATTCACACTCCATCAGGGGTGCTGCAGGGGAAACTCTACGAAACCCTTTACGATCTTGTAATGCGGTACAGGACGTCGCTAATCTTCACGAATACGCGTAGCGGGACGGAGAGGGTGGTCTTCCACTTGAAGCTGATTGGGAAGGAGAAAGGCGGGCTTGACGAGTCACAGATCATGGCGCACCACGGCTCGCTTTCCAGGAACATCAGGCACGAGGTGGAAGAGAAGCTGAAAGCGGGGCAGCTTAAAGCTGTTGTAAGCTCGACTTCCCTCGAGCTTGGGATCGATATCGGTTATATCGATGTAGTCCTGCAGGTGGGATCGCCTAAATCTGTAACCCGATGCCTACAAAGGATTGGTAGGAGCGGGCACAGGCTTCACGATACAATCAGGGGGAGGCTTGTTTGCGTTGACCGCGACGACCTTGTTGAAGTAGCGGTGATGGTGAAGGAGGCTTACAGGAGCCACCTCGATAAGGTCAGAATCCCCCGCAACGCGCTGGACGTATTGGCGCAGCACCTGATGGGCATGGCTATCGAGCGTAAGTGGAGTATTGCTGAAGCGTACAATCTCGTTAGGCGTAGCTACTGTTACCGTGATTTACCCCTCAGCGATTTCTTGAACGTCCTCAGGTACCTTTCAGGCAAATTCGAGGCACTGGAAACCCACAAAGTTTACGGGAAGATATGGCTCGATGAGGGGGAGGGGGTTTTCGGGAGAAGAGGTAAGTACGCGCGCGTGATCTACACGCTGAATGTGGGAACAATACCGGACGAAGTCGATGTCAAGGTTTACACGGTTAGCGGCAAGTATGTTGGCAACATTGAGGAGGAGTTCCTAGAAAGGCTGATTCCTGGGGACCGCTTCATACTTGGAGGTAAAGTCTACGAATTCGTTGAATCTCGCGGTAGTAAGGCTAAAGTGAAGCCGGCCTTCGACCTTAAACCAACCATCCCGAGCTGGTTCTCAGAAATGCTGCCCCTCAGCTACGACCTAGCGCTGAAGATAGGGGAGTTCAGGGGGAGGATCTTCAAGTGGCTTGAGATTGGCAAGCCAAAGGAGGAGATAATCTCGTACATTATCAGAAGCTGCCACACGGATCGCAACGCTGCAGAAGCAATCTACGAGTACTTCGTAGAGATGTACGAATTCCTCAAGGCACTGGGGGTTAGCGAGTACCCCTCTCACAGGGTAATCCTCGTCGAAAGATACGTGGATGAAAGAGGGCGAACGTATCATGTTTTCCACACCCTCTTCGGCCGCAGGACAAACGATGCTCTCTCCCGGGCTCTAGCTTACCTAGCCGCACTAAAAGCTGGTGTAAACGTTGGCGTAGCCGTGCATGACAACGGCTTCGCTCTTATTTACCCCCCGGGTGTGGAACCCCCCGTCACTCTAAAGGATCTCAGCAGCGCTCAGCTGGCTATGCTGCTGAAGAGGGCTTTGGTGAATACCGAGCTCTTGAGGAGGAGGTTCAGACACGTGGCATCTCGCGCGTTGATGGTGCTGAGGAACTATAAAGGACACGAGATCAGCGTCGAGCGACAGCAGCTTAGCGCTCAAACGCTATTGAAAATCGTAATGGAGCTAGGCGAAGAGTTCCCCGTCCTCAAGGAGGCCTACCGGGAGATTCTAGAGGACTACATGGACATCGAGCATGCAAAAGAAGTTCTCTTCAATGTGGAGAGGAACAGGATAAAGGTAGTGGAGCTACTGCCCCTAAGCGTACCTTCACCCTTCGCTTACAACATCGTACTTGAAGGGTTGAGTGACGTGGTTCTAATGGAGGATAAGAGAGCCATGATGCAGCGGTTCCGTGAGAGGCTCATGAAGCTCGTTAACGCAGTTGCAGTGACTAACGGTGCGAGTGGGGTTAACAGCGGTGGGCAAGGCCGATAATCTCGTCAACGCTGGTGAATCCCTCCCCAGCTAAGTAGTCACGAATCCCCTCCACAATCTCGCTAATCACGACAAAACCTTTTCGCAGTGCCGTAGCAACACCCACTGCAGAAGCCCCCGCGAGGAGCAGTTCCACAGCTTGAAGCCATGTTTCAACTCCACCCACGCCTACAAGAGGCACGTCCGGGAATTCGCGGTGAAGCTCGTAAATGACGCGAACAGCCACTGGGTGAATGGCGAGTCCCGAAAGCCCCCCGTAAACTCCGCCTAGCACTGGGCACTTTGCTCTCACGTCTATTAACATCGCCTTGAGCGTGTTAATTGCCACGAAACCATCTGCCCCGGCACCTAAGGCTTTACTGGCTACTTTAAGCCAATCACCGTGCGCTGAGAGCTTTACAAAGACGGGGAGCCTGAAATTTTTCAAAACATTTGTTATAGCCGCTACGGCCTCCGGATCAGCCATCAGCTCGGCGCCTAAACCCTTTACGTGGGGGCAGCTTGCATTCACTTCAAAAGCGTCAGCTGAAGACAGATTCTCAGCGATCTTTTCCGCCTCTTTAGGCGATGAAGCTCCAATGCTTGCGATGAGCGGTACCTCGATTACCCTTTTTGCCTCCTTTATGAGAAAACCCATTTCCTCTGCTCCGGGGTTAGGCAGGCCCATGGAGTTTACAACGCCGTAGCCTAGATCATATAAAACGGGATTCGGGTAGCCCTCCCTGGCCTCAAGCGTCGTAGTTTTGAGCGTAATCGCAGCCGCGCCTGCTTCCTCGGCTCTCCTCATGAGCCCTAGGCTGACCCCAAGAACCCCTGAAGCTACTATAATGGGGTTTTTCAGCTGAAGACCGGCTACCTTTACGCTAAGGTTCACGTAACCCATGATGCTCACCCCTCCTGCCTGGGAGATACCTCCTCCCGAAACCCTTCTCGACCAGAAGCTCACCCCCATCGAAAGCTAAGGTGCCTCTGACAAACACTCTTTCGATCCTTCCACGTACCTCGAAGCCTTCGAAAGGTGTGTACTTCGCCTTACTCTTAAGGTGAGAACCCCTAACCACCCATTTTTCTTTAGTGTTTACGAATACCAAGTCCCCATCCTTTCCAACTTCTATCTTACCCTTTGGTACGCCCAGTATATCCGCTGGATGGCTGGAGTACAAATCCAAGGTACGGAGCGGGGCCTCCCCCTCAGCGATTAGAGTTAAGAGGAGCGGGAGGCAGAGCTCAAGACCGGGAAAGCCGGGTGAGACGGCGTCGTAGTCCTGACCCAGCTTCTCTTCGAGAGTGTGGGGGGCATGGTCAGTGATCACCGCGTCGAGAAGCCCTGCCTTCAAAGCCTTCCGCAGCATGGTAACATCTCTTTCTCCCCTTAACGGTGGGTTTACTTTCGCTAATCCTCTAAGCTCTCTCGTAACCTCCCCGCTAAGGAAGAGGTAGTGCACCGCTGTGTCAATTGTGGCACCTAAGCCTAGCTTGGCCTTTAACGCAGCTTTCAACCCCTCAACCGAGCTAACGTGGGTGAAGTGGAGCCGGAAACCGATCCGCCGAGCTAAGTGTGCCAGTTTGCGTACGGCTGAAGCTTCAGCTGCGGGAGGCCTCACTCTCCCGTGAGTGGTGAAGTCCTTCCTCTCCAACGTGCTGGCAGCTCGCAGAAGGATGGGGTCTTCAGCGTGTGCGACTACTACGAGGCCGAGGGTGGCGGCATACCGCAGGGTTGGAACTAGGCTTTCGTTCAGAAGGTCCTCAGGGTACAGCTTTAAACCGACAACTCCGAAGTCTGCAGCACGGACTAGCTCGCTGCTTGTACTCGGCAATCCAACGTAGAAGCCGTAGTCGGCGACGGCCTTCCCAGAGGCTTCCGCCTCTTTCATATGAAGCACCTCTACTGTGCGCGCAGGAGGCTTATTGTTCG
Source organism: Thermofilaceae archaeon (assembly GCA_038727095.1). Lineage (GTDB taxonomy): Archaea > Thermoproteota > Thermoprotei > Thermofilales > Thermofilaceae > JANXEW01. The sequence continues at coordinate 8,670 of JAVYWK010000041.1, read as the reverse complement.
GCATATCAGCGACAAAGGTTACCCCCCCTGCCAATGCAGAAAGTGTACCAGTGAACCAGTCCTCCTTCTCGGATTCGTTGAGATCCCTCATGTGGACGTGGATATCGACCATTCCGGGGAGCACGATAATCCCTTCGCCAGCATCGATGCGCATCTCAGCATGGGGGGCGAGAGAGGGCTTGCCAACCCACACTATCTTACCTCGCTCAACTCCTACGGCCGCCTCTACAAGCCCTCCATCGAGGTACAGTTTGCCAGCGACAACTAGATCTAAGTTATATTGGGATCTTTCTTCCCGCGCCATTCCGCCACCACCTTCCAAAGTCTTCAACTTCCGCCAGAGTATTGCCGTCGAAAACGGGGCCCTCAAAGCAGACTCTGAGCCCCTGAGGCTCTAACGCGCACGTACCGCAGATTCCCATACCGCATTTGATTAACCTTTCAAGAGACGCTTCAACCCTCATGCCATTTCTCAGAGCAAGCTCAACAACTTGCTTCATCATGCGCTCATTCCCGCAGGTATAAACGATGTCGTAATCGCCCCTCCCGATCAATTCTGCCGCCAAATCCACAGCTGTACCCCTGACCCCCAAGCTTCCATCCTCCGTCGCTACGTGGAGTTCGACCGCGTAGTTAGATAGGCAATTGATGAGCGGGGTGCATTTCGAGCTCCTGAAGCCTACGGCTGCTGTGACGCGTGCCCCGCGCTCCCGCAGCGTCTTGCAGAGATACACCAGTGGTGCAACACCAACTCCGCCCCCAACGACTAATGCTTTGTCAACTTCGAGCGTGAAGCCCCGCCCCAGCGGCCCTCTCAGGAAGAGCCTACAGCCCGGTCTAACGTTGCTATGCATGTAGGTTGTAACCCTTCCTTTCCGGGCGACGAGAAGCCGTATCTTCTTGCCCTCATCAAGCATCACGCTTAACGGTATCTCACCTACGCGAGGTAACCACAGCATGATGTACTGCCCAGGCTTAGAGGCGAGAGTTTTCTCAAGCTGTAGATCATAGCTTACAATGTCCTCGCAAACTCGATCAACGCGCAGTACAGTAGCGTAGATGTACATCAAAGGCCTATTACGAGTCCCCTTAAATTACTCTACTAATAGTCTGGGGCCGCTTATCGGTCCTCTCGAACGGCCATGGAAATGGGAAAAAGGAAAGGATAAGTTTTACCGGTGTCCTACCTGCCGTTCCAACATACCTGTTTGACCCTACGATGAAAGCTAACGAGAGCTGTAAACAAGACCGAAGGGTAGAGAAAAACAGGAAAAGCAACCCATTAACCCCTACTCTGACCTCGGGCGCGGATCTCAAGGGATGGGCCAGCCTTCCCGATAATCCGGGAAACTGAGAGTAAGTACTGCGCGGACCGTGGCATGAGTACGGTCATGGCGGAGAAGATACACTCTCATGCGGTAACCACACCAACACTCGAAGTGTGTTAGAAGTTTTAAAGAAAGAACTTAAAAGCTAATATTTCTACATAGCTAAACATAAAATATAAAATATTTGAAACATAAAGGATTTTACTTTTTAGCTACAGTCGCCACTGTATGCTTCCATCTAATCAGGTCGTTGAGCAGTCGCGCTACGTCCTCATACGACAGCTCTGTCGTGTTCAATATTAAGTCGTACAGTGAAGGATCCATGAAACTCCTCTTGAAAAGCTTCTCGACGAGCCTTCTTCTATCCTCGTCGCTCTCCTCAATCTCCCTTTCTGCCTCTTCTAAGCTGAGCCCCCTCCTCTTGGCAACCCTTTCTACCCTTACTTTCTTGTCAGCGTACAGGAAAACCTTCAGCAGTGCTGGACGATCGAGAAGCATAAGGGCTGTTCTACCCTCGATAATGACACCACCCTCTCTCACGTAATCGAGCGCTATACTCCTTACAAGATCTTCTAGATCTACTTCGCCATCCCTAGCCATCTCGATGAGAAGCGTGTATGGGACCCTCTTCTCTGAAACAATTTCCCTAATTATACTCTCACTGTTCACGATTGTTAAGCTCGTTAGCTTCGCTAGCTCTAAGGCCGAAGCGGTACAACCAGAGCCCAGAAGCCCGGCGATTAGAACCGTCGGCTTGTCCATGGGGGTTGATGCTAGCAACAGTATAATATTCTTGTCGCACCTTCCACCCGTGCTACCGATTGGAGACGACGTGCGGCGGAGGAGCCGATCAATCGTTACACCGCTACTGATAGCATCCAACGTGGTAGCGTTCGCGTACTCGCTCGCGGCTGGCTTCGAACGAGTGATCTTGGAGAACGGCTTCAAGCCGATCTACCTTCTTGAAGTGTCGAGGCTCGAGACGCTCCTAACCTCCCTCTTCCTCCACGGGGATCCTGCGCATCTTATCGGCAACATGTTATTCCTGTTCATCTTCGGAAGGAGCGTGGAGGACAGGTTCGGTACACTGCAATTCTTCGTCCTGTACCTATTCAGCGGCATCGCGGGCTCCCTACTGCACACCGTTTCGCTGTTCCTTCTTCCGCCTCAGGCTCTCGTAACTCAACTAGCGGTTCCGCTGATAGGGGCTTCGGGAGCTATCTCCGGCATTGTGGGCGCTTACATTCTCCTCTATCCGCATGCCAGGATACTGACGCTGGTCCCCTTTTACTACATAATTATGTTGAAGGTGCCGGCTCGCTACTTTGTTTTCATCTGGTTCGTATACCAAGTGGCAATAGGGGTGGTGAGCCTAAGGCTGCCACTGATGATAGCAGCCTGGAGCCATGTAGGGGGGTTCGCCGTAGGTGCGACGATAACGCTTATTGCTCAGCACTTAGGTCAGCACCACGTCTCTTTGAGCTCTCGAAGTTAGTAGCAAACCTTTCGGAGTCGCCTCAGGGTAGTAACGGCAGGAAAACAGTGAGACAACCTTACCGTCAAAGTACTCGTGGATACCCTCTGGGAAATATTCGTGAGCCCTTAGCATGCGTCGAACGCCTGTAGCCTCAGCAAATGCTTCGAAGGCGTCTCTACCGAACAAGAATATTCCATAACCTCGCGGGCTCGGCGCAAAACCCTGTACGTGTTCGCTTGGGTCGTTCCAGAGAACCTCAAAGGCTGTCCAGTTCTCGGGGATCTCATCGGGCCTCGGTAAGCTCTGTAAATCGCCTAGCGATTTCAACGTAGTGGCTATACCCCCATGAACCGCTAGGATCGTGCTGTTAATGAGCGCTGCGTAGGGAAGACGTGAGAAGACCTCAACGAAGAGTCTATACGTTTGGGGTCCGTACCGCCATGTCACTTCATCGAGAAAGCCGTAGTACATGTTCGTAATTGGAGACTCATGGTTCCCTCTGAGTAGATAGACTCTATCGGGCTGCTCAAGCTTCCTTGCTAGTAGGAAGACCATGTTTTCCAGCTGGTGGGGTCCGCGATCAACGTAATCTCCGAGAAAAACGTACCTTTCAGCCTCAATACTAAAAGCCCTCATTGAGGACAGCACGTCGCCATGCGTGTCGCCCACGACCAGCACGGAGCCACCCTCCACCTCGATCAAAGAACATTCGGTTTCAAACAAGTTAATAGCTTTAGCTAAAAGCTCGGAAAGACTCTCATCCTCTAGCTTGTAGAAGGGGTCTTCCAAAATCCTCTCGTGACTCATGGTAATGGAAGTCCCTTGCAGTGGACGAAGCCCCTAACTCTCCTGAGGAAGTTAGGACAAACGTAGCATTCGATAAACGGCACCTCTCTTCCGAGCACTGGGCAATCGACAGCTTCTCTCCTCATCTTCGATAAGAGCTTGGGAGAGATACCTAACAATCTCTTTTTAACTTCCTCCGAAATTCTAAACGATTTTTCTACCTCCTTCACAGCAACCTCGTACACATGCACACCCCTGGCTGCCTGGATTCGCTACTACCAGCAATAAACCCCCGCGTTAACACTTTTTGTGCATTTCTGTTACACAGTAACATCGGCAGATATTAGGACAGCTTCGACCGGTGAAAAACGGGTACCCATCTATTCATGACGGCGTACGCAGCCAAAAAAGGCCAGGCCGCATCTTATTTGGACTGCCTGCAGAAAAAGCTCGTTGTTATTAAGCAGGAATAGGGGTAACAAAAAATACTTAAGGCGGTAGGAACAGCTCTACGAATAGGCTATGGTACTACAGCTGCGCGATGTCTTGAGGTTTATCGGAGGATACCCCGGAATTTTCCTAGCATCAGCGCTGGGCAATCTGGTCCCCTTCATACCAGTCCCTTACCTTGCGATCGTGTACTTTTACGCTCTCAGAATACCTGGTGCGAACCCTATACTAATTGGCGTTGTTAGTGGTCTTGGAGGTGCCGTTGGAAAAATGGTTTCTTACACGCTGGGTAGAGGTGCAAGAACTCTTATGAGTAAGGAGAAAGCGGAGCGCTACGAGAGGCTAGGTAAGATGCTGAAGAACTACGGGGCTCTTGCTGCCTTCCTCTTCTCAGTTACGCCATCTCCTGATGACGTCATTGTGATACCCCTGGGGCTGATGAAGTATGACGCACTGAAGCTCTTTCTAGGACTAGCGGCCGGTAAAATCGTGCTATCAACGGCTACGGCGTACACCGGTTCTATTGTAGCAATGATTAGCAGTAATATTTTAACAGAATTGGTAGCTTCCGTAATACTCTTCATCGTTATAATGCTCCTGCTGATACACTTCGACTGGGAGAAAGTTTTAGAAATTCTCACGGAGAGAGGCTGGAGAGGGCTCCTCAACGAAGTAAGAATGAGGGGTTTAACCCCCCTTTTCAGATCTGGTGGGCTTAAAAGCGATCGCTAGAACCTCTACTTCTGCACCTGCAGGTAAATCACTGACTTCAACTACAGCTCTAGCTGGAGGTGTTTTGAAAAACTCTGAGTAAACCTCATTGAACTCTCGATACGCTTGCATATTCTTCAAGAATACGATTGTTAGAACGGTATTGTCCATCACGCATCCGGCAGCTTCTAAGATGACCTTCAGGTTTGACAGGGCCTGTCTCGCTTGCTCACGAACTCCTCCCTCCACCAGTTTTCCGCTTATAGGGTCAATGCCGATCTGCCCCGAAACGAATACCATATTCCCGGCTACGACCGCTTGTGAGTAAGGGCCGATTGGTTTTGGAGCCTTCTCCGTGAAAACGGTTTTCATGTCCATGAGCATAGGGTTCAAGTAGCAAAATTTAGCTTTTGCTTTGAACAGCAACAGTTCGTATACCGTCCAATATCCTCTGAGCTCTACCTCTAACGATCCAACGTTCACGTAGACTATCGAATCCGTGCCTTTCAACGCGGAACGATACAGCAGCCGCTGCCATTGCAGCAGCTTCCTCTATAGATGCCCCGCGTGCGTACTCGACTGTGAAAATCGTTAGGAAAATGTCGCCTGCCCCCGTTGTATCAACCACCTGTGAAGGTTCAAGGGAGGGCACAAAGAGAACCCTGTCAGTTGTTGCCACGTAAGCGCCCTCGCTTCCCATAGTAACAAGCGCGGCTTTAGGGCCTCTACTCACGATCCATGCTGCCGCGTTATGCGGTTCAAGACCCGTCAATACGCCTGCTTCGTCCGCGTCTGCGTGGACGATGTCAGCGCTCTCGAGAGCCTTGACTGCTGCTTCACTACGTGAAAGCCTCACCTCACCCTTCACCTTAGCCGTTCTTAAGTAGCCTTGCAAATCGACAGCCGTTAGCGCGGCTCTCGAATGAATAAATTCAAGAATGCTTGGCGCCAATTCACCGATCACAGGGCCCGCTATGACGATCTTTCCGTCCAGGTTAATGAGTTCGACGTCGTAAGCCGTAATGTCTTCTGCCTTAGACTGAAGAGTAAGCTCCCTCGTACTGTCTCTGTAAGTGAGCTTGAAGCGTGTCGTTCTTGTCGCCCTAACGACTCTGACGTTAGACAAGTCGATGCCGTTCCGCGATAAGAAGAGAAAGTACTCGTCCGGGAAGTCCTCCCCGACTTTAGACACTATAGAGGGTTTAGCTTCATGCCTTAACGCGGCAAAGGCTCCATAGACAACAGTTCCACCCAAGCTTTGCCACCTCCTCATCCCCTTCACAATGGTGTCAATCACGATGTGTCCAACGAGGACCACTTCCAGGCTCACTCCCCCATCACCTCCACTAAGATTCTTCGGGTAGAGCGTGGTCCGTCGAGTTCGACTAAGAAGATGTTCTGCCAGGTTCCTCGAACGAGTCTGCGGTCCTTTACCGGGAAAACCCTCGCAGACCCAATGAACGCGGAAGCGAGGTGCGCAGCTGCATTATCGTCGATCAAGTTGTGCTCCCATTCCCCATTGATTGGGTACTCCTCCTCTAGCTTTCTCAAAATATCGTTCATTAAACCCTTCTCATGCTCGTTCGCCACTACGGCGGCTGTAGCATGCGGGACAAAAACAAGGCATAACCCGTTGCTGATTCCGCTTGCATCGACTGCGTGTTCAACCTCGTGAGTGATATCTACCAGCTCACGCCTCTTTTGCGTCCTTACAATTACCTCCTTGAAATAGACCTTCAAGATCCTCACCGCAGCGAGCCGCTCGCCCAGCCCATCCGCTTACAGCGGATATAAACCAATTGGTTCCGCGCCTGGTGCACATCTCCCCTCTTCGGCCTTTTCGGCCTCGAGGGGCCCGCTTTCCGGCCTCCGCGGTTTTGGGCCGCGGGTGACCGGGGTGGGTGTCATGGGGTCGGCCGCCACCGCCTTCAGCGGCCCTCGGCAGCGGCCTACACCCCCTCCTTTCAGCGCCCCGTCGCCGGAGCGCGTCCCGGAGGGGGATTCCCAGCTCGGTCTGGGCCTAACCGGGCCAGGGAGTGGACCCTCCTTCACGCGCGCGGGCCCCCGAGAGCGCCCCGGGAGTGCCCCGGGGTGTCCCAGGAAGTGGGGCCCGGAGGTGGGGTTCGTTGGGGCCCGTTGCCGTAGTTGGGTGCCAAAGCTCGGGGGTGCTTCCTCAGCCACCCCCTGAGCATGTCGGCGAGTGCCGGTGGTAGAACAATAAGGCCTGCTCTGAACGAAGCGCCGTAGTCGCGGTCGAAAACAACGCTACAGTGGCTGCACCGGTAGTATCGGTGCTCTATCTCCTCACAGAACCGATCGCATAGCGGGCACCTCCTACCGGAAGCCCGCACGCTCCGGTAGAGGGCCCCTTCGTATCGGCATAGATCCTCGATGAGTTTCGTTGCACTTAAATATGTTTTCTGGAGGGAACTGTTCCTTAAGGAATTAGGATCAGGGTTATCGACCGCGATGACAGCCCTACCTCCCGCCTCGCGGATAAGCTGTCGGAGTTCTCCCAGCAGTTTTCGGGCCCAGCGCTGCCTCGCTATCCTCGTTGCCTGCTCTAACTGACGACGGAGGCGATCGGCTCTTTCTGTCGTCAAAGCCCCAGTCCTCCTTTCCTTTTCCTTCACCCTCTCCAGGGCCCACTGCCAGAGCTTGCGCTTCTCCTCGGTGGCGTTCCTAGGCGGGGTTGGCGGCAGGCCTCGTGAAATCTTCCTGAGCACGCTCGCTTCTGCCAGGTAAAGGGTATCGTTCGGCGGTTTGAAACGGAGAGGGCTCTTCGCCATCCTAACTCCGTCCTTCTTGATGTCGAAGATTGTAACGGTGAGACCGTAGCGGCTGTTCACGTCGATTCCGATCACCCGAACCGGAGGCTCGAGCCTCCACTGAGGCGGCGACCGCTTCGCCACTATTCGGAGCTTCCCGTTGTACCGGAGCAGGAGTACGAATTGAGGCTTAGGCTGTAAGGTAAGCTCCTCTTGAAGAACTCTGAGCAGTGAAGGCGTTAGGGGGATCCGGATCCCCACACAGGGGATCCGAAGCTCCCCCCGGTCTATGTCGACCACGACCGGGGCGCCGTCTGAGCCGTGGATCCTCTTCCCATCCTTGATGAACTTGACCAAAAGGAAGTACGGTGGTGGTCGCGGCGGCGTCCTCTTCCCCGCCTTCCGCCGCAGGCTGAAGGCGTTGGCGAAAACCGCCTCCCAGCTCTCGATGTAGTAGTAGATACTTTTTGGCAGCGTTGGATCCCGGTTCATAATCCTGTTGTAAAGTATAATGAGAGCCCTCCTTAACCCTCTGTTCAACTTCACCTTGAAGACCCTGTACCCCCACTCCCCGTCCCCAAAGTTTTTAGACGGTGCCTTGGGGGTTGCTGCCCCCCTCCGGGTTTCACCGGGCAGAGCCCGGATCCCCCTCGGAGGGGCGGGCTCAACTGCGCCCAGCTGTTTGGCCTTTTCCTCCCCCCGCCCCCATCGGAGGGTTGTGGGGGTCTCCGCAACCATGCCGACCCCCATCCGCTCCCTACCGTACGCCCTCCCTCCGCGAGAGCTTCATCCAGGGCGGAGGGATGCGGGGGGCCGGCACAACCGGAAACCCCAAACCCCCGCAAGGGGCTGGGGAGCGTTAAGCGCAGTACTTCTCGGCAGCTTTGAGCGGCGTTAAGCGGTTACAGTTCAGCGCGAAAGCAGCGGCAGCCGAGCGGAGCATCGGAGTCGAAGCATCGGAGTTAAGCGTGCGAAGTGAGGGAAGCAGCAGGAGCCGCAGCCTCAAGGGAGCTGAAACAGTTGAAGCGGAACCAGGCCCCAATCCCGGGCAGCCCGGGAGCCCCGCGCGCCGGCGCGCCCCCCAGTAACAGCGAAGCTCTAACGGGCCCGGAGCCCCCCCCCGGGGCGCCCGGGGGCGGCCCGAGCCGCC
>JAVYWK010000040.1:0-13769 GCA_038727095.1 Thermofilaceae archaeon | reverse complement strand
CAATCCTCCGAGCCTCCTCCCCTCTACAGACTTTGAGTACAAGCACGTAAAGAAAGCGCGATCGATGCTTAAAACGCTTTACCTGTATCCTACTGTTAGCTGCCTTTTCTCGATTACGTCTCTGTGTTCTCGGAGGAGGTTGAAGAGGGCTGTCCGTATGGCTTCACTCCGGTTGTTGAAAACACCAATCTCCACCAATCGATCCAAAGCCTCCAACAAAGCCTTCGGCACATGGAAACTCACAATCTGAGTACGAGGCTCAAAACGAACTTCGAGGTTTTTCGCCCTCTTGGCCATGCTCTCACCTTGGCGGTAGGGGTTCAAGAGGGTACTCCTCCACCCAGTGGTTAATAGCGGGGTAATAAGCCCCTAATGACTGCTGTAGTTTCGCGGTGTGTTCCAGCGTGATACCCCAGTTCAAACTCGTTAGCGCGCGCTGATCGTGAAACCCGCAGAGGTGGAGGGCGATAGAGCCAATCCAGCGGGTTCAACCTAGCCTCCCGCTTCCCTGAGGATCTCAGAGATGAGTCTGATCCTTTCTAAGTCCGCGGGTGGCGGGAGCTCGTCCGAGATGCCCAGGATGAGCCTACCTTTGAAGAGCTCGATCAATCTCTCGACGAACCTCCTCAGAAGATCCCTCTCGATGTGCGGTAGGAAGAGGAGGTACGGTACGCCGTCCAGGACGACCATATCGCCCAGCTCGCGCTTAGCTTCCTCTAAGGTGAAGTCGCCGGCCGGTTTCGGCGTTAGCGCTTCCACGCCGTCAAGCCCCGTCTCTCTCAGTAGAGGTAGCAGCTTTCTCGCATAACCGTCCACATGTATATGCACGTACTTGCCGAAGCTGTGTAGGTAGTCTGCAGCTTCCCTGTACACCGGCACGCAGTACCTCTTGAAGAGTTCCGGAGAGGTGATTCTGGCGTCGATGTTTTCCCCCAGGTTGAGCACCCTCATTGGAGACTTCGCCAGCTCCCTGTAGAACTCCCAGTTGTGCTCGTTGATGACGCTCATAAGCTCCTCTGTCCTACGCTTCTCGAGCCTAAGCAGCCTCACCGTAGTGGGAATCCCCGCCCAGTCGAGGGAGAGGGCTTGAAGGGGGCTGTGCGGGAAGAAGAAGGTTACAAAGCCCCGCGTTCCCACCCATGCTTTGAGTCGCTCGTAAGCAGCGTGATCGAACTCGACTTTAACGCTCTCGAGCACGAATTCCAGCGGCTTAAAGTCGCCTACCCCCTTAATGGGATACTCGAGGGTTTGCGCGGAAAGCCCGTAGAGGTCGTAAGCGACAACCCTTCTCAACGTACCGTGAGGGGTGATGGTAAGGTGAAGCTCTCTCCTCTCGCCGATCTTCTCCACCCTGAACTCAACACCTTCATACTCCACCTTTACGCAGCTCTCAACGTAGTAACCGCTATAGCAGCGCCAGGTAGCACCCCACCGCTCACAAATGTCGGGCAGATCCAACCCCTCGTACTCTCGCGGCAGTGTTCCAGCGCGCTTGTTGAAGTAGTACCAGTACTCGTGACGGATGTTGAAAGGCACCCGCGATGCTGTTCCCTCAAAAACGGATACCAGGAGCTCCTCCAAGCTGTTTCCCACGCTGTGTATGTCGAAGCAACGCGTAATAAGCGTTCTCCCGGAAAAACTGGTGCTAGAATGTGCTGGCGCGCGATCCCGCTACTGGTTCCAGTAAACAGGACTGAGGCTGAGCGTAGGTCAAATGCTGCCCCACCGGGCATTTTCGCGCTTTATTGGGGCTGAACTGTCTCAGCGGATTTCCGGTTTAACACCCCTTAGTTCAAGCAGCCGTAGTAGGGCCTGAAAATGCTCCTCACTGCCCACCGGCACTGAGATTACGGGTGGAGTTCCGCCGACTATCGTGACCCACCCAGGCTCCCTTCGCTCGATCGTGAGCTTCCGCGCGCTAGGCAGGCGGTATGGCGGCATGTAAACCTCTGCCTGAATCTCAGCGACTCCCTTCTCCCTAGCCTCCATGACTGCTGCAAAACCCTTGTCGGCGATGTAGACTACACCACCCCCAACTGTCTCGAACGCGACGAAGAGGGGTAGCTCCTGCTGAGAGCCGTTCGCGGGAGCACTACCGGAAAAGGGTGCGGGAACCGTTAGACCCGTCTTCACTAAAGCTTTAACTCTCTTCCGCTTCGCGAGCCTATCCTCAAAATCGACCGTGCACATGAGCACTCTTACGATGGACTCGAAGAAGCTCTGATTCCTTAGGCAGGCCTCCATTAGCCCATTAACGCATTGTTCTAGGTCCACTTGCTCCTCCACGGGCAACTGGTAATAGCCCGCAGATAAGGCTTCCGTCTGGGCTTAGCCACTTATTGACTCTCAGGTAAAGGCTCCGCTTGAAATCACCGCACCGTTCAGCTAGAACGATACTCTGAGTCGGTTTCAAGGGAAGCGCACGCCTAAGGGGGCGCGTCAGCCGGTTTGGTACTCTTCACCCTTCCACTGCTTCGCAGGCGTTCGTCACCCGCGCCCACCAAAATTTCTCTCACAGGCTTTAAGGGTTAACCCGCGCTAAGCTCCAATACGATCCCCACGCAGCGTGGTTCAACTCGAATACACGTTGGCTAAGCAATCGAGCATCTCTTTTCAGATTTCCAGAAGCTCCAGTTTTGCACAGTTAGCGGTAGGTTTAAAAGGGTTCAACAGGTAGAGCCCTTGCCAGGGAACTGGCTGGAATGGGATAAATGGAGGAATTTGGGAGTGAGAGAAGAAGGGGTCCGCGAAGACCGCGTAGAGGGCCTCCACGTCAGGCTCCTCTCGAGAATCTTGAAGTCGGTGAGGAACTTACGCTCCGCATCTTCGGCGTAAGCCGGCGTGGAGATGGAATGGGGAAGGCGAAGGGCTACACGATTTTCGTGCCCAACACAAAGGCTGGTGACGTGGTTAAAGTCCGCGTGACTAGGGTTTGGGCGCGCTACGCTACAGCTGAGGTCGTAGGGTCGGAGTAGGTAATTTATCGAATTCCCAACTAAATTCTTTTTCTCGCGGTGCGTAACTTTATATTAAGGCTGGCAGAGGACGTTGAGGGCGCATGCCTCGATCGAGATTGGCCCTTACGGCAGCGTACGCGGTTCTCGCAGCATCGATAGCCGCCAGCAGCTTGACGAGCACAGCCGGCTCTGGCGGCCTGCCCAAGCTTCACCTCGATTCACGGCTCCTCCCCCTTGCGCTGCTCGTAGCCGCGGCCCTCGTGGTCCCCCTCTTCGCAGAGGGGTTTAAGGAGCTGTTCAAGCAGGCCTTGAAGCGTAGAAGGAGGGGCCCCTGGTGGCTGCTCCCTCTCGCCGTTCTGCTGCAGCTCACCTTGATAGTATCACCCTTAATCCTACTCATCGGCCTCGCAGGCAGAATCGCGCCGAGGCAGCCTGAAGCTCCCGAGTCTCCACTCCAGCAACCCGACTCAACGGGGGCTCAGCAACCAGACCGGGGCGGCGAATCTGGTGAGAGTGGAGAAGCGGGCGGCAGCTACCCATCTGAGGAAGCATCGGAAGCTTTGCTCTCCTCGAGCTGGCCTCTAGGAGCTGTAGTTGGCGTGCTCCTCACCCTCTTAGCCGTCGTGGTCGTCTACGCAGCTGTCAGCGCTTGGATCGAGTCGCGTAGCCCGCAGCCAACCGAGGAGCAAATGGACGCCGGCGAGCTGGAGCTGCTCGAAGCGACGCAAGAGGCCATCCGAGAGGTCGAGGAAGGCGGGGATCCAAGGGGGGCTGTCGTCTCCTACTTCCTCAAGCTGTGCAGGCTCCTTCGGGAGAGAGGCGTCCCCGTGAGCGAGGAGATGACGGCCAGGGAGGTGGCTCACACAGCACTTAGGCACTTCGAGAGGCTGGAGCCAGCCCCGCTCGAGAGGCTCGTCAGGCTGTTCGAGGAGGCGAGGTACAGCGACCACTACATAGATGAGGGGATGAGGAGAGTCGCGCTCACCTGCTTCACCGCGATCAGGGATTCGCTCGCGGGTGGCGCAGTTGGAGGCTAAGCTGATCGTGGTTCTCACAATAACCATCGCTGCAGCTGCAGCTCTAGCCCATCTGCTGTCCGGCTACTCGATTGAGATCGCCTGGCTTGTCGCTCTCGCCATCCCCCTCACAGCTCTCGTGAGAATCATTATTGATCTTTCGGGCTTCCAGCCCCCCTCTGTGAGGCACGCATCCTCGAAGCCGCTGATCAGGGTCCTCAGCGACATCGTCGCAGGGCTACCCGAGACCGAGAACTCGCTGAAGCTCAGATTGAGGGAGCTGCTCATTCGAAGGCTAGCCGCTAGAACCGGCTCTCCCGCAGCCGAGGTTGAAGCGAGGGTGCACGAGCTCGTGAAGGATGAGCAGCTGGTTAGGCTGCTCAGGGGCGAGGTGAGATTGAGGAGCGAGCGCGACGTCCTTGAGCTGCTGGAGCGGATCGACAGGCTCTAAACGGCCGCTCGGCGCAGCCGAGCTCACCACCCTTCGGCCCTTGCAAGCCTCGTCACCGCGGCCGTGATGAGTGTTACACATCCCCCTAAATTCCTACCCCTTACGGCCCAGCACAGCGGGTGGAGAAGCCCTGGGAAGCCTCGCTGCAACGGTAAAGATTCGATGAGTTCTTGGCGTAGCGGCTTAAGCTGGGCGTAACGGGCGGAGCTCGATTCTGGGCGCTATACGGTTCGCCATCTCTTCGCCCCTTAGGAGGGCCTTCACTAGCGCTCTCCCGAACTCGGTTAGCGCTACGCGGCGGCTCCGCCCCTCCTGCTCCCTCATGATCAACCCCTCGTCCTCCATCTCCTTCAGTAATCTGCTGTAGGCAGCCTTAGTGGCTGGGTTTCGCTCCGGGTCGTCGCCGCAAGCCTTCATCAGGTCCACGACGCTCTCCGCGGAGCCGTTAAGGTCGTGGAGTGTCAGGAGGATCCTCAGCTTCTTCTCCGAGTCCGGTATCGTGGGGGCCCTGCGGCCGGGTAGGGGTAGCTTCACGACCTCCTGGGCGTGGGAGGAGTCCTTCTGCTCAACCCAGTCGTCGAACTCGGGGGTGCGAGGGTCGGGGATGAACTCGCCCCTAACCTCCGGCAGCACGCTGTACACTTCCGCACCGGGGAACATCATCGCGACCGCCCCGGCGGCCGCCGCCATGAGTGGGGGCATGTCCGTCACATCGATGTAGACCCGAACCCCCCTCTCGGCGCCACCCCTCAGCTTCATCTCGTAGTAGAGGATCGAGTAGAGCCTGCTGAAGACGCTCGTGTAGCTCAAGGGGTTCACGGGTAGCTTGATCGGCTTGAAGAAGGAGAGCGCCTTAGCCAGCTTCGCGGCGTTCCGCTGGGAGACGGCTCTGTACCTGTCCCTCTTATCCGTCTTGCCGTCGTAGAGGATGTAGACCCGCTCGATCGGCTCCCTGACCCTGATGGCCTCGAAGCCCTCGAGTATCAATGTGGGGTGGAAGCCTGCGTAGTGGATCGTGATGGCCATGGATTACCGCCTTGTTACGCGGGTATCACTACCGTATGCATACCCTCGCAACCAGTATATATACATATCTCAACCGTTAATCGTTCCCGTCAACAGTACGCTTTCCCTGAAACCTTAACTCGGGGGGGAACGGGGTGATGGTTACAGGAAAATGCTACCGTTGTGGAGCAACGCAACCGACCGCGGGTCTGTGCAATCTTTTTTCCAAAACGTTATTATCTTTAACTTTATTAGCCCACTCTCGCATCACTATTCGTGGTGCAGAGCCGCTGGATCAGCGTCGGCTTCGAGAGGGCGGACGTCGAGGTGCTAGCTGAGAAGCTGAGGAGGATCTTCGAGGAGAGGAGGCGGAGCGTCCAAGTCACGCTGGACGGGCTGGTCGTCACGAAGCCAGTCCCCATCCTGAACCTCTTCGGCAGGGTGGTTCGAGGGATCCCTGTCGACTCCTCGAAGCTGAGGGTGCTCGAGCCGCTGCCGCACAGGAAGCTGGTGGTGGCGGCTGACGCTAGCGCTAAGGTCCTCTTCAACCTCGGAGCAGCGATGATCGTTGAGAGCCGCGTCGTTGTCGTTGCTTTCCGGGGTATCAAGAGGGTTTGGGAGAGGGTGGCGAAGAGGGTCTCCCTCGTCGCTGGCAGGTTCGAGGCGGCTGAGTGGCTGACCCGGGTTGAGTACGAGGCGGTTGCCAAAGCGCTGGCGGAGCTCTCGGGCGCGGGCTACCTGCTGATGGACCGCAGCCTCACTGTTGCACCGCTCTACAGGCTCACTACGCGCGAGCTGGTCAGGAAGGTTGAGGCGAGGGCTCTCGCGCTCGGGCTCACCCCCGTCGGCGTGCCCAAGAGGACGAGGCTCGCCTTGGACACGGGGGAGGGGGCTCTCGGCTACATCGCGAGGATGGCGGAGAGGAGCTTGGGTGGTGCTGCTTGGTACTACTACCCCCTGTTCAAGGAGGAGGGGTTGCCTCCGTGGATGCTGGGCGCCCCAGCTGCCGCAAAGCTCTCCGAGTTGAGTAGGAGCGTGCTGAGGATCGACGTTTCGAGGAGGGCTCTCGCTCGATTCGACTGCGGCGAGGTGTTGGGCGAGATCGCCGAGCTGCAGGACCCTTCATCCCCCGGCTACCCGTACCCGCTGAAGGCTGCCCACGAGGCCGCAAGGATCAGTGAAAGGGAGGTTGAGGCCGACCGCATCGTGCTGCTCGATCTGATGAGGGATTGGGGGGTGGAGGAGAAGCTGTTCGCCGATTCCGCCGCCTACGCGAGCTTCAAGGAGAGGGGGCTCTGGGGTGATGTCCCCTGAAGCTGGGAGTCGTCGTCTGGGTCGAGGGGGTTACCGTCAAGTTCAGGATACTGGAGGGGGCGCGCGTTGAGAGGGGCCAGCTCGTCAAGGTCGAGGACGAGGATCGCAAGTACGTGATGAGGGTGTACGACTTCAGGCCGGAGAGCCTGCTGACGCCGGCGGAGATCGCGGCTGCCAGCCACGCGGCGGCTCAGGGGGGTAGGGTGGAGCTGTACGATAAGCCCCTCCGCCTCTACGACACGGCGATCGCCACAATCCTCTGCCAGATCGAGAGGGACGGGCGCGTGCAGGGCCCCACTTCAGTCCCCAGGCTCTTTACAACCGTCGAGAGCTTGGGGAAGGAGGACTTGAAGCAGCTCCGTTTGGACGCGGGCGACCTCGTGATCGGCCTCGTCAGGGTGGGGCACAGGCCCTCCGACGCCCTCGTATCCCTGGACGGGTCTAAGGTGATCCCCCACCACGTGCTCGTTTGCGGAGTAACGGGGGCTGGGAAGTCGAACCTGGGGAAGGTGCTTGCAGCCGCCTTCATGCTCGCACCCCCGAAGTACAGCCTCGTGCTCTTCGACGTGGAGAGCGAGTACCTCACGGGCTCCGAGCCGGGGAAGTACGGGTTGGCGCACCTACCACAATCCGAGGAGCGGCTCTTCGTCGTGACACCCAGGGTTGAGGAGCCGACGAGGCTCAAGCTGACCCTCGAGCTGGCTGGAGAGGAGGTTGAGAGGGAGGTGCTGGCCCACCCCCTGAAGGTGGATTTCGCATCCCTCAAGCCGTCCGACTTCACGATGACGGGTGAGTTCACCGAGCCCCAGGAGGAGTTCCTCTGGCTCGCCTACAGGACGTTAGGGGAGGATTGGCTGGAGATCATAACGACCGTGGACTCGAGGAGCCTCCACAAGCGGCTCGGCGGGATGGCCCCCGTCAACACGGTGGCGGTGACGAAGAGGAAGGTTCGCCACCTGCTCGGGACGAGCGGGATCTTCGCGCCCCGCGTCCCGCACGACTTGTTCAGCGCGGTCTTGGGGGCTGTGCAGGAGGGGAGGGTGGTTCTATTCGACATGCCCTTCGCCAGCGAGGGTGAGGAGAAGCTGTTGACCATCGCGGTGGCGAGGAGGATCTTCTACGCCTACGAGAGGGCTAGGAAGTACTCGCTTGACGAGTGGGAGAACCTGCCCTACGTGCTGATCGCGGTTGAGGAGGCGCACCGCTACCTCTCGAAGCAGGCGGCTGGGGGCGAAGTTCGGGAGAACATCTTCACTACGATCGCGAAGAGGGGGAGGAAGTACAAGGTTGGCGCCCTCTACATCACCCAGATGCCCGGGGAGCTGATCGAGACCGTGATCAGGCAAGCCCTTACGAAGATAATCCTGCCGCTACCGACGAAGCCGGATTTGACCAAGGTGATCCAGTACAGCCCCTACCTTGACGAAGCCGAGCAGGAGATCAAGACGCTGGACAGGGGTGAGGCACTGATCGTGTCGCCACCCAGCGGGATCAGGTTCGCCGTCCCCATAAAGGTACTCAGCTTCGAGGAGCTCGTGGAAGCTCTCGCTTCAAGCGAGATGGAGCGCACAGGGGTAGCGGCACGAGCGGCGCGCGCTGCATGAGCAGCTCACCCGACGAAGCGTAAAGCGGTTCAAAGCTCCAACCTCCGCCACCCCCTCCACCTCCTGAGCGATCGAGCCCGCGGGCTTGCACAGCTTCTACCTGAGCCGCCGCGGTGCAGACCGAGTAACGCATTAAGGGTGTGGTAGGGGTTGGATAAATCGCGATTCCTGCCCCGGTGTACAGGAAAGAATATGTAGTTGCACAAACGTGCTCTAGACTGCTGTGGAGCGCACCTTGATCGAGAGGAGGCCGATTGGGGCGGACGGGGTTTCAGCCATCGGCTTGGGAACCTGGGCCATCAGGGATTACGAGAGGGCTGAGGAAGCGTTCCTTTACGCGCTACAGCGGGGCATCGATAACATCGACACGGCTGAGATGTACGATGGCGGCAGAGCCGAGGAGTTCGTGGGTAGGGTGGTTAGGGAGTTCGGGAGGGATAGCGTCTTCATAACGACGAAGATCTGGCCGGATAAGCTGGTGAGCAAGAGCGCGGTATTGAAAGCCGCGAGGTCAAGCCTCGGTAGGCTGGGAGTCAGGTACGCAGACCTGATCCTGATACACTGGCCGAACAGGTCCATGAGCATCGAGGATCAAGTCAGGAACTTCGAAGCGGTGTACAGCGAGGGCTTAACCAGGTACATAGGCGTGAGCAACTTCAGCTTGAGGGATTTGAGCGCAGCTGTGGAGAGCGCAAGGGGGGCTGAGATTGCCGTAAACCAGGTCAGGTACAGCGTCTACCACCGGGAACTGGTCGAGAGGGAGCTCTTAGATTTCTGCACTAGAAATAGGATCACCATCCAGGCCTACACCCCCATCGAGAAGGGCAGCGTAGCCCGTGACCCCACGCTCAAGAGGATCGCTGAGAAGTACGGGAGGACGGCTATCCAGGTGGCGTTAAACTACGTGATCAGGCACGAGAGGGTTATGGCGATAGTGAAGAGCGAGAATGTCGAGCACATCAGAGAGCTGCTGGGCTCGATGGGCTGGAGGTTGGCTCCGGAGGACGTGCAAGCCTTAGCCTCGATTTAGCAGCCACTTCCATAGGGGAGTGTAGCGCACCTCGAGGCCCTCGAACTCCTCCCTCCCCTCATAGTCCCACGTGATGATGAGCGCGTCGCGGCAGCCGAGCTCCTCGCCAGCCTTCCGGAGCGCCTCCAGCTCCCTCCCCTTCACTTCCGACCTGCTGCTCGCGTAGGTGACCTGAACCAGCTGCCTCACCTTCAGCCCTTGGATGAGGACGAAGTCCACCTCCCTACCCTCCCTCCTCCCGTACTCCCTCCAGTACCGGAGCTCCCAGCCCCTCCTCACAAGCTCGACGGCGACGGCGTTCTCCATCAGCCTCCCAAGGTTCTCGGCGGCCTCCGGAACGAGGGTGGTGATGATCCCGTTGTCCACCACGTACGCCTTTCTCGGGTACTGTCGCCTGCTTCTAACGGAGGGCGAGTGGATCTGGGAAAGGAAGAGGAGGTACGCTTGCTGGGCGCAGGAGACGTACTTGATGAGGGTTGCTTTGCTGCAGCGCAAGCCCAGCGATTTGACGTAGTTGTGCAGCTTCGACGCGCTGTAGAGCCCCGCGAAGCTGGAGATCAGTGCGGTCAGCAGGGCGTCGAGCAGCTCGGGGTCGAGCTTGCACCTATCGACGAGGTCCCGGTAGAAGATCGCCTCGTAGTGGGCCTTGAGCACGCGCCTCTTCTCCTCCGGATCCTCGGTCAGCACGACGCGCGGGAAGCCGCCGTAGACGAGGTACTCCTCGAGCAGCCCCAGGACCCTACCCCTCTCCTCCAGGTAGGTGAGGACCTCCGCGTCGCCGACCTCGAAGCCCCTAGCCTTGAGGAACTCCCGGAAGCTGAAGGGGAGCACGAGGTAGTCCGCGCTCCTGCCGCGCAGGGAGTCCGCGATCTCGCGGCTCGTGAGCTTCGAGGTGGAGCCGGTGATGTAGAGCCGGAACCCTCCCCTATCGTGGATGCGGCGCACCCACTTGTCCCAGTCCGCGACCAGCTGAACCTCGTCCAGCAGGAGGTAGATCGGGTGGCCCGGGTTCGGCTTGAAAAGCTGGAAGTACACCTTCAGCATCTCCTCCAGGTCGTTCGCGTCCAGCCTCCTCAACCTCTCGTGCTCGAAGTTGACGTAGAGGATGTTATCACGCGGGACACCCGCTTCCACTAGCTCGCGAACCAGCTGGAAGAGCCGGAATGTCTTACCCGCCTGCCGTGGTCCCACGACCGTGACGATTGAGGGGAGCGCATGGGGGAGCTCAACCTCCCGCTCCACAATCCACGGTGGCTTCCAAACCTTCCATTCTGCCAGCACGCGCTTGAAGTCCTCCGACCTGTTCACGCGCCTACCTGCTGCACGCCCTTAAAACTGTTCTCATGGAGAACAACTTTGATTAAATGCTATTTCCATACAGAACAACTTTGAGGGATGGTAGGGCTACGCTGGAAGCCCTGCTGCAGGCGTCACTTCACCCTGGCGTAGAAGCCTTCCAAAGTTCTAGTGAGAACCCGGTAGCAGAACTCCACGTTCTTGATGGACACTCTTTCATCCACCCCGTGGACCATCTTCAGCAGCTCCCTCAGGGGCAGGTCGGCCCTCAGTGGGACGAAGCCGTACGCGACGCTGCCGAAGGCGGTTCTGAAGAACCTCGAGTCGGTGCCCCCCGTAGACATGTAGGGTGCCACCAGCGCTCCGGGAACCTCCGAGTGGACAGCGTCCTGGATGGCGTGGAAGAGGGGCGTGTCGAGGGGGCTCTCGGTTGCAGGCTCCCTATGGATGAACTCGAGCTCGAACTCCAACCCCTCAAGCGCTCTAGCCACGTAGCTCTTCACCCACTCCTCCCCGTACCCCGGCAGGAGTCTGCAGTCGACGCTCAACTCGCAGTAGGAGGGGATGATGTTGACCTTATTCCCGCCCTGCACGACCGTGGGGGACATCGTGTTCCGAAGCATCGCGTCGATCATTGGGGCCGAATCTCCCGCGAGCTTCACGATCAACCCTGCACCGAACCGGGTGGCCAGCAACGCCCTCAGAGGGGGCGGAACCCCCCTTGCCTCGAGGAAACCGGCTATCATCCTCTTCGCCGGTAGCTTCAAGTCGACCGGTGGCTGCTTTGCGCCGAGCCTCCTGGCCGCTTCAGCCGCCTTCAGAAGGGCGTTGTCGCCCGATTTCGGCATCGAGGCGTGGCCCGGCCTCCCCTTGAACTTCAGCTTGAACCAGAAGACACCCTTCTCAGCCGTCTGGACCAGAAACAAGCTCCTTCTTCCGGGGTGCTCGAAACCCCCACCCTCGTTGATCACGTAGTCAGCCTTAACCAGGTCCGGGTGGTTCCCGACCAGCCAGCCGGCACCCATTCTACCGCCCATCTCCTCGTCCACCGTCGCGGCGTAGATCAGCTTCCCCCTGAACTTCCCAGTCTCGGCGAAGTCGAGGAAGACCCTCAGCATGACGGCTGCCGAGAGCTTGTCGTCTAGAGCACCCCTCCCCCAAACGAAGCCGTCCTTCACAGCCCCCGAGAACGGGTCGATGCTCCACTCCTCCGGCTTCGCCGGCACCACGTCCAAGTGGGAGAGTAGGAGGAGCGAAGGGCCGGGCTCCCTGGACTCCACCCAGGCGACCACGTTCCCCCTGTTGGGTGCGCTCTCAAGGAACCTGTAGTCAACACCTTTCCCCTCGAGCTCCTCGACGATCATCTTCGCAGCAGGCGTCTCGTTACCGGGGGGATTCGTGGTATCCACCTGTATCAGCCTGGAGAGCAAATCCACGATGTAGCGGATCCGTCCCTCCTGTTCCATAAGACCCCCTTCAAGGGGCGTTTAATCATCCTTCCGCTCAACGTGTGGTCCGACTTGAGCTTGAGGCGCGACCCAATTTGGACAGCTCAGTGCGTGAAGTGGCGCCTTACCGCTATATCTAGGAGAGAGAAAGCTTAAAATGTAACCATCGAGGCGTAAGTCAATGAGCGTAAAGAGAGGCGAGGTTATCGGTAAGCGCGTCTACGACCAGGAGGCGAAGCTCATCGGGGACGTTGTTGATCTAGCGTTTAAGCTGGAGGAAAAGGAAGTTCTACTCGTCGTCAGAACCCCCGGCGGCTTAACCATGGAAATCCCCTCGGATAAGGTTGCAGCCGCGAAGGACATCGTCCTCCTCAAGGAGAAAGTCGAGCTTCCCGCCGCGGCGACCCAGCCGGCGGTTACCCCTCCCGTAACTCCAGCAGCTCAACCATCCACGCCACGCGTTAGTATACCCTTTCTAAAGAAGAAAGAGGAGAAAAACTGCCCCTACTGCGGGAAGCCAGCCGTCTGGATACCCCAATACCAGCGGTGGTACTGCTACAACTGTCAGATGTATGTCGACTAGTCATTAAAATTAAAACTTATATTATATCTTTTAATAGAAATTCATGTAAAACAAAATATAGGATCTTTCTTAATTTGACCTTTTAGGGCATGAAAAGTGCACTTAGCCTAGGTACTGTAGCTACGGCTAGGTTTATGAGTGCTGCTGGTAGCCATGTTGCACCGAAACCGAGTATCCATCCGGCTACAGCTGGGATTACGTATTCTTCATACTTTTTCATTCCAATCGTTCTGACTGCAACAAGTTTTATTATCAAGCCTAGTGAGGGAACGAGCCAGCTGTAGGCGTCAGCAGGCATTAACGCGACCGGATTTATGAACCAAAGCAGGGGTACGTACAATTTAGCAACATAAAGGACTATACCTAGAACAAAACCTACGCCGTAGATGAGCCAGGCAACAACGTCGGGGGTTAACCCTGCGGTAACCCAGTACCCTCTATGTAATCTTCCGGCAGTCATCCAAGGCCACCAACTTCCACCTCCAGCGTTTGTTGCGTTGAGACCCCCCTTTGTGTGGAGGATGAAGTAAGCTGTGAGCGGCATAGCGACGAAGGAAAAGATCACCGAACCCAGCACAATGGAAACCAGCAGATCCGTCATCCTCATCCTCAAGTCACGAGCTAACTTATAGAGCGCGATGTGGTGGCCAGCACTTAATGGGCTAAACCCAATATTCCAGTTACCTAAATTAACCATATGTCGAGCGATGGTGAACCAGGCGGGGTTCGTGTTCGGGTTATCCCATCCTACGTCAGTGTAACTCGGCCAGCCGTGCACCAACCTGCCAAACTCGTAGGTTGGAACCCATGATAAGCCCCAATCCGCTGCAAACCAGAAGAATTCGGACCATATTCGGGCGAAGAAAATGTTGATCAGTATAGCCCAGATTGGTACGAGTAGTGCTACGATTGGGCTAGCTTGCTCTGCTAGCATGAGTGCGTACCAGCCGAAGAAGCCGATAAGCATCAGCACTGTGGCGAGCCTCAGCGAGAGACCCTGCTCCACAACATCCCTCTTCCACAACGTCGATAACACTTCAACAAACCTCCTCCTATACCTGTACA
>JAVYWK010000039.1:0-14085 GCA_038727095.1 Thermofilaceae archaeon | reverse complement strand
GTACCTAAGGGTCCGCAGAATCTACGAGATGCTGAGCGCGCTCGACAAGCTGGCCTACGTGGAGGTGTACGCGGGCCACGGCTACACGCGGGAGATGCGGCTCGCAGCCTACCGCTGGCTCACGCTCTGGCTGAAGGGGCGGGAGGAGCAGCTGGACGAGAGCGACCTGCAACTCGAGCCCGACACCTCCCCCTACCTCGCCTGCCTCCCCCAGCCTGAGGGCGAGAGCATCGCGTCCCTCTACGCGAGGAGGGCTGCGAAGCTCGCCGAGGCCCGCCGCGTGAGCGTGGAGGAGTGGCTTCAAGCGGTTCCCGAGCTGAGGGCGAGGCTGGTTGAGGAGGTGTTCGGAGGCTTCCCGGAGGAGCCCGCGAGGATCGAGGAGCTGGGCGTTGAAAGGGTCGGTGGAGTTGAGGTGGAGAAGCTCGGGCTGAGAACCGAGTTGGACATCGTGGTACCCGCAGCGCTGGTGGGGAGCGAGGGGGCGGAGGAGAGCTGCCTCCTCTACGTTAAAACCTCGAGCGCGCAGTCATGCCTGTCCAACGGGCAGGTGTGGGATTGGCCGGAGAGGGGTGGCGCGGTGATGGTTATCAACTACCGCGGGACTGGTGAGACGGCCTCGAGCGAGGAGGTGGCGACGAAGAACTCGATCGTGGTCGGACGGCAAATCCTCGGGGCGAGGGTCTTCGACGTCCTGAGGGCCGTGGACTACCTGTACAGGGCCCGCGGCTTCAACGAGGTGCACCTGTTCGGAGAGCGGGAGGCCGGCTTACCGGCGCTCTTCGCCGCCGCCCTGGACGAGCGCGTGAGAAGCGTGCGCGCCCTCTCGGTACCCTCAACTCTCTCGTCGGCGAGCGGCTTCAGCCTCCCACCCTCGCTCTTCCCACCCGACCTGCTCAAGTACGCCGATGTACCGCAGGTCGCGGCGATGGTGGCTCCCCGCCCTCTAGCTGTTGAGAACCCGTTGGACCCCCACCTGCGCCCCTTGAGGAGGGATGAGGCGGAGGAGATCTTCGAGTTCACTAAGAGAGTCTACGAGGCGCTGGGGCTTCCTCACAACTTCTCGTTGGTAACGGTCGATGATATAGTGAGCTGAGGGTGAAAAGAGCGCGGAAAAAGTTTAGGCTTCGAGGTTCAGCCCCCGTAGAGCCGCTTTAATAGTTCCTCCTCCCTGTGAGATATCGTAATTGCCCCCACGGGGCAGTGGGTGATGCAAGCTCTGCACATCACGCACTTGTCCTCATTGACCGGGTACGACTTGCCCCTCTTTATCACGAACACTCCGCTTGGGCAAACCCTGTAGCAGGCTGCGCAACCGGTGCAGCGATCCTGGTCAACGATTACGCGCGGCATACCTGGTCGGCACTTACGGGAGGACCTCTATTATTTCGTACTGCTTGGTGCCCAAGCCGGCCTTCTCTGCAGCTTCAACCTGTACGTAGGGGTCCTTGCCGTGGATCTTCAGCCACTTGTTGTCCCCCGGCTTGAGGCCGAGCTTATCGGCGATGGATCCGGGCACGTTCGGGGCCTCGTCGATCATCCTCAGGGAGGCGTACTCGACGGCCACGATGTCCTCCGAGATCAGGATGCCGATGTCCGGGACGACTGGGATGTCCGACCACGGCGCGCAGTCGCACATGGTCTGGACGTCCATCACGTAGTTGATGTGGAGCGCTTTACCCCTCTTATTCTTGAGCACCGCTCTTGCCGCATCAACGCAGCCCTCCTGAAAAGCCCTCCCGACGCTATCAAGCCTCTCGAGCTGGTGGATTTCACCTCTCGTCCTGTAGCTGGTGCACCCCATCGCCAGGTTCTTGATAGCCCCTCCAACTCCGGGGCTCGCGTGCCCCTTCACGTGGGAGAAGTTGATCAGCACGTCAGCGTCGTAGATGTTCCCTGCCACCTGAACCTTCTTCAGGTGGTAGGGGTTCTCCAGCTCAACCTCGTAGAAGAAGTTCTCCTTGATACCGTTGGCTGGCAGCATTGGTGCACCAACAACGTCGAAGCCGAAGCCGTTCTGTACCCCCGCGTAAACGTGCCTTAACCCCCACGTGTCCGTTATAAACGGGATGCCACCCAGCTGCTTTACGTAATCGACGAGGATCCGCACGAAGAGGGGCCTGATGAAGCGGAAACCCCCCTCCTCCATGGGGCCGACGTGGATCTTGATGGCGACGATATTACCCCTCTCAACGATGCGGCTCAACGGAGACTCTTCAAGAGCTTTCTTGAACTTTACTGGAAGGCTTCCTTCTCTTGCCCGCCGGAAATCACCACCACTCGGAGGAGTGAACTGCGCGCTCGCAAAGTAGACTTTGCTGGTCATGTTGTGGCTCCTAAAGCTATCCTTTAAAAAGATTATGTGTAATTTAAACTACCTTAATAGTTTACTTCCTTAATAAAAAGGGGAGCTTCACCCCGAATGAACGCTTCCCGAGGGTGGATAGGCACAGTGGATGAGTTTTTATGATTCGATGGGTGGGGTTGGAGCAATGGTGGCATCAGAGCGCGCGGAAGCCTTGCCCGTGAGCGTGGTCATCCCGTCGTACCGCGGTGGAAAAAGGCTTGTAGAGCTCGTCGAGAGCTTGATCCGCTGCAACGATCCGCCCGGCGAAATCGTCGTCGTTGTCGATGATCCTGATCCTGAAACATTGCAAGCCTTGAAGAGTTTGAGCAGCAGCGTGCCAATGCAGCTGTTAGCGAGGGAGGGTAGAAGGGGGAAAGTTTCGGCGGTCAACGAGGCTGTAAAGCTGGCTAAGTGCGACACCGTGCTCTTCCTGGACGACGATGTGCTCATCGAAGACCCCCACTTCTTCTCCAAGGTCTACGAGGCGATGAGGGACTGCGATCTTCTAGACATTAAGAAGAGGGTTGCTGGTGAAGGTTTGCTAGCGAAACTCGTTCATATCGAGTACACAGCGTACAACTTCGCTAGCAAGCTGATGGCGAAGCTGGCTAGGAGGACCATCGCGATCAACGGAGCAGCCTTCGCCGTGAAACGCTCGGCGCTGGAGAGCGTTGGATCTTTCCGGCCGCGCTTGTCTGAGGACTTCGACCTCGCGCTGCGGTTGTACCTGAAGGGCTGCCGCTTCTCCTTCCTCGATAGCACCTACGTGCTCAACTACGCGCCGTCCAGCTGGACCCACTGGCTGAAGCAGAGGAAGAGGTGGGCTGTTGCTTTCGCCTCATGGTTGAGGGAGAACTTCTGGACCGTCCTCAAAGTGCTAGTGAGGATGCCCCACGCTATTCTACCGGGGCTCCTACTCTCGATGCCAGCTCTCCTAACAACGGCAGTGCTGATGGGGTTAAGGGATTTCGCCCACGTAAAGTTGGCTTACGCACTGCTGCTCCCCCTCTCCTCCCTCGCACGGTTCCTACTGCCTGCGGCTGCCGCCCTCTCCATCACGCTCCACGTAGCGTACGCTACAACCACACTGGCGATCCTGATCTTCATCGTCGCGTTCGCCGTTGCGAACTCGATCATCGCCAGGCTAATGGGTATGAAACCCCACACCTGCATAACCCCCATTTACCTTTTGGTTTACCAGGTTCTCTGGCTGACGATACTGCTCGTCGGCTTGATCAGGGTGTTCGTTTTTAACAACGAGCGCGTGGAGGACTGGGTCGTCTAGCAGGCAGAAACTGCAATCGATCCTGCCGTGCAATGCTGGGGTTAGAAGAAAGAGGTTTGAGCGCGCTCCATATCTCCTTTAGCTTATCGTCTTGAGCCACGGGTACATCTGGTACAGCTTTTGGATGCTCTTCTCCACCTCCTCCTTCGGGTACTCGTAGGGTTTCAGCGTACCGCTCAGGTACTCGTCGTAAGCCTTCAGGTCGAGGAGGCCGTGCCCGCTTAGGTTGAATAGGATCACCTTCCTCTCCCCGGTCCTCTTCGCCTCGAGCGCCAGGTCGATGACCGCCTTGACCGCGTGCGCGCTCTCCGGTGCAGGCACGAAACCCTCTGCACGGGCGAAGATCTCGGCAGCCTTGAAGACCTCCACCTGGTTGTAAGCGACGCTCTCGAACTCCTTGTGCTTGACCAAGAGGCAGAGCGTCGGGGCCTTGCCGTGGTACCTCAAGCCGCCCGCGTGGATCGGTGGTGGGACGAAATCGTGGCCCAGCGTGTACATCTTGAGTAGCGGCGTTAAGCGGGCTGTGTCGCCGTGGTCGTAGGTGTAGACGCCCTTGGTTGTCGACGGCGCAGCTGTGGGCTCAACAGCGATGAAGCGGGTGTCAGTGGGGGCTTTCCCGATCTTCTTGTAGTAGTAGAAGGGGTAGCTGATGCCGGCGAAGTTGCTGCCTCCACCGATGCAGCCAACGACGTAGTCGGGGAAGCGGTCGATCAACTCCATCTGCCTCAGCGCCTCGAGCCCTACGATCGTCTGGTGGAGCAGCACGTGGTTGAGCACGCTGCCGAGCGAGTACTTCGTCCTCTCGTGCGTCACAGCGTCCTCGATGGCTTCGCTGATCGCGATGCCCAAGCTACCCGGGTTGTTCGGGTCCTGCTCGAGGATCTTCCGGCCGAAGCTCGTGCGCGGGCTCGGGCTGGGCACCACTTCAGCCCCCCACAGCTGCATCAGTACGCGCCGGTAGGGCTTCTGCTCGTAGCTGACCCGGACCATGTAGATGGTGCACTTCAGGCCGAACAGGTTCGTCGCGAACGCGAGGGCGGAGCCCCACTGCCCCGCGCCTGTCTCTGTCGTCAGTCGCTCGACCCCCTCCCTCAGGTTGAAGTAGGCCTGCGCGACGGCCGTGTTTGGCTTGTGGCTGCCCGGAGGGCTCACCCCCTCGTACTTGTAGTAGATTTCAGCCGGCGTCTTGAGCGCTCGCTCCAGCCTGTAAGCTCTCACGAGCGGCGTGGGCCTCCACAGCCTGTAGACGTCGAGCACTTCGTCGGGGATCGGTATGAACCGCTCCAACGAGACCTCCTGCCTGATGATCTCCTTCGGGAAAATGGCCTCCAGCTCCTCGGGCTTTACGGGCGTTCCATCGGGCTTCAGGGGTGGTGGGAGCGGCTCAGGCAAGTCAGGTAGGATGTTGTACCACGCCTTAGGGAGCTCCTCCTCGCCGATCACCAATTTGTAGTTCGGCACGGCATAGGGGTCATTGAGGAACAAAAAAGGCTTTTCGTGTATAAAAATATGCATAGCTCAGAGGAGCTGGCGGGAAGCTAAGCTTTTGTACCTTCACGACGATTTTTGAGCGTGACCATTCGCGAAGAAATCCTCCAGTACTTCAAGAACAACGAGGCACAGCTGAGGGTCGCAATGACTCTATTGATGCGCGGCTTGAGCGTGAAGCCAGCGCCGGGGCGGAAGGCGCCGCGCATCTACTTGGGCGACATCCCGGTACCGTACAGGAGCGTTGCGCGAGCTTGCGGCGTGGATTGGAGGACGGTACGTGAGACGGTTCGCAGGATCGTTGAGAACCCGAGGTTGTTGGAGTTCTTCGAGAAGCTGGAGAACGCCGGCCCCTTCTTCCGGGGCGTGACGAAGCTCCTCAATTACCGTTGCATCGTGATCGAGACGGTCCGCGACCAGCCGGGAATCCTGGCGTACGTGTCCAGCCTGCTAGCCGAGAAGAACATCAACATCCTGCAGGTCATCGCGGAGCACCCCTTGATCGTGGATAACCCCAGGCTTTTCGTCATCATACAGGACGAGGTGCCCAGCGATTTCGTGCCTCGGGTTCTGCAGCACCCCGCGATAAGGAGCGTGACCGTCTACTAGGAAAGCTACCTTTTCGCCCTCAGGTACTCGTCGATCGAGGCTGCAGCTCTACGGCCGCTCTCCATGGCTTTAGCGACGTTGCTGGCGCCGTGCGCCACGTCGCCGGCCGCGAAGAGGCCCTCGACGTTCGTCATGAACCTCTCATCGACGCGGATTCTACCGTCCCGCTCCACGGCTACGCCCAGCTCCGCCAGCGAGGGGGGTGGGCTAGGCTGGATGCCGGCCGCAACGATCACCGTGTCGGCCTCGATTACTCTCTCGGAGCCGGGTATCGGTTTGATCGGGGCTGTCCTGTCAAGCGTCGGTTCAACGCCGACGATCTTCAAGCCCTCAACCCTGTTCGCTCCGACGACTTCAAGGGGGAGGGAGGAGTCAACGACGCTGATGACGCCCTTCTCCGCGAGCCGCGCGAGAGCTACGGCTGCCGGCGCCACCTTGAGGGGCCTCCGGTAAACTAGCACGGGTTTCAACCCGTAGACCCTGTGCAGGGTTTCGCAGACGTCAAGGCCCGTCAAGCCGGCGCCAACCACGATCGTGCGTTCGCCCGGCCTAGGGGGCGGTGGGCCGTAGCCCAAGTTGTGAAGCATGTAATCGTGCATCCAATCGAGCCCGTAGTAAACGCCCTGAAGCTCCTCGCCCCTTACGCCGAGCTTAACGTTCCTCCAAGCGCCCGTCGAGAGCAGGACAGCGTCGTAGTCCGCGAGCAGCCTTCTCAGCCTACCACTGTCAATCTCGCTCCTCTCGAAGACGACGCCCAGCCTCTCGAGCTCCTTGATCCCAGAGCGCACCATGTCCTTCCTGAACCTGAAGTCGGGGATCACGAAGAGCAGCATCCCTCCCGGCTCGGGAAGCCGGTCCATAACGTGAACCTCATAACCCCTGCACGCCAGCTCCCCAGCCGCAGCTAGGCCTGCGGGGCCCGCGCCCACGATAGCTACGCGCGTGCCAGTTGATTGGGGTCTAGACGAGCACCTGGCGAACTTCACGCGTGGACGGGGAGACGGCCTTTAAAAAGAGTTATGAATCACGCGTAGTTCCAGTCACCCTTATAATTAGGGCCGCATGGAACACATGAAGTTATGAACTTTGGGGATTTGCTCGCGGTTTACGCGCTGCGCATGACAGAGGTCATCAGGCTCCTCGACGAGTTCCTGAACTGCGGCAGACCTCTCTTCCTCTACAACGCGGCCTACCTGCTGACGGAGCTGGGTAGCGAGATGCAAGCCCCCTTCGCGTTGTACGGTCAAGCGATCCTCGCGGCGCTCAGCATCGATGCGGGTATGAGGCTGAGGGAGAGGGCTATCGACATCGAGAAGCGGGGTCTACGGGACGCGGACCTGGAGTACGTGACTGAGGTGAGGGACCTTCTCAAAAGGATGGTCCTATCGATCGAAAGCGGCGAGTACGAGAGGGATTACGAGGAGATGGTCAGAAGGCGTACCCAGTAGTTCGCAGCGCTGAATAACATTCTTCTAAGTGGCGGACGATTTTGAGCTCCTCAGCTGGAATCGGCGTTTGATGGGAGTTGAAGCTTGATCCCACGCGGTGCGTACGTTGAGGGGGCAAAGATATAAGCGCAGTTCAAGCTGCTTTAGGGGGATTGAGGAGTGGGAATACCCTACGCTCACGATCAGCTCGGTCTTAGAACGGGCCCCCCCAAGGTCACGATCTTACTGGTTGTCCTAAACGTGATCGCCTACTTTGCTACATCTCTCGACTACGGCCTCCTACAGATCAGCGACGAGTGGTTGTGGTGGGGAGCCTTCATACCCTCAAGCCTTGCGGACCCGAGGCAGTGGTACAGGCTCTTCACCTCGATGTTCCTGCACGCGAACCTCTTACACATATTCTTCAACATGATCTTCCTCTACAACTTTGGGAGGCTTGTCGAGACAGCGCTCGGGGGTAAGCGGTACCTAGTCCTCTACCTGCTCTCCGGGCTGGCGGCCGAAGCGTTCCACGCAGCCTTCATCCCGATCGAGGGGCCGCTGACGATCGTAACTCCGGCGATCGGCGCGTCCGGCGCGATCAGCGGCGTGCTAGGAGCGTACCTTCTGCTCTTCCCGGGGAGCAAGCTGTCCCTATGCTTCTTCTACCTCTACATACCTGTATGCTTCACGGCCAGCGCGGCAGCCTACCTAATCTTCTGGTTCGTGACTCAAATCCTCCAGGGCTACGCGATGGCGAACATCGGTGTCGCGGTCTTTGCGCACGCGGGCGGATTCGTAGCCGGGATGGCGCTCCTCCCGCTACTACTGGATCGCGAGAGGCACAGGCTCCTGCGAGCGCTTACGGCCAGCCAGAGGGCATTCAAGTACATCATGCTGGGCTCCGCGGGCCTTGGTAGGCTCTCAAAGATCATCCTCGTTGCCGCGCTAACCTCGCTCGCCGTCGGCAGCGTCTACTCCATGGCGTCCGCGAGGCAGATGGACGTACCAGTGAAAGTCCTCGAGGCGACCGTCACCTACAGGATCTACTGCGCGCCCCAAACGGTCTGCGACGAGGGCTCGAGTAGGGACATGGTGGTGCTACAGCTCGATGGTCAACCCCGCTTGGCCGCGCAGATATCGTCGGATCCCGTGAGAATCGTGTACAACAGGCTTGAAGCATTGGGCCTCTTGTACGATAGGGCGCTGGTGAGATCGACGAAGAGCTTCAGCATAAGCAGGACGGTGAGAGTCTCCGGAGTCCCCGTCGACGTCAGGCTGAGCATGGAAGCGTCCTACGACAGGCTCGGCGTGCTCGACTCCGCGCAGGGCAGCATGAGGGCGACTATTCTCAGCTGCCGCGCGGGCATCTGCGTCGCCTCGGGTGAGGGTGACTTCGACTTCACGCTATCCACGCTAATCAGCGCTGAGAAAGCCGAACCAGTCTCGAGCACCATCATCCTGCTCTCGGCCGTCTCGCTGCTTTTGACGCTCGCGGCCATCGACGTTACGCTTAGAAAGGCCCACGACCTGGAGCTGCTCGCGTGAAAAGATATGCGGAGGAACGGCCTACCCCCACCATTCGTGCTGCACACCCTCGCCTCTTCCTTTGCACACGCCCTGTGGTACACGCTCTTCCCCATCTACCTCAGATCGCTGGGTCTCCCCCTAGCGGAGGTGGGGCTCGCGTCAAGCCTCCCGCTCACGCTATCGTTCGTCCTGGCGCTGCCTGCCGGCATCGTGGCAGACGCTCTGCCCACTCGAAGAGCCCTGATCCTCGCCACAGGCGGTCAGGCGGCAATCGTCGCCCTCCTCCCCTCGCTCAAGTCGCCCGCTGCTACAGCCTCCCTCCTCTTCTCCTACACGTTCCTCTCCACGCTTAGGGGGCAGAGCTCCCTGCGCGTCGTGGCCTCCAGGGCTAACCGGAGCGATATGGGCACGTGGTACTCGCTGTACCTGCTGGCGTCGGGGGCTAGCGCCGCGGTTGGATCCTACCTGTCGGGCGTAATCACCGAGAGAGAGGGCTTCACTCCGCTCTACAGGCTGAGCGCGATAGCGTTCGCCCTCTCCGCCCTCCCGCTCACGCGCCTCGAGCAGATCCACGGGAGCCGCGCGAGAGAAAGGATCAAGCTCGAGCACTTGAAGAGCGCCGGCTTCTTCGAGCTAACCCTCTCCCTCTCAATACACGATTTCGCGGTCTTCTCCGTCATGCCCTACACAGCCCTGTTCCAAAGGGAGATCCTGGGCCTCTCCACCTACGAGATAGGCACGCTGGCCGCCCTCGGGACTGTGGTTTCGCAGGTGTTCCAGCCGGTCGCCGGCCTTGTGACGGACCGACTAGGCTCCAAGCCCGCGCTCGTGCTACACTACGTGGGCGTCTCAGCCGGTTACGTGCTCATGGCCGTCAGCCGGAGCTTCGGCACGCTGGCGCTAGCCGTCGTCCTCCAGAACGTCTTCCTCCCCCTCGATATGCCGGCTCGCAGGAAGCTCCTCTCCTACATGGCGCCGCCGAGCTCTGTTGCGACAGCGAACGGGTTGAGCGACGCTGTGGTGGGCCTGGTGGCAGCCCCCTCCCCCCTGCTCGGCAGCTTCAGCTGGTCCAGCCTTGGCGCGCGCTGGGCGTTCGGGCTGGGCGCAGCACTCAACCTCCTCGCTCTAGCCCCCCTAGCGAAGCTCAGAGAGCGCTCCACTCGAACCTAGGGTTTCCAAGCGCTGCCGTCAAGACCTTGTTCCTCCCCACCGGCTCCATCTCCTCCCCCAGAATCCATCGCAGGGTGCTGGAGACGGCCGCGGCGAACCCATCGCGCTCCAGCAAGTAGATCTCACCGTACTCGAGCAGCTGCCCCCTCACCACGTGGCGGACAACGCCGATCTCGGCCTCCCACAGCTCCCCCCTCCGCTCCACCAATAACGCGACCGTGTTCGCCATACCCCTCACGGCCCCGCCCCTCTCAAGCCCCCTGTGCAGCTCGAGGAGCGCTCGCTTGAGACTCCCGCTCTCCTCCAGCAACCTGGCCAGCGCTGCGGCGTATACGAAGGAGTCCACGTTGCCCGGGGACGCTACGGGCCCGAAGAGCTCCAGAGTTCGACCTATGTCGATGCCCCCGTTCTGAGCGACGAATACGACCCCTCCGCTCCCGAGGTGGAGCGCGAAGGGGTGGGCTGCCCCAACGCCGAGCGGCATGCCCATGCTGGCCTTGCGGGCGTGAGCCACCATGGCGGCGGGGGCGGAGATCAATGTCGCTACCGTCTCCATGAGCGGGTCGCTCGAGATCGGCGTGGGGGAGCGGTAGTGGATCAGCCTTCCGTCGGCCAGCGCAGCTAGACCCCAACCGTCGCCATGCATCGCTGTGCCGGCCAACCTTTCAAGCAGGGGGTCGTACTCAGCAGCCCTCCTCAGCGCACCGAGCCAAGCGAGCGCGTCCACAGGCTCCGAAGACGCTAGCGCTAGGAGGCGGCACACGGCTACTCCCTCAGCTCCTCGAGGAAAACTCTCTCGAAGGTCTCGTAGGCTTCCCGACCGTAGAGGCAGACGATGACCCTCTCCAGGCTCCGGGCGCGTCCAGCGAAGGCTTTCAGCTCGCGGGCCATGATGCGCGCGCATCTCTCGTAGGGGTAGCCGAAGACCCCCGTCGAGATGGCGGGCAGTGCTACGCTCCTCAGCCCGAGCTCCTCCGACTTCTCGAGCGAGCTCCGGATGGCTGAGGCGAGCTTCTCGTCACCACCCTCCTCGTCGAAGCGCGGGCCCACAGCGTGGATGACGTACTTGGCCTTGAGCCGGCCCGCAGAGGTGACCGCTACGCTGCCCACGGGGACGGGGCCGTGCTCCCTAACCCACCGGTCGCTCTCCTCCTGGATCACGTAACCCCCCTTCCTCACGATCGCCGCAGCTACTCCCCCGCCGTGCTTGAGGTACGAGTTAGCCGCGTTCACGATCGCATCAGCCTCAAGCTCAGTGATATCCCCCTCAACCAGCTCCACCGTCAGCCTATCGAGTTTGAAGGTCCTACCGGGCACATGAGGGCCTTCGCCAAGCCTATAATAGCTTCTGCGCCCCCGAGCTGCAGCGTGCTTCCCTCTTCCGGCCGCCTAGATCGGATACATTTTTTTACCGTAAAACTAAGGGTTACTCGATGCCTTCGCCGCACGCGGACGCAGAGGCTCCTACCGTGAGCGTCGTGATCCCCACTTACCGCGGCGGCAACGGGCTGGTGGAGCTTGTGAGGGGCCTGCTGAACTGTAACGCGCGCCCCCTTGAGATCATCGTGATCGTCGACGATCCAGACCGCGAAGCCCTCAACGGGCTACTGACTGAGTTCAGCGACCCATCGGTGAAGGTGTTCCTCAGGGAGGGGAGGCAGGGTAAGGTGAGCGCGCTGAACGAGGCGTTGAAGCTGGTGAGGGGCGACGTCGTCCTCTTCCTGGACGATGATGTTCGCGTGGATGATCCGAGGTTCATCGATAAGGTGGCGGAGGCGATGAAGAGCTGCGATCTCCTGGACGTGAAGAAGGTTATCGTTGGTAAAGGTTTGCTGGCCAAGCTCGTCTACATCGAGTACACAGCGTACAACTTCGCTAGCAAGATGATGGCGAAGCTTGCCGGAAGGGCCATCGCAATAAATGGGGCGGCTTTCGCTGTGAAGCGGAGGGCCCTCGACGAGATCGGCTACTTCAAACCCTGCCTGGCGGAGGATCTCGACTTCGCTCTCCGCTCGTTCGTGAAGGGCTGCCGCTTCTCCTTCCTCGATAGCACCTACGTGCTCAACTACGCGCCGTCCAGCTGGACCCACTGGCTGAAGCAGAGGAAGAGGTGGGCTGTCGGCCTCGCCTCCTGGCTGAGGGAGAACTACCGGGTACTCCTGCGCGCGGTCCGCGAGGTGCCGCACGTCATCATACCGGGAATCATCCTGACCCTGCCGTCCCTCCTCACGATGATTGTCGCTCTGGCGCTCCACGGGATGCTCTCCAAGAAGGCCACCTACGCCGCCCTACTCCCCCTGTCCTCCCTCATCCGTGAGCTCATACCCGTTACGGCGGCCGTATCGATCTCGCTCATCATGACTTACACGGTCACCACGCTTGCCTTCGCATTCCTCCTGCTCTCCCTCGGCGTGCTGCAGTACGTGATCGCGAAGGTCACCGGCTTGAAGCCCTACGCCCACCTGATCCCAGTCTACCTGCTCTTCTACCAAACCGTGTGGCTGACCATACTGTCGGTGGGCTTGATCCGCGTGCTCATCTTCGGGGACGAGCGGGTGGAAGACTGGGTCGTTTAGGCTAGCGTTTTATACCCTCACTGATTAGAATGGCCCGTGAGGAAGCTTGCGATCGTGCTGTCGGCCCTCGGGGTGCTGGCTGTGATCTTAGGCGTCTGGCTCCACCAAATCGTCAGGGAGAGGGAGGAGAGAGCCGCCAACTTCTTCCCCTTCCACCTGCCCTACGATGACTCGAGCGAGACCGTCGTCAGCCTAGCCCACCGACTGCACAAGCCAGCCGGCAAGTACGGGCACGTCTACGTTGGGCCCGACGGCCACCTGTACGTCGGTGGAGAGAGGATCCGCTTCCTGGGGGTTAACATCGTTGCTGAGCACGCCTTCCCGACGAAGCGCGACGCGGAGATCTTCGCCGCCAGGCTCGCCAAGTACGGGGTCAACATCGTCAGGTTCCACCATCTGGACGCCGCCTGGCTGAGCTTCAACATCTTCCAACCCCCCGGTACGAGAAGGCTCAACCCCGTTGCGCTGGATCGGCTGGACTACCTCATCGCGAAGCTGAAGGAGCAGGGCATCTACGTCAACCTCAACCTCCTCGTCTCGAGGCGCTTTAGGGCTGCTGACGGCTTACCGCCCGAGATCGAGCAGGTGGATTGGAAGGATCAGCAGATCCTGGGCTTTTTCATGGACGAGGTGAGAGAGCTTCAGAAGGAGTACGCGAGGCAGCTCCTCACGCACAGGAACCCGTACACGAACATGACCTACGCGGAGGATCCGGCTGTCGCTTTCGTCGAGATCGTGAACGAGTTCGGCCTCATCCACGCCTGGCTCGACGGCGTTGTTGACAGGCTCCCCGAAGTCTTCAAGCGCCCGCTCCAGGAGAAGTGGAACGCTTGGCTGCGCGCGAAGTACGGCGACACCGCGAGGCTGGTCGAGGCTTGGGGAGGGGAGACGAAGTTGGGGGAGGAGGTGCTCGCGAACCCGAGGTTCGAGAGGGGGACGCTGGGCTGGGTCTTCGAGCGGCACGGCGCGGCTCAGGCCACCTACGACTTCGTCGATGTCGACGGCATGCGGGCGCTGAGGGTCAGAGTCACCAGGAGGGGGGAGGGTTGGCACGTCCAGTTCAACTACCCCCGCATCCAGGTCAGGGAGGGGGAGATATACCGCGTAACCTTCACGGCTCGAGCCGAAGCTGAAGCGTACATCACGGTCTGCCTGCGGCAGGCTCACGAGCCCTGGCAGGCCGTCTCCCAGGTTGTCACGGTCAAGCTGACGCCCGAGTGGCGGACCTACGAGGTGATCCTTGGGGTTGGGGTTAGCGACGACAACGCTAGGCTCGACATCTCGAACCTCGGCGCCCTCGAAACCACCTACTACTTCGCCAACTTCTCGATGAGGCCCTACCAGGGTGCTGGATTGAAGGAGGGGGAGAGCCTCGAGGAGGGGACTGTAAGCATCCTCAAGCCCGGCGACTTCTTCGGCCGTTCCCCGGCGGCGAGGAGGGATTGGGCCGAGTTCCTCTGGTCGCTCGAGAGGGACTACTTCCTCGACATGTACAGGTACCTCAAGGAGGAGCTGGGGGTTAAAGCCCTCGTGATCGGGACGATCGCGGGCTGCAGCACTCCAGTCATCATGTCGGAGCTGGACGTGGTCGACACGCACGCGTACTGGATGCACCCCGCTTTCCCCGGGACCCCGTGGGATCCAAGGAACTGGTAC
>JAVYWK010000038.1:0-14831 GCA_038727095.1 Thermofilaceae archaeon | reverse complement strand
AACGCGATCGTGTGGCAGGATCGCAGGACGGCTCCGCAGGTCGACCGCTTGAGGGATTGCTGCTTCGAGTTGATCAGGGAGAAGAGCGGGCTCGTCCCTGACTGCTACTTCTCCAGCACGAAGCTCTGGTGGATCCTAGACAACGTCCCGGGGGCTCGGGAGAGGGCCGAGAAGGGGGAGCTCGTGTTCGGCACGATCGACACGTGGATCGTGTGGAACCTGACGCGCGGCTCCAGGGACGTCATGACCCCCGAGCGCGGTGGGGCGCACGTGACCGATTACAGCAACGCTTCGAGGACGATGCTCTTCAACATCAGGAAGCTCGACTGGGACAGCGAACTACTCGAGCTCCAGGGCCGCATACCGCAGGAGATGCTCCCACTGCCCAGACCCTCCAGCGATAGGGAGGTGTACGGGTACACGGGCCCCGAGGTTTCAGCGCTCCTGGGCGGGGCCTCAGTGCCTGTGACGGGGGACGCGGGCGACCAGCAGGCGGCTCTCTTCGGCCAGGCGGGCTTCGACGTGGGTGACGTGAAGTGCACCTACGGGACCGGGAACTTCCTCCTGATGAACACGGGCGCGAGCCCCGTGCCGTCGAGGCACGGGTTGCTCACAACCGTCTTCTACTCGATGGAGCCCCGCAGGGCCGTGTACGCGCTGGAGGGGAGCATCTTCATCACCGGCGCCGCGATACAGTGGCTGCGAGACGGCCTCAAGATCATCGAGGTTTCAGCCGAGATCAACCCGCTCGCAGAGGCGGCGGCCGATACGGGCGGAGTCTACTTCGTCCCGGCCTTCGTCGGGCTGGGCGCGCCCTACTGGGACCACTACGCGAGGGGTTTGATCATCGGGATCACGAGGGGGACGGAGCGGAAGCACATCGCCCGCGCGGCTCTGGAAGCCATCGCGTACCTCACTAGGGACGTTGTGGAGGCTATGAAGGCCGACACGGGCAGAGAGATCACCGTCCTCAAGGCCGACGGCGGGGCCGCGAGGAGCGACTTCCTCCTCCAGTTCCAAGCCGACATCCTGAACGTCAGGGTCGTGAGGCCGGTGGTCTTCGAGACCACTTCGCTCGGCGCAGCCTACCTGGCCGGCCTCGCGGTCGGCTTCTGGAGCAGCCTCGACGACGTGCGGAGGAACTGGAGGGCTGAGCGCGTGTTTGAGCCGAGGATGGACCCTGAGACGCGAGAGCGCCTCTACAGGGGCTGGAGAGCGGCCGTCCAGAGGGCTCTCGGCTGGGCAAAGGAGGTGCCCTGGGCCTACGGCTACTAGGTGGTTGAGTGAAGGTCGCGATCGTTGGCGCGGGCGTAGTAGGTGCTTCCATCGCCAGGGTGCTCAGCGCGTACGAGGGCTTCGAAGTCACCCTGATCGAGAGGATGCCGGACGTCGGCTGGGGAGTTAGCAAGGCTAACACCTCGATCATCCACCCCGGACACGAGGAGGATCCGAGGGTCCACCCGCTCCGCGCGAAGCTCTGCGTAGAGGGGAACCGCCTTTGGAGGGAGTGGGTTAAGGAGCTCGAAATCCCGGCTCGCTGGCCGGGAGAGCTGATGGTGTTCTCCACGCCTGAGGAGGAGTGGGAGGCGTTGAAGTACATCGAGCTTGCGAGGGTGAATGGAGTGCCCGGCGTAAGGCCCGTCTACGGGCGCGAGCTGAAAGCCCTCGAGCCGCTCGCCAGCGACTCAGCTCTTGGCGCGGTTTATGCTCCCACCGCCGGCACCATCTCCCCCTTCGAAGCTGTGGTAGCTATCGTGGAGAACGCGGTGGAGAACGGGGTTAGGCTGCTGACGGAAACCGAGGTGGAGCGCGTGGTCGTGGAGGGGGGTGGAGTGAAGGGTGTTGAAACCAGCAGGGGCTTCATCGAGGCTGACGTTGTGGTGAACGCCGCGGGCCTCTACGCCGACGAGATCTCGCGTTCAGCCGGGGTTGAGGAGGGCTTCAGGATCCGGCCGAGGAGGGGCGAGTACGTGATCTTCGACGAGAACGTGCCCCTGAAGCCGTTGAGGATCCTCCACACCGTCCCGACGCCGGTGACGAAGGGAGTTTACGCGCTTACGACGGTGCACGGGAACCTGCTGCTGGGGCCCACCGCTGAGGACCTCCCGTACGAGGCGAAGGAAGACACATCGACGACCGCGGGTGGGGTGGAGCTGGTGCTGAGGGAGGCTTCAAGGCTCCTTCGGGAGCTCCCACCCCGCAGCAGGGTGATCAGAACATTCGCGGGCTTAAGGCCGGAACCCCCAGGCGGGGAGTGGTTGATAAGGGCGTACGAGGACCCGTGGGGCTTCGTCAACGTCGCCGGCATACGGTCGCCGGGGCTCACCGCGGCGCCCGCCATCGCGCGTTACGTGGTTGAGCTCATCGCTAAGACCTACGATGTGGAGCTGCGTAGGAAGCGGAGGTGGAACCCCCGCCGCCGCGGGATCACGAGGGTTGCGGGCCGCAGCTTGGAGGAGATCGATGCTCTCGCCAGGGAGAACCCCGACTACGGCGAAATCGTGTGCGGCTGCAGGATGGTTTCAAAGGCGGAGATCCTGGAGGCCGTGGAGCGCATAAGGAGGATTGGGGCGCGCGTCACGCTCGACGGGATCAAGTTCAGAGCCTACGCCGGGTTGGGTAGGTGCCAGGGCAGCTTCTGCAGGTGGAGGATTGCGCTGATAGTTTCCGAGCTCACGGGGCAGCCCCTGCACGCGGTGCCCGTTGCCACAGGCCCCTACGGGTACGGGGATGTGAAAGCCCTCCTGAGGGGTGGGGCCGCGTGATCCAGCGGGAGTGCGACGTTGTCGTCGTGGGCGGTGGGCCGGCTGGGATGGCGGCTGCCGCGAGAGCCGCGGAGCTCGGGATGGAGGTGGTTCTGCTCGAGGAACGGGAGACACTCGGCGGGATCCCGCTGCAGTGCGTGCACCCCGGCTTCGGCCTCCACTACTTCGGCGAGGACATGACGGGAGCCCAGTTCGCTCACCGGTTGATGGAGAGGGTGGAGAGGAGTGGGGTGAGCTGCCTGCTGAAGGCTTACGTCCACTCGGTCGAGGTTGAGGCTTACGACGAGAAAGTGGTCAACGTCGTTACGCGGGCGGGAGTGGTCAGGGTGAGAGCGAAGGCGGTGATCTTCGCGACGGGCGCGCGGGAGAGGACGATCTTCGAGATCGGAGTCACCGGCGATAGGCCGGCGGGCGTCATGACGGCGGGGGAGGCGCAGCTCCTCATGGACCTCTACGGGGTGCTCCCGGGGAGGGAGGTCGTGATCGTGGGGTCGGGGGACGTGGGCTTGATCATGGCGAGGAGGTTCGCGCTCGAGGGGGCCCGCGTGAGGGCGGTCGTCGAGATAATGCCGTGGCCCGGAGGCTTGATGAGGAACGTCGTCCAGTGCCTCCACGACTTCGGCATACCGCTGCTCCTCAGCCACGCCGTGGTCAAAGTCGCCGGGAGGGGGAGGGTCGAGAGGGTCATCGTGGCCAGAGTCGATGAGGCGCTCAAGCCGATCCCGGGGACCGAGTTCGAGATCCCCTGCGACACCGTCGTGGTGGCGGCGGGCTTGAGGCCCAACGTGGAGCTGCTGGAGAAGATCGGCTGCGCGATCGACCCGGCCACCGGAGGCCCGGTGGTCAACGAGCTGCTGGAGACCAGCGTGCCCGGCGTCTTCGCGGCCGGGAACGCGCTCGTCATCAACGACCTCGTGGACTACGCAGCGGAGCAGGGAGAGAGGGCCGCCGAGGGGGCGAAGCTGTTCGTCGAGGGGGGCGTGCCGCCGACCCGCTGGCTCCCCGTCACGAGGGGCAGGAACGTCAGGCTCGCAGTCCCCCACTACGTGAGCGGAGAGCGGGAGGTCACCTTGTACGCGAGGGTCGAGAGGCCGGAGAAGGGGGTTTTCGTGAGAGTGCCGGAGGCCGGTGTGAGGAGCTACGCCGTGGCCGTCAGACCGGCCGAGATGATCAGATTGAAGCTCGACCCGGCGAGGCTGAAGCCCGCGGTGGAGGCCGGTAGAGTGACGCTGGAGGTGGTCCCGCGTGAGTGAGGTCGAGCTCATCTGCATCCTCTGCCCCGCCAGCTGCACGCTCAGAGCGAAAAGGACCGATGGGGGCCTGGAAGTGGAGGGCTACGGGTGCGCGAGAGGAGTGGAGTACGCGAGGCAGGAGCTGACGGAGCCGCTGCGCCACGTGATGACCGTCGTGAGGGTGCGGAACGGAGACCTACCCGTTGTCTCCGTAGTGACGAGGAAGCCCGTACCGAAGGACTGCGTGAGAGAGGTGGTGAAGGCTACAGCCCACCTCGAGGTTGAAGCGCCCGTCGAGATCGGGCAGGTGGTACTGGAGGGCCCCTGCGGCGCCACGCTGGTGGCGACGAGGAGGGTGAGGAGGGTTGAGCGCGGGGGAGGCTAGCGCAGCAGCTCATCCAGCTTCTCCATCCACCCCCTAACGTAAGTAGCATCGTTGGACTCGAAAGCGTGCAGCCACTCCTCCTCCGAGACAACGCCAACCCGATTCCTCAGCGCCACACCCGTCAAGTACAGGAACAACTTAGCCGTCCTCTCATCCTCAAACAGCTTCGACAGATAGTCCAGCAGCTTCCTCGGCGCTTCAACCGCCAACCGATCCGGGTCACCGAAACCCTCCCTCTCGAAAGCCCTTCTTATCAGCAGGCCCGTGGGATGCGCTAACCTGTCGAGCAGCTCCGTGAACCTCATTCGGCCGTCACCTCCAGCTTCTTCGTAATCGACATTAGCAAGTTGAAGATCGGGACCACCCTCATCAGGCTCGGCTCCATTATAAACTCCAGCGTATTCACGTCCAGCTCGTTAAGCTGCTTGTAAAGTGGAAGCATCGATTCGCAGGGCGGCTGACCCGAGACGATAGCCCTGTCAAAGTCGATATAGGCCGTGTGGAACCAGGGTAGCTGAACAAGAGCCCTAGCCACGGCGGGCGCATCACGCCCCTCTAAGTAGAGCAGGCGGTACGGTATCTTATTAAGATCGGCGTAAAGCCAGACCCTGTTTCGATTCCACAGTTTAAGTAAATGATTCCTGAAGTGCCAACTCAGCACCTGATGTGAAACCTTTCTACCCACAAACTTTTCACTACTTCTAGCTATCTCGCGTAATGAGATGAAAGGCCACTTAGATTTTTCACCATAGATCAATACGTCGATCTCATCCATTGTAGCTTCTACCTTGGGTAGCTTTGGAGGATCACGCTCCTCCGTAGCTATTTGCTCAGGACAACCTTGAACAAATTCTCCACTATAAACCGTCAAGGGAGAAGAGGGGCTCCAAAATCTGCGCTCTAATCCTCTTACTGTTAGTGATCCTTCCTCAAAGTTTGAAAGCCATTCGCTGATCATTTTTTCGCCGGGAATCAGGGCTGTATAGAGGTAAAGTTCGCGGCCAAGAAGCCGAAGCACCCTGAAAGATTGAAGAAAAGGAAGCCGCTTCATGTATCTTTTGCTTATAGTTGCGACATTAATAATACCGGCCTTTTCCATAATTATCTCAAAACGTACCGCTACACCTTTGCTTCCCTGCCTTATCTCAGAAAGAATCCTGGAGACTGTGGAAATATTTACATTGCTTTTCTTGGAAATATCGGTGATTGATAAGGAAGTTTCAATAGCTTTTATAATATTCCATGAAATCTCATCACATTTAAAAAAAGGAATCAATCTTCCCACCTAAATTTAAGAACTTATAGAGGATCTATATTTGGGGTAGGAATGCTACCTGGCGGTGGCTCAGCGGACTTAGTGGCGATCACGTAATCTCTCGTAATTGTGAGAAGTACTAGCATTAAGGCAAGTGCCAGAAGTCTCCATTTGTACAGCCTCAATATAGTTTTGATAGTTTCGGTCCAGCTCTTCATCAAAAAGGTTATAGGGTATAAGGTATTTATGTTTTGCGCCATTTTTGAATTAAATTCAGGACTTTCAGCAAAAATGGCAAATAGAAAGCCGCTTATACGCTGGAGCGGTGAGAGCTCGTGGCCAAGTTGATTGTGAGGCCTCTGGGCTGTGGGGGCTGGGTTTCTGACCCCGCGTTGGGGCCTCCTTCGCTGCTGGTGGAGGCTGGGGGGCTGATGCTGCTGGTTGACGCTGGCGAAGGGGTTTACGCTGCGCTGAGGAGGTGTGGGTTTGAGGTTACGGATCTCGACTTGGTGCTCGTCACGCACAAGCACGGGGACCATGCTCTGGGTTTGCCGACGCTCGCGATGCACGCTAGGCGCTCTGGTGCGAGGTTGAGGGTGATCGGCCCCTCCGACATTGATTTGCGCTCGCTCTTCGCCTCGGTTGGGATCCCGCACTACCTGGAGGTGCTTGAGCTCAACCTTCTCGAGCCTCCCGCTGCCCCAGCTCTCGCCTTTGAGGAGGGAGGGGTGAGGGTTTACGCGGTCGCTGCAGACCACACCGTTCCCTCCCTCGCCTTCAGGGTGGAGGTGGGCGGCTTGGCCGTCGCTTTCAGCGGTGACACGAGGCCCTGCCGATTGATAGTCGAGCTGGCGAGGGGCTGCAAGCTGCTGGTGCACGAGGTTGGTGGAGGATTGGCGAGCGAGGAGCTGGCGCACGAGCACGGCCACTCGACGCTCCGCGACGCGGTTCGCATCGCCGTTGAGGCTGGCGTCGATTACCTGATGCCCTTCCACTTCTACCTGGACCCGGTGGCTCTCGAGTGCGAAGGCGTTAAGCTGGTCCTCCCGGTGCCCTGCGCACCCGTCGATGTGGCTAAGCTGCCCTAGAAGCATCACGGTAATCTTCTTTTACCAGCACCCTAAACTTCTGGTGAAGCGCATGGTTGAATCGGAGGTTTTTAACGATGTTTACACAAACGGCATCATAGGTCCCCACACGAGAATGCTGGGTCCGTCGCCGACGGTGGTAGGATCAGGTTCATCACGACGCCCGGCTGCTGGGGTCCGATGCTCACCCCGACGCTGAGGGATGGGCACGAGGTGAACGTGCCGGTGGCCGTTGAGGGGGCGAGGGTCGGAGACGCGGTGGTGCTGCGCTTCGAGAGCCTGAGGGTTCTCTCCAAAGCCTCCTCGTCGGGCGTCGATAGGCCCGTGGACGGAGCGTTCGTGGGCGACCCCTACGTTGCGAAGAGGTGCCCGGTCTGCAGGGAGCCTTGGCCTGAGTTCGAGGTTTCCGGCACCGGCGAGGAAGCTGTGAGGTGCAAGAGGTGCGGGTCCCCCGCGTCGCCCTTCAGGATGGTTCACGGTTACACGATGGTCTTCGACGAAGCCCGCAGGGTGGGCCTTACGGTGAACCGGGAGCTCGCCAGAAGGATCGCCGAGGGAGCCCACTTGTTCATATTTTCGCTCAAGCGCTCCCGTCTTCTTCGGTCGCGCGCCTCTGGCTGCTCCTCTTCACCTTCCTGCCGCGCCCCACCGCTCCCCCGCGCTTTGGGGGTCAAGCGGGGAAAGAAGAGTAGAAATGGAATGAAGCACCCCGCTTCCTCTCACTCTAGGGCTGCGGCTACATACGCCTTCAGCCACCCCCCTCTCAGCTGGATTAAGACCGCTCTCCCCTCCCCGCGCGTGAACGCAATGCTCCCCGGCCTCAACCCAGCCATCATGAACGCTTCAAGAGCCTCAGTGATGTTGCTCAACCTCAAGCTCACCCTGAACCCCTCCGTGCAACCCGGCAGCGTGAAGAAGCTCAGACTGCAAGCCGTGGTGCACATCCCATCCCCCTCACAGCGTCAAACTGGA
The DNA here is from genome assembly GCA_038727095.1 of Thermofilaceae archaeon. Classification (GTDB taxonomy): domain Archaea; phylum Thermoproteota; class Thermoprotei; order Thermofilales; family Thermofilaceae; genus JANXEW01. The sequence goes on along the minus strand of JAVYWK010000038.1, from coordinate 7,134 downwards.
GTTAGGAATAAATACATGCACTCCATAAGCCTAACAGGTGCGTCCACCGGGCCGAGCAAACAAAACCCCCAAACCCCGCTGAGGCTCGGTGGACAAGAGGGGTTTGGGGGCGGTAGAACACGAAGACAGCAGGACACTATCGCGGCACTAGAGCGGCACTGGAAGCGGATGGACGCTAAAGCGGGCTTCCCGCCCCGCGCGCGGCTTGCAACTGGGGGGATTCTGGAGGCCCAGTCTTTTAATCAGCCTGTAACCCTCCCTTCTCCAACCCTCCGCCCCAAAAAGGCGGGTCCCCCTTGTAGGGGGGTGCCTGTGAAGCAGTTGTAGCGGCCGAGCGCCCTACAACTGTGGAGGGGCAGCCCGCCTGCAGGCCGAGAGCCTACAGGCAGGCTGCTGGAGGGGAGGGATACAGGCTTAAACCCGCAAAGCTGGGCCTCTAGCCCTCGCGGGGCGCAGCCTATAACGGCCGGCCCCGGGCTGCGCTCCCACTGGCGTGGGGCCCCCATCCATCCTCTGGGGGTCGCCGCCTAGCGCGGGGGCCGGCGTAAAGGGCCGCACCCCTGCTCCCCGGGGGCGGTCTACCGCACTGTTAATGCTTCCAGCGGTACTGGGGGGCGCGCCGGCGCGCGGGGCTCACAGGCTGCCCGGGATTGGGGCCGTTCCGCTCCAACCGCCTTCGGCTCGTTTGAGGCTGCGGCTCCTGCTGCTTCCCTCACCTCGCGCGCTTAACTCCGATGCTTCGACTCTGATGCTCCGCTTGGCTGCCGGACTCCACTTCCGCGCTGCTCAACGCTGCTCGAGCTCGCTCAAAGCTGCCGAGAAGTACCGCGCTCAACGTAGCTGGGGCTGCCGACGGGTTCAGCGCCGCCTCCCGCGGGGGTTTGGGGTTTCGGCCGTCCGGGCCCCCCGCATCCCTCCGCCCATGATGAAGCTCCCGCGGAGGGGTGTGTAGCAGAGGGAGCGGATGGGGGTCCGGATGGTGTCGGGACCCCGAACCTCCGAGGGGGGGCGGAGGGCTGTACGCCAGGGCTCTTCTGCGCCCACCTCTCCCGGGGGGATCCGGGCTCTGCCCGGTGAAACCCGGGAGGGGACGCTGCGGCCCCCCCATGCCTCGCGTAAAAACAAGAAGGCCCCTGGGGGCTACAGGGTCTTTAGGATTGAAACGAATGCGGTACTCCGGGAGAGACTAAAAGAACTTTACACTATGATTGTTAAAGCGATTTTGGAGGGCGGGGGCGTTTTGAAGGGACTGCTGTACTACAAAGAGGAATGGAAGAGGATGCGCACAGCGGCCTTCTCTAACCGCCTCAAGGCGGGGAAGCGGACGCCGCCGGAGAGGCTTCCACCGATACCTTTGCCGGTTCGGTTCCGGTGGGGTGGGCGGGAGTACGGTTCCCACAGCGCAGTCTGTATCGTCGATCTTGACCACTGCGTCCTAAGGATCTGGACAATCATCGTACCGCTACCCCAAAGCCTCTGCGAGGCGCTGAGGGGGGAGCTGGAGCTGGCTCCCCCGCCAGTATTCACCCTCTTCCTCCGCCAGAGCGGTGAACTTCGCCTGGTGGCGCGCCGCAACCCGCCGAGGTGGTGGGTGGTGGTGCGCGAAGAATGCACGGACTTCAGGGACGTCCGCCTCCCACGACCGTTCGTGGTCGTGGGGGTGGACATCAACGCCCGCCATGGGATCACAATGCTCGCCTTCGAGGTCAGCGACGGGGTGAAGAGGGTTCTACGCCAAAGGATCAAGTTTTCACGAAAATCATGGAGGCTGATAAAGCTGCTGCAAAGCTTTGCAGCACTAAGTACCAACGTACACAGGGGGCGCCAGTCGCCGCTTACCTACGCCCGCCTACGCGAGTCTTACGAGAGGCTCCGGGAGCTCCTCCCGGAGCTGCCGCCCCTTCCGAGCAACGCAAGAGACATCGTACGCACCATTCACAAAGCCCACAAGGCCCGGGTAGAGGCGCAAGAACGTAAACTATCCGAAATTGTCAGGGCCCTGGCGAGAAGGTACGGGGGGAGGGTGATTGTCCTTGTGGACAAGCCCTCCCCCGAGAGCCAGAAGGGGAAGCCTTGGCAGAACGCGATCCTCAGGATCGCGAGGAGGCTGCGGGTGACGGTGAGGTACGAGGGTGGTTATTGTAAAGAGGTACACATCTCAGGGAAGTACTGCCCCCTCTGCGGGGAGCGGGGCGAGCCCTACTTCCCCGAGGGGGAGAGGAGGAAGAGGCCGAGCTACTTCCACTGTACGCGATGCGGGATCGCCTGGAATCGAGACTATGCTTCATCGTTCAGCGCCGTTGCTGGGGGGCTACCGTGGCTGGTCAGCGAGCTTCGGGGGTGGTTGCGCAACCACCCCACGGATCTCCTAGGCTCAGCGCCACCACCTAAGTTCGCCGCACCACCAACCCCTGGGGCCTAGGCCCCCGGGATCCCCGCACCCTGAAACCCACGGGCCCCGTTCCCGGGACGCGGCCGGGCTTCGCGCTCGGCCAAGTGCCCGGGGGCTTCCGCGCGCAGACCGAGGGGCATACCGACCCCGCCGTTCGGCGCACCGGTGACGGTGCGCTGGAAGGCGGGCGAGTAGGCCGCCCTTGAGCGGCCGACCCCATGACGCCCGCTCCGGTCGTCCACGGCCCCGAAACGGGGCTGGGGAGGCCGGGGGGCGGGCCCTCAGAGGCCAAAGCCCATGAAGGGGGGAATGACCCGGCGCGGAACCATAAGGATCCTTGAGAAACTAGGGATAGCCGAAATCGTGGTCAAGCACTACGGATTACCGTACTGAGAGCCGCTGATCCTCGCGCAAACTTCCCCTTTTCTTTAATCTCCCCCCTTCGCTGTTCCCCAGGCTCTACCCTGGCTGGGCTCTCCCGCGGCTCAACCGGGCGAATGTGCGAGAAGCTTCCCGCTAAGGCTGAGCCGTATGGGGGTTAAGCTGGTAGCGGCCTCGCCCCTACGATCAGCTTGAGGAGGGCGGGCGTTACGAAGGCCTCGATGATCGCGGCTGCAGCAAGCAGGAGCAGTGAAATCGCGAGGGGTTTCAGCAGTAGCGCTAGGAGCTTCCGCCAGGGTGTGCCCCTTCTGCCGAGGATCTTCCGCCACAGCGCGACGCCGAAGGAAGTGCAGGCGGCTGCAGCGTAGAGCAGCGCTGGTATTTCGAGGACTCCGTGGGGTGCCACGGCCGCGATGGCCGCCCACCACGAGGCCCTGCCCGCTGCGAACTCCAGTGCGACGCCAAGGATGAAGCCGTTTGCGAAAACCACCAAGGCTGGGGCAACGACGAGTGGGCTGAGGACTGCGAGGAGGGCTACGACCCTCGCGTTGTTGAGGAGTATCCGGAGGGCGAGCTCGAAGGGGTCTTCGGTGTACACGCGCTGGACCAGCTCCTTCGCCAGCTCCATGATCTGGTCGGCGAGCCCCCGGGGTGCGTTCAATCCGGCTAACAGCCCTGCCGCGAAAGCGAGCGTCACTAAGGCTAGAGCCTTCCTACCCACGCTGCTGCACGCCTTCTCGCTGAAATATCCTTTACGCTAGGAACCTCTCGAGAAAGGCCGTAAGGTAGGCTGCCTCGAGCGCCCTGATCTCCGTTCGAGCCCCCGAGTGCCCGCTCCTCGTCTCAACGCGCAGGTAGACGGGGTGGCCCAGCTGCCTCGCTTTCACAGCGAACTTGATTGCGTGAGCGGGGTGAACTCTGTCGTCGTTGAACCCGGTGAAGAGGAGCGTGGGGGGCATCCGCTTGCCCCTGGGAATGTTGTGGTAGGGGCTGTAGCTGAGAAGCACCTCGCGCATCTTCGGGTCGTCGGGGTCGCCGTACTCGGGTATCCAGTAGCGGCCGACGTAGAGCAGGTGGTATCTGAGCATGTCGAGCACCGGGTAGCCCACGAGCGCGGCGTCAAGGAGCTCAGGCCACTTCGTGGCGACAACGGCCACCGTCAAACCGCCGTTGCTGGAGCCGTAACCGGCCACCTTGAAGCCCAGGCTCTTGAAGAATCGAGCGAAAGCGGCGAAGTCCTGGAATGTGTTCAGCTTGGCCTCGAGCATCCCCGCCCGGTGCCACTGCTCGCCCTCCTCCCGGCCCCCTCTAGCGTTCACAACCGCGATTGCGTAGCCGAGCTCGAGCAGGTGGTGGAAGAACGCCGAGTAGGCTGGCGCAAGGCTCACACCGAAGCCTCCGTAGCCGTATAGCAGGATCGCCTTGGGCCGGCCTCCCTTCGCCACTAGGAAACCGTGCACTCTGACGCCGCCGCTGCGCAGCCAGATATCCTCAACCAGTAGGCCCTGCACGGCCGCGCTCTCCTCCAGCACTCTAACCCCTCCATCGATGAGGGCCACAAGGTGCCTGTGCGAAAACCCTGTAGCTACGATCAGGAAGCGCCCGTCCATCGCATCCAGGCTCACGACCGATACGGGCTCGACGGGCAGCTCAACCTCCACCCAGCTCCCCGCCTCACCGCAGTTGATCCTGACCCTGTGCCTGGCGTCGATCAGGTCGATGAGCAGGAGCCTCGAGCCCGACGCTAGGGCCGCTTGAACAGGCCTCTCAAGGCGTATGCTCGCTCCGCCGATGTGCAGCTCATCACCCTCGGGTCTGGCTCTAACGTACGCTAGCTCACTCCCCAACCAGCCGGCCAACTCGATCTGGTAGTCCCCCTCTTCGACCAGCTCCCCCTCCCACGACCCAGCGTTCAGCAAGTAAAGCTTCGAGCGGGCCCAGCCGCGGTGCACCGTGAGAGCGAGCATCCTGCAATCCGGGGAGGGGGCGACATACCCGATGTACTCGCCAGCGCCGAGGACTCCGCAACCCCAAACCACTCTCTCTCTGACATCTTCGAGGGTGACGAGCCGATCCGTGGGTCTTTCACCGCCGTCAGGTGGCGGAACCCTCCTGTAGCTCCTAACGTACACCAGTGAGCCGCCAACGCTGCAGAAGCCGTGCGCAACACCTTCGATCGCGTGGAGGATAACTCCCGTCCCTGCGTCGATGATGTACGTGCGCCCCTCATCGGATCCCTCGATGGAGGCTCGAACCGCTATCCAATCGTTGGAGCCCTTGACACGGCTCAGCGAGGTGAAGACCTCGCCCTCGCGGGGCTTCAGCAGCACCGCTCGCCCCCCATCCCGGCGGAGCAGCACCACTTCATCCTCGAGGCCCTTGTAGAGCAACGCCACCCCCTCCCTCAGCAGAGCCGCGCTGACGACTCGGGGGGCGCACGCGTACTCCCGCAACCTCTCGTAGTGGCGCGCGGCTTCAGCGCTTAGCATCTCTTCAACCTCCCAGTTGAAGCTGCGAACAACGTCTGCAGTCCGAGCGCTGGAGAGGTCCTCCAGCTCGACGAGCTCGTCGGTAGCGTCAGCGCGCTCCACGGACCTACCACGGGAAGGCACCTTTTAAACAACTTTAGTTCAACTTTGCTGGAGGCTGGTGAAGGACCTGCGGAAGTGCCGTATCTGCGGTGCTCCCGTTGAGGAGAGCGTGCACTGCGGCGTAGCAACGGAGCTGCTGATACGCGCCGCGGATAGGGTTAGGTTGAGCAAGCTGATCAGCGGGGTGCTTCGGCACTTACCCGGGAAGTTGGGCCTCACGCTCGATAAGGAGGGGTTCGTGAGCCTGGAGGCGTTGGCGGAGGCGGTGAGGAAAAGGGAGGGGTACGAGTGGGTCCGCGTAGAGCACATCGTGGCGCTTGCGCAGGCGGACCCGAAGGGTCGCTTCGAGATCTCAGGGGGTAGGATTAGGGCCCGCTACGGTCACAGCGTTCCCGTGAGGATCCGTTACCCGGAAGCGTATCCGAACGCTCTCCTCTACCACGGCACTTCCCTATCCAAACTCGACTCGATCATGAGGCGGGGTATTCTGCCCATGAGGAGGAGGTTCGTCCACCTCACGGCCGTCTTCGAGGATGCCGCGGCTAGAGCCAGGATCCACAGCGACCCTGTTGTGCTGGTCATCGACCCTCAGACGATGAAAGGGAGGGTCAAGCTCTTCCATGCGGGCAAGCACGTCTACGTTGCGCCCTACGTACCCCCCGATTCCATCGTGGATGTCATCCGGCTTTGCAGGAACTCAGCCCCAACGACGGGTGGCCCGGAGGGGGCTCAGCATGGGTGACGTCGCGGTAGTTGGGGCAGGCGTTGCCGGCCTTCTCCTCGCGTTGAACCTGAGAAGTAACGTGGTGGTCTTTGAGAGCGGCAGGCCGGGCTTGCGCGGGGGGCGGTGCCCCGGCATCGTGTCGGCGGACACCCTGGCTAAGCTGCCCGAAGGGTGGAGGTTCGTGGAGCAGGCGTACGATTCGATGGAGCTGGCCGTGCCAGAGCTCGCTCTCAGGGTCTCCATCACCTCGAGGGGGGTCTTCGCGTACAAGATCGATAGGAGGGCTCACGAAGAGAGGCTGGCTGAGCTCCTCGAGGCAAGGGGGGTTGAGCTCAGGGAGAGAACGCGCGTGCACCGTGCTGAGCCGTTGAGGGACTGCGTGAGGCTGCGGTGGTGCGGTGGCGAGCGTGTGTACGATGCGGCAGTCATCGCTGAGGGCTACCCGCCGATTCTGGCGAGGCAGTGCAACCTTTCGCCGCACGTGGAGGAGAGGCTCGGGGTCCACGCCTCCGCGCGCGCGACCGGGCTCCCCAGCAGCACACTCTACGTAGTCTACTCGCCGAAGCTCCTGGGGGGCTTCGCCTGGGCGGCCCCGGTTGACGAGAAACGCTGCTCGCTGGGCGTTGTAGCGGGAAGACGGGAGGCGTGGGGTCTTCTTCGCCGCGCTGCTGTGCTGTTGAGGAAGCAGGCGGGCGTTGAAGCGGAGCTCGAGGGGGGTTTGAGGGGTGGTTACGTGCTGAGGGGTTACCCCCGCGCCCTGGGGCGCGGCAGGCTGTTCGTCTTCGGGGATGCTGCTGCGACGGTGAAGAGCTTGAGCGGTGGCGGGTTGTACGCGATCGCGGCGCTAGCGGGGCCCCTCGCCTCCGTTGTGGACAGCGTCGCGGTGGGCGGCGAGCCCGAGCGAAGCACTCTCAAGAGGATCGAGAGGGTTCTAGCCGCGCTGCGCCGGAGCTACATCCTGGCTGAACGCGTCGACCGCACCATCGCCGCGTCACCTAGGCTTGGGCTGAAGCTCGAGGTTGAGGTTCAGAAGCTCGAGTACGATG
>JAVYWK010000037.1:0-14840 GCA_038727095.1 Thermofilaceae archaeon | reverse complement strand
CTGAAGACGAGCTCCGACACTTCTCTAGCCAGCTTCAGAGCCTCCTCGGCCACCAATCTTACCTCACTGGGCGGGAGCTCACCCTCAACCCTCTTGAGGAGAGCCCTTAGCTTCACGATAACCCCATCCTCGCGGCCCCAGAGAACCCGGGGGATCGCTACGATCCCCCTCCTCTCAAGGTAGGGGAAGATGAGCATCTGAACCTTCCTGTAGTGGATCCTAATCCCGCGCAGGCCGCGTAGCAGGGCTTTCATCTGCTCGAAGAGCGGCTTCAACTCCTCGTCGCGCGCGGACTGCAAGGCTCCGGCTACAACGCTCAGTTGCTCCGACAGCTTCAGCAGCAGCTCGTTCTCCTTGAGGAGGAGGTCCAGCGGGTGACCCTCCGGCACCTCCCTCAGCTCCCTTCCGGCTAGGTACTCCCGGAAGAGGCCCACGTGTAGGTCGCAGAGCTTCAGAATCTCGGAGATCGGTACCCCCTCCTTCACTAGCTGCTGCTCGATAAGAGGTATCTCCCAGGGCTGCACCGTTGATAAGACTTGCCTGAACTCCCTCTTCAACTCCTCTACGTTCGCCCCCTCGTGCAGCCTCCTCAAGAGGCTTTTAACCAGCTCAATTTTCTGAGCTTCCATATTTGCCACCTGTCAAATTACCCTGTCATAAACCACTTATAAACCTAACTCCCGCGCGCTGTTCTGCTCGAGAAGCCTGCTGCCTATGCCTTTGACAGTGTCCATATGGACAGGATTGCGCTAGAAGAGGTTCGTGAGATGGTCACTGAAGCCCGCTGAGAGCACCCGGAAGCCGCGCGGGCTTCTCGCATAAATTATTCGACAAGCTCCAGCTTCAAGCCGTGGCTTACCAGCTCCTTGAAGTGCCTATCCTTAGACTTCAGCACGAGGTTATGGGCGATCGCTGTCGAAGCGATGAGTAAGTCGGCGTCCGGTACAAGTGACCCCCGCTTCTTGAGCTCATCGTACAGCTCGCAGTAGATTCTAACGACGCTGTTGTCGATACCGAGGACATCGAAACCCTCCTCAAGAAGCTTTTTCACGATCTCACGCTTCCCAGCTGGAACCCCCCTTAACACCTCGATCAAGGTGATTAGAGAGATCGCCCCCTCCTCGAAGCTCTTCCTCCTGAGCAGTTCGACAAGCCAGCTCGTATCGATTAGCTTCATCTCAGCACAAACCCATCCCTAAACTCCCTGGACGAGCGAGCGATCTCTTCAAGATCCTCCTCATTGAGTGCCTCGACTAGCTCCTTAAAGGCGATTATCCTCTTAAGCCTCCTAGCCTCCTGGTAGAGTTGTAGGAGGAACTCTCCCCACTCCATATCTCCCTTCGCCTTCTCAAGAACCCTCTTTACTTCCACAGGGACCGATATCGTTGCGTACCTCTGCAACTGCATCACCATGCAACTATGCAACAAAATATTTATTTAGTTAGCGCTAAACTAGCGTTAGAACTTCAGCAACGAAGTTTCTCCTGCAGCTTCTAAATCCAAGGCGTAGCACAACAATTACAGGTTCCCTCACTTGCGCAAGTAAGGTTATTAGTTTTACGGTGGCAGGGGGAGAGGGTACGCATCCCAAAAAACTATTTATATACATAAGAACTAGAAATGTGAATGTCTATTGAACTAAAAGAGCAAACAGAAAGGGCTAAGGATGTTGCCGTGAGACTTTTCGAAGAATTCACTCGCGGGAACGGTATCTTTGGCCGTAGGCATGAGGATATGCCCGAAGCCACGCTGCCCCGCCGAGCTCTTGGCCACTCCATTATCGAAGTCGATAGAGGATCAAGAGAGCACTTGCTGTTCATCACTTTGACTGTCGCTCTCGACTACCGAAGGGACTCCGATAAGCTTTGGGCGGCAGCGAGGAGGACTTTTGAAGATGAGAGAACAAGGTGGCTCTTCTTTCCGGAAGAAGTTGTGAAGAGGGAGAGGCGAGAAGTGGAGGAGGCAATGAAGACCTACGGGATATATATACAGAAGAACGACGTGGATGCTTGGATCCGAATCTCGCATGGCCTCTTCACATTCTACGGGTCTGATCCGTTGAACATAGTAAAGGAGTGCGACTTCGACGCGCAGGAGGTTTTTAATAAAAAGAGAGATCAAACGTTCAAGAAGAATTTTCCCTACCTCACCGGCGACAAGATTTTCGCGCTTTGGATTAGGATGCTGTACGACGTTGCTGGAATTCAATTGAAGAACCTGGATAAAGTCCCGATCCCCGTAGACGTTCACGTTGCGAGAGCCACATTCACTACCGGGGGCCTCACTGGAAAATATGAAGGTATGCTTAGCAATGTAGCCCACCGGATAGATAAAGTTTGGGAAAACGCAGTCAAGCTGGCTAGGCATCCAGAGCTCACTTTTAGACTACAGCTGGATGAGCCCCTCTGGCTCCTGAGCAGACATGGATGCTCTTTTAGGAGGGATAGCGTTTGCCATAAGAGAGGAGAATGCCCCGTGAGAGATTTTTGCGTAAAAGGAGTTGTCAAAATAATGGAAACACAAGGCGGCGATCGGAAGGTCTTGGTAGATACTAGATTGTAAGGGTGGCTCTTAGGCTGTACTTCTTCCAACTGAGCGTTCATCGCGCTGAAGCCGTCCAACTATGACATCAGATAACTCGACCCCATGCTTACCTTCCATCGAGAGTACAAGCCACCTGATTTCGAACGATGGATTTAGAAACGTATTACCTCAGCAGAGAATGTCGAGAAGCCTGCTTTGTGAGAAGCCCTATGGTTCAGTTTTAACTCCGGTGCAGCTAACATTAAAGTGCTATTCGCAAGGGAATCTTGCTCCTGCGACTGCCCGAGGAGGCTCTTATACTCGCAGAAAGCGGTGCTACACTGCGCGGTTAATGAGACCCTCAGGGAGCTGCACAAAGTTCGAGAGGGCAAACGCCCTAAGGTTCCCCGCGGTAAAAGCTTCTTATTCGTGGGCCTCTTCGGCAAGCTCTACTTCGAGCTCGAAAAGTGGAAGGAGTAGGGCTGCCAGCCGGGATGAAGTTAAAGAAATAGTCAAAAAGGTTAGAGGGGTTTATCTAGGAGAGCATCCATCTTCGCCTTCTCCAGCACTTCCTTCATCTCAGCAGAAGCAAAGATCGCCGCATATCTTCTCAACAACATCACCATTCAACATTACAACTACATAGCTGTACGCGTAACGTCTATCCTCCGATCCGCACCAAGCTGCCGCGTACGCCGCAAAGTTAATCGTCGAGCCTGGATGGACAGGGAGGCGGTGCATCTGTCGCTTGAGGAGGTAAAGCTCCTCTGCAGGCGGGCTGAAGGCTTCTTGCGAAACGCTGAGCACCTCATCAGCGTCGGGGAGTGGGATCTTGCCGCCTTCAGCTTGGAGCAGTACTGCCAGCTCGCTCTCAAGTGCAAGCTGCTCCTGAAGACGGGCTCCTACCCGAGAACGCGCTCCTTGAGGAGGCTGGTGAGGGAGTTGGGCAGGATAGCCCCTGAGCTCCTCACGCTGGTGGAGGACGAGGTGAACCTGCACTACGTGGCCAGGCTCGAGGAGGCCTACGTAGCAGCCAGGTACATGCCCTACAGCTACGAGGAGAAGGAGGTTAAGAGCCTCTACCGATTCGTGGTCGAGAAGTTCAAGCCGCTAGTCGAGAAGGTGGTGTAGACGAGCCGGATACCCGAAGACGTCCTGCTGGTGGCTTGGAGGGTTAAGGAGCTAGTGAGAACTTTCGACCCCGAGGCGAGGGTCTACGTCTTCGGTTCCGCGGCTCGAGGAGAGCTGACCGCAGCGAGCGACATTGACGTTCTGGTTTTGACCGAGAGGGTCGACCTGAAATACGAAATCATGGTCAAAGTCTACAGGTACGTTGAAGAGCCTGTGGAGCTCCACGTGGTCAACGAGAAGCAGCTGAAGGGATGGTACCGGAGGTTCATCCCACCGGAGGAGCTCGTGGAAGTCTAGCGCAAGTCAGGCGTTCCAGCTCTACCGAAGACCGGCTTGCCCTAGCCCAACATCCGTGAACGTCCACTCTGATTCCGAAGGATTCAGTGTTGCGTTTATTTTCCTTGGGGGCTTGCCTCTTCCGTGGAAGTTCTCGTTAGGCCTTCGATGGAGGAGGCTGCCGCAGGCATCAGGAGAGCTGTAGCTGGGAAGCACGTCTGCGTCACCATAGCTCGCTGCAGCGTGAGGTATATCGGCCGAGCCTCCTCGACGCTTGGGCCGGGGGAGCGCGTCATCATTGTGAAGCAGGACGGGAGCGTGCTGGTGCACAAGCCTGAGGGGTACGAGCCGGTGAACTGGCAGCCTCCGGGCACCGTGATCTCCACAGAGCTGCGCGGGGGCAAGCTGGTTCTGCGGGCTGTAAGGCTCCGGCCCCACGAGGAGCTGGTGGTTGAAGTGGAGGAGGTTCTCATGCTGGCGCACGCCAGGCTAACGGACGAGGAGGAGCTGGAGATGTACGGGAGCGAGGAGGAGATCCGCGACGCGCTGGTCGAGAACCCCCACTTGATCAAGGAGGGCTTGAAGCCGGTTGAGATCGAGAGGAGGACGCGCGCGGGCTTCATCGACGCGCTCTTCACCGATAGTGACGGGAGGCTCGTGGTCGTTGAGGTGAAGAAGGGGGTGGCTGGCGCCGATGCAGTGGTGCAGCTTAAGCGGTACGTTGAGGCGCTGAAGCGGGAGCTGGGCCGCGAAGTCGTGGGCATCCTCGCGGCCGAAAAGCTGGCGAAAGGGGCTCAAGCCCTCCTCACCAGAGAGGGGCTGGAATTCAGGAGGATCGACCCGAAAGTATTGCAGAAGCTCAAGCGAACCGGTAGGCTTATCTAGGACTCCTCGAGCAGCGCAAACCGTAAGAGTTGGTTTAAATGGGGATTCGCGAGAAGATCGGTTTGATTAGGGGGTACATCCCCGCCGACGACGCGACAGTCGAGGCGTTTTCAGACCTCCTCGAGAAGCAGGCTCAACTGAAGACCCGGTACGCTGAAACCCTATCCCGCGTCGACGTGAATAGCCTCGGAAGAACGATCGCCGAGGGTAAGCCGGCGGCATCCGAAGCTGGGATTTGGCTGACGGAGGAGGAGATCGCGGAGGGCGTTAGAACGGTTGCGGGCGTGATCGGGGAGAAGATCCCCCGGGAAGCGGAGAGGGTCAGGAGCGTGCTCGACGCAATCGGGGAGGGCAAGCTCAACTTAAGGGGGTTGGCTCAAGCCCTACTGATGGGAGAGTTGAGCGAGGCGGAGCATGCCGCTGAGCAGGCTGGCGTAGACTCGGCCGTCCTCGGCTCCCTCGTCGCCTGGTCCCTGCAGCCCGCCTACGCGGCGCTGTCGGAGGCTGTAGCGAGAGTGGCTGACTTAAGCGGCTGGAGCACCGGTAGGTGCCCCGTCTGCGGCAGCTACGCTGCGCTCGGCTTCATCGACCGGGAGGGGGCTTTCCACCTGAAGTGCCAGTTCTGCGGGACGGAGTGGGGCTACCCGGGCGGTAAGTGCCCGTTCTGTGGTAACGACGAGTCCGACCTCATCAGCGTGATTGACCTGGGCGAGGGTAGGCCACTGCTGCTGGACATCTGCCACGTGTGCGGGGGCTACTGGAAGGTGGTTGACGAGCGCCTCTCCACCGTTGACGTGCCGAGGGACCTATACGACCTTTGGACGCTGATCCTCGACGCGCTGGCCAAGAGGTTTGCGGGCCGCTAGATCACCGTTTAAACCCCCTTTTTCCCATCTTTAGCGTGCATAGAGGAGGGGAGTTGAGCAGGAGGGAGAGGGTTTTAACCGCGCTGCGGCACGAGGAGCCCGATAGGGTCCCCATCGATCTGGGTGCGATGGCCTCGACGGGCATCCACGCGGTAGCATATGCAGCCCTCAAGCGCCACCTAGGTCTGAAGGGAGGGATCATCCGCGTTTACGACGTCGGGCAGCAGCTGGCTGAGCCAGAGAGGGAGGTGCTCGAGCTCTTCCACGTGGACGTCCTCGACATCACTAGGAGCCTAGAGCCGTGCGGACCAGACGAGAGGAAGTGGAAGCCCTGGGTGCTCCCCGACGGTACCTCGTGCGAGATACCCGAGTGGTTCAACCCTCAGCCGGACGGGAGGGGAGGCTGGGTGGTGAAGGATGCGTCCGGCACCGTGGTTTCGAGGATGCCAGCCGGGGGCTTCTACTTCGGCGGAGTGGATAGCTGGCACGGGAGGCCTCCGCTCGCTGACGTCAGGAGCCCCGAGGACGTGGACGGTTACAACTGGGAAGCCCACAGAGTGAGCGACACGCGCGTGGAGTGGCTGCGCAGAAAGGCCGAGCACCTCTACAGGCGCACCGATTACGCGCTGATGTTCTCCACCTACATGGGCTTCCACGAGTGGGGTCAGGGCCTGCGTGGGTGGAGCACGTGGCTCGCCGACCTGGTGCACAGGCGGGTTCTAGCCCATAGGATCCTAGACCGAATGCTCGAAGTGAATCTCTACAACTTGAAGAAGTACGTTGAAGCTTTGAAGGACTACGTTCAGATCATCGAGTTCGGGGACGACCTGGGCACGCAGCTGGGGCCCCAGATACCTCCGAGGGTTTACCGGGAGATGCTGAAGCCCTACCACGAGGAGCTTTTCCGGTACGTGAAGAGGCACTCGAGGATGTTCGTCTTCCTCCACTCCTGCGGCTCCATCTACGCGCTGATACCCGACCTCATCGACGCGGGCGTCGACGTGCTCAACCCCGTGCAGATCTCGGCGAGGGACATGGAGCCGGAGAAGCTGAAGCGAGAGTTCGGCGAGCAGGTCACCTTCTGGGGTGGCGGCTGCGATACCCAGAGGGTGCTACCCTTCGCCACTCCAGCGGAGGTCGCTGAGCACGTCAGGAGGAACGTGGAGACGTTCAAGCCTGGCGGAGGCTTCGTCTTCGTCCAAGTCCACAACATACAACCCCGCGTCCCACCCGAGAACATCGTCGCCATGTTTAAAGCTGCCTTCGAACACGGCTGGTACGCCCGATCCCCTTGAAGCGTCGGGGAAGCACGGCATAGCAAGCGTCATCCCACTCCTCGCCTGCTCAGCACATGCACGAGTGCCCGGCACAATATTGTTGAGGGCTGAATCCCGCATTCACCGTAAATCGAGTTAGATCATCGTGGCGCTTATAACGCATCCTTGAGTAGGCTAGTATGTGGAGCGGGAAAGAGGATTTCCAGTCGTATCGATAATCTCCACGCTGGTTCTAGCTCTCATCGTGCTACTCTTCTCCATCTCCGGCGCGGAGCCCGAATTTGCTTCCATGGTTTTGAGCGCTGCGGCTTCTGTGGCCGCGCTGTCGGCGGCGCTCGTGAACGCCCACGTCCTTATCGCGAGGGGCTTTCTACTGGACCCGCTAGCCGGTTTAGCTCTGCTCTACGCTGTTCCAGGATTCCTGCTCGCTTCAGCCGGGTGGGCTCTCGACGCTGCGAATGTCCACCTTCAGCTGGGTCCTTTAGAGCTCAGCAAGTGGCTCTGGTACTCTTCCGCGCTACTCATCATGGTCGCACTGTGGGAGCTCGGGGCCACAGTCCGCAGGCTGGCCGGCCTAAAGCACAGTGAAGCGCTAGTCGCCGTCGGCCTGCCGTTGGCGTACGCAGCCGCGTTGGCTCTCATCGCCGCCTGGTTCGCAGCACCCCTCGTGAGGATCGCGGGGACGCTCGCTTCCTCAGTCCTCTTAATGCTCTCTCTCCTAGCCCTCTTGCCAATCCGGAGGAAGCGGTACTCGTGGGGATTGACGCTGATGGCGGCGGGATCAGCCTCCTTTACGACGGCAGTCCCTCTTGTATCGCTGCTTGCACCAACGGTCTACGCACCCCTCCCGATAGCACTCTACACGCTCTCCTTCATCTTCGCAGCTTCCGGCGTCTACGTTTACGGCGGAGAGAGCGTCTTCCTCCGCTGAAAACCGCCGCTACAGCTTTCCGAATCTCGAACACTGCGAAAAGATTTTACCGAATAAGCGGTGTGCCCCGGGCTTCACATAGATGAGCGCTCCCGTTTGGCTTCGACACCGAGCAGTTCGTTGGCGAAGGCTACGCTCTGATCCCAGTCGATGATGCGGAAGAAGCTCGGGCATTTGGCTTCGATCAGCTTAGCGGCCTCTGAAGGCAGCAAGTCGAGTTTACCGAGGAAGCCGCAAACCCCCCTGCTGCTTAGGGGCCTCCACATGGCAATCCAGCCCCCCGTAGCTCCCATGAGGTTGAGGACTGTCTGAAAGGCCCCCTCATACATCCCCGAGACGAAGAAGAGCGTGTCCACTCCTGCTGGCGCGATCACCTTGTAGAAAGCGTCTGCCCCCGGCGCTTCCGTAACTTCTGCCCAAACCAAACCCTTATCGTCCAACACCTCCGTCTTGACGCGCGGCCCATGCCCCACGAATAGCCCCCAAAAGGCTCCGCCGATCATCTCAGCGTAGCCTGCAACTCCGCGAGGGTCGTCCTTCCCCGGCCAGAATTTCATCAGCGACGCTAGGGACGCTAAGTTCGTGACAGCTAGACTGCCCGCCCAAACACCCTGCCTAAACAGCTCCTTGCACGCGGAAACCTCATCCCCCTTCCCCTCAACCACCTCTTTCACAACCAGGGTGAAGAGGATCTTAGGGACGAGAATGTGAACAGAAGGCGCGAAAGCCTTCTGAAGCTTGAAGCCCAGCTTAGCCAGCTCTCGGCTCATACGGGCACCTTAAGCCGGAGCTCTCTTATGTACCTTTTCCAGTAAAGTCGATCTACGATCATCTTCGCCCTGCCGTACGGGACGCCGAGCTCCCTCGCGATCTCGCCCACCCCCCTCTTCCCGTCGCAGAGCTTCAGAACGATCTTCTCTTCCTCGCTCAACTCAACCCCCGTAGCGGCAAATGTTGCGAGTACGGGGACCACGTCGAAAGGTGGTTCTACGCTAGCTACCTCTTTGGCAGCTCTTCGTGGAGCTTCGATTCCCAGCAGCCACGCTTTCAGCTCTTCCACCCCCTCTCCCTTTACGGCCGAGACGGGGAAGAACTCAAACTTGAATCGGCGGGCCAACGTCTCCACCTCTCTGGCCCTCCCCCGCGGAGCCACATCTGCCTTCGACATCACAAGGGCTCTCCTGGGAGCCCCTGCTACGAGAGCCAACGCCCTCCCGTCGACTCGCGGCGGATGCGCCCCATCGACAACCACGATTCCAGCGTACAGCTGCCAGGAAGGCCTGGAGAGGACCAGCTCGCTGAGCGCCTCCGGTTTGCCGCAGATCTCGGCGACCTGCAGCCCGGAGGCAAGCTCGTAGACCCTGTAGAGCTTGACCTCGGAGAAGTCGACATCCAACTCGGGGAAAAGGGCCTTAATGAGCGTGGATTTACCCGAACCTCGGGACCCCGTCACGACGATTACAGGCGGCACAACCCCCCGTTGTGAGGACGCGCTTGGCTCTTATTTCCCTATCGTTCCTCTTAGGCTCTAACAACGACTTTTACCTGATCCCTATCCAAAGCTTTCGAGAACGCTTCGAGGGCTCCGTCCAAACCCTCGACGGTGTGAGTGATAACCGGCCTCACTATCCCCTTTTCCAGCAGGCGTATCGCTTCATCGAAGTCCTCGAAGTTCCCGCAGCGCGTGCCAACAATCCTCGCCTCCTTCACGACCGCTCTCGTCGCGTTCACCCTGCCCGGGCTGCCCGGGGTCGACTTGAGGTGGATAACCCCCCTTGGCCTCACAACCTCGATGGCGAGGTTGAGCGCATCCGGGTCTCCGGAAACCTCGAAGACTGCGTCAAAGCCTAAGCCGCTCCTCGTCCGCTCGGCAGCGTACCGGCCGGCCTCGCCGACCGCTACCACCTCTCCGGCGTAGCGTTCGACGAACTTGAGCTTCGGACTATCGGGTCTCGCAAACACGACTGGCTCAAAGCCCTTCCAGCGCAGCAGCTGGAGTAGGAGTAGAGCGAGGTTCCCCGTCCCAATCACGGCTACACTGCCGCTCGGGTCCGGAGGGGCTTGCCTCAAGGCGTTGATTAAGGCGGCGAGCGGCTCAACTTCGGTTGCCACGACCGGGTCCAGCCTCTCGACCCTGTGGAGCGCCTCGACGGGCGCGACAAAAAGCTCAGCCAGCGCCCCGTCGAAATCGATCCCCAGCGTCCTCTTGCTGGGGCAGTGCGTGTAAAGCCCAGTCTTGCAAGCGGGGCAGCGCCAGCAGGGGAAGTTTATCTCGGGGACCACGAGCTTGTTTTGCAGATCCGAGGGCCCCTCCAGAACGTAGCCCGCTGCCTCGTGACCGGGGATAAGCGGCCTCTTGAACAGAGGGTACGCCCCGGTGTAGAAGGCCTTGTCGGTACCGCAGATGCCGACGGCCGCTGTTCTGATGAGTGCCCAGCCGGGTGGTGGGAGGGGGTCTGCGACCTCCTCGATCCTCAGGTCCCTCGGCCCACGCAGGACAGCCGCTCTCATACCGTCACCCGAGGCCGGCGAGCAGCTTCAGCAGGGGGAACCGCTCCGCTGTTGCCGAGTCGATGAGGTCCCAGATCACGCCCCTCGGCCGCTTGAGCCCGCCCTCCGCCCTGATCAGTTGGCTCGGCGTAGCTATGTAGTCTACCGGGGCATCGTGGAGCTCCATTGGAACTCTTTCAACCAGCTGCAGGTCGTGGACGAGGGTAGCCACAGGGGTGCTCTCATTGATCGCGCCCAGCTCCCGAAGCACTGCGTACTCGAGGTCGTGCTGCCCATCGCCCCTGCCGAGCCGCCCTCCGCGCCTATCGACAGCCACGCTGCCGAAGACTACGAGATCCACGCTCACGTTGTCGAGAACCCTCACCCTGTTACCTTGCGTAACTGCCCCCCGAGGAGTTGCAGCAGCCTGCACAGCACGTTGCGGCACGCTCCTCCCGTTGAGGATGGCGAAGCCCCTGAAAATCGGGACCATCATTACCAGCAGCTTACCCGCGCGCAGCACCTCCTCCCTAAGCGGTTGGAGAGAGGGGTCCGCGCTCGCGTAGACGACCTCGGCCTCCCGGAAGAAGTCCCTCCTTGAAACCTTCATCGCAGCTACCCTGGAGCCGGAGAAGATAGGGATCCTTCCACGGCTCGGCCTGGGCGTTACAACGCGGTGTTCATCAAGCCTCCTCCAAGTCTCCTCTCTCAAGTCAGCCTTAAGCCTTGCAACGCTCATGTTCATCTACCCCTCTATCGTGGGTAAATAAATGTGTAAACCGTTGTCGAGCAGCAGAGAGAAGTGGAGCGCTCTTATTTGAATAGATCATACAGTTGTAGGAAAACCGCAGGAAGCCTCCTCTTAAACCCTCCTTCCCTAGTAATGTCTCATGCCTCAGAAGAGGCACAAGATTGAGCCCCGTTTTGAGCCTCGTACTCAGATTGTGAGTTTTCATGTGCCGAAGGCTTTGTTGGAGGCTTTGGATCGATTGGTGGAGATTGGCGTCTTTAACAATCGGAGTGAAGCCATACGGACAGCTCTCTTCAACCTCCTCCGAGAACACAGAGACGTAATCGAGAAAAGGCAGCTAACAGTAGGATACAGGTAGATCAAGGAGCCCCACCGGGTAGACTCAAAGAATCAAGCGTATTTTTGGGCTTTAATTCGCGCCCATCGTGAGTGCAGCGTAGTCCGAGCTTCGTCTCTTGCTACTCGCCTAGCTCCACCTCCACTCTGACGCTGGTAACCCCCTCGGGGGGTAATGGAACGATGTCCCCCTCAATCGCTCTCCCCTCGACCCTGATTGATCTAACCCTATTCCCCCTCCCCACCCGCTTGACGTCAATGTGGTAGGTGACGCCCCGGAAGACCCTGGTCATCCTAAAGCCGCTCCAGTCCTCTGGGATGCAGGGCGCGATCTTCAGCCCCTTGTAGCAGGGTCTCACACCTAGGATCCATTGGGTCACAGCGACGTACATCCAGGATGCAGTACCGGTCAACCAGCTGTTCCTCGATAACCCGTACATCGGGTGCTCCGGGGCGGCAGTGTTCTGCGAGTACACGTAGGGCTCCGCTCTCATGGTGTCGAAGTCCCTCCTCGCGAGGGGTAGGGTCTGCCTGTAGATGCGGTACGCGGCCTCCGCTAAGCCTAGCTTCGCTGCCGCGATGATGGCCCACGCGTTCGCGTGGTTGAAGATTCCACCGTTCTCCTTTAGGCCCGGCGGGTAGGTTGCCGTTCCACCGAAGCGGTCGAGGCTCTCGTAGTCGACCTCGTCGGGACCAGACTTCTTGCTGTTGATCGGATCCCTCATCAACCTCAGCCCGAGCGGTGTACCCAGGTGCTTCACAGCGCTCAACAGCGCCATCTTCTCTCTCTCGGGGTCGTCCAGCTCTGCGATCGCTGCCCAAGCCTGCGTTATGAGGCTGACCCAGTGGTACTTTTCCCCCTTTGCGCCGACGGGTCTGCCCTTATCGTCGAAGGCTCTAAAGTACCACTCGCCGTCCCACGCGACCCGGTTGATGACCTCCGCCATCTCCCTGTGGAGCTTCTCGAAGCGCTCCGCCCCCTCGGCATCTCCACGGGCTCTGCAGAGCTCGGCTAACTCGAGCAGCACCGTGCACAGTAGCATTCCGGTCCAAACGCTCTCTGCAGTCTCTGAGCCGTGGTCGAGGTTCAAAGTGTCGTCCCAGTCCGCGAAACCGATCAGTGGGAGGCCGTGTGGCCCCCTCTTCCGCAGAGTGTAATCGATCGCCCTAAGGATGTGTTCCCACACGCTGGCCCCGCTCTTGTCGTCCTGGTAGGGTACCACCTCCTCGAGGAAGCTGAAGTCCCCCGTCTCCTTCACGTAGTTGCATGTAGCGTAGACGAGCCAGAGGTGGTCGTCGCTGAACCACTGCGGCCTCCAGGGCATTTCAACCGCGTGACCCATGCTCCCCTCTCCGGTGAGCGGGAAAACGAGGTGCCAGGTGCGCCCATCCTTGAACTGTAGCCCCCAGAGGGTCCGGAGCACCCGCCTCACCTGCTGCGGCTCCGCGTGGACAACTCCGAGCGTGTCCTGGGCCGTATCCCTCGTTCCGATGCCCCTCGCGAGGCCGGTGTAGTAGTAGGAGACGAAGCGGGACCAGTAGAGGCACGCTCGGCACTGTACCGCGTTCCAGTAGTTGATCATCGCGTTCAGCTCCTCATCGGGTGTTTCAACGCGCAGCTTGCCGAGGAACTGGCTCCAATCCTTTTTCAAGTCCTTGAAGCTCCTCCAGACGTTCTCCAAGCTCCTATAGTAGTTGACGGTCTCGGGGATGAGCTCGGGTCTATCCGTGATGCCGAGGATGTACACGATCGTCTTTGCCTCGCCCGGCTTCAGCTCCACGCGGTGGCTTAGGGACGCTATGTTGTTGCCCCTGGATGCGAGGCTGAAAGCCGGCGAACCCACCACGACGACTTGAGGTTTCGAGAGATCGCCTCCAGGCCCGATGAAGGTCTCCCTGTCCGTGTCGTAGCCGTCGGGTGGCTCACTGCTGGCGAAGAAGGTCCGCGTAGGCCTGAAGTGGACTCCAGCGACTATGATCCCGTCCTTCACGTAGCTGAATACTATCTGCTGCGCCCAGTCGAGGTTCGTCTGGTCGGCGGTCGCGTCCCAGTAGCAGAGCTCCTCGTACGTCCAGACCCTGAGCCTCCTCGGCCTATCGCTCTCGTTCCTGAGCTCCAGCACGTGCAGCTCGACGGGGCAGTCTGGGTGGGGAGGGTTGGGTGGCGCGAAGTACAGGATGGAGGCTCTCACACCCTTGTAGAGGCTGCTGATCCTTGTGTAGCCGGGCCCGTGCCTGCACTCGTACCAGTCCAGGTCCCTCTTCACGGGCTGCCACGTTGGGCTCCAGAACTCGCCGGTATCCTCGTCTCGAAGGTAGATGTAGTGGCCCGGTTGATCGTCGGGCACGGAGTTATAGCGGTACCTTGTCACACGCCTGCTTCTCGCGTCCCTGTCGAAGGAATAACCGCCGCCCGTGTTTGAAACGAAGCCGCCGTAGCCCCCCTGCCCGATGTAGTTGATCCACGGTGACGGAGTATCGGGCCTCGTGATCACGTACTCCCCCGTTTCCCTGTCGAAGAAGCCGTACGGTTGCAGCGTGAGGGGGTACTCGCTGAAGAACATATTGAAGACCCGCCTAGCCCGCTCCACCTCCCGCTCGGGTAGGCGGGAAAGCACCTCCAAGCCCATGAGCCTCTTAGCCACCGCTGACGTCGAGTTGTAGTAGTGCGAGTTCAACACCTCGAACCTCCACCGATCTTCAACGACTCCAGCGCGCTCCCGCGGCTCAACCCCAACAATGTTCCCGCTCTCGTCGCGAATAAGGCGCGCTTCAACAGCCCACGCGAGACCACCCCCCTTGTAGAACTCAACCCTCACGAACTCGCCTCCATCATCAACACCAGCAAAAGCAAACGCCTCATCTGCCAGCTCTCGTGCAACTAACTGAAGGAACCTCCTCACTTTAACCCGCTCACCATCCCTCCACACCCGATTCATGGCTGAATCTACCGTGTTGCCATAAATTTACCTTTCGTCCAGTAGATAAACTTAACTATAACATTTCATTATTTAATCTCTATAAAATTTTACTGTCTCAGCATGCACTGTGAGTATCCCCACTATTTCTCGGCAACTTGCGATGTACTTCTAAAAAATTATGACCATAAAAAATTCTATTTAAATATTATCAAAGATTCTATTACTTTACTGTTTTTACTGTAGGTATCCTTACCTACTATTTAGAATTCTTCTACTAAAATGTGCTTAAGTAGAAAAATATTTAAGGATTTGCAGTAATTGACGTGAGCGATGGCGACGGAAGTTAGGAAGGAGGTTGTAGAGTTTCTGCCGGGGATTACGGTTCGATCGTTGGCGCTCAGTATTCCGCTAGTGCTGTTGTACGCCTACTTGAGCGTCGTTGTCGGCTTGTAC
>JAVYWK010000036.1:0-15206 GCA_038727095.1 Thermofilaceae archaeon | reverse complement strand
GAGGTCCAGGAGCATGCTCCTCGTAGCCATCGGCTACATCGGCAACAACGGGATGGAGCTGAGGGAGTACGCGACCAACCGACTTGTAGCGAGGGTCACCCAGCTGCCCCAGGGCTACACCGTCGAAATCAATCCTCCACTCAACGTTCAGGTCACCTGCGGCGACAACTGGGGCCCCGGCCCCACGATCGCTGAGGGTGTGAGGGCGAGGATCAGGGTTAAGGGGGAGGTGGAGGTCTGGGCCCTCGATAACACGGGCAGGAGGAGAGAGAAGCTACCCACCACCGTTGAGGGCGGCTGGACGGTCTTCGAAATCGGCCCCGGCTACCGGACGATCTGGTACGAGATCAGCAGGCCCTAGGCGAGCCAGGGCTCGCTCCCCATGTACCGCCTGAAGGCGTCCCTTATCTCTCTGTAAGTTATCAACTCCCATTTTTCCTCCAGCAGCATCCTAATCTCAGGGTCTGTGAGGATTCGGAAATCCCCCTCCCTGATGTCTATGTCGGGTAGATCCCTCGTTTCCTCGTTTCTAAAGCACGAGTGGTGGATCACGTGGTAGACCCCGGGCTCCGCGTTGAGGAGGAAGTCCCTGAAGGCTCGAAGCCTCTGCTCGTGCTCAAGCTTCGCGTAGGGTATCCCCGCCAACTTCACGCGTGGGAGCTTGACTCTGCTGAGCAGCCGGGCCAGCTGCCCCCTGAAGGGGGGCGGTATCATCGGGTTCTCAACGCTCTCGGGTATAAGCGCGGGCACGCGGTACTCGCACGCCAGCTTAACGTACACTTCAGCGATGTCAGGCCTCAGCACGCTGCCCATGTGCGTGTCAATGTGAGTCACATCGATGCCGAGCTTGAGCACGTGCTCGATCTGGGCCCGCAGCTCCGTCTCCGTCTCCTCCGCTCTCACGCTCCGCCAGGCTTCCTCAACCGTCCTGAAGAGGTAGCCCTGCTCGTCCCTCAGGCTGGCGCCGCACGTGAGAGGCCTGATCCTGCAGTGGCTCCACTCGCTGTTCAGCGTCAAGTGAACCCCGAGGTCGGCGCCCGGCTTCGGGTTGACGAGGAGGTCGGGAACCCACGCGGCCGGCGCGAGGATGGAGCCGGTGGGGAAGGGGAGGGATCGGTAGGCGTCGTTCTGGGCCTTGAACATGCCCAGATCGTCGTGGTGGATGATGGCAACTCTCGCGCCCTTCAAGCCCATGTACTCCCAGAAATCTTCCATGAGGCGATCTAACAGTGATCGTTAAAATGGGTTGCTGGTTCCCGCAACATCTTTAGCCTCTGTTTGATGGAGCCCTGTGTTTAGGAAAAGGCTCGCGCACTTGGTCTCGCTGGTCACGGCGCCGCAGCTGTACGGCGGCTTCATCATCGCGCTCGTGTGGTGGAAATTGGGAGTGGGAGGCCTCGAGGCGCTGGCAGTGATGCTGCTGGCCCACACGTTTCTGCCGCTCGCTCCGATAGTTGTGGGTGCAGCAAGGGGCGAGGTGGACATATTCGTGACGGAGAGGGAGAAGAGGTGGAAGTACTACCTGTTCAGCATCATCTCGTACATCATCGGCATCGTCTACTCCCTCTTGCGCGGCTACAGGATCTACGCGGTCATTACCGCCTCCTACATGCTGTCAGCGATCGTGCTGGCGATCGTGACTGTCCTCGCGAAGTGGAAGATCAGCGTCCATGCTGCAGGCATCGCGGGCCCAACCACGGCGCTGGCGATGGTCGTGGGTGAGGAGGCAGTGCCCCTCTACCTGCTCCTCGTACCGGTCTCGTGGGCCCGCCTCGAACTGAACGCCCACACCCCCTCGCAGCTGGCGGCGGGAGCCCTCGTAGCCCTCCTCTCCACGCTCCTCGTCTTCAGCCTGACTGGCGCCGGCTTCCACGTCGGTAGCGTGGAGGGCTTTCTCGCGTCGATCCTCGACTTCCTGGAGAGCAGCCCCCTCGTCATCAGGGCCCTCGTCATAGGGATGGTGCCGGCCGCGATGACCGCGATTGGTTCCATTCCAGTTCTCCTCGGAGCCCGAATGAGCGAGAGGGCATCGGACGCCGGCCTGGGGTTTGCGGCAGGTGTCATGCTCGTCGCCTCCTTCACGAGCCTGCTGCTGCCGGCCATCGAGGCGGGAGGGCCTCTGCTCGCCACACTGGGCTTCGTGGCGGGTGCCGGCCTAATCAAGGTCGTCGACTCCACCCTCCCCCACCTGCACATCATGAAGGGGGCTGAGGGGCCCCCTCGACCCCTCGCTAAGGGCTTGCTCATCGCCCTGGCTATGATCATCCACAACATACCCGAAGGGATGGCCGTTGGTGTAGCCTCCTCGGTGAGCGTCCACGAGGGGCTCCTCCTCGCCCTCGCGATAGGGTTGCAGGACGTGCCGGAGGGGCTGGCCGTCGCCCTGCCACTGGCCGATAGGGGGAGGCTGAAGGCCTTCCTGATCGGAGTTGCCAGCGGCCTTGCGGAGGCCCTCGCAGCCCCCCTTCCCGCGCTCATCGTCGAGCACGTCGGTTTCACCCTCCCCTTCCTGATGGCTTTCGCCGCGGGCGCAATGGTCTACGTTGTGGTCCACGAGATGGCGCCGGAGATCTACGGGCACGAGCACGACGAGCCCAGCACCTTCGGCTTCCTCTCCGGCTTCGTTGTCATGCTCCTGCTCGACACGGTCTTCGGCGGCTAAAGGAGCCCCTCGAGAACGTGCGTGAGCCGGCGCAAGTCCCTGATTACGTAGCCCCTCCCTCCGAAGTAAGCTCCCTCCCCGAAGGCGCCGGTCCTATCGACGAGCACCGCCACAAGGCCGACCGACATCGCGCCGAGGAAGTCCTCCCTGAAGTCGTCGCCAGCGTGGGCGACCAGCCTTGCCTCGAAGCCCGCATCGCGGAGCGCCTCTTCCCCCGCCTTGAACATGCGCGCGTCCGGCTTGAGAGCGTAGACCTCGTCGGCGTAAACTTGGGCGGCGAGGAGCTTGCCGAGCCCCGCCTTCTCAACGATGACTCGTGTGATGTAGCCGGGCCACCACATCACGTTGCTGAGCGCGACGACGGGCACCCCCCTACTGGCCAAGCCTTCCAGCGCCTCGAGCGCGTCCTCGTACACGATGCCCTCCGGCTCAAGGTTCGCGACAGCGCGGGCAACCCCCCTCTTCACCACCTCACGCGAGCACCCGAGCTCTCCAGCCAGGATGCCTGCGCACTGCTCGATTACAGCGCTTGGGTTAACGGCCCCTTGTGCCCTCAGCTCCTTCACTCGGGCTCTAGCTCTTCTGAGCGACTCCTCGACCTCCCCCTTCTCCCTCTCGAGGAGCTCCGCCAGGGACGCGGCTAGCATCCCGTAGAACCTTCCCAGCCGCAGCAGGGTGTCCCACACGTCGATGCTCACGGCGGCTGCCGGCATGCTGGACACCTAGAGCCTCACGCTGTTGAGCCAGGCAGCCTTCTCTCCGTCGATCAGCTCGACCCTCATGTACCCCTTCACCGGCAGCTGGCCCGCGATCTCGAGCTCAACGATGCTACCGCCCCTCAGCCTGCCCTCCACCCGCAGATCCTTCGCGCGGATCCTGAAGCCATCCTCCCAGCGCTCCACCTCTAGGAGCTGCGGCTGAGCTGCAGCCAGCTTATCCAGCATACTGACGCTCAGGTAGGCCCCCTTCGTATCGCCCGACAGGAGCTTCACGATCTTCGCGCCGCTGCACTTCAGCCAGGCTCTCCCCTGCTCCACCTCGTAGGCTTCAACCTCCACGCCGCTGCTGGCGTAGAAGCGCCCCTGCTTCAATGCCTCCAGCAAGGCCTCAACGCTGTGGTCGGCGAGGTCTAGCACCACCCACCCGCCCAGCGCGTCCACCGTGTACGTGTGAACGTCGTCCACCGCCAACCCCTGCAGCATAACCCCCTTCGACAGCGCGTAGTCCCAGTGTGGGCCCGAGTAGCCCCTGCTGATCTCCACCTCGCAACCGTGGTTGTACACCTCGACACCGTCGGGGTTCCCAGCCTTGAGGAGGTCGCTGCCGCTCAGCATGCTCCAGTAGGGGTGTGCCACGAACGAGTAGAGGCCGTTGTCGCGGCACCAGTCGAAGAGCTTCGACGCGTGCTTACGCGCGCTCTCTGGTGGCAGCTCACCGCAACCTATGATCACAACGTGGTACTCACCGGCCACGCCCTCCTCGCGGGCTGCCACTTCGACGCCGGGCGGGGTGAGCACGCTCGGGTGCGAGACGGGCGTAACCTTGTTGTGGTCGGTCAGCGAGACGGCACCGAAGCCGGCTCGAGCGTAGAACTCCACGGCCTTCTCCGGGTCCAGCCGACCGTCGGAGCGCGTTGAATGAGCATGGAGCTGGGCCTTCACCCACCCGTTTTGCGGAAGCCTCACGCGAACCCCTCCCCCTCGTCGTATATCAGCGTTTTTCGCGCGCCCCGCGCGTATCCCGGCGCGAGAGCAGGCATAATTGACACCGCAAGCCCGTTTCCGCGTGCGCGAAACGCCCCAGGACTCGCTGGGCCACTCCAAGCTGCCCGGCTTCACTTACGAGGGTAGCAGGGCCCCGATGGCCTCGTTCCCGCTTGGTGGCATCGGTACGGGCTGCATAGGGTTGGCGGCCAACGGGCGATTTGTCGACTGGGAGATCTTCAACAGGCCGAGCAAGGGCGGTTTAAACGGCTTCACCCACTTCGCCGTCAAGGCCGTTGCTGAGGGCAGGGTTATCGACGCGCGAGTGATGGAGGGCACCCCTCTGCCGCCCTACACTGGGAGCGGGAGGGGGTTCGGCTTCGGGCTTGAGCGGGAGAGCCTAGCCGGCCTACCGCACTTCAAGGAGGCCGTTCTCGAGGGCACGCACCCCATCGCGCGCATCGATTTCGTCGACCCCGACTTCCCGGGAAAAGTTCGGATGACGGCCTTCAACCCGTTCATCCCCCTTGACGACTTCAACTCCAGCCTTCCCGCGGCCTTCTTCGAGATCGAAATCGAGAACACGGTGGGCGCAGCCGTGGAGTACACCGTCTGCTTGAGTGCGCAGAACCCGGCTCCGCCAGGGAGGCCCGTCAACGAGTACCGCGAGGTTGAGGGGGTCAAGCTGATCCTGATGAGCCCCCAGGGCGTTGATGAGAGATCGCCGGAGTGGGGGCAGCTGGCGATCGCCACGGACGCCCCCGAAGTGAGCTACCAGGAGTACTGGTACAGGGGTTCCTGGTTCGACAACCTCCAAGTCTTCTGGAGGGAGTTCTCCTCGCCGGGGAGGCTCCGCAACAGGAGGTACGAGAGGCCCTCGGCCGGGGTCAGGGATCACGCCTCCCTCGCCGCGCACCTCCGGCTGAACCCAGGCGAGAGGGGGGTGGTCAGGTTCCTGATCGCCTGGTACTACCCGAACTTTAGGAACTACTGGAACCCCGAGCCCGGCAGGGACGTCTGGAGGAACTACTACGCCGCGATCTTCCATAGCGTGATCGACGTCGTCCGGCACTGCTTCAGGAACTGGAGTTGGCTCCACGGCAAGACCCGCGAGTTCAGGGACTGTCTCTTCTCCTCCACCTACCCCCCGCATATTCTGGACGCTGTCTCCGCGAACCTCTCGATCTTGAAGTCGCCGACCGTGATCAGGCTGGAGGACGGCTCGCTGTGGGGCTTTGAGGGTTGCAGCGTCGATTCAGGCTGCTGCGAGGGCAGCTGCGCCCACGTGTGGCGCTACGCTTTCGCCCCCCTCTACCTTTTCCCGAGCTTGGATCGGTCGATGTGGGGCCTCCACCTGAGGTACAGCGTGAGCGGGGACGGGCGCATGACCTTCCGGCTCCCCCTGCCGCCGGGTAGGCCCTGGCCCTTCCCCCACGCGGCCGTCGACGGCCAGTACGGCTGCCTGCTCCGCGCCTACGCGTACTGGAAGCTGACGGGGGATGAGGAGTGGTTGAGGGAGCTCTGGCCAACCCTGAAGAGGATGGTCGAATACGCGTGGTCCGAGAGCAACGCCGACGCGTGGGATCGCGACGGGGACGGCGTGATAGAGGGTAGGCAGCACAACACCTTCGACGTCGAGCTCTTCGGCCCGAACCCTTGGCTCACCGGGCTTTACCTGGCCGCGCTGAAGGCTGCGGCGGAGATGGCGGAGCACGTGGGCGACAAGGAGGCGGAGGGGGAGTACCTGCGGCTCTTCGAGTCGGGGAAGAGGTGGGTTGAGGAGCACCTATTCAATGGCGAGTACTTCGTCCAGCTGATCGATTTGAGCGACAGGAGCCTACTCGAGAGGTTCTCCGCCAGCGATCCCGGTGTGATCGAAGCCTACTGGGATGGCGAGCACCGCGAGATGAAGTACCAGCTGGGCCCCGCCTGCTTCATAGCACAAGTTGAGGCGCAGTTCTACGCGAACCTCTTCGGCCTGGGCGAGGTGCTGGATAGGGGCAAGGTGAGGAGGGCGCTCGAATCGATCTACAGGTACAACTTCACCAGCGTGCGCCGCCACCCCAACCCCTGCAGGATCTACGCGCTCGGCGACGAGAGGGGTGTCGTCAACTGCGCGTGGCCTAAGGGGGGCAAGCCGGTCATACCGATCCCCTACGCGGAGGAGGTTTGGAGCGGCCTCGAGTACGTCTTCGCCGCCCACCTAATACAGGAGGGCTTCGTCGAGGAGGGGCTCGAAGTCGTGAAAGCCGTCAGGGAGAGGTACGATGGGGTGAAGAGGAACCCGTGGAGCGAGATCGAGTGCGGCAGCAACTACGCGAGATCGTTGTCCTCCTACGCGCTTCTCCTCGCGCTGAGCGGCTTTGAGTGGGACGGCAGGCGCGGCGAGCTGTCCTTCAACCCGAAGACCCCGGATGCGGAGTTCGGCACTTTCTGGTGCACGGGTAGAGCGTGGGGCTATCTGCTTGCTTCAAGAGGTTTCTGCGAGCTGAGCGTGCGGTACGGCGAACTGGAGCTGAAAGTCCTCCGCGTAGCAACCCTCAAAGGCATCGGCGTGCGCCGCGCCCTTGTTAACGGAGAACCGGTGGAGTTCAAGCCCCTGGAGGGGGGAGCGAGGTTCCCGAAACCCCTACTGCTGCGCGAAGGCGACGTCCTGCGCATGGAGAGCTAAGGGAGACGTTTTTAGCACCCCCGCGCTCAGGGAATCGTGCGGGTCAAGCTTGTTTTCGAGAGGGCCGGCACCGTGATCGTCGAGCTGACGGGGAGGAACGCTAGGACCGCTGAAGCGCTCCTGCGCGCCCTCCCCTTCGAGAGCCGGGCGAGGAGGTGGGGGGAGGAGGTCTACTTCGAGTCCCCAGTCGATGCCGGCGAGGAGGACGCGAGCGAGCTCGTTGAGGTCGGCGATGTCGCCTACTGGCCACCCGGTCGCGCTCTCTGCCTCTTCTTCGGGCCGACGCCCATCAGCAGGCCGGGCGAGATCAGGCCGGCCAGCAGCGTGAACGTGATAGGCAGGGTCGTAGAAGGCTTAGACGTTCTAAGGCGCGTCTCGAGCGGGGAAAGGGTCAGAGTCGAAGTTGCTGAAAGCTAGGTTCCGCGGCGGGCCAGCTCTCCGAACTAAAATGTTTTTAGGGGTTTCCTGGGAGAGCAAACCATGATAGTCTTCGAGAAGGGCGATCACAAGGCCGTTGTTTTCCGGGGCCTCACACCCCCAGGGTACGTTCAAGCCAACCAGTTCCTGATAGTTGACTTGGGTGAGGGGCTGCTAGCCGACCCCGGCGGTAGGGTGGTTTTCAACCGTTTGATCGCCGAGATGTCGCGGTTTGTGCCACCGCCACGTGTCAAGTACCTCTTCTTCTCCCACCAGGATCCAGACATCCTAGGGGCGGCTGCGGTTTGGTACACGGCGCTCGAGAACGCGAAGATCCTGCTACCGCAGCTCTGGCTACGCTTCCTTCCGCACTCCTTCCACCAGAGCGTGGACTTAGAGGGTAGGGTTGATGGCATCCCGGACGAGGGGGGCACCATCCGGCTGGGGGGGTGCACGCTCCAGCTGATCCCGGCCCACTACCTGCACTCGCCCGGCAACTTCCAGATCTACGATCCCTGCCTCAAGATCCTCTACAGCGGGGACCTCTTCGCCTCCCTATTCCCGAGCGGGGTAAACTACGACTTCGTGAACGACTTTGACTCGCACGTGCAGTACATGGTGCAGTTCCACAAAAGGTACCTGGCATCCAACCGCGCCGTTCAAAGGTGGTTGAGGAGAGTCGAGAACCTTGAAATCGAGGTGATCGTGCCGCAGCACGGTGCCATCATAAAGGGAAGGGACAACGTGCAGAAAGCCTTGGAATGGATCAAAGGTATCAAGTGCTACCTGGACGAGGACGTATAATTATAGGAAAAAAGAGGTATTTTTTTTTTTTTTTCACACGAAAGGTCTCGAAACTCCTATGTTCCTTGCCAGTACGTAGGGGGCACGGACGGCTGGGCTGACTTCCCACCAGCTGATGTCGTAGAGGTCTCTTCCCAGCAGTTCGATGTTTGAGAGCAGCTTGGGGAGCCTATCGGCGATCCTTACGCGTGCTACGGGGTGCTTGATCTCGCCGTTCTCGATGTAGAATGCGGCGTCCCTCGCGATGGTGGAGAAGATGCCTTCAACGTAGTTCTGTAGCCGCGTGTACCAGTTGTTCGTTATCATCAAGCCCCTCTTCACCTCCGCGATCATCTCCTCCAGCTTCGCATCGCCCGGTGCGACTCGCAGCGTCCAAGAGTGCGGGAACATCAACCCTGCGTTACCGGTGGACTTGGCGCCGAACTTCGCGGCAGTCTTCGAGTTGTGGAGGAGGGTTCTCAAAGCCCCAGCCTCGATTATCGGCTTGCTCCTCGTCGGTAACCCCTCGTCGTCGAAGGAAGTTGAGCCGAGAAGCTCCGGGTTCCTCGGGTCGTCGTAGATGGAGAACTTTTCCGATGCAACCTTCGATCCGGGCTCAGTCCTCGCGAAGATCGACATGCCCATGAGCACGGCCATCCCGCTCGCCATCATGCCGACCAGGTTCATCAGGTTGCCAACAACCATCGGTGAGAGGATCACGTCGTAGGTGCCGGGCTCGACGTCAGCAGCCCTCCCCTTAGCCATCTCAGCCAGCTGCACCGCGGTCCGCGCCATCCGCTCAACGGCCTCCTTCGAGAGCCTGCGGCTCCCGTGAGCCCACTGCCCCGAGGCCTCGCCTATGAAGGCGCGCAGGTAGGCCTCCAAACCCGTTGCCTCTTCCTCGAGCCTCGCCCCCTTGGACGTAGCGACGCCACGCTGACCGTGGAAGAGGGTCAGCGCGCCCGCAACCCTCTCGGCGCCGGTTGCGCCTGCGAGCATAGCCTCCGCCAGCGATGAAGGGTCGTGCATCGCTTCGATGATGGCCTTGTCGACGAGCCCCGGGAGCGGCTCAGGGGTCTCCGGCTCGGGGAGCGGCGCGTACAGGAAGCTGGGCCTCACCTGCGGTAAAGCTGCGAGGGCTCTATCTATCAGGGCGCTGGCCTGCTCGAAACCGGTCGGGTGGATCTCCGTCAGCAGGATCTTGCCCTCCTTGGTCAGGTACAGCCCCACGGTGAGGGAGTCCCACCTCTGCACCACGCTGACCTCGCTGTTCGCGAACTTCACCATCGTGCTCCTCTGCCTCGAGGCGATGGCGGCCGCCTCCTCAAACCCCCTCTTCAGAGCCTCACGGACGAGCTTCTCAGCAAACTCCGACACGGGAACCTGCTGCATCACGCAACCACCCCCAGCGGGATGCTCCTTAACCTAACGTCCGGCCCGCCGAACCACACGGGCACCCCCTGGCTCGGCTCGCCTTTGCCGCACGTGCCGGGCTCGTAGCGCACCTCTCTGCCGGCAGCGTCGATGCTGCTGTAGAAGCTCTTCGTCGTCACCTCGAGGACTGGGTTCCGGACGGGCTTCGTGAGCTCGCCGTTCTCGACCAGGTAGCACTCGAGGCCGACGTAACGCTGCCCCCACCTGATGTCGTCGATGTTCCACTCCATGTAGCTCTTCATGTAGACGCCGAGCTTCACGCCCTCCAGCAGCTCCTCGAAGGTGTGGTCGCCCGGCGCCAGGTAAGTATTCGCCATCCTGATGATCGGCTCGCTGTTGTGGTCCATCGCCCTCGCAGCCGCGTTGCTGGCGGTACCCCAGAGGCTGGCCGTCCAGCGGTTGTGCAGGTGCTCGTTGATGACCCCCTCTTTGTAGAGGTAGCGGGCCCTGGCTGGGACCCCCTCGTCGTCGTACAGGTAGAAGCCGTAGCTTCCCGGTATCGTGGGGTCGTCGATCACCGTCGCGTACTTGCCCCCGATCCTTTCCCCGAGCATGCCCGGCTTGATGAAGCTCATCCCGGCTTGCGCCGCCTCCCTACCCCAGATCCTGTCGGCCTCGCTGGGGTGGCCGCAGCTCTCGTGCACGATGAGCCCTACGATCTCGCTCCCCACGATCACGTCGACGGGGCCCTTGGGCGGCTCAACGCCGTTAAGCAGAACGTTCTCGAGGTTGCGGGCCTCCTCCTCCGCGCTCTCCGGGATCTTCCAGCGCTCGAGCTGCTCGAGACCCCCGCTCCCGCCGAAGGTCTCGCTCCGCTGGATCGTCCCCTTCTGCGGGTGAAGGAGGACGAAGTTGTAGCCGACCGTCAAGCGCGGGACTTTGCTCACGACGAAGGCTCCGTCGGAGTTGATGATCGTCTTCTCCTCCACATCTTCAGAGTACCTCGTCATCATGGTCATGACCCTCGCCTCCTTTACCGTACCCTTCACTCTCTCCCACGGCTCGACGAGAACCGCCAGCTTGCCGTTGATGTCCAGCGAGTCGAAGGGCTTGACGGCTATGGCCTCGTAGCGGGCCCTCCCCATCCGGGCCTCCGCGAACCCGATCGGCCTTTTCATGAACCTGCTGTGGGATCGGGCCAGCTTAACGGCCTGCTCAACCGCCTCCCTCACGCTATCCCACGTGAGGGTGCTGGTCGCGGAGAACCCAAGAGCTCCGTTGACGAGAACTCTCACTCCAACACCCTCCTCGATCGACTCACCGTAGCCGATCATCTCCCCGTTCCGCACGACGAGGGAAGCACCGGAGTGGCGGTGCCAGCGGGCTTCAGCGTAACTCGCCCCGAGCTGAAGGGACAGGTCGACGGCCCTCTGCAGAAGGTCTTCGTGCATCCCGCTCCTTTCAAGCTTTTAGATAAAAGTTTACCGCTTCAAACCATTGTACTAGAGCGGCCCAAGCGCGTCGATCGGTAGCTTCAGCACGCAGCAGTAGGACGTGCTATAGCCGTGCTTCAGGGGTAGGGCGGGCGAGTTGCAGGCCAGGTATATGCTCTCGCCAAAGATCTCAACGTCGTGGATGTTGAGGGGGAGCGTCAGCAGGCGCCGCCACTCGCTGCCGTTGTAAACGACGAGCTCCCCGTGGGTTTCGGGAACCCCGGTACCCGTGCCTGAGGCGAGGAAGAGGAGGTCGCCGATCTTCTTCGGCCTGATCGCGATGTTCCCCCTTATCTCGTACCGGTTCGCGAAGCTGTAGGCCTCCCAGAGCTCGAAGTTCCTGAAGAAGTAGACTCTACCGTCGAAGTCGGCTACGACTAGGTAGCCCCTGTACGAGCTCCTCGACCCCGGCGTGTGAGACCGGAAGGCTCCGATCTCGCTGAAAACCCTTTCCACGCTGGAGGCACCGGATATTGCGTAAACCCTGCTGGGGGGCCTGATGGGTTCGCCCTCGAAGATGTATAGGGTGCCCCCCTGCTCGCCGATCAGGTACACGCCCTTACCCGTCTTGAACTCGAAGGCTTTGCTCCACTGCTCACCCGTCCCCGTCGACCAAACCTCGTTCCTCCTCCCGGCGTATAGGGTGCCGCCGGCAACGCTCACGGCCTCGAAGAGACCGCCACCGCCGCCCGCCCCGTCGCGCACCCTGAGCGCTTCCCTCACCTCGCTGCCGTCATACTCGAGGACGAGGCCGCTGCCGTAGGTCCCCGCGCCCACGTAGAGCCGACCCCTGAAAATATCGTAGCTCCAGGCTGAGAAGCCGACCTCCTTCGGCTCGTAGATCTGCCGCCACTCGCTGCCGTTGTAGGCGAAGAGGCCAGCCGGCCAGAGGCCTAGCACGAGCTCGTCGCCGTAGCAGACAAGGACGGAGGCCTCCAGCGCACCCCAGCGTGCGAAAACCTTCTCAACTCTCACGTGCAAGATTCCAGTACGCACTATATGTGATTAACTATTTTTACGAGCCGGGGTTTTTGCGCTTGATGAAACTAGAGGAGTTGAAGAGTATCGTATCCCGGTATACCGCGGCTGCCCTACTAGAGAAGGGTGGAACTAGGGCGCTTATGGTGGAGCGCGGCGCGAGGATTCTAGGCCTCTACGTGAATGGGGTCAACCTGCTCTGGGCAAACCCTGACCTTCAACTGGTCCTCGAGAAGGGCAGTTGGAACGTTGGCGGGCTCCGCCTCTGGTTCTCCCCCGAGCGGGCCTTCTTCTACGAGGACCCGGAGAAGTTCGAGGGGTGGTTCTGCCCCGTCAGCCTGGATCCCGGCAGCTTCAGGATCACCTACGCCGGCCCGGATAGGGTCGTGCTTGAGGGTGTGATGGAGGCCACGGACCGCTTCAAGGGTTGGAGGCTTCACGCGAAGGTGAGGAGGGAGTTCAAGCTCGCCGCTCCTGATAGGCTGCTGGTGAGGGATGCAGTGCTGGCCAGCTACCCGGGCGACTTCAACCTCTGGGCGCTCGCCCAAGTGGAGCCCGGCTTGAGGGGGGCAGCCGTCGTACCAGTGAAGGGGGGCGCGCAACCCGTCCACTACTTCGGCCCGATACCGTCCGAGCGCTTGGTCGTAGCGAGGGATCACGTCTCCTTCAAG
Organism: Thermofilaceae archaeon; assembly: GCA_038727095.1. Taxonomy (GTDB): domain Archaea; phylum Thermoproteota; class Thermoprotei; order Thermofilales; family Thermofilaceae; genus JANXEW01. Next base: position 2,454 of record JAVYWK010000036.1, on the reverse strand, counting down.
ATCGATGGCGCGCGCGTCTGCAAGCTGGGCGTGAGGCCGGAGGATCTGCCGTTCGAGGGCTCCGCCGCGATAGCTCACGTAGCCGAGAGGGAGGGCGGGGTGTGGGCTCTGCTGCTGATGAGGACGCACGATGCTCCGAGAGGGCAGGAGGAGTGCCTCGACCCAGCCAAGGCCGACCCGGCCGGCCCGAAGGGTTGCGTGCAGAGCTACAACTCGGGTCCCGAGGGTGGGCCGGAGAGGTTCGGCGAGATCGAGCTCCACTTCCGGCCGGCGGTCGAAGTGGGCGGCCGTAGGGTTTCAGTGGCCGAGTACGAGCTGGTGTTCGAGGTGGGCTCTCGCGAGAGAATCTTGGAGCGCCTCTGCTGCGAAACGGGGTTGAGCGAGGTAAGCCTGCCGTAGTCCGTTAACGATTTTTACTCAATCACATTGTCCTTTTTGTGAGAGTTAGGGTAGGCTTCATCGGCTGCGGCGGGATTGCGCAAGTGCACGCCGATAGGCTCGTTAAGATGGAGGACGTCGAGCTCGTTGCTTTCTCAGATGCTGTGCCGAGCAGGGCGCAAAGCTTTGCTGAGAGGTACGGTGGGAGAGCGTACGCCGATTACAGGCAGATGCTCGAGAGGGAGAAGCTGGACGCGGTCTTCATCTGCATACCGCCCTACGCGCACACCGACCAGGAGATCCTCTGCGCCGAGCGCGGTGTGCACTTCTTCGTTGAGAAACCCGTCGCGCTCACCCTCGAGAGGGCCGTAGAGATCCTGAGGGCGGTGGAGAGGGCGGGCGTTATCACGCTCGTCGGTTACACGAGGCGCTTCCTCGACTCGATGAGGGCTGCGAGGCAGCTGCTCCGCGAGATGGGCGGTGACGTCATTCTGTACGAGGCATGGTGGATCGGCGGCGTGGCGGGGGGCCCCGACCACTGGTGGAGGCGTAGGGAGCTGAGCGGGGGCCAGCTGGTTGAGCAGTCGACCCACCTCGTCGATCTGGGGCGCTGGCTGGTGGGCAGCGAGGTTGAGGAGGTTTCAGCGTACTTCGAGACGAGGTCGCTGCGCGACCTGCCCAACTTCAACATCGAGGCCGCGTCAGCCGTTATCATGCGCTTCAAGTCGGGCGCGATCGGCTCCGTAACCAGCACGTGCGCCGCGCAGCCGGCCGGAATGGACGTGAACTTCCGCTTGATCGCTAGGAACCTGGAGCTCATCGGCTCGGGCGGCGACGTAATCGTCGCGCGGGGCGAGGAGAGGAGCGTCATTAGCGCGACAGTTGACCCCTACTTCGAGGAGGATCGGCACTTCATCGACTGCGTCAAGCTGGGCCGCGAAACCGACGTCCCGTACATCGAGGGGGTGAGGACGCTGGAGGTGACGCTGGCCGCCGACAAGTCGGCTGAGGAGGGGAGGCCGGTGAAGCTCCCCCTATTCCCCTACTAGCGGCAGCCGAGCAGGACGACTGTGAGCCCAGCGACGTCGACGGCCAGGGAGAGGAGGAGCAGTTGATCCCTGAAGCCCGCCATCCAGAGGGCTCCACCGATGAGGGGGGCTACGGCGGCGACGAGGCCGCCGATGATGCTCGATGCGGTGAACCACGCCGCCCTGAGCTCCGGGGGCGGGGTTTCCCAGAACGCGGTGATGAACGGGATGAAGCTCGCGAAGCCAGCCCCGTACATGAGCCCGACGATTCCTAAGCCGCCAGCAGCTACGAGAGCCTCTCGGCGGGGGACGAGGAGTGCGAGGAGGGTGCCAGCGTACAGGAGGGTTCGGAGGGCTGCGTAGATCCTCAGGTAGCCGTACCGGTCGGAGAGGGCTCCGGCCGGCAGGGAGAGCAGGAGGAGCGCTGCTATGCCAGCCGTATTCATGGCGCCAATGACGTAGGGGTCCGCCCCCCTCACCTCTACGATCCAGAGGGGGAGGAAGGCCATCGAAACCCCCATTCCGAAGCGTTGAGCCGACATCGCGACGAACCAGGCCAGCGCTTTGCGCTTAGTGAATAGCCACCTCAGGCTCCGCCAGAGGCTTGACTTTCGCCCTTCCTCGCTGCGTGCCTCCGGGAGCCTCAGGTTCTCCATGTGTGTGGCGATCATGAACGTGGCGATTAAAGCGGCTGCGAGCTGGACGAGGAAGATCGGGCGAATACCCTCGACCGTCAACCCCCCGAACGCAACGACGATCGCTGTTGCGACGGGTGGTGCGAGAACGCTGAAGGCGTTCCACGCGACGCGGGACAAGCCCATCGCTGTGGCTCTCGAGCCCTGCCCCGTGACACCAACGATGACGATGTCCGAGATCGGGAAGATGAGGGACGGAGCGATGAAGGAGAGGAGGGAAGCTGGGATGAGCATCAGCCAATGGCTGGCGATGGCGTAGGTGAACGCTGACAGAGCGAAGACGAGGAAGCCGATAAGCAGCGTCCTCCTCACCCCATGCTTCGCCATGAGCGCGCCCGCCGGAGCTGCCGCGA
>JAVYWK010000035.1:0-16206 GCA_038727095.1 Thermofilaceae archaeon | reverse complement strand
CCGCCCCCCTTCCCCACCCTCCCCCCCTCTGCGCTGACTGCTACGCTGCCGGCGACCTTCAGATCGATCTGCGGCAGCTTGTCGAGAGTCTGGCTGCCGTACTTGAAGGCCCCGGCGATTGTGGAGGCCTCCCGGTAGGCGCTCCGGGGGATCTTGGAGGGGTCCAGCACGAGGAACCCGCTCCTCAGCCTCGGCGACGCCATCACGACCATCTTCCCGTAGTGCAGTGCCGCCTCTCTGACGGGCCTCTGCGGCGAATCGGGGTTGCAGAAGACCGCTTCGGCCTTCAGGAAGGCCCGTGAGCGTACCAGCAGCGCGGCCGCCGCCTCGGCACCCGCGAAGTTCGGGATCCTCCCCTCAATGGGGAAGGGCGGCCTAGCAACCCCCCTCTCCCTCAGCAGCCTCCAAACCCTCCTCCTGATCTCCTCCTTCTGTCTTCTGACCTCTTCCACGCCCGAGTCGTGAATGGGGAAGATATAAGCGAAGCTTGAGGTCGGGGGCTTAAATCCAGCCGCGAAGCTTCATGGCGTCGTACACGCGCTGCAGCGCGGCCACGACAGCCGCATCCCTCATGGACGCGTCCTTGCGCTGGCTCCTCAGCTTCCCCCAGTGCTCGCACACCCTCCTGAAGTTGGACTCCATCAGTTTTGCCAGCCTGGACCTCGTCTCCTCCTCGCCCCAGCTCCAGCGCTGAAGGTTTTGAGCCCACTCGAAGTAGCTCGTAACAACTCCACCCGCGTTGGCGAGCATGTCCGGGACCACGACGATTCCTCTCTCGGCCAGGATCCTCTCGGCCTCAGGGGTGGTGGGGCCGTTGGCGCCCTCCACCACGATCTTCGCTTTGACGAGGTGCACGTTCTCGACCGTCAGTTGGTTCTCGAGCGCGTCTGGGGCGACAATATCGGCGTCGGCGTAGAGAGCCCCCTTCGTATCCCTCGAGTGCTCGCCACCGGGGTAGTTGTAGATCGTACCTGTCTCCCTCGCGACCTTCATTGCCTTTTCCACGTCGATGCCGGAGGGGTCGTACACCGTGCCGCCGATGTCGGATATTGCGACGATCTTGAAGCCCATCTTGGAGGCCCAGTAGGCGTGCCAGGAGCCCACGTTCCCGAAGCCCTGGATGGCCAGCGTCAACCCCTTCGAGGTCCCGATGAATTCCTCAGCGGCCAGCTTCGTGATTACGGCGCACCCGAAGCCGGTCGCGTAAACCCTCGCCGGGTCGCCGCCAAGCTCCACCGGCTTACCCGTGAAGGAGGCGGGGCTGGGATAGCCCTTCAACCTGCTGTACTCGTCGACCATCCACGCCATCACTTGCTGATCGGTCCCAGAGTCGGGTCCGGGGATATCGAGAAGCTCGCCGAGAACGGAGTATAGGGCTCTTACGTATCCTCTCGACAGCATCTCCAGTTCGCGCCGGGTGAGCTTGCGGGGGTCCACCCGAACAGCCCCTTTCCCACCCCCGTAGGGTAGGCCGGCAAGGGAGTTCTTCAGAGTCATCAGCATCGCTAGCGCGATATCGTCCTCCAGCGTGACGTTTGGGTGGAAGCGGATCCCGCCCTTGTAGGGGCCTAGAGCGCTGCAGTGCTGGACTCTGAAGCCCTCGAAGACCTCAAGCCTGTTGTCGTCCATGCGGACCGGTATCGAGACGATGACCACCCTCTCCGGCTTGCTCAGGGTGGTGTAAAACTGCTCCGGGAAACCTCCCAGCTCAACCCCCCTTCGCAGGGTCGTTAACACGGTTCTGAGCAGTTGTGAGGAGCCTTCGCTCACGCTTGAGGATCGGGGCGAACGGTAAATAAATGTGGACGCCTAATGAGTCGGCAAGGGGGTCTGCCTCCCGGTTAATGAAGTTTTAACGGACGGCTGGCGGTATCGCCCGTTTCGCAACGGAGGCTGCACGCGCGCTCCGATGGTGTTTCGTGCGTTGAGCAGCAACAAATATCATACTCTGAGCTACCGCGTGCGTAATGGCTGCCAAGGAGCTAGCCGTCCTGGTTGGTGGGCCGGCGGGTTCGGGCGTGTTCGCCACCGGAGCGATCGCAGCGAGAGCCCTGCTCTACCACGGCTACAGCGCCTTCGCGACGAACGAGTACCCTAGTACGATCAGGGGCGGGCACCAGTGGGTTCTCGTCAGGGGTCGATTGGGCGAAAACGTGTACGCGCACTGCCGGTCGATCGACGCGCTGCTCGCGCTCGACGCGGAGTCCATTAGGTTTCACGAAGCGAAATTGGGGGAGGGAGGGGTAGTCGTCTGCGACGAGTCTGTGGCAAAGGGGCTTCGCAGCAACGCGCGCATCGTAGCGCTGGGCCTCCGAGAGGTTGTGGAAAAGGCTGGTGCGCCTCCGGTGGCGGTGAACGTCGCGGGTTTGTGCGCCCTCCTAGCGATGATGGGTGCGAGGCTGGAGCCGATTCTCGAGGCGGTGAAGAGCTACTACAGGGGTCGGGAGAGGCTCGCAGAGCTCAACGTGCGAGTCGCGACGATGGCTTACGAGTTGGGGGTTAAGCTTGAAGCCTTACCCAGCCTCAAGCTCAAGTATGAGCCGCGAGGGGGGCGTCTGCTCTTAGACGGCAACTCGGCCGTCGCGTTGGGGGCGCTAGCCGGGGGCATGAGCTTCTTCGCAGCCTACCCGATCACGCCCGCCTCCCCTATCCTCCATTTCTTAGCCGAAGTTCAGGAGGAGGTTGGAGCGATCGTGGTTCAAGCCGAGTGCGAGCTAGCGGCCATCAACATGGCTGTGGGAGCCGCGTACGCCGGAGCGAGGGCTGTCGTCGCAACCTCAGGCCCCGGTTTCTCTCTGATGGCTGAGGCGCTCGGCGAAGCCGCGATGACTGAGACGCCGATCGTGGTCGTGAACGTCCAGCGGGCGGGACCGAGCACTGGGCTCCCCACTCACACAGCTCAAGGCGACTTGAGGTTCGCCATCCACGCTTCTCACGGCGAGTTCCCGCGCGTCGTGCTGGCACCGGGCGATCCAGTTGAAGCCTACCAGCTGACCTGCGAGGCGCTGAACCTTGCATGGCGCTACCAGGTTCCCGTCATCCTCCTGACCGACAAGTACCTGGGGGAGAGCTACTGGACGATTGATGGGCTGCCGAGGGTTGAGCCCGACGAGGGGTCCATCATCGTTGGTGAGGCACCAGCGGGCTATGCCAGGTACCGCGTGACAGATGACGGCGTCTCGCCGATGCTGCTCCCCGGCTCGAGGGGCGCAAGGGTCTACGCGAATGCGAACGAGCACGACGAGGAGGGGTTCGTCACCGTCGACCCGGAGACTGTCAGGAGGATGCAGGAGAAGCGGTTCAGGAAGCTCAGGATACTGAGGGCGCTGGCGGAGGAGAGGGGGGTGAAGGTGTACGGTTCGGGTAGGGTGGCGCTCCTCGTCTGGGGCTCGACGAAGATGGTGGCGCTGGAGGCCCTGAGGGAGCTGGAGGGGGTGAAGCTCGTCCAAGTCGTCTGGCTAGAGCCCTTCCCAGCCCAATCGCTCGGGAGGGAGCTCGAGGGGTGCAGAGTGCTGGTGGCCGAGAACAACGCGACGGGGCAGCTGGCGTCGCTGGTGAGGGAGCACCTGCTGCGGGAGCCCGATTCGCTGCTGCTACGCTACGATGGGAGGCAGTTGGAGCCGGAGGAGATCGTGGAGTTCGTGCGGGGTGGGAGGGGTGGCTAGCGCCTTCGACACGGGTAGGCGGCCCCAGTGGTGCCCGGGCTGCGGGAACTACGGCATCCTCGCGGCAGTGAGAGCAGCGCTCGCCGAGCTGGGGCTCAAGCCGGAGAGCGTGGTCGCGGTTGCTGGCATCGGCTGCCACGGCAGGATGACGGAGTACCTGGGGGTGAACGCCTTTCACGCGATACACGGGAGGGCGGTACCCGTTGCAGTCGGCGTGAAGCTGGCGAACCCCAGCCTGAAGGTTATCGTCCACACCGGCGACGGGGACGCGTACTCGATCGGCCTCAGCCACCTGCTCCACGCAGCCCGGAGGAACGTAGGTATCGCGGTCATCGTCCACAACAACATGATCTTCGCCCTTACGACGGGCCAGGCGGGCCCCACGACTCCGAAGGGTGTTAGAACCAGATCGACGCCGTCCGGAAACCCGGAGGAGCCCTTCAACCCAATTCTGCTAGCCTTGGCTAGCGGGGCGACTTTCGTCGCTCGCGGCTTCAGCGACGACGTCCAGCACTTGAAGGAGCTGATTAAGCGCGCCGTAAACCACAGGGGCTTCGCGATAATCGACGTCATTCAGCCCTGCCCCACCTTCTACGACGTGAGGCGCGAGATCAGGGGAAGGCTGTACAAGCTGGAGGGGCACGACCCCGCGGACTTCAAGGTGGCTTTGAACCTTGCCTTGGAGGCGGAGAAGATCCCGCTCGGCGTGCTCTACGATGTCGAGAAGCCGGCCTTCGAGGAGAACTTCAAGCACTTGGTTAAGCAGCCCGCAGAGCTCGCGAGCCTAAGGAAGCTCACCCTAGCGAAGCTGCTAGCCAGGTTCAGCTAACCCCTCGCCGATCGCTAGAGCGAAGATCTACCGTCGGCCTAGCAATCCTTCAACGAGCTGGCTAACCGCGGTCAAACGAGCGCTGTTTAGCCGCTACGCTCGATCCTCGGTTTACCCCGAGCCGGCCTCTCTTAGGACCCGCGATAGTAGCGCTGGGATCTCGCGTAAGCTACCGGCTACAGGCACTCCGGCTCGGGAGAGCTCCTCAACCTTCCCCTCGTAAGTACCCCGGGCGCCGAATGCTATGGCACCGGCGTGACCCATCCTCCTGCCGGGTGGCGCGTAGCGGCCGGCTATGTACGCGACGACGGGCTTACCGCGCCTTACAGCGTACGCCCTGGCGAGCTCCTCCTCCCTCGTTCCACCGATCTCTCCCACGAGCACCACGGCGTCCGTTTCGGGATCCCGCTGGAACATCTCGTAGACATCCCAGAAGCTGAGCCCAGTGACGGGGTCCCCGCCGATCCCGACGGCGGTCGATACTCCGAAGCCCGCCTCGGCGAGCCTCAACGCGACCTCGTAGGTGAGCGTCCCGCTCCTCGAAACGATACCGATCCTCCCGGGCTTGAAGAGGTGGCCCGGCATGATCCCCACCTTGCACTTCCCAACGCTGATCACGCCCGGCGTGTTTGGGCCGATGATCGTGGAGCCCCGCCGCGTGGCGTAGTTGACCATGAGGAGGGTTTCGTGCACCGGGATCCCCTCCGTGATAACCACTACCAGCGGGATCCCAGCGTCAACCGCCTCATAGACGGCGTCTGGAGCGTAGCGCGCCGGGACGAAGATTATCGACGCATTGATGTCGGGGTGGGCCTCCACCGCCTCAGCCACTGTATCGTAGACTGGGACGCCGTGCACCCTCCCACCCCCCTTGCCGGGCGAAACTCCGGCCACGACCCTCGTCCCGTAGCGTAGCATCTCCTCCGTGTGCAGGCTCCCCTGCCTCCCCGTGATCCCCTGCACGAGGACCCTCGTGCCCTCGTCGACGAGAATCGTCACGGGCCGACCACCTCGCCTACAGCTCCCTCCAGCGAGCCGAAGGCCTTGACCCCCGCCTCGCTGAGGATCCTCCTCCCCTCCTCTTCCATGAAACCGGTCAAGCGTACTGCCAGCTTAACGCCCTCTCCGCCAGCCTCCCGTAGGGCTTCGACAACCCCCTTCGCCACCTCATCGCACCTCGTGATCCCGCCCACGATGTTCACCAGCACCTTCCGGATGCCGGGCTCGCTCAGCACGAGCTTTAGCGCAGCTTTCACGCGCTCCGCCGCTGCTCCACCGCCCAGGTCGAGGAAGAGGCCCGGCCTCCCGCCGGCCTCAGCTACCGCGTCCAAGGTGGCCAGCGTCAGCCCCGCGCCGTTACCGACCACCGCGACGTCCCCCTCGAGCTTCACCGCGGCGAAACCCCACCGCTTAGCTTCGAGCTGCAGGGGGCCGAGCTCCTCCTCGTACCTGGAGATGAACTCTGCGAGCCTAGGGTTGCCCGAGTCGGTGTCCGCGATGGCCTTGCGATCCACTGCAACGAGCCCCTGCTCAGTCTCGGCGAGGGGGTTGAGCTCGAGGAGGGTGAGGCTGTAGTCCCAAAGGGCCTTGTACATGCCCCGCAGGATGGGCTCGATCGCGCTCTCCGGCGTGTTCAGCTGCTTCGCAACCCGCCTCACGTGGTAGCTCCTGAGGCCCGTGTGCGGATCCACCCTCAGCATGAGCACGCCTCCCACAGCCTCCTCCACCTCGATCCCGCCGGCGGAGCTGGCTAAGAGAAGCACCCCCGGCGGAGAGCCACCCACCATCATGGACAAGTACAGCTCCCTCACCACGCGGAGCTTCTCTGAGACCATCACGTGCTTGACTCTCTCGCCCCTGAACGTTGCACCGAGTATTTGCAGCGCGTGCGACTTAGCCTCGCTGGGCGTTCCCGCGGTCCTCACCAGGCCCATCCTCCCCCTGCCCCACCCGCGAACCTGAGCTTTTACGACGTAGGGGGGTTTGAGGTAGGAAATCAGCTCCTCGAATCTCCCCACGTCTGCCTCGCCGACCAGGACTGCGCGCTCTGTGGGGATTCCATACTCCTCGAGGATCCGCTTAACCTCGAACTCGTAGAGTATCACGAGCCCCGTTTTTGCAGAAGGTATTTATTGTGCACCCCTCCCGACACAGGGAGGGAAATGCCCCCTAACTCGGGGGATAAGGATAAGGAGAGCTCGTACGTCGCTGTGCGGCTACTGGGCGGGTTGAAGGAGGTCTACACCTTTAAGGAGCTAGAGGGGCTCCTAGACGTCCCAGCGCAGGTCCTGTGGAGGTACACGAGTCACGTCCAGTTCCCTGAGCGCGGAACCGCGAAGAAGCTGCTGGACGCGATCGAGAGCAAGCACCTTCTGGAGCGTGCGATCAGAGAGCTCGTCGTAAAGCCCCAGGGCATAGCGGAGGAGTGGCGCCTGTTCTTCAACCCCCGCTTCCTCAACCTGGTCGGCTACATAGCGTGGAAAGCGTTCGGGCAGGATAACGTCGACCTGGTGCTGGCGACGAACGAGCGCGATTCGGCTCTCGCCGCGATAGTAGCGGACTGGTTGAGCGCGGACGCGTGCGTTGCGACCGAGAGGGCTTGGGCGAGCTGGGGGAAGCTGTACACCGCCTCCTATCGTTCGAGCGAGAGGGGCGAGACGGTCTACCTGCACATCCCGAGGGAGGCCCTCGAGAAGGGAGCGAAGGTCCTGGTGGTGAAGAGTGTGACGAGGAACTTCGAATCCCTCCAGGCGATCTCCTCCATACTGGAGCAGGCCAAGTGCGAGCTCGTGGGTGCGCTAATCGTAGCCTCAGTCGGTGTCGATTTGGCGGAGAACCTGGTGAAGTATGGGGTAAGGAAGGTGAAGATAATCGTCCGGAAAACTCCCAGCGGCTTCGAGTTGAACCTCTAGCTCTTCAGCTCGGGGAACTTCTCCAGGATCAAGTCCACAATCCTGCCAACTCCCTCCTCTGGGGGCACGACGGTTGGTATGCCGTACTTCCTCTCGAGCTCCGCCCCGATGGCTAGGGCCTCCTCCCTCGTCAAACCCTCGGTGTTCAGCGTGATCGCGAAGACGCTCCTCCCGGTGAGGATCTCCAGCAGCTTGAGGTAGTCTTCCAGCGGGGGCATGGTGTACTCGGGGAAGCCGTCAAAGTGCTTCCTGGCGGGCGCGTGCTGCAGAATCGTTACCTCCGGCTTCAGCAGGTTGAGGATCTCGAAGGTTCCGGGGAAAACCGGGTGGAGGGGTGAGCCCTGGCCAGGCACGACAATCGCCTTTGGGCGCTCCTCAACGTACGCCCTCCAGACGACTTCTTCGAGGACTCCTGGAATGAAGTCGTTGATCAGGCTGTCCAGGACGAAGGCGTACTTAGCCCCCTGCATCCACGCGGTCTGCCCCGTCCCGATGAAGACCGTTTTAACGCTGCGCCTGTTCAGCTCGTCAGCGATCATCCAGGCGGTCGTCCGCTTACCCACGGCGGAGTCCGTCCCCGCCACCACGATCTTCAGCGCCTTCACCTCCCTTATTCTACCGCTGTAGTGGATGCGCATGCCGTAGAAGAGCTTGCGGACGTCTATGATCTCCGCGCCTGTGGAGCGAGCGATCTGAGCAAGCTCAGGGTCGTCGCTGAGGAACTCGTGGAGGCCGGAGACGACGCTGATCCCTCTCTTGAGCGCCGCTTTCACCGTCTCCCTGTAGCCCGGAGGTAGTACTCCCCCCGTGGTTGCAACACCGATTATCAGGTACCTCACGTCGGGGTGTTCCCCTAGCGCCTCCTCGAGCGACGTGTAGATCTTGATGCCCCGGCGTTTTCCGTCGAGAACCTCCCCAGCGTCCCGGCCGGCGAGCCTGCTATCGATGACGCCGACGATCCTGTAGCGCTCGCTCCTCCTCACCAGGCCGTGGGCCGTCTTAGCGTCGGTGGTCGCGTACGAGCCCTCCGCTAGTATGACAGCTTTCGGCCGTTCATCCACCTGCCGGTCACCACAGCCACTACCGGTCCCTCGAGCTCCTCGCTTTTCAACTTGTTAAGAGCAAGCAGGGACGAGGCGGAGGCTGGGAGCGCGGGGAGCCTCTCGAGGGCTCTCATCAGCATGGCTGCCTCCAGCATCTCCTCGTCGCTGAACGTGTAGACCGCGCCCCTCGTGGAGCGGAGAGCTTCGAGGGCTTCCACGGCGTCGAGGGCTTTAGCTGCCGCCAGCGGCTCGTTGATCCACGTCTCCCTTACTTGAACCGGCTCATCCAGGGTAGCTTCCCTCCTCCAGATCAGCGCGAGCTGGTTGGCGTGAGAAGTGGTTGCAGCGATGAGCCGGGGGATGCCGGTCGCGTAGCCCTCCCTGTACATCCTTAGGAAACCCCTGTAGAGGCCGGCGAGCGTCGTCCCGTTGCCCACCGGGACCGCAACGGCGTAAGGCGCGTCGCCCAACTGCCTCACGATTTCGCTCGCGATGTTCGAGTAGGCTTCGAGGCTCAGTTCGTTGTTGACGCTACCCGGGTTCGCGTCGTACCACCCGTTACTCGCTGCCGCTCTAACGCTCGCTTCAACCGCCTCCTCGTAGCCCCCCTCGACGAGCACAACCTTTGCTCCCAGCCTTCTCATCTCATCGATCCTGCTGTTCTCGTAGCCCGCCGGTACGTAGATCACCGCTGAGAGGCCGAACTGGCGCGCGTAGTACGCGAGAGCCACGCCGTAGTTCCCGCAGGTGCCGACCGTTACAACCTCCATCCCCCTCTCGAGCGCTGAGAGTACGTGAGCGAGAGCCGCTCTATCCTTGTGCGTACCGGTTGGGTTCGCGCCCTCCCACTTGAAGTAGAGGGGCTTCCCGTCGAAGCCGAGGAAGCGGGCGAGAACTCTGCTCCTAATTAAGGGTGTTGATCGCTCGACCAGTTTACTCGACGAATCCTCCTCGGTCACAACTTACCGTTTGCGAGTCCATGCTCGAGCTTAAGACCGTTAGTAGACTACCATGAGTGCAAAAACCGCAACTCGCACAATCATCCCGACACTTCATAGACTCTTGGAAGTTCATGTTGAAAAGCTGACTTACGCACCGGAGCCGCGGGGATTCTGAGCGATGCCTTTTTCAGATGCTTTACGAAACCTGCGGGCGGCAACGAGAGCGAGTAGGGAGGCTGCGATCAGCGCGGCGAAAAGCTGCGGAACCCATTGCCCTCGAGCTTCCGGCTCGAGAGGGGCGTGGTAGGCCTCTCGAAGCCCCTGGTACAGCAGCTTGCGGTGGGTACGGTGCCAGTCGAGCGCGCCGAACGTGTTGAACACGATCATGCTGTCGTAGTCGAAGATGGTCCACCAGACGGCGCCAGCCAGTTCCCCGGCCCTCGACCTGATAATCCTCCATGCTTTAATGAAGTACTCCAACTGCCCAGCCTCGCCCACGCCGCCTCCAGACCAGTAGCCGAACTCGCTGATCAAGAGGGGAAGGCTTGGGTACCTACTCCGATGCTCCTGTATCGCCCCGTCCAGGTCCTCGATCCTCCCGTAGAAGACGCCGAAGTACATGTTGACCGCCAGCACGTCGAGCCCGGCTCTCAGCGAGGTGTCGTCTGTCGGGTCCCACCGCACCGCCTGGGTGAGGAGCCGGGTGGGATCGATCCTCTTCGCCAGCTCCCTCATCCTCCTCAGGTAGGCGACGCGCTCCTCTCTGCAGGCGCACTCGTTCGCGAAGCTCCAGATGATGATCGAGGGTCGGTTGAAGTCTCTGAAGATCATCTCCAGCAGCATCTGCTCCGCAACGCCCCTCTCCATTACTACCCGGAAGCCCGCGCAGTCGAACCAGTAGACCGGTATCTCCTCCCAGACCAGGAGGCCAAGCCGATCCGCGTACACGTAGGTGAGCGGGTGGTTCGGGTAGTGGGCTGTCCTAAGGAAGTTCGCCCCCACCTCCTTCACGATGACGAGGTCCCCGTAGATCAGCTCTGGTAGCATCGATCTTCCGTAGGCGGGGTGGTCCTCGTGCCTGGCCACACCCCTCAGGAAGACGGGTTCCCCGTTGATCGTGATCCTACCCCCACTGACACCGACTGTTCTAAAGCCGAACTGGTCGTAGAGCTCGTCCAGAACCAAGCCGTCCACAACCAATTGGGCGCCCACGACGTGGAGGCGGGGGTTCTCGGGGCTCCACTCAGAGACCTCTAGGCCGTCCAGGCGGACTTCGAAAACGCTGATCCCTGCCCGCAGCTCGACCTCCCGGGCTAGTTCAGCCAGCGGTGCTGAGCGATCGGCCACGAGGGCTGGGCTCCACTCGAGCCGCCCCGCCGCGTTGGCCGGGTAGAGCGCGAGCTTGAGCGTCGCCCTACGGGCTCCGTTGCTCACGATCGTGGCCCGGGCCCTGAGAGTCCAACCCGAACCTCTCTCGGCTATCAGATCGAGCCGGGCGATGTACGTGGAGTTCACGATCTCTATGTAGACCTCCCGGTAGATGCCACCGTAGTTCCACCAGTCGCACTTCGCGTAGGGGACCGTGAGGAAGCGGGAGTCGGGCGAGTCCCAGGGCACGTTATCGACCCGGACGACGAGCTCGTTCAACCCGGGCTTAAGCGCGCGTGTAGCATCGAACAGGAAGGGCGTGAAGCCGCCCTCGTGGTAGCCCAGATACACGCCGTTCAGCCAGACGTCGGCCACGTAGTTGACCCCGTGGAAGACCAGGAATACCCTCGCGCGCCCCTCCAGCTGACCGCCGGCGACCTCGAAGACCCTCCGGTACCATGCAACCCCCTGGTACCCCTCCCTTGCGGAGCCCCTCGCGTTATTGCACGAGGGGACTCGCGTTCTCATCCAGCCGCCCCTAGCCAGGGCCGCCCTCATCTGCTGCTCGAGCAGCTGAAGCACCCCACCCGTTCTCGGCGCCAGCGAGAGCCTTACACCGCCGAACTTTGCCTCACCCCCCTCCTCATCGTAGAGGATCTCCCACTCGCCCCCCAGATCGATGTACCTGCGGGAGGGCTGGAAAGCGAAGGTCGGGTAAACGACACCGTTCTGCAAGGGCACAAGCACCCCGTCTACCTCCACCAGCTGAAGGGTTGGTGGAGCCAGCGGGCGGGAGTAGACCATCGCGGGTGACGCCAGCAAGGCGATCAGCAAGAGAGCGAGCAGCAGCACGGGAGGAACAGCCTCGGGACCGCTTTAACCCTAGCGCGAACCACAGGCCACGCGGGGATGACGCAATCCCGCTCTCGCTGAACTACAGTTTGAGCGGGGTTGTGTAAACTAACGCATATATATTGTAGCCAGTGAGGCGCGAGCGTGGACGCTGCTATCAAAGCCGTTGAACTCCGGAAAACTTTCGTCACGAGAGAGGGAGGAGTGCTCTTCCGCGGGAGGAGGAAGATCGTTGAAGCGCTCAAAGATGTGTCCTTCGAGGTCAGGAAGGGGGAGATCTTCGGCTTACTGGGCCCCAACGGCGCCGGCAAAACGACCACTATTAAGATACTGAGCACGCTCCTGCTACCCGACTCGGGCGAAGCGTGGGTCGGGGGCTTCCACGTGGTGAGGGAAGCTCCGAGGGTGAGGGAGGTGATAGGGGTCAGCCTCTACAGCGATAGGGGCTTCTACTGGAAGCTGACAGGCCGGGAGAACCTCCTCTACTTCGCCCGCTTGCACCACCTGGACGAGCGGTACGCGAGGCGTAAGATCGACCAGCTCCTCGAGCTCCTTGACCTGAGCGAGGACGCGGACAGGTTGGTGGAGGAGTATAGTACGGGCATGAAGTCGAAGCTCAACATCGCGAGGGCCTTGCTGCACGACCCTCCGATCCTCTTCCTTGATGAACCAACGATAGGGCTCGACCCTAACTCGGCGAGGAAAGTGAGGGAGGTTATCCTGGAGTTGAAGCGCGAGGGGAAGACGATCCTTCTCACTACGCACAACATGTTCGAAGCCGACGCGCTCTGCGATCGGGTTGCCATCATCAGCCGGGGGAGGATCATAGCAGTCGGTACGCCGAACGATCTGAAGTCGAAGATGGCGCAGCACAAGGTTGTTGAAGTTACGCTCGTTGGCTTCGAAGATGGGCTTCTGTCTAAGCTTAGGGAAGTACCCGGCGTCGTGGGAGTTGCAACGAGGATTCGAGACCCCGTAGCGGGTGTGGCAGAGGTCAAGGTGGTCTACAGCGACAGTCTCCGGGAAATCCTCTCCCCCCTCTTCACGGCGGACGTTAAGGTTCTCTCCATCAGGAACCTGGAGCCCAGCCTAGAGGACGTGTTCGTCGCCTTGACGGGTGAGAGGCTTGAGGAAAGCTAGACGAGCGCTTCAGACGTTGGCCGCAGTCGTAGTGAAGGAGATGAAAATAACGTCCAGATACATCGGCTTCCTGGTGATGATGGCCTCGCTACCCTTCATGTTCAGCGGCATGATGATGGGGATCGGCTACGCGATCGCTGGCCCCTCGGCCCCGAGGAACTTCGCGTCAAACACGGGGGTTGAGGACCCGCTGCTCTACACCGTGCTGGGTGGAGTGCTAATGATCGGCTGCATGGTTCTAATCGAGAACACCTCGGGCATAATACGTGAAGAACAGATGATGGGTACTTTCGAGCTGCACTACCTCACCCCCAACAACACGATCCTGCTGTGGCTCTTCCACTCGCTCTCGTCCGCCCTGATCACGCTCGGGGTAATGGCCGTGAACGTGATCGCCGTCCTAGCCCTGAGAACCTCGCTCCCCTCCCCTGTAGACTGGTTGATCGCGGCCGGCATCACGCTGCTCGGCCTACTCCCCCTGGCGGGCCTCGGCCTAGTGGTCGCCGCCCTCACCGTCAGGTTCAAGGAGGTGTGGGCTGTGGCCAGCTCGGTTAACGCCTTCGTTGCGATGCTCTCGGGCTTCTACTACCCGCTCGAGGTCTTCCCGATGGCTGTGAGGCTCGCCTCCCAGTTCCTCCCCACTTCTCACGCAGCCCAGCTGCTGAGGAGCCTGTTCACCGGCACAGCCTCGAGCCTCAACCTCTGGGAGAGGCTGGCCGTGATGTTCGCTCTCGGGCTAGCGTACCTCGCTGTGGGTCGAGCGTTCTACTTGAGGTGGGAGTATGCAGCTAAGAAGAGGGGGGAGCTCTCCAAGTACTAGCCGCATCCCGCTCCGGTCGCTTTTGCAGGAGCTTCAAGCCGCAGCCTCAGTCAGCGTGAGGATCTACCTGAGGTACCCGGCTTGGCTCGTCGCGGACATTGTGACGACGCCGGCTTGGCTCGTTCTCTTCATCCTACCCATCCTGCTCTTCCTGCCCCGTGAGCAGTGGAGCAACCCCCAGACGCTGACGATGCTGTTCTGGGGGTGGATCTTCTGGGATATCGTCAGCGCCGGCCTCTGGAACTTCGGAAACGCCATAAGGCGGGAGCAGCAGATGGGTACGCTAGAGTTCCTCATGCTCACGAACGCCAGCAGGGCGATCCTCTTCTCCAGGGACATCTTCAGCCGCATCGTCTCGCTCGCACTCTCGCTAACCTACGTGTACGCCTTCTTCACTCTTCTCTTCAACGTCAAAGTCGTCGTAATTAACCCGGTTGGGGTCGCCTTGAGCCTCCTCATCGGCCTCTTCACCGCGATGGGTTTCGGCCTCCTCTACGGCGCCCTCGTCCTACGCTTCAAGCAGGTAGGCCCCCTAAACAACATCCTACAGTTCATCATACTCGGGCTAAGCGGCGCTTTCTTCCCCGTAACCGCTCTGCCAGAGAGCGCCAGGGTCGCGGCTCTCGCCCTCCCCTTCACCTACTCGATCGACCTTCTGAGGCACTACAGCATGGCTACTCCAACGCTGCTCCCCTTAACCCTCGAGTTCGTTGTCCTAATCTCTTACACCGCTTTGCTGCTCGCTCTGGGCATCTCTGCGGTAAAGCTCGTGGAGAACCGCTTGAAGGCGACGGGGCGATTGGGCACCTACTAGCCCCAAACCCCTCGCCCTGCGGCACCACTTGCATGTTTATTGAGCAGCGGCATTCGGAAGAATCTGCTGTGGCAGCCCCACGCTGGCTCGCAACCTAGTTTTTAAGGGCCGGGCGGGCTGATGCGCGTGCGCTGCGCACCGTTCACGCTCGTAATCCCCGCGCTCATCATCATCACTTTAGCGCAGCCGACGGATTTAACTGTCATAATCGTTGAGCCGGCGAGCGCGCAAGTCAACCTCACCTCGAGCAGGCCGGGCTCGATACTTCTCGTCGTAAGAAACCTTGGAGCAGCCCCGGCTGAAAACGTCCATCTCACCCTCGCAGCGACGGGGTGCGCCGAGCTCCTCGACGAGAGGGGCGTTTGGAGGTCGAATCTGTCGCTAACGCTCGGCAACGTGACTGTAGGGGCCGCGAAGAGGGTGCTCGTGCCAATGAGGTGCAGGGATGGGACAGGGACGGTTGTCGCCACAGCCTTCGCGGACAACGCTGACCCCTCGTTCGCCTCGATCAAGATCTACGCGGAGAAGGAGCCCGCTCCAGCGTGGGCTTTCCCAGCCGTGGGCCTCGTGGTGGCCGCGCTAGCCGCGTGCTTCGGTCGCAAGGCGCTGAAGAGTAGGCGCCGTAAGACCCGCAGGAGAGCGGAGAGGGTCAAGTGATGCCCGCACGCCTCTTCCTCTTCTATCTCTTTGCCACTTTTTTCTCTCTAAACGTTGCCTAAACTTTATAAGGGGGACCGGTGGCAAGCCTCTGCTGGAGTAATCATGAGTTGACTCATAGGTAAAGCGGGCGGCAAGCCCGCGGCTGAGCTACTGCTGCGCCCTGCCCGGCGCAGCGACTACAAGGCGATCTTCGAGATCCACCTCCAATCGCTGGAGGGGCTGGACGAGGAGGACCCTGAGTGGTTCAAGGCTCTGCTGAGCGTGAGATCCCGGAGGAGGAAGGTTCTGGTCGCGGAGTACGACGGGCAAGTGGTGGGCTTCGCCATCGCCTACCGATACAGGAGGCTCGCCTACATCGACAGCATCGCTGTGAAGCCCGAGTGCAGGAGCATGGGGGTGGGGAGCAGGCTCCTAGCTTACCTGGAGGACGAGCTGAGGCGCGATGGGGCTGAAGTTGTCGCTCTGAGCGTGAAGGACAGCAACAAGCGCGCCCTCGACTTCTACCTTCGCAACGGTTACCAGCTGAAGGGCATCGTGCTCATAATGTCCGCGCCGGTAGAAGCCCTCCCAGCCCGGGCTTCCGACACTTTCACCCTTAAGCGCCGGCAGGCGGGGGTGCTCCGCAGCTCCAGGTTCAAACCGTCAACCTGGTGGAGCTCACTCACCGAGCCGGTGGATCGCCTAGTCTACAGGAGGTACCCGGTGGAGGAAGCCCTGTTAGCGTACAAGGGGAGGAGGTTGAGGGGCGTGGCCGAGTTCTCGCTGGACGACGAGCTCTACGTCGATTACATGGCCCTATCCTCCTATTCGGCCTTGGAGGCCCTCAAGGCTCTACTAGTGGGGCTCAGGCAGGTCGGCTTGGAGCAGGGGGCTAGGGCTGTCGTCATACCCATTGACGCATCAAAGAGGCTGATCGTCGAGAACCTGCTCGCAAACGGTCTCCGGACAGTTGGGACCGAGTACTTGAGCGTCAAGGAGCTCGTTTAGAGGGGTCAGCGTGAGACGGCTCCCTGTCACCGCTCCATTGTCTCTTCCCTCATCACGCGGGGGAGAAGTAGAGTAGATCGCCTTAAACCTTCTCTCCGGTTGATCCGCGCAATGGAGCTCGACGAATTCACGAAGGTGCACGTGGTCGAACCCTTCGACAGGGCTTTCGAGACCT
>JAVYWK010000034.1:0-17164 GCA_038727095.1 Thermofilaceae archaeon | reverse complement strand
GCTGGGGGGCTACCGTGGCTGGTCAGCGAGCTTCGGGGGTGGTTGCGCAACCACCCCACGGATCTCCTAGGCTCAGCGCCACCACCTAAGTTCGCTGCACCACCAACCCCTGGGGCCTAGGCCCCCGGGATGGGCAGCCTAAGCCTCGTTCCAGGCCCCGTTCCCGGGACGCTGCCGGGGAAACCCGGCGCTGTGCCCGGGGGCTTCCGCGCGCAGACCGAGGGGCATCTCGACCCCGCCGGGATGCGCTCCGGTGACGGGGCGCGGAAAGGCGGGCGAGTAGGCCGCCCTTGAGCGGCCGACCCCATGACGCCCGCCCCGGTCGTCCACGGCCGAAAGGCTGGGGAGGCCGTGGGGCGGGCCCTCAGAGGCCAAAGCCCATGAAGGGGGGAATGACCCGGCGCGGAACCGAACCCGCTCCGGCTGTTTGAGGATGTCGACGCCGAGCGACTGGAGGAAGCGCTCCGGCTTTCGCTAGGCATCAGCGTGGCGGACCTCTACCGGAAGCTGAACCTGCCACACCCCCTTGAAAATCCCGGGAGGTTGGAATTCGCCTTGGGCCGCAAGCTGGCATCGGACAAGCTCTACCTCGAGCGGGCGCTGACGATCTTAGCGCTCTTCGACATCGCGCGCGGAGCGGGGCGCTACCCCGAGCTCCTCAAAGCGATACTCTGTTTACTCCAAATGCTCCATGGGGAATCCCAGCGTCAATGTTCCCCCCATCTCAGATGAAATGTCTCGGATTCTCCATTTTCGCCCAGAACTCCGTAGTTCGGAAAGTTAGGCGATGTAATGTCTCTGACAGTATTTCCTCGGCTCCGGCTCGAGGGCAGCGCGATTCATCATGTCAATGACATTACAGAACGCGCACACCGAGATTTTTTATCATGTCTTGGACATACAGCCTGTAGCTACGATGGCTTTAGGCGATGCTGAACTAAATGTTTTTTAACGATGGCTCGAGGTGACAGTCTTCGGTTGCGCGATGAGCAGCCAGTATTTGCGGCAGGACGGTGTGAAGAAGCTGGTTGAGGAGAGCAGGGGGGAGATTGAGGTTGCAGTGTCCGCGAGCGAGGACGGTATCCTGCTGGAGGAGAACGGTGCGAACGGGTTCTCCAACATGCTGGCGGCGCTCGGTGCAGCATTAGCGGCGGGCGTCGATGAGGCCTTCCGGGTCTACTTTAGCGTCGGAGTGGAGAGGGTGACCGTCGCCCTATCCGATGGCAGGTTGATGGTTGTTAAACCCGTAAGGGGGAGGGTGGTCTGCGCCATAACAAAGCCGAAGCCCCGGCTGGGGCTGGTCCTGCACCTCCTCGATAGGATTTCGGAGAACTGATCAGCCTACTTGAAGCTCCTCGCCGCCAGAGCGGACAAGACGTACACGAAGGCGGCGCCTATCGAGAGGAGAGCCCCTGAACCGATCGAGAAGCTGAGCAGCTGCGCCTGCTCAAGGGTGTAGACGAGAACAGCGACAGAGAGTGTGGAGAAAACGGCCGTTGAAGCGTAGCCGCCAGCTGAGTTCCCGATGATGGAGAGGAAGCCGAGGAGGAGGGCGATCACTAGGAAGGCGATGTGCAGGGTGAAGAGCGAGACGAAGCGCGCGCCTTCCGGGATCTCCTCAGCAACCCGGAGCAGCTCGTTTACGAGGTCCCACTTGCCCCGCGCCATCTGCTCGAGCAGCTCCCAGGGCTTGTAGTCGAGCCTCAAGGCGATGACCCTCACCGAGGCCCAAGGCCTCGTGAGCGAGTGGACGAGAGCTAGCAGCCCCAACAATGCGATTAGCCGGGGCACCCAGGCGGCTCCCATTGTCTTGATGAGAGGCTTTCCAGCTTTAAAATGTATCTTTCGACCACAAGATGCCCTGATTTAGCCGCTCTTCTCAGCTGTGCGGCTGCTCGGTTGCTTCGCTCACCAGCTTCTCGTGCGTGATCGTTGCGAGGGCGATGAGGGCCGAAGACAGGGCGTACTCCGTCGAGATGACTACGCCCGGGGCCAGGTCGACAACGTAGTCGGCGTAGCGGAAGAGGCCAGTCGGGATGCCCTCCCTTGCTCCAACCATCAAGGCTACCTCCCTCCCCCTCTTCACGTTGCCCAGCAAGAAGTCCGCTAGCTCATCCGCTACCCTGGACACGGGCTCGCCCTCAGGCTCGCAGATGATGAGAGGGGCTCCCATCCTCGACCGGAGGAACTGGTGCAGGTCCTGCACGTAGACTTGAGTGCGGTGCACCTCGCGGCCGTAGCTCCTCTTCTGCAGCTCGTACCGGCTCCTCAACCCCTCGAAGAGGCCCCTCAGGAAGTGGTAGAGGGGTTGGGCCTCGACGGGCCCGATCGGTGTGACGTACAGCTTCCCCACCTCGAAGACCTGCACCTCCCTCCCGATCCTCGTCCCCATCACGTACGCCGCGTCCGGCGGCCCGAGGTAGGGCTCGTGGGCGACGACGAGCTTCCTGAAGACACGGTACATCGGGTACTTGCCCGGCCCCATCTTCCTGTGAAACTCGCTGCCGGGGACTAGTGATAGGTAGGCTCGATCCTTGATGATCTGGACGACGAGAACCTTGTCGGGGTTCTCGAGGTCCACCCTCGCACCCGTCAGCTCCTTCACAGCGCTGCCCACCGCGACGTTCACGTCCAGCGACGTGAAGCTGTGCTCCCCCCTCCTCACCGTGGAGACGGCGAAGCTCTCCTCGGCTCGAATTTTCCCGGCCAACTGCTTCGCGCACTCCACGATCGACGCTACGGACGCTTCGCACGCGCACTCAGCCAGATAGACCCTCTCAGCCTCAGGTACGCTCCGCTTGATCTCATCGTACAGCCTCGCGGGGTCGCTCGCACCCTCCACGAGCACGAGTCCGAGGAACCCCTCGGGAGCCGGCGTAACAGTGGCGTTTGGGTCCAGCTCCCTGACGTATGAAGCGACGACCCTCTCCATCCCAAGCTTGCACGTGACGATTAAACTCGCAGGCGCTGAGGCCATCGGTACGAGCAGGCAGTGGAGCCATTTAAGCGCCGCGCGCCGCCGGAGCCGGGGGCGCGCTCGAGCGGAGCCCCCTTTTGGTTTAGGGGGTAGCGAACCATTCGTACAGAAACTTTTTACCCCCCTTGTGGGAACGGATGTTACGGAGTGATGGTATGAGGGAGAAACTCTTGCTCCTGCTCGCGCTGTTCGCTGTGGCAGCGATCGTGATGCTAATCTTGCAGGTCGCTCTCTCGTGGTTTGCACCGGCCTTCTACACTCCCTATGCGGGCTGGTGGCTGGTCGACTTGGTGGCCTACGCGATCTCGATGACCACCCTCATCGCGGCTGCGGGCCTTTTCGGCAGGTACCTCGCCCCGACGCCCCCGAGCCTTGACGCGCTGAGGGCAGCTATGCTCGCCACGATGGCCGGAGTACTCGGGGGTGCCCTGCTCGTCTTCGCCGGGCTCTCCTCGCTGCTGGGTGAAGAGCTCACGATGCAGCTGATGACCGTGGCGCTCCTCTTCGCGCTCATCCCCTCCCTCTTCTCCTGGCTCCTGTCGCCGGCTCTCATCAACCTGATTTACGGGTGCAAGCCCGACCCGGTCCTCCAGCAGATCGTGGATAGGCTCGCCGCCCAGTCGGGCATGAAGCCGCCGAAGGCGATGATCGCGACCAGGATGAAGGAACCGAACGCCTTCGCCTACTCCTCTCCACTCTTCGGCAGGTACGTGGCGGTAACCGAGGGGCTGCTTCAGATCGCTAGGGGGCCGGAGCTCGAGGCAGTCATCGGACACGAGCTGGGCCACCACAAGCACAGGGACAACGTGGTCATGCTGCTCTTCGGCCTCGTGCCCTCCGTCATCTACTTCCTCGGCCGCTACCTGACTTACGCAGGCTTCTACGCGTCGCGCTACCGCTACGACGGCAACAGGAAGAGTGAGGGAGGGGGCTTCATCCTGGTTCTCGCTGGCATCGCGTTGATGGTGGTCAGCGTCATCATGCAGCTGGTCGTTCTAGCGCTCTCGAGGCTGAGAGAGCACTACGCTGACGCCCACGGGGCAAAAGTGACGTCACCGGACGCGATGATCGGAGCCCTCCAGGCTCTCGACTCGTTCTACAGCAGGTACAGAACCGCAAAGGCGAGAGTGGACAGCAGCAAGATGAAGATGCTCTTCATCTACGCCCTAGCAGACCCCTTCGTCAGCCTCGAAGAGCTCTTCGCAACCCACCCGCCGATACCGAAGAGAATCGCATTCCTGAGGTCGCTCAAAGGCAGCCTCTAAATTTATCCTAAAAATTTATCCATTCCTACTTTCTTTTTCTTGTGCTTCACAGTAGGCGGCTAGCCGTAATCGCCTTTGCTCTGCTCGTAGCTGCGGCAGCTCTAGCAGCGATGATGCTTTTCCGCCCGGAGCAGCGGGCGAAGGGTGTGGGTGAGCAGAGGTTCTACGTCAGGATCACTCATGAAGGTTGCGCGGGCAACTTCCAGCTCTACCCCGACCCGTTGATGAAGAGGAACTTCTTCCGACGAGGCGAGCTAGCAGCCTTCGAGTTTGAGGTTAACAACCCCAACGATAGCTACTTGAAAGTGGAGCTCCTCCTGGCCCCGCTCGACAAGCCTCAACAGCTGCTGAAGGTCGGCGAGGGTGCTGCTCCAGCCCGGCGGGTGACGCGGCTCTGGTTCGAAGTTGACACCGCAAGCCTCGAGCCAGCTCTCTACCGCGCTGCGCTGAGGGTGGTGGGGGTCGGAGAGTTCGATTCAAACACGGAGCCCTTCAGGCGGACGAACCTAGATTCTTACCCCTGGCTGCTGGCAGTGCTCGACGAACCCGTCCGGTGGGAAGCGCCCGAGGGCGGCCTACCCCGCCTCATCGTCCCGGAGGGGCTCGGCGTCAACATCCACTTCATCGCGCCTTCGCCCTTCGAGCTGAGGGACCTCGACATGATCGCCTACGCCGGCTTCAAGCTGATCAGGATGGACCTCTTCTGGAGCACCGTGGAGAGGGAGAGGGGTGCTTACGACTTCTCCGGCTACGACGCTCTAACCTCTGCTCTCAAGGAGCGGGGGCTGCGGCCCCTCTACATCCTCTGCTACGGGAACCCGCTCTACGATGGTGGGCAGCCGCCGCGCAGCGAGGAGGCTAGGTCCGCTTACGCGAGCTACGCTGGGGCCGCCGCCTCTAGGTACGGTGCTTACGCGCTCTGGGAGGTTTGGAACGAGCCTAACATCGAAGTCTTCTGGAAGCCTCAACCCAGCGCACCGGATTACGCCCGGCTGCTCGCGGCAGCTTCGAGAGTGATTAAGGAGTCCTGCCCCGGCTGCCTCGTCCTGGCGCCGGCGACCTCCGGCGTTGACGTGGAGTTCGTCAGAGCCCTTGCGGTGAGGGGTGCGCTCGAGCTCGTCGACGCGGTCTCGGTGCACCCCTACAGGGGTGGGCCCCCGGAGACCGTTTTGACCGACTACGAGAGGCTCCGGAGCATCGTAGGGGACAAAACGATCGTGTGCAGCGAGTGGGGCTACACGACGGGCGGGGCCTACGCGAACCGGGTCGACGTGGTTACGCAGGCCCACTACTCGCTGAGGATCTACCTCACCAACTTGATGGCGGGCATCCCTTTAACGATAATCTACGACTGGAAGGACGACGGGCTCTCGCTCGCCGACTCGGAGCACAACTTCGGCCTCGTAGCCCACCACGTGAGGGGGCCCGAGTGGTTCTTCATCAAGCCTGCCTACTACGCCATCTACAACTTCAACCGGGAGCTTGCCGGCTACGCGCCCAAGGAGGCCCGCGCGCTGGGTGAGGGAGCATACCTGCTCGTGCTCCAGAGGGGGGAGGAGATGAGGCTGGTGGTCTGGACTTCGGGTCCCGCGAGGACTGTGAAGCTGAGCTTAGGCAGCCAGCGCGCGCTCGTCATACGAACCTTGGGCCTCCGGGAGGTCGTCGAAGCGATCGGGGGCGAGCTCGAGCTGGAGGTTGACGGGGCACCGGTAATCGTAGCCCCCCTAAAGGGTTAAAAGTCCGGGCCTGCCCCAATGACTGTGTCATGCGAAATCTACGCTGCGGAGGGTGGGGAGCCAGGCGTAGGAGTTAGGCGCGTGCTCGACCTGATGGGGCTTGAGGATGCGCTGAAGGCCGGTGAGATCCTCGTCAAAGTCAACTTCGTCTCCGCCTACCGCGAGCTCTCCGCCACACCAGTGGAAGCGGTGGAGGAGATTGCGAAGAAGCTTGCCGGAAGGTGCAGGGTTTTAGTTGCGGAGGCCCCTACGATAGGTAGCTTCAAGGATGCAATCAGGAACTTCGGGTACGACAGGCTCCTCGACTACGGCGTCGAGCTGGTCGACCTCTCGGGCGACAGCTACGAGGAGTTCTACGTCTGGGACCGGAACTTGGAGCGGAGGGTTCGGGTCAGGGTTTCGGAGACCGTGCTGAAGAGCAGGTACCTCGTCTCGGTGGTGAGGCCGAAGACTCACGACACGGTCATCGTCACGCTCTCGATCAAGAACGTCGTTGTCGGAGCGATCATGCCCGGTGACAGGCACAAGATCCACCAGGGTTACCCGGCGATCAACCTCAACATCGCCTACCTGGCGACGAAGATGATGCCGAAGCTGGCTCTCATCGATGGAGCCGTGGGGATGGAGGGGGCCGGCCCCACCAATGGAACCCCGGTGAAACTCGGCGTATCGGTCGGCGGGAGAAACGCTGTCACGGTTGACGCGGCTGCAGCCGCCCTCATGGGGTTTGATCCGCGAAACATTGGCTACCTACACCACCTGTCGGAGTGGGGGTACGGCTGCATCGACCCGGCCAGGATAAAGGCCGTAGGGTTACCGGACTGGCTGTCGAGAGCGAGGGAGTTCCAGCCCCACCCGAGCTACCACCGGCAGCTCGAGTGGAAAGTTGAGGAAGTGTACCGCGTAGAGGTGGACGGCACTTGAAGCCCCGTAGAACTACACCGTTTTTAAGGTTGGAAAACAAGTTGTTTGCGTGGAATTATGGGAAATCCTAGGCGGAGGATAGCGGTTACCGCGCTTCTCATCATAACGGTGATAGCCTCCGCTCTGCTCATCGTGGGACGGGTAGAGGGATTGACGCAGGAAGAGCTGGCTAGCTTCCTCATCGTAGAGGCGGGTGAAGACGCTGATGGAGTCTACGCTTCTGTCGCCGAGGCAGCCAACGGGACGGTAGTCGCGCTCACCGGCTTCATCGGGTCTCCCACGAGCTACAGCGATCTACTGCGCGTCTGCAACATCGGTAATCGAAAGCTCACCCTTAGGCTCGAAGTAGCTGATGTGCCGGGGGATGGGTGGCCCAGCGTGTTCAATTTACGGCTGGCTAGGAGGGTAGGGGAAAGCAGCCTTGTGCTCTCGCTTCCCCTCTTAACCTCGAGTAGGCCGCTCGATCTGGAGCCCGGGGAGTGCGCAGTACTGGGGGTTGAAATCTTAGTTCCATCGTGGGTTTCGGCGGGCGAGGCTGCTAGTCTATCCATTCGCTTTACCCAGGCGTAGGGACTAGAGTGGAAGGTTTGAGTGTAAACGCTTTTTTGCCTCTTGTGCCCCGCTGAGACGTGACTCTGAATCTGGAAAAGTACGAGAGAGTGCTGGAGGAGAATAGGAGGAGGGTTGAGGCTGCTCTCAGCTTTGAGGAGCCTGATAGGGTGCCCGTCCAGATCAACGTGCAGGGCGCCTACTACGCTTGGCTGTTCGGGGTTCCGCTGAGGGACTACTACACGGACTTGAAGCTGATGGCTGAAGTTCAGGTAAAAGGGTTGGAGTGGAGGTTGAGCTGGCTGCGCGACGATGTAACGTCGGTTGCGATCGCCCTCGACCTGGGAGCCGTCGCCGAGGGCATAGTCTTCAGCTGTAGGATCGTTATGCCGGACGATAGCGACCCCTGGCGGAGCCCGTGGATCGTGCCGAAGATAAAGAGCCTCGACGACATCGACCGGCTCGAAGTCCCGGACCCCCGCGACCTCCCCGCTGTTCGCGACGTGTACAGGAGGCTCGAGGAGTTGAGGAGGCTGGTCAGGGACCGCTACGGGGACATCCCGGTTTGGGGCGGGCTCCAGATCCACCCGCCCGTCTCCGCGGCCGGCTCGCTGATGGGGCCGGAGCGCCTATACTCCTGGCTATACCGCTACCCTGGCGAGATGCACAAGCTGTTCAGGAAGCTGGAGGAGGCCTTCGTCGCGCTGCACGAGTACCACTGCGAGGTAACCGGCTCGGAGCCGGGCAGCCTCTACCTGGCTGACGACCACTCGGGCTACCTCAACCGGCGCATGTACGAGGAGTTCGCCCTCCCCTACAACCTGCGGCTCTTCGAGAGGTTCGGAACCCGCTACCGCTACCTGCACATGGACTCGCCGATGCACCATATCGCGGACATCGTGAGGGACGTGTACAGGGTGAACCACGCCGACCTGGGCGTCGAGAGCGACATCCGCCTGATCGCGAGGGAGTTCAAGGGGAGGGTGTCTTTCAACGGGAACGCCAACTGGCGGGCCCTCCTCTCAGGCTCCAGAACGCTCATCGAGGTGGAGGTGGAGAGGTGCATCTACTACGCGGCTCCCGGTGGAGGCTACATCTTCGATAACGGCGGCGAGACGTACGCTGGCGTGCCGCCGGAGCTGCTGAAGTACGAGGTTGAGTACGCGAAGAGGGTGGGCAAATACCCGATAAAAAGGGAGAACTTCAGGCACTTGGACGAGCTGGAGGCTACAGCGCGTGGCGCTTGAGCTTCCCCAGCTGCACGGGATCGTCACCGGGCTTGACGGGCTTGAGCACGACCTCGAAGTGGAAGGGCTCCGGGTAGAACTCGTACTGCGGCAGCGTGTCGGGGCCGCAGCTAGCACCCCCCAGTCCGCGCTGCCTGTAGTCCAGGTGGAGGTAGATCTCGTCCCTCCACCTTATCTCTGGTGGGTGTTTCGCCGCCTCGAGGTCGTGAGGCGTGCAGCGGTGCGCGCTGAACTCCATCAGGTTCTCCGCAATGGCCAGCAGGCCGAAGCCCTCCTCATCTCGGAGCGCGACCCACCTAACGTCGCACCGGCTCCCGTTCTCCTGAGGCTTCAAGTACGGCACGAACATCTCGTCCACCGTCGTCTCGTAGACGCCGACCATGGCGCCGAACCTACGGTCGACGTAGTTCTCGTGAGGCCCGCGCCCGTAGTACACCACCCTCGAGAGCTCCTTCGGCAGCTGGAGGGTGAAGCCGGCCCTCGGCAGGGGCGGGAGCTGCTCGTCGGGTTTCACGTCGACCGCCAGCCTAACGTCACCGTTGCCGTAGACTGTGATCCTCAGCGTTGACGTGAAGCCGAGCTTGGTGTCGGGAGCCTCCGTCCTCACGCCGGCCTCGATGACCGCCACCTGCGGCATCGCCTGGTAGGCGCGGACCCAGAGGGGCCGGTGCATAACCCTGTTGAGACCCGCGTCCCGCCAGAGGACGGCCTTCCTCGCCATCCAGCCCCCCTCGTCGTTATCGGTGGGCGCCCTCCAGACTTCGAGCGGGTTGAAGCCCTTCACCAGCACCCTACCCTGGAAGCTGAAGGTGAAGCTGCAAGAGCCCTTATCGAACACCAGCTCGAAGTTCTTGCCGGTAACCCTGACACGGCCCCCCGCGTCCTCCACCGCGAGAGGCGGCATCTCACCGATTCTGAGCGGGGGCGGCTCAGGGGCTCTCACCGGCAGCTTCATCTGGGTCCAGCCGACCTCGAAGCCCCTGCTCGCCCAGGGGAAGTCGCGCGCGAGCTTGTACCGAAGTACGAGCCAGTACTCCCTGCCCGGCTCGGGCTTCGGGAGCTCGTAGGGGATCCTCACGGTGGCCTTCTGGCGGGGCTCGAGAGCCGGCGTCTCGACGCGGCCCCTCTGGAGCACAACCCCGTCGGCTTGCACCTCCCAGTGGATCTCCACGGCTTCGTCAAGCCTCAGGTGGTCGAACCGATTCTCGATCCTGACGAGCCCGGCGCTGAGGTCCTCCGGTTCCGCTTCAACCGGCTGGTAGACCTTCTTCACCTCCCAGCAAGCCGGCTGGAGCGTGCGGTCGGGGAAGACGATGCCGTTGATGCAGAAGTTTCCGTCGTGAATCTCCTCTCCGAAGTCCCCGCCGTAAGCGAAGAACTTCACGCCCTTCTCCTCCTTCAGCAAGCCCTGGTCTACCCAGTCCCAGATGCAGCCGCCGCACAGCCTGCGGTGCTTCCGTATGACGTCCCAGTACTCCTTCAGGTTACCCGTGCTGTTCCCCATCGAGTGGGCGTACTCGCACATGATCACCGGCCGATCGTCCTGGAGCTCGGTTGCGAGCCACTCGAGGAACTCGAGCGTCGGGTACATCACGCTGATGACGTCGACGCTCCTCGGCACGTAACCCCTATTCCGGAGGACGTGGGTCGCGCCCTCGTAGTGGACGGGGCGCGTCGGGTCATAGCCCTTAATCCAGGCAGCCGCCGCCTCGAAGTTGAACCCGTAGCCCGACTCGTTGCCCAGCGACCACATCACGACGCAAGGCCTGTTCTTGTCGCGCTCCACCATCCTCACGACGCGGTCCATGATGGCCGGCAGCCACTCGGGGTTGTTGGCAGGCTCGTTCCAGAGGATGAGGCCCGCCCTCCCTATGTTGGCGAGGCCGTGGCACTCGATGTTGGCCTCGTCGATCACGTAGATGCCGTACCTGTCACAGAGGTGGTACCAGTACGGGTGGTTCGGGTAGTGCGACGTGCGCACTGTGTTGATGTTGAGCTGCTTCATCAAGCGAGCGTCCAGCTCCATCAGCTCCCTCGTGACAGCGTAGCCGCGAACCGGGTCGATTTCGTGCCTGTTTACACCCCTAAGGTACACCGGCCGGCCATTGACGAGGATCCTCCCGTCCTTCACCTCGACTTGGCGGAAACCGATGAACTCCCTGATGACCTCCAGCACGCGGCCGTCGGGTCCCTTCAGCGTGATGAGGAGGTTGTAGAGGTATGGGTCCTCGGCGCACCACTTGCGGGGGGATTTCACTTCGGCGCGGAAGTTGAGGTAGACTTCCCCGCCCGGCTTCACCCCGTCAACTGGCTGGCTCAGGGGGCCGAGCACGCGGTTACCGTCGGCGTCGAGGAGCTCCAGCTCTACCGCGAGGCCCCGCTTCTCCTCCAGCGAGTAGTTCCTCACTTTGACGAGCACCTCCAGCGTCGCGTCCTCGTACCTCTCGTCGAACCTCGTCCTCACGAAGAAGTCGCGCACCCTCACTTCGGGCGCGGTGTAGACGTAGACGTCCCTGAAGATGCCGCTCAACCGCCAAAAGTCCTGGTCCTCGAGGTAGGTGCCGTCGCTCCACCTCAGGACTTCAACCGCTACCAGGTTCTCGCCCCGCTTGACGTAAGGTGTGATGTCGAACTCGGCCGGCGTCCTGGAGTCCTTGCTGAAGCCCACGAAACGCCCGTTCACCCACACGTAGAAGGCTGAACCGGCTCCCTCGAAGACGAGGAAGACCCTTCTACCGGTTAGGTCGGCGTCCAGCGTGAAGCGCCGCCGGTAGAGGCCCGTCGGGTTCCAATCCTGCGGCACGTACGGCGGGTTCGGCTGGAAGGGGTAGCGGACGTTCAGGTAGATCGGCCTGTCGTAGCCGAGGAGCTGCCAGCAGCTGGGCACCTCGATCTCATCCCAGCCGGAATCGTCGTACGCCGGCTCGTAGAAGCCCTCCGGCGCTCGACCGGGTTTCTCGACGAGCTTGAAGCGCCACTTTCCGTTGAGCGAGAGCTTCCACGGGGACTCGAGGAAGCCGCTGCGCAGGGCTGACTCGCGATCGGGGCAGGGGAGGAAGGCCGCGCGAGGGGGTTCGCGGTTCACTCCGACCACAAGGGGGTTCTCAAACTCGTGCAGGATCCTACGGTTTACGCTCACGGCTTGATCTAATCGGGGAGGTAAAAATGTTTGTTCGCCACTAAGGTTTAAGCTGGCGCAGGCCGGGGCTTCCGATGCCAGTCCGCGTCATCACCTGGTCTGACGTGGCAGAGGTGGTTAGGGCTGAAGGGTTGGACCGGTTCTTGGACCAGCTCATCCACCGCGTTGAGGATGCCTTCAGGAGGTGGAGGGAGCTCACTGTGGTCCCCCGCGTCAGCTTCAGCTACCCGAACGGTGTGATGGAGGTGATGCCTGCGAGCGATCAAAGGTGGTATGCTGTGAAGATCGTGAACGGCCACCCCGGCAACCCGAAGCGGGGGTTGCTGACGGTGGCGGCTGTAGCCGTTCTCGCCGATGCCGACACCGGTTACCCGGTGATGGTCGCGGACGCCACCCTCCTCACCGCCCTCCGCACGGGTGCGGCGAGCGCCGTCGCGACGAAGCACCTGGCTAGGAGGGGATGCAGGGTGCTGGGCATCATCGGGACCGGTGTGCAATCGGAGTTCCTCTGCCTGGCGATCAGCCGCGTCGCACCCGTCGAGCGGATCACCTACTTCGACATTGACTCGAGGGCGATGGAGAAGTTCAGGAGGAACCTGGAGGGCTTCGGGTTCGAGCTCGCGGCAGCTTCAAGCGGCCGGGAGGTGGTGGAGAGTGCGGATATCCTCGTGACTGCTACAGCGGCGAGAGGTAGGCGGCAGGTGGTGAAGAGGGAGTGGCTGAAGCCGGGAGTCCACATCAACGCCGTGGGGGGAGATGCTCCGGGCAAGACGGAGCTGAACCCGGGGATCCTCAAGGGGGCTAAGGTCGTCGTCGAGCTCCTTGAGCAGGCCCTTATCGAGGGCGAGGTGCAGAACGTTGGAAGAGAGTTCGTCTACGCCGAGCTCTGGGAGGTGGTTTCCGGCCTTAAGCCGGGCCGAACCAGCGAGGAGGAGGTGACGGTCTTCGACTCCGTCGGAGTAGCTGTCGAGGACTGGGCTGCTCTCACCCTCCTCTACGAGCTCGCCGAAAGGCGGGGTGCCGGCCGCGACCTCGATCTTCTCCCAACGGTCACTGACCCTAAGGATCTATTCTCGCTCTTGATTAAGCGCGCTGACCGTTAAGGCGATAGCATCCCTTTTTTACGGCTAAAAACAGAGCCAATCGTGACAGCCGAGCTATTCAGACCTGTGGAGCTGATGTACGCCGCCGTGCTGTTCATCTGGATAGTTTTCCTAGTGACCCTCCTCACGAAGAAAACGTACGATGCGATGCGCTCGAAGGGGTTGACCCACAACGTCGCGATCTACTACAACAGGAAGATCATCCACGTCGGCGCGGGTGGAGTTGTAGCCCTGCTCGCGCCGTACCTGTTTCAGACGCCCTTCGTGCCTTTCGTGTTCGCGATGATACTGGCCGTTTTCACCTACCTACCGCATAGGACTGGTAAGCTGCTCTACTGGTTCCAGGACCCGGAGAACATCTACGAGGTTCACTTCTGCGTCACTTGGGGCCTCAGCCTACTACTCAGCTGGCTGCTGTTCGGCACGCTGATTTACGCAGTTGTTCCAACAGCCTTCATGTCCTTCGGCGACTCCGTCACAGGCGTCGTGAGAAACATGATTTACAGGAGGAGGACGAAGGCTTGGGCCGGCAACGCTGCGATGGCTGCCGTCTGCATCCCCATTGGCTACGTTTATGCTGGCCTCTGGGGGGCGTTGGCCGGGCTTGCGTCGAGCGTCGTTGAGCACTTTGAGCTGAAACCCCTAGACGACAACATAACTGTACCCCTCGTCTCGCTGGCAATCCTGGCGCTCGCGAACGTTTTCGGATCGCTGTGAAAAAGACGCTAGAAACTTCAGGGTGAAGCCTTGAGGTAGATTTTTACGTCAACCGCAACGGCCCCCCTCGCGTAAACGTAGATCGGGTTAACGTCGACGGCTTCCACAACGTCAAAGGTCTCGAGTATCCCCGCTTCGCTTGGTATCAGCCCAATTACGGTGCCGGTATCCAGGGGCGCCCCCCTGTAGCCGTGGAGGAGCTTCCCTACCTTCGTTTCGAGCACCATCTCCTCCGCCTCTCTCACGCTTAGCGGAGCAACGCGGATCGACACGTCCCTGATGAGCTCCACGGCGATGCCGCCCCAGCCGAAGGCTACGACCGTCCCGAAGATCGGGTCGCGCTTCGCCCCGATGAAGACCTCAACCCCTGGGGGCATCATCTTTCTGACCGAAACCCCCAGCAGCCGGGCTCCGTGGGCTCTCTCAGCGAAGGTCCGGAGCACCCTCGCGTAAGCTTCGCGCAGCTCCTCGTCCGAGCCTATGTTCAAGAGTATGCCGCCGACCTCCGTCTTGTGAGCTACGTCGGGCGTCTCGACGGCGAGCGCAACGGGATAGCCGATGGTTCTCGCAGCTTCGATGGCTTCTTCAACGCTTCGGGCGAACCTCGCCTCCACGACCGGGATCCCGAAAGCTCTAGCCACGCGGAAAGCCTCCATCGGCGTTAGGAGCCTCCGCCCCTCGCTCACCGCCCTGGCGATGATCTCGCCCGCCGCGCTCCTATCCCCCTCCACCTCAACCTTCCCGGCCGGCGGAGCCTTGAACCTGTAGTACCTCAGGACGGCCGCTAGGGAGCGAGCGGCGATCTCGGGCGACTCGTAGCTTGGCACGCCCGCAGCTATGAGGTCTTTGAGCGCTGCATCGCACTCAGCTCCCCCCGTGAGCGACACGACGAGCGGCTTCCTCAACCCCGCCTCCCTAACGGCCGAGAGCACGGCGTCTCGAAGCTCCTCGGGGGTTGGTAGCGCGCCCTGGCCCGCCCAGACGAGCACGCTCCCAACCCTGTCGTCCTTGAGCAGCTCGGTGAGAGCCCCTCTCAAGCTCTCACCCGTCATCATGCCAGTGAGGTCGACTGGGTTGCGCGAGCTGCCGAAGGGGGGCATGAACTTCCTCACCCTCTCCTGCAGGTCGGGCGGCAGCGGTTCCAGCTCGATTCCCGCTTCACCGAGCTCGTCGGCCGCCAGCACGCCCGCGCCGCCGCCGTGGGTGAGGACGACCACCGATCCGTCGGTGGGCGGAGGGGAGAGGGCTAGAGCTAGGGCCCAGTTGAACAGCTCGGCTAGGCTTCCAGCCCTGAGCACGCGCGCCTGCCGGAAAGCCGCATCGTACACTTCATCGGAGCCCGCCAGGGAGCCGGTGTGGGACCTTATCGCTTCGGCCGCTGCCTCCGTCCTTCCAGCCTTTAAAACCACGATGGGTTTAACGGCGGTGGTCTTCGCCGCTTCCTTGAGGAAGCGCCTCCCCTCACCGGGGTTCAACCCCTCCATGTAGATTGCGATCACCTTGGTCCGCGGATCCTCCCTCAGTAGGGCGAGGAGGTCGCTCTCCCCCACGTCCGCTTTGTTCCCCAAGCTCACGAGGCTGGAGAACCCGATACCCCTCTCCCTCGTCCACCAGATTAACGACGTTATCAGAGCCCCGCTCTGCGACAGGAAGGCTATGGAACCGGGGAGCGGGGACGCGTCAATGAAGCTGTAGTTTATGGGCGTGGAGGTATCCCAGACGCCGACGATGTTGGGTCCGAGGATTCGGATTCCGTGTTTCCTTGCTGTTTCGACGAGTTGTTTCTCGAGCTCGATGTTCCCCACCTCCTTGAATCCGCTGGAGATGACGGCTACCGCTTTCACACCCTTCCTCCCGCACTCCTCGACCACCTGGGGTACGAGCTTCGCCGGCACAGTAACCACAGCGAGGTCAACAGGCTCCGGGACATCCAGGATACTCGGGTAACACTTCACACCCAGAATCTCCGAAGCATTAGGATTCACCGCGTAAACCCGACCCCGGAAACCGGAGGAAAGGATGTTGCGTAGAACTCTGTGCCCTATCTTCGAGGGTTCTCTAGAAGCACCTACAACAGCTACGCTGCCGGGCTTAAGGAATGCAGCTAAACCTCCGCTTGCCACGTTAAACAAATGCCACTAGTTTACCTTATTAAGTCTGGCTCTCCTCTCGAGCATGATGCTTCAGGAGATCTGCTTCTACGCCCGGGGAGGGCAAGGCGCCGTCGTAGCGGCGCGCCTGCTAGTCCACGCGGCGGCAGCAGAGGGCTTGCACGGGCAGGCTGTTCCGCTCTTCGGCGGGGAGAGGAGGGGGGCGCCGGTCTACTCCTTCGCCAGGATCTCCGATAAACCCGTCCGGTTGAGGAGCCAGATTAGCGAGCCGGACATCCTCGTCGTCCTCGATAGGGCGCTCCTCAGGTCGATCCCGTTTAAGGTCAAAGACGATGGTATGCTCCTCGCGAACGCGCCCTCAAGGCCCGAGGTCCCCGTTAAACGCGTCTACTGGGTGGACGCAACCGCGATTGCGAAGGGATTGGGGCTGGTAGTGGCCGGCTGGCCCGTCGTTAACACGGCCATGCTGGGGGCTTTGACCAGGGTGTGGCCTCTAATCTCCCTGGAATCGGTGAAGGAGGCCATAAAGAGCACGTGGGGCGGGAGGCTCGGTGAGCTCAACGCGGAGGCGGCAGAGAGGGCGCACGAGGAGGTGAGGGGAGTTGGCTAGCCTACCTCTGACTTCGGTAGCTTCGCCCGTGAAGGGCTCAGCCGGCCTCACGGGCTCGTGGAGGACGGAGCGGCCGGTGCTGGATCAGAGCCGGTGCGTCAAGTGCCTGCTCTGCTGGCTCTACTGCCCCGAGGCGGCCGTGGTGAGGGGCGAGGACGACAGCGTCGCCATCGACTACGACTATTGCAAGGGTTGCGGTATCTGCGCCCGCGAGTGCCCCACCAAGGCCATCACGATGGTGGAGGAGGGGTGAGATTGTGCCGCGCGTAGTGGTCTCGGGCAACGAGGCTGTCGCTTTCGCCGTCAAGCTGGCCAGGGTGCAGGTGGTCGCAGCGTACCCGATCACGCCGCAGACGACTATCGTCGAGAAGATAGCCGAGCTCGTCGAGAAGGGGGAGCTGAAAGCCCGGTTCATCAACGTTGAGTCCGAGCACAGCGCGATGGCTGCCTGCATCGGCGCGGCTGCGGGTGGCGCCAGAACGTTCACGGCTACCTCGTCGCAGGGCCTTCTCTACATGAGTGAGATGGTGTTCTGGGCGGGCGGCGCGCGCCTACCGATAGTGATGGCCGTTGTGAACCGCTCGATCGCCCCTCCATGGAGCATCTGGTGCGACCACAACGACGCCTTCGCCGTGAGGGACGCCGGCTGGATACAGTTTTGGGCTGAGAGCGCGCAAGAAGCAATGGACATGGTGATACAAGCTTACCGGGTGGCCGAGGACGAGGGGGTGCTGCTCCCCGCCATGGTGAACCTCGACGGCTTCTACCTGTCCCACGCGTACGAGC
>JAVYWK010000033.1:0-18910 GCA_038727095.1 Thermofilaceae archaeon | reverse complement strand
CCTCGCATTTTTCAAGTTGCATTGAGAGCCCCTTTTCAGCATTTGTTATCTAGTTCTTGCTAAACCTATGTACCACAGCAGAGCTAGAGGATCACCGGCAGATCCGGGTTGTCGAGCACGACGAGGGAGGAAGCGGGATCGTAGTGCATCGATAATGCCCTGATCTCGACCCCAGCGGACGCGGCTCTCCTCAACAGATTCGGCATCTCAGGGTCGCCCCTCTCGTAGGGTCTAAACGCTCTCACCTCCCGCAGAGCCGCGATAAAGACGATGAGCGACTTGCCGCCCCTCTCAGCGTACTCTGCCAGCTCGATCACGTGCCTCCTCCCCCGCGCCGTTGGACAGTCGGGGTAGGCTGCGTAAAAACCGTCTCGGAGCACCGCGCTCTTAAGCTCGACGTATACCGGTTCGCCGCGGCAGTCCAGGAGGTAATCCAGAACAGAACGCCCCAGCCTCGGGTTCCTAGAGATAATGCTGCAGGGGGCCCACGGCAGCGCTCTCGCTTGAAGGGCCTTTTCGAAGGCCTTCATCTGAATCGCCGTGTCGATGAGAGCCGCTCCAACTCCGTCGTCGACAGCGATCAACCTCAGGCTCGTCGAACCCCCGCTTTTAGGCAGGCAGTAGCACTTCCTCCCCGTTACTAGAAGTTCGGACAGCCGACCGGTGTTGTTGATGTACGCCCGTTCAACAAGCCCCCCTACAACCACTTCCACCACGAACCTGTTCACCCTCCTAGCTATCCTCCCCTCCACCGGCCGGGGCAAACTGAGCAGCACTCCGGTACAGCGAAGCTACGCACTTAAAACCGCTGCTGCCAGTTGGGTGGAGATGAGCTACCTGAAGCCGTTCGATCCCTGGCGGGCAACTAGCTTGTGTACTTGCCCCTTCAAGTACACGGTGAACCCCTACACAGGCTGCGCTCACGGCTGCCTCTACTGCTACGCTAGCAGCTACATCAGGAGGTTCTTCGAGCCGAGGCCTAAAGCGGACTTCATAAAGGTGGTAGCGAGGGATCTCAGAAGAGTGCCGGAGAGCTCTATCATCAACATCTCCAGCAGTAGCGACCCGTACGGGCCCCTCGAGGCAGAGTACGGCTACACCAGGAGGCTGTTGGAGCTCATCGCGGGCGATTACGTCGTTGAGATCGTCACGAAGTCCGACCTCGTCGTGCGGGATGCGGACCTGCTGGCTAGGGGTCCCAGCGTAGTCTCAATAACGATCACGACCCTCGATAGAGCCTTAGCAGCCAGGTTAGAGCCGCACGCTCCCTCGCCTGATCGGAGGCTGAGAGCGATCGATGAGCTATCGAAAAGGGGGATACCGGTCGTTGTAAGACTCGATCCTCTTCTCCCCGGCTTAAACGATCACCCCGAGGCGATAAGGGAGGTTTTGGAGGCTGCTGCAGCTGCAGGCGCTCAGCACGTTGTAAGCAGCACTTACAAGGCCAAGCCGGACAGTCTGAGGAGGCTTTCAAAGGCATTCCCAGACATGATCCCAAGGCTGAGGGGTATGTACGTTGAAGGGGGTGAGCGCATACACGGTTACATGTACGCGCCTGAAAGCTACAGGTACCGATTGATGAAAACGGTGAGAGAGGTTGCGCACAAGTTTGGCCTAACCTTCGCGCCCTGCAGGGAGGGCTTCCGAGACCTCATCGATCGTGGCGTGTCATGCGATGGTACACATTTGGCGTCAAGGAAAGCTATTGCTTCTCAAGGTACAAGACTTCCACGTCGTAGCGGGATGAACACTGCTTAGCTGCTTCATGGTCGCCGTCGAACGTCAGGAGGAGTGCCCCAGGTAGTGGATCGACCCTCTCCGCGGTAGGCCGGCCACGGCGCTCAGCGGGTATGGGGGCTTAAAAGCCCGAACCCCCAGCTCAAGAAGCTTTCAAGCCAGACCCGCTCGCTGACGCTTCCCGTCCTCAGAAAATATAGGGATGACCTAGATGCAGCTCGTATAGGGAAAGCACCATACTCCTACATCTGAGACTCTGTCGGCTGGCTCCGTAAGCTTGCTTTCCGCTACTTTGCTGCCCTTTCTCAGTTCGAGGATGAAAGACGTGTCAAGGAGTAGCTTCAACGAGCCTCGCCTTGAAGCCCTCCCTCACCAGTTTTACCGCCTCCTCGAGCTCCCGGGGAGCTTCTCTGCGTGAGAGAGTGACGATCATCTGAATCCTGCTTTTAACGTATGATTTTATGAGCTCGTCTATCACCTCGGTGAAGCTCCTATCCCCTTTTAGCGCAACAAGCTTGTAGTAGACTTCATCGCTAATCGTAATCGTCTTCACGTACAATACATTACATCATGAAAATATTTAGCGTTTTGCAAAACAAGGTAAGCGCGTCCATAACCTGCAGCGGGATGGGTAACGGTTTCCCTCACCGTTTAGTGTGTGATTCAACGCGACCCGAAAACAGAGGGATTGCTAACAGGCAGGCTTGAGCCTAATGGTCCCGCCAGCTTACGGGTGCTTGGGCTAGTGATAGCGCTCTATCTCTTTCACGAGCTGAACGAAGTAGAGGTAGTTGCTCAGCGAGACATCAGGTGGGACGGAGTGGTCGGAGCCCGCTACATAGCCGCCACCCTTAGCTGCAAAAGGTACTTTCGACTCCACTTCCCTCCTGATGCTCTCCCTGTCTTTCGATAGTACCCGAGCGTCGATGTTGCCGATAAACGCGAGTTTATCACCGTAGAGCTCCTTGAGCTCCCTCACGTCCATCCCGGCTTTCACCTCCAAGGGTTGAAGGGCTGTGAAGCCAGAATCAATGAATTCAGGTATCAGCAGCTTCACGTTACCATCGGTGTGGAGGATCGCCGGCTTATTCCTCCTTCTAAACGGGTGCAGGATGCGTTCGTGCTGGGGCTTTACGAAGCGCCTGTAGTGCTGGGGGGAGATGAAGGGGCCATTCCTGTAGGCTAGATCATCCCAAACCCACACTCCGTCCGCCCCTAACTCCTCAAACGTATCAGCCACCCGGGCTAGGAACCTGCCGACCCTATCGAATATGTAGTCGAGCATGGCGGGATCGCGGTAGACGAGGCGTAGAACGCTGTTCACCCCCTCACCCACGATGTGCCTCACGTACTCGAAGGGGCCGAAGATGCTGGCTGCGACGAAGAACTCCTGCTGGAGCCTCTTGATGGCCTTCTCCAGATCTTCCCGGAAGGGGTAGCGGCTGCTCGTGGCGCGGAAGGGGAGCTCGGGGTCCAGCATGGGTTCGATGTACTCCTTGAAGTCCTCCAAAGTTCTGATTGCAGGCTCGACCGGCATCGGCGTCCCACTCCTCCCCCTCCACGACTTGGTGACAACCCCGTAGGAGTCCCGGTAAACCACCCACTCATCAGCTTCCTCGAGCACGATAGGGTCGAACTTGGGGGAGACATCGATGCCCACGAGGTAGATGTCGAAGCCGAAGAACCTGTGTATCGAAGCCGTTCTGGGTAAACCCTCAACCCTCCACCTGTCGATGGTCTCCGGCCACGGGAAGTCGATAAGAGCCACCCTGTCAGCCTCCTCGAAGCTCAAAAGCCTGTAGACTCTCTCCCTTGAATCCACAGTCATCAACTACCTTGCATGTATAAAAGATTAATCGGAATTCTCTCTGCCCACGGGGTTAAACACTGGACTCTCCATCGTTGCATCGGGCGGGCTACTTTAACCCTAGGAAGCGGGCTGCGTTAGAGTACAAGTAAGCTTCTATAACGCTGTCGGGCATACCCAGTTCTTCTCTAAGCATCCTCACATCCCTCTCTCTGACCGAAGCTGAGTAAGCCAGATTCCGCGCTGTACTATCGCTGCCAAACATCACGTGAGCGTGGGCGCCGTATGCAATCAACTTGGCGAAAGCCTCCCTCCTGTAGGCTTGCGGAGTGCCTGGTGTTGCATCGATGAACATTTGTACATCCCTCCCAGTCCTCTCGGCCGAGTACCTGAAGCGGCCCCAGAGGGCTATGCACTCATCGATCCACGGCCAGCTCACGTGGGCTAGGGCGAACTTTAGGCGCGGAAAGTTGATGAGCACCTCGTAGTTGACCGGCCTGCAGTAGCGGGACGAGTCTTCAAAACCAAAGAGGATGCCGGAGTGGAAGATTATAGGCACCCTTAGCTCCTCTATCTTCTCGTAGATCCTCAATAGCTTCTCATCGTAGGGGTACCAGTGGTAGGGTATCATCTTGACCCCGCGGAGCTCTAAGCTGCAGATCGCCCACTCGAGGATTTCGAGTGCTTCAGCCAGCCTAGGTTCAAGCCAGAGGAAGCCGATGATGCGATCGGGGTGCTCCCTCTGCAGCTTCGCTACGTGCTCTGCCGAAGCCCGCTGCATACTGGAGCTGTACTCGAATGCTCCCCTGTACTCGTCCCGGCATACACCAGGGTAAGGGGAGAAGAGAACGATCGCATCAATGCCGTAACGGTCCATTTCCCTCACCAGCTCCTCAGAAGTCTCTCCCCCAGTCGCGTGCACGTGGCAATCGAGAACCTTCACGCGCGTCTACTGCTCTGTAGGCAAAAATGGTTAACGCGGATGCAACAGCAGCAAAGCCTGGAAAGAGATCCCGATCTACAGCCCGAGAAAAATGTTACCGCGTGGACGTTTTACCCGAAATCCGCGAAGAACAGACTAGCTGTAGTGCTTGGCCATCTCCTCGTTTCCGGGCAGCTTTAGCAGAGCGTCGATCGTTTCCTCAACCTGCTTGCTGCTCTTGGTCCTGGGGTCAACTATCAGCCAGTTGAAGAGGTGGTCCCTACCACCCTCAAGGAAGGCTTCGATCGCCCACTCGGCGCGCATCAGCCTGGGCAGCATCACGTAGTTCATCACCCTCCTGGAGAGCGGGGTTAGCGGCCTTCTGTGAACCCCTTTACCATCGATTTTCACGGGAATTTCAACCGCAACGTTGTCGGGTATCCCCGGTAGAGCGCCCATGTTGGGCACGTTAACCTGAATCGGCACCGGTATCGAGGGGGCTCCGGGGAAGGGTGGCGTGAGGGTGTAGTACTCCTTCGGCCTGTCGTTGACGATCGCTTCGATGATCTCCACGAGGGACTCACCGCTGGGTCTCGGTGGAAACCTTCTGGTCAAGGGTGTTGAAGTATCTGCAACCGCGCGTTTGAAAGATTCAAGCCGCATCCTCAACCCTGTCAGGTACATCGTCCATCCGATCTCAGAGTCTGGCCCACCGATCGGCCCGTACCACTTCTGCTTCGTCTTCAGGTTCCAGTGGTACTTCCAGGTTCCACCCCTCACTGTGTCGCCGACGGGGAGGAGCCCGTAGGTCCTGTACATGTCCACAGCTGCGGGCGACAGGTCTATGTCGAAGGGGTTGGTTACGTGTTCGCGCCACACGCTCCAGTACTCCTCCGCGTTCTTTTCGACCCACTCGTCGATGTAGTGGTACGCGTCCTCACCCGCGTACTTGAACTTGGTCAGCCAGATGACGTGGTTGAAACCGGACATTTCGACTTCGAGCTCACTTGGGTCCACCACCTTCATGAGGGCCGCGTAACCCCTTGGATCGCCGGCTGCGCAGAGCGCGTTCACTCTTTCTCCGAGCTTGTCCTCAGCCAACCTGATACCTAAAACCTCCACAGCCTTAAGGAAGCCTAGGTGGCCGTGACACAGCCCAATATGCTTGACTTTTGTCTCCCTCGTTATAAGCGTCGTCAGCTCGAAGACGGGGTTCGCAACATTGATGAACCAAGCGTCTGGTGCTAGCTCCTCGATGTCTCTCGCGATCTCCATGGCCAGTTTGAACTGGTAGTAGCCCCAGATCGTGTGGTAGTCGCTCACCATGTTCCACTCCACACTGTTGATACCCCGGTAGTAGCCGTGCTCCTCCGATACTTCGCGCATGCGCTCGTAGTAGCCGTGGCCACCGGCCATCGCCGAGTTGATGACGAAGTCAGCGTCCCTGATGGCTTCACGCCTATCCTTCGTCCTGTGCACGTCTGCGTTCGACCTCATTTCCTCAACGTACCTCTTCGCGAAACCGTAGATTATGTCGAGCCTCTCATCGCTAATGTCCATTAACCAGATGTCCAGCTTCCTATTCCTCAACCCCTCGTTGATCAGAAGGTCGATAACGATCGTGCTGGACCAAACAGCGCTTCCAGCTCCAATGAAAGCGATCTTGAGCTTTTCCACGCGCCGTTGCGGGGCGCGGGGTTAAAAACGATTGCTACTCCGGTATCTGCGGTTCAGCGCTGTTCATCGTTAACGCTGGGGCGCTCTTAAGCTATCAGTTATGTAAGGTTCGGCATTAAAACCTTTTCCACGAATTCCCTGTGCGTTCTCCTCGGTGCTGGCTTCCGAGAGAGACTGGTTTCGAGGAAGAGTACTGGTCGAGCGAGACGTAAAACGTACCTGCTGCTGTAACCCCCCAACCCAATCCGTCTTACAGCTTCTTCTGCAGCAGTCCTCAGCCCTTCTACGTCCGTGTAGACGTAGACAGCTCCGGGCGCGACAAGCACGATCAAACCCACCGACCGCAGCAGAGCACCGTAGGGTGTGAAGGCGTCGCTAAAGCTCTCAACGAACACCACTTCACTCCCCCTCTCAAGCTTCTTCAAGCAAAGGTCGAGGTTGTCAACCGCGCTGCTCGAGTAGAGATAGCCGGCTAAGTCCGCAAAGCTGCGCTGCTCAGCCTTAAAGGCTGCAAGCATCCTCCCGATGACGCGGCTGGCCCATCGACCGGCTTTGCTGAGATTCTCCGCGTGAACATAATGGGTATGCTGCCCCCTCCCACAGTCGTAGACTCTAGAGATCACCGCTATCCTCCCAACATCCCCAAAATCATCCATGTAACTATCGATTGAGGAGTACTTGGAGGGATCGGGTGGTACCGTCGCTATGGCTACGGGGTTTGAGACGCCTAAATCGCCAACCAAACCCTTCTCGTAGTAGAGCAGAACATCGTTGCCCACCAGCATGCCCAGCTCAAGGCTCTTCTTCACGGTTCTCGGGCTGTACCAGAGGTTGTGAGCGGCTACCGGTTTAAAGACGCTAACCCTAAGCCCCCTCTCTCTAGCTGCGAGCGCGGCACCTGTGGTGAACCAGGTTTTACCCGAATCGTAGGGGAGAAGCCCAGCAACGAGGACAATTAACGCCACGCGACTCCGCCCGCCGCGAAGCCTTTTAACCTGCCTCTACGCGGGATCGCCTCGACGAGGCGCGTGGTCCACTAGCCTGGTGCGCGAAACCCTGTTGAGCACGTAAGGCTTAATGGCCGCCCCTCCACCCGATCGGGAGGCCGCATGGGGGAGCTATTTCAACTGCTTCGTGAAGCGTCCGAGCATGAGCTGTTCGGTATTCGCGGGGTCTACAGCTCCGTTGATACGAGGCACGCCGTGGATTCGCTCGTCGAGAAGGCTGCCGGCTCGGGCTTCAACCTGCTGATCTGGTTTGTGAACCCGCGGCGGGGGCCTGAAGGTGTTACAGCTTCGTATAGGACCGAGTTCTTCCCCTGCGGACAGGCCTGCGAGGAGGATCTCCTCGCCTACCTCATCGAGAAGGCTCGCGAGGCGGGGTTAAAGGTTTGGGCCTGGTTCGGCTTCATGGGCTACAAGTCTCTGCTGGAGAAGCATCGGGATTGGGCTGCAGTCTGGCCTGACGGTAGGAGTACGCTCGAGAGGCCGTGCAGTCCTGGCGGCGAGAGGTTCTACGTGATGAACCCTGCCCACCCCGAAGTCGTGGACTTCTGGAGGCGGGCGCTGGTCGATCTAGTGGCGCGGTACAGTGTGGACGGGGTTAACTTCGAGGACGACTTCGGCTACGGTTACTGCGGCGAGTGGTTCAGCTACGATGAGCTGAACCGCCGGCGCTTCACGCGCTTCCTAGAGGAGCGCGGCATCACGGATCTGGAGTGGCCCAGCGACGCCGTGGAGGGCGGTAGGTACTACAGCTACTGGATCGAGTACAAGTGCGAGGTTGTCGCTGAAGTGGCTTGCGAACTCGTGAAGGCGGTAAAATCGGTTAAGCCGGGCTTGGAAGTCTCGCTGGCGACGGAGGTCAGCAGGGAGAGGAACAGGAGGGTTCACGGCATCGACTGGGTAGAGCTGGGAAGAAGGGGGGTGTTCGACTGCTTCACCTTCATGGCCTACACTGCAGACGACCGCACTCTCGAGCATTGGGTCAAGGGGGTTTTCGAGGAGCTTCGGGGCTCGAAGACCAAGCCCGTGATGATCATCGGGTGGGAGCTCAGGGGGCATCCTGCTGTCGATTGGGTGCGGCAGGCGCTGATCGTCAGGAGGCTAGGAGGCGACGACTTGATCGTCTTCTGGGACGGGGGGCTCGACTCCTCTGGCGCTTGGGGCTACATGGGAAAGCTCTTCGAGACCATGAGGAGGCGCGGGCAGCGGGTGTGACAGGTTGCCGGCTAGCCGGTACCTGAGGCAGATAATGGTTTGGGGCGGAGAGGCTCAGGAAGCGCTTGCGTCGTCGAGAGTGCTCGTTGCCGGGCTTGGTGGTTTGGGTTCAGCTGCCTCCCTCTACCTCACGGCTGCAGGAGTGGGTAAGCTGGTGCTTGTCGATCACGACCGGGTGGAGAAGAGCGACTTGAACAGGCAG
The DNA here is from genome assembly GCA_038727095.1 of Thermofilaceae archaeon. Classification (GTDB taxonomy): domain Archaea; phylum Thermoproteota; class Thermoprotei; order Thermofilales; family Thermofilaceae; genus JANXEW01. The sequence continues at coordinate 10,346 of JAVYWK010000033.1, read as the reverse complement.
GTGCTCCACTGGGATCGGGATGTGGGAAGGCTGAAGGTGGAGTCGGCCGCGGAGAAGCTGCGCATGCTGAACCCTGAGGTGGAGGTGGAGCCCATCGCAGAGAAGCTCAGCTCGGTGGAACAAGCAGTGAGGCTCGTGAGCGGTGTTGACGTGGTTGTTGATTGCCTGGACAACTGGCCGAGCAGGTTCCTGTTCAACGAAGCGTGCGTTCGAGCTGCGAAACCCCTCGTTCACGCGGCTGTCGAGGGTGCTGCGGGGTGGTTGACGGTCGTGAAACCCGGCGAAGGGCCCTGCCTGAGATGCATCTTCCCCCGAGCACCCCCTGAGAAATCAGCTATACCGGTCATTGGGCCTCTCCCCGGTGTGCTGGGGGCTGCAGAGGCTTTCGAAGCGTTGAAGCTGTTGACAGGCTTCGGAAAACCCCTCCTAGGTCGCCTATTCTACTTGGACTTGGCCGAAGCGACCGTGGAGACGTTTAGCTTGAGGAAGAGGTTGGACTGCCCGGTCTGCTCTCAGCAGGCTAATCCATCGTCTCCCGCACGAAGTGGGTCAGCACCGTAGCAACGGCGGCGATCGCCGAGAACATCATTAACGCTTGGAGAGGGTCGCGGATAACGTACCCTGCTGCCTGGTACACGGCTACCCCCGCGAACGTTACGCCGTTCACGAAGGAGAGAGTTGTTCCCGAGAACTCCGGCCTGTATAGCTCCCTAGCCATGGGTGAAATGATCGAGTGGGTGGCGGCGATTATACCGAGTAGGACCATGTACGGGATGAGGCGCTCAGGGGGACCGTTGGCCAGCACGACAGCCGACGCCCAAGCTGCGCCGTGTAGGATGCAGCTCGCCACCAGGATCGGCTTCCTTCTACCCCGTGCGTCGCTGACGTAGCCGACGAGCGGGACGGTAGCCGTGAAGGAGATTGACGCGAGAAGCAGTAGGCTGGCCACTGCATCCCCCGTAACAGGGGTGTACTCCTCAAGGTACAGGGGCGCCCAGTACGACATGAAGGCGAGGTAAGCGGAGTACGTGGCTAAGCCTGCTACCGCTAGAGCGAGCGAATGGAGGGTTCGCGCTACGCTTCCCAACTGCTTGAGCGTGGCTGAAAGGCCAGCTTTCACGCTGTCTAGCCCTAGCCCCTCATCATTCACCGCGAGCAGGATCGCTACTGACGCGAGGAGCGAGGCAAGCCCCGTCGAAAGGAATAGGCCACTTAGACCGAACCTCACGAGCAAGAGTCGAGCCGGCAGCGTTGCTGCAATGTTGCCCAAACCGCCCACCATCAAACCCAGACCCGTAAGCAGGCCACCGCGAGCCTTCCCCACTTTCACTCCGATGACCCTCTGCATCGAGATCCAGATCGCGGCTGCTCCAAGGCCGACGAGGAGGCGGCCAACGATTAAGGGCAGCGGTGAAGCAACGGAGGATAGCAGTGAACCTAGGGCCATTAGTGATGTGCTGAGCGCGGCGTACCTCCTCGCCCCAAGCGCGTCGGCTAGGATACCGGCCGGGATCTGCATGGCAGCGTAGGTGTAGAAGTAGGCAGAGGAGACGGTGATGCTGAGGAGAGCCGGGTCCCACCCCGATCGTTCAGCGATCTCTCTCATTTCGTCTGAAAGTATACCGGTAACTGTTCTGTGGAAGAAGGAGAAGAAGTAGGCAAGGTAGAGCGCGGCGATACTCGCGTAAACCTCCCTTCCCCGATCTTCAGGGTGCCTATCGCTTGTACGAGGGTTCCTCATACGCGCACCTGCGCACGCGCTAAGCTGCCCTCATCCAGCCACTTTACGTGAGATGGATCGTATCCGGCAGACCTAATCCTCTCCTCGTGCCACCAGAAGTTGCCTATCTCGTGCAAGCTGTGCGCGTCGGATGTCGGCACGAGTAGGACGCTCCGTTCGATTGCTAAGCGCAGGAACCACGGTTCGGGATCTCGATGGTGGTAGTTGAGCTCCACAGCGACTCCATGCGAGCGCGCAACGTCGAGCACCTCAAGCGCGTCCTCAAGATTGGGCTTCAACTTGCGCCAACCCACATCTGTGGGATGCCCGATCACCGTCGCGAAGCCGCTCTCGATAGCTCTGATGACGCTCCTCCTCCAGTAGCCCACCGCGTCAGTACCCTCCGGTATAGAATGAAGCGAGGCGACAACGACGTCTAGCTGCTTGAGCAGGCTCACGCTAACAGCCAGCCTACCGCCCTCCACTATGTCGACCTCCATGCCCTTCAGAAGAGTTAATCTTCCCTCCACCTTCTTCTGCGCCCGCTCCACCTCTCGAAGGTAGTTCTCAAACCATGGCGGGAAGGGGACTGTGCCGTGATCCGTGATGGCGATGACACGAACCCCCTTAGCCAAAGCCGCGTCTACGTCGCGCTCGATGCTCACATCGTTGGCGCAGGGTGAAAACTGGCTGTGGACGTGCAAGTCCAGCCGCGGAATCACGCCCCGGGGTTGGCAGCATCCGTTTAAAAAGCGCGCGGGCAGTCTCCCATGCGGCTCCTTTCCCTCAGCTTGCAGGTAAAGCATCGATGGGTAGCGATAATAAAGGTGATGGGTGGGGTTTCTGATGGCGGCGCGTGCCAAGCAATACGACTTCGGTGACGAGATCCTCAGACTGCTCAGAGCGAGGTTTCAGATCAACGAGAGCGAGTTCGCTGCGCTGAAGGCAGGTAGGAGCGGAGACCCGTTTAAAGTTCTCGTCGCCACGATAATCTCCCAGAACACGAACGAGAGGAACACCTTCCTCGCCTTCGAAAGGTTGGAGAGGGAGGTAGGCGTCGACCCCGCATCGATCGTGGCGGCTGGGGTTAAAAGGGTGGAGGAGGCGATAAGAGTAGCGGGTCTGCAGAAGCAGAAGGCTGAAGCCATAGTGGCCGCAGCCGAGCTCGTCTTGAGGGATTACGGTGGGGATCTGGGGAAGCTTCTCAAAGAGGGCGAGGAGAGGGTGAGGGCGGTACTTGGGGGGATCAGGGGTATCGGCGAGAAGACGGTGGACGTTCTCCTAGCCTTCTCGGGCTTCCCCGTAGTCCCCGTCGACACTCACGTTAGAAGGGTTGCGAAAAGGCTCGGCATCGCTGTAGGCTCCAGTTACGAGGCCGTTCGAGAATCGCTCCACAGGGTTTTCAGGGAGGAGTACAGGTTGGAGGCCCATCTTCTGCTCATTAAGCTGGGCAGGGAGCTATGCAAGGCCAGGAGCCCGCAATGCCCGGCGTGCCCGCTCAGCAAGATCTGCCCCAGCGCCGAATTGAGGGGAAAAGGTTAATCTAGCGCTTCGATGGGGAGAACGTGCCTCCACCCGTCCAGCCGTTGAGGTGGCATGTTCTAGCCTCGCTGGTGCTCATGCTGATAGATGGCGCGGCCACGCTTGCGCTACTCCTGCTCTGCTACTTCCTATACCGAGCTTACAGGCTTACGCGCTCTCAGCTCTTCTTTTTCTTCCTTCTGGGCTTCGGCCTCCTCGCCGCTGGAGAAACCGCGAGGATGCTCCTGCTTGCTGCCGCCTTCCTGGCAAGAGCCCCCCTCCTCGCCTTCTTCCTGGCGCACGGCTTCGGCCCCGCCCCCCTGCTTCTGCAGACTGCAGCTCTGCTCCTCATAGCTGTCGGCTACGCTGTGGAGCTTGCACAGTTACGCTGCGCAAGGGAGCAGGCCGAGCCCGCAGCCGCCCTAATCCCCCTGCTGCCGCTGTTCGCCTTGCAAAGGGTGTGGGGCGGCCTTTTCTTGACCCTCGCCTTCGTCAACATCGCGTTATCGCTGTTCATACTGCTCAACGCGGTGAGCGTACACCTTTCAACGAAATCGACGAACTCCATTTTGCCCGTAGTTGCCTTCGCTATGCTGCTGCTCTCCAACGTATTACTCCCCCTCTCCGTGATCAGCGGTAGCGAGGAGCTCTTCGTGGCATCCAAAGCTCTCTACCTTTTCGGTCTGCTATCCTTCCTCGCGCTCGCAGCTAGGGTGGCGCGGGCTTGATGAAAAGACGCACAAAGCTGAGGATCCTAGCGGATATTTTGAGGGTTCTGGAGTCGGGAGAGGCAAACATCACGAAGTTGATGATGGAGGCTAACTTGTCCTATGCTCGCCTCATGAGGTACCTCGATGAGCTTGTTGAAAAGGAGCTCGTTGTGCGCGAAGAGGACGGGAGGGAGGTGAAGTACAGGATCACTAAGAGAGGGAGGGAGTTCCTCAGAGAGTACGAGAGGATAATGAGAATCGCGGAGGCATTCGGGGTTGAGATATAAGTGGAAAATGGACTTAAGGTCCACAAACAGCATATAAGCTCCTCTACCGTGGAAGCTGATGAAATCTGTAGGGTTACTCATTGCCACCGCGACGATTCTACTGACAGTTTTAGTGCTAGCACAAGCGTCGATCGGCGTCGCCGGTACAGTTCTGAACCGGGACTGTCTGCCCATCGATGGTGCGACCGTCGTCGTGTACGATTCCAATAACAACGTTGTAGCCAGATCCACCACAGGCGCCGATGGGAGATTCTGGCTGGCGCTACCCTCGGGCACCTACACTTTAAGGCTGAGCAAGCCCGGTTACGTGGATAGGACGCTCACCTTTACCATCGGCAAGCAGACGCTCTACACCGATCTCGGCGATATCGTGATGGATTACAGCCTGACAGTTTCGCTCACACCGTCCCAAATCGAGCTGCCCGTGCTGTCCACAGCATCTATCCCAGTCTCTTTGAGCAACAAGGGGGCTAGCGCAGAGAACATCTCCGTAAGCATCGAGAAGAGCTGCGACCTTGATGTTGCACTGTACGCTGGAGGCATGAGGGTGACCAGGCTCCTTTTAGGCCCCGGTGAAGCACAGAGCCTCACGCTTCAGATCAAGACCCCCTACATGGAGACAACAACGTGTCGAGTAAAACTCAGCTTCACTGGCTTCATTACGCACGTCAGAGAACTAAACGTGACCGTCGTAAACGAGCCACTCAATCTGATAAGCACCCTGCTAAAGTCCCTGCGCGCAACCCCCGGGAGGATGCTGCAGATACCGGTGCGGTTTGCGAACAGTCTCCCAGTACCCTTTACGGCTAAGTTGAACGCCGATCTACCGAGCGGGTGGAATGGGGTTGTGAAGGATTCATCCGGAAACGTTGCGGATGCCGTCAGCTTAAACCCCAGTGAAAGCCTGCAGGCGACGCTGTACCTCGCAGTCCCGAGAGAGGCTGAGCCTAAACTTTACAGTGTTAACTTGAGCCTCGTCGGCTTAGACACGTACTTCGTCGATACGTTAACAATCAATGTTATGGTGGCTACGGGAGCTCCCACTCTACGCATTTCGACTGGAACCCCGCACGTTGATGCTTACGCCGGTAAGAGCGCCAAGTACCAGTTCACAGTCACCAACTTCGGCGAGGCTGACTGCCTAGCAGTCTTCAACGTTACCGGCTTACCGCAAGGCTACACCTGGACCGTTTCTGACGCTCAGGGCAACGTCCTGACGCAGGTTTACCTGCCGGCTGGCGGTAGCTCGACGCTGTACCTCTCCGTCAGCGTACCCCCGCTAGCCGACCCGGGCGCGCTGAGCTTCAAGCTGAGAGTCAGCGCGCCGTCGACCAGCGATGAAGTCACGCTGAGCCTCGGCATCCTGGGCAGGTATGCGCTCAGCTTCGTGACCCAGAACTTCTACCTCGAAATGGCGCCAGGCTCCACCTCCACATTCCAGCTAACTGTCAGCAACACAGGCTACAGCTCTTTAACGAACCTGGTGCTAACGGCTACCAGCGTGCCCAGCGGCTTCACGTTAAGCATTGAGCCGCAGAACGTGCTCCTCCTGAAGCCAGGTGAGAGCGCAACATTCACGCTCACCCTGACGACTGATCCCACCCTTGACGCGGGCGACTACTATGTAACGCTGACATTAAGAGCTGATCAGCTAGATCCGGCAAGCAGGGACTTGCACGTGTACGTTAGAGCCGCGAGCAGCCCCGCTTACGTAGCAGCGGCAGTGGTTGTGATCATAGCGGCAGCAGTCCTGATAGCCTTCAGGCGCTTGGGTAGGAGGTGATGGGAGGATGGCCGAGTACGTGATCGAGACCGAGAACCTAGTGAAGGTCTACAGGGACCGGAGCGGTGAAGTTAGAGCGCTGGACGGCGTCAGTTTACGCGTTCCGAAGGGCGTCCTCTTCGGCCTCTTCGGACCGAACGGCAGCGGTAAGACAACGCTGATATCCATTCTGATAGGCCTGCAGCTGCCTACAAGCGGGACTGCGAGAGTGCTCGGCTTCGATAGCGTCAGGGAGTCGATTGAAATTAGGAGGAGGGTTGGCGTTCTACCCGAGAACTACGGCTTTTACGAGCACATGACTGCGCGCGAAAACCTCGAGTACCTGGGTAAGCTCGACGGCATACCTGGGTCTGAGCTCAAGCAGAGAATCAACGAGGTCCTCGAGCTCGTTGGTTTGAAGAACTGGGCTAACGCCAAGGTTAAGGGCTTCTCCAGGGGGATGACCCAAAGGCTCGCCTTAGCGCAAGTGCTCCTCAAGGACCCGGAGCTGCTCCTCCTCGATGAACCCACGCTTGGGCTCGACCCGCAGGGTGCGGCCCTATTCAAGAGGATGATGGAGGAAATGGTTAAGCAGGGTAAGACGATTCTCGTTTCAACGCACCTACTGCACGAGCTGGGCTACATCTGCACTCACGCCGCCCTGATTCGCGCTGGGAAGATTTTGGCTCAGGGAAGCCTGGAGGAGCTCTCGAGAGCCTATAGAGAGGCGAAGGGGTACGGTTACGAACTCACTGTAGCGACAGGAGCTGAAGAGCTTCTGCGTGAGCTAAAAGGTTTGAGCGGTGTAACTTACGTTGCGCTGGAGAACGACTTGATTAGGGTGCAGGCTAGCCGCGATATAGGCGAAGAGCTATCGTCCATAGCCGGCAAGTTCAGAGTGAAATCGCTTAAGCCTCTCGCGCCCACGTGGGACGACCTCTACCAGTTCTACCAGGGTGAGCGAGCATGATGGAAAAGATTCTAGTGGTTGCAAAGAAGGAGATCATTGAGAACCTAAAGAGCATTAGGTTCTGGGGGCTCATCGCCCTTTTCGTCCTATTCTACATCGCATCAACATACGCTGTCGGCTTCGCTCTGCGAGGCTTTGGAGGCCTAGTGCCCACGGGTAGGCAGAGAGTCGTACTGCAGCTCTCGAGCAACGTTGCTGGCGCCTTCAACTACATAGCGCCGCTGCTGGGCATCGCGCTGGGCTTCGGGGCCATCGCAGCTGAGCGTGAGAAGGGTACTATCAGGCTGGTGCTATCACGCCCAATCTACAGGGACGACTTTATCAACGGCAAGATGATTGCGGCTGCACTACTGATATTGCTGGCGCTCGGGCTCTCAACGCTCATCGCTATGCCAACAGCGGTGGTGCTCCAGGGCATCACGGTGACGGCGGAAGACTTCGTGAGGCTCCTCTTGCTGCTCCTACCAGCCACGCTGCTGGCTTTCGCGTACTACTCGTTAGCACTCTTCGCCTCGGTCAACTCGTCAAGGTCGAGCCACGCCCTCGTGTTTAGCCTTGTGCTCTGGATCTTCTTCAGCTTCGTACTACCACTCCTAGCCTCCTTCATAGCCTTCTACATGCTGGGACCGCCGCCTGCGATAAGCTTCCGATTCAACGCTACGAGACCCTTCCAGCCTGGGCAGGAGCCAACCCAGCTTAGAGAGTACTACCAGAAGTACTCGCAGATAACAAGTACGATCCAGTTGATCTCCCCCAACGCACGATTCCAGAGCCTATCTCAAGCGCTCTTCGCCTTGAGGCAGCAAACAAGCGCTTATGAAGAGCTTGGCGCAGTGCTCCTAAACCGTTGGATCGACATAGTTATTCCTGCAGTCTACATAGCCGTCTTTACGCTGCTCTCCTACTTAGTATTTCTACGCAAGCAGGAAACCCGATAAGTTTACATTTTTCTTTTGAAATTTTATGATATTATCACATAATTTATATATTTAAATTAAATTGTTTATTATGCTCACGCAATTGATTTAAACCCCTCTGTCATAGGGTCATTGTGACCGAACTATTCAGAACAGAAGACTGGAAAAAGGAGAAGCATGTCCCCGTTATTGAAATACTAGAGAAAAAGGGAAATTTGGTAACCGTTAGAGTAACCGTAGGGAAGGAAATTCCGCACCCCAACACAACTGAGCACCACATCCGCTATATTGAGTTAATCTTCTGGCCTGAAGGAGAGCAATTCCCCTTTAAGATCGGTAGAGCAGACTTTGAAGCGCACGGCGAGTCAGTGAAGGGGCCCAACACGAGCACGGTTTACACGGAGCCTGTAGCCACCTTCATGTTCAAAACGGATAAGCCCGGTAAACTCATAGCCTTCAGCTACTGCAACATACACGGTCTCTGGCGGAGCGAATCGACGCTTTAGCTTTCATTACGATAGTAGAGATGTTTGCCTAATTTCCTCCTTTTTTGTTACAATTTTTGCTTCATGATCCTGTGTTCTTACGCAATGTTTATTATATGCATATGCTTGAAACGCTGTGTCTGTAGTTGAAGTAAGAGATCTGGTGAAGGACTTCGGCGTTTTCAGAGCGCTGCACGGGGTTAGCTTCGAAGTGGAGGAAGGGGAGGTTTTCGGCCTAGTAGGCCCCAACGGTGCAGGGAAGACAACGACCTTCCGCATCCTAGCCGGGTTGCTACCACCAACTTCGGGAGAGGTTCGAGTGCTGGGCGCTAACCCCGGCGACCTGAGGATCAGGAGGTACGTTTCCTACCTGCCTGAGGACGCTGGGACCTACCGGAACATCACGGGCTACGAGTTCCTCGAGATGATCGCCAAGATATACTACGGTAAGGATGGGGAGGAGGCGCTCGAGCTCGGCCTCAAGATAGCTGGCTTGGGAAGCGCGGCATACGAGAAGATGAAGACGTACAGCAAGGGGATGAAGAGGAGGATACAGGTTGCTCGTGCGCTCATGGTGAAACCGAGAGTCGCGATCCTCGATGAGCCAACCTCGGGTCTTGACGTTCTGCAAGCGCGGGAGGTGCGGGAGATTGTGAGGAGGTACGCAAGGGAGCTGGGCACAACTGTCCTACTTTCGAGTCACAACATGGGTGAGATCGAGGCTACGTGCGATACCGTGGCATTGATACACCGTGGGCGGATCATCACGCGCGGGCGGCTAGCGGAGCTACTGAGTAGTTACGGTGCGAGAAACCTCGAGGAACTATTCGTATCTCTCGTCGGTGAGGTTGCATGAATCTTCAAGCTGTAAAGGTTCTCGCCCTAAAGGAGTTTAGAGACCTGATCCGCGATCCGAGGATCTTCATCCCCTTCGTGCTTTCAGCAGTAATCATGCCGGTGATCGGGATAGCGATTTCTACAGCCATGCAGGCCGCAATTACGCAGGCTGTAAGGGTTCAAACCGTCGCTGTAGCAGACCTGGATCGAACGACCCTCTCAAGGGAGCTGGTACGTTGGCTCTCCGGTAAGGGGTTTACCGTGATAGAGGTAAGCGGCGGAACGCTCGAGGAGCTCTCCCAGAGAGCTGCGGAAAGTGGCGCATCAGCACTGCTCGTGATAAAGCCGGGTTTCGCAGAAGCTCTCGAGCAAGGCCGGAAACCATCCCTCGACCTCGTTCAGATATTGAGGGATTCCACGCTCTTCTCTCTTCAGGGATTGGGTTTGGCGGATTCTGTCAGAGAATTTGCCGCAAGGAAGCTGCTTGAAGGCAAAGTAAGCTACGATTTAGTCAGGGATCCGGTAGCCGTTAACAGCACTATATACATGGCGGCGAAGGGTCTTCTGCTCACCAGACCTGAGCTACTGACGGGGCTATCGATGGCTGCGATGCTGATACCCTTGATCCTCCTCTCCATCGCGTTGGTGGTGATGCAGATGGCGGCAACATCGGTAGCGGTTGAGAATGAGGAAAGGACGCTGGAAACTCTCCTCACGCTACCCATTTCAAGCTACGATGTTCTTTTATCAAAGCTATTAGGCATGTTCGCCGTCTCTATGCTGGGTACGGCTTTCCAGGTGGTCGGCATGTTCGCCTACTTCTACCTCATTCTAACCGTACCCTTCGCCTTCACGCGGGAGCCTGGACAAGCATTGAACATCGAACTGATGGCAGCACCAATGGACATAACCGTCATTGCGCTGAGCTTGCTGATCTCTCTCTTCTTCGCAGCCGCAGTGGGCATGGTTATCGGGGTACTGAGCAAGGACGTGAGAGTTGCGAACACGCTGGTAGGCCCCCTCTCGATGCTCTTCTACATCCCAGCTCTCTTCATACTCTTCGCGCCGAGCAGTGCTCTGGGGAAAGCGGCTATCGCGGTACTGTACACCCTCCCTGTGACCCAGCCGATCGTCGCG
>JAVYWK010000032.1:0-18984 GCA_038727095.1 Thermofilaceae archaeon | reverse complement strand
CCAGAAAGCCTTCGAGCAGCTGGCCGTCCACTCGGAGGCGGACTCTACCCTCCGCGACTTCCACCGCCGTGTCGACGAGGTACGTGCTTCTACCGATGAAAGTCGCGACGAAGAGGTTGCTGGGCTTCGAGTAGATCTCCCGAGGGGTGCCCACCTGGAGGACACGGCCCTTGTTCATCACCGCGATGCAGTCGGCGAGGCTCATCGCCTTCTCCTGGTCGTGAGTCATGTAAATTGCCGTGACCTTGAGGGTTGATTGGATCCTCTTTATCTCCCCCCTCATCTCCAGCCTGAGCTTCGCGTCGAGGTTGCTGAGAGGCTCGTCGAGGAGCAGGACTCTCCGCTCGACTACGAGAGCTCTGGCAAGCGCTACTCTCCGCTGCTACCCACCGCTCAGCTGGAGCGGGTACCTGTCTTCGAGCCCCTCTAGGCGGACGAGGTGCAGCGCGTCCCTCGCTTTGCGCTCAATCTCCTCGTACCGCTAAACTTCATCTGGCGCTTCTCGCCCAGGCTGGTCCAGTTCCACTGCGGCCGCTACGACACAGTTGTGCCGGCGGAAGCTCAGAGGCAGCTCGCTGAGCGGGCGGGCGAGCCGAAGGAGGTCTACTGGTACGATAGCGGCCATTATGTGCCTCTAGATAAAGTCGTCCAAAGAGCCATGGAATTCTTCATAAAACACTTGAAAAGTGAGTAACTTTTTATTTTAATGTAGAATAGGCTTCAACAGGTTTTACTCCAGATCGCTGGGGAGGCTCCCGATGCCTCCAGCGATCGTCGCGACGGTGATGCTGGAGACCCTCATGAGGAGCCTTGGAGGCTTCGTTTGTTGGTGTTCAAGCTTCATTTATGCTCCGCTTTCCGGCGAGAAGCTTTGCCCTTTCAATGATCCCTGCATCACCAGCTAGAAGCTTCCCGTGCGTAATAACCTCGAATGCGAGCCTTGAGCCGCGCTCCGCCATCTCCATGAACTCGTCGATCGTGTAGACTCGGGGTTCAACGTCCACGGAGAGCGTCGGGTCGAGGTAATCGTACAGCCTGTCGAGGGGGTTCGCCGGTGCGCGGTCTACAAGGATGACGAGGTCGGCGTCCGAGAAGGCCGTGTAGTCACCCCTCGAGAGAGAGCCGATGAGCACGACGGCCCTCGCACCCCTTGCCACCGCTCTCTCGGCGTACGCCTTCAGCTCTGCCATCACCTTCTCGTAGTCCAGCTTAAAGAACCTTAGATCTGCAGAACTCGATGATTGCCTCCGCATACCTTACCGCCCTCTCCGCGTCCCCCCTCGTGTAGTAGTCCATGGGGGCGCCCTCAGGGTAAAAGTTCGGGTAACGCGTCGGAATGTAGTGGCGGTCAAGCTCCTTAGCCCACTCCAGCAGCTCCAGAGGAGGTTTATACTCCTCGGGCAGCGAAGCCAGCATCCTGGAGACGGAGTGTCCCCACACTTCAACCCCTAGCTTCTGGTAGAGCGCCTTCACCGCTTTCTCAGCGGCTTGGTGCGCGGCGAAGCAAGCCCACTCGTAGTCGCCGGCCTCGAGGGATCGCTTAGCGTGCTCAAGGTCGTGTAACGCTTGCCTCAACCAATCGCTGGGCCTCGAAACCAGGGTGTGGCACCGTGGGAGATGCGGTCCCGCTATTTTATCCTTTAGGTCGGCAGCATTGCGGCAGGCCTCCACCGAATGCTTGACGCTATCATGCAACCCAATTCCTCTTTAACGATCTTTAAAGCAGGGTCGGGCAGGAGCATAAAGGTAATAAGCGATCAGCGAATTGATAACGCAGTGATGAGAAGGAGGCTGGTTCACGTAGCTCTTTTAGCGGCAGTTGCGATCCTGCTGGCAATCTCGCTTGCCCTCGTGAAGCGAGCGGGTGATGGAGCCCCTGTAGCGCCTCCGCCTGCTGCGCCGGTAAAGCCTGAGCCTGTTGGGGGCGTGGAGGGCGCGGTAAGGGGCAGGGCGATAACTAGCGACGAGGCGCTGAGGGCTCTCGAGATAGTCGGTGGGAGCGAGAGAGTTAGGGGGTTGATCGGGAGCGTTGGTTGGAGGCCCCTGGAAGAGGTTCTCTACAACCAGCTGGTCTACGATGGTAGAGTGACGGTCATACTGGTGCTGGACGAGCCGGTGTGGGTTGAGGTGGAGGAGTTCTGGGAGCCAGGGGGGAGGGTGCTGGCGAAGATGTGGACCGAGAGCATACACGCGGTGGTTGACCTGGAGAAGGGCGAGGTCGTCAGCGTCCACCCGAGCGTGGGGAGGTCTGACAGGGACCCTGTCCTCAACGACGACGTAGAGGCGGAGAAGGTTTGGAGGGCGAAGGAGGTAGCGCTGGGTTACGAGCCGGTCGGTCTGCTCAAGCCGGAGAGAAGGGTTGTGCTGCTCGCGATCTACTACACGGACGACTACCCGGAGGGGGCTGCCTTCTTCAGAGTTTTCGACGACGAGCGGGAGGTACTGGTCGGCGTAAACCTCGCGAGCATGGAGATCCTGCGGGAAAGGAGCGGAGGGCCCATCCGCTACCGGGGTGGCTAGCTCGAGAAAGCTCTCCTTCGTCAACCACTGTGTTGATGCGGCGCGCTGCCTCTGTTTACTCTACGTTAGGAGTAGGAGCCCGAAGAAGGTTGGCCGCTGCTCGTAGGAGGTGACGACCTTAAGCTCATAGCCCGCGTTCCTCGCCGTCGCGTAGACGTCGATGCCGCAGGCCTCCATCGAGGGCCTGGCGCGCTCCGGGTTCCGGCAAACCCCCTCCTTAACGTTGCACTCCTCGCAGTACGGGCAGGGGCCGCATGCCAGCGAGAAGGCGGCGTAGTAGCCCATGAGGAATGCTTCCCGCTCCAGCTGGAACATGACCTCGTGCACGTTGACGCCCTCGTCGTACCCAGCCTCCAAGCAGGGGCCGAACTTCACGATTAAGCCGACCCCGTACTCGCTGAGCACCCTCCTAGTCTCCTCCGGCGTCGGGCTGAAGGGTGGGCACGTCAGCCTCCTACCGTACTCGCCGCAGCCGAAACGGCACTTCCAGCGCACCCAGTCCCTTACGACTACTGCGAGGGCCTGTATCGGCCTGGCGTCCTCAGCGCCCAGCTTGACAGCTAGCCTCCTTAACTCCTCCAAGTCCCGCTCCAGTTTCACTTTGTCGGATCGCAAGTGCTCCGCCATACGCCCACCTAGGGCCTCCTGAGCTCCTTAAGGATGAGCTCGCGTCTGCTCGTGCTGGCCTCGTAGCCGCTGTAGCTCCTCGAGGTCGTGGTGCTCTGCTTCACGGTTCCAGCTTCGCTGGAGAGCCAGTAGTAGCCGCGGGTTGTGGTGATCACCGTGACGCCGCCGCTCGTCAATCGCTCTGTCAGCTCGATGCTCACGCGCGCGCAGAAGTACGTCCTCCCGTCGAGCGCTTTAACACTCTCGAAGCCCTCCACGGCCTCCCTCCCCGTCAGCCAACCCCTGTACCTAGCGTCGTTCATGGTGAGCGTGAAGCCCGTCGAGTAGCTCCAGCTCTTCCCCTCCGTAAGCGGGAAGGGTGGCTCAGGCAAGGGTTGATCGTATGCGCACTCCATCCCATTGGACCTCCAAGCCCGCAAGTTGCCGCTTTCGTAGATGTAGACGGTCGTGTAGTAGGGGGTTTCTACGACTACCTCCTCCTCGCTCACCCTTATCCAGCGGAGTTCGTAGACCTCCCCGTCCTCATCGACTCTGAACACCTTCACGGTGCCTACGGGGAGGTTCGGCCTCTCGATTCGAAACCCGTCTGGCCTTAGAACGGGGGCTAGAGTCGCGTTGGCGATGAGCTCGGCCAGGTTGGACACGAACTTGTAGTTGTCGGAGACGTGGCAGTAGGGCTCCATGAAGACCGTCGTGTCGCCAACTGCGACCACCGTCCCGTTGCCCCACCTCGCGAGCGCGACGACGGGGTAGTTGCCGGGCTTCTCGGCGGCCGTCGAGTGGGTATTGTTGGCCCAGGCCACAGCGCTGCTGCTCCTCAAAGGCGCGGCGGTGAAAAGGACGAGCTCTCCCACACCCCTGAAGAGGGTGATGTTGGCGAAGGACCTGACGTACACGTTCCGGTAGATGCCGTAGTACTCCTCAAGGCTGTAGAGGTAGCCGTAGGCGAACGTTACGCCGAACCTTGAGGCGAGCGAGTTGATCGGGGCTACCACGAAGTTCCTGAGAGCCTCGGGGCCCAGGTACTCGTAGGCTGGGTCGTAGATGAGCAGGAGAACGCCGCCCCTCCTGACGAACTCCTCCACCCTCTTGACCTCATCCTCGCTGTAGGGCCTCGCTGGAGTTGCTACGATCAGGCAGGTGGCGTTCTCCAGCCCCTTCAACACCCTGTCCCAAGTGTCGTAGAAGCCGAAGGTGACGTTCCGCAGGGCGAGCTCGGCTAGCAGAGCGTTCAGGCTCCACCAGGACGCTAGATTGCCGTGGGATAGGTCGATGATCGCGCTGCCGCCGCCGGTCACGGGGCCGACTGAAGCCAGCGTTGTTGCCTGCATCTGGGTGGCCGGTAGGTAGACGTAGTAGAGGGCGGGGGGAGGGTGCAGGCTCTCCAGGAGGCTGACCGTAACGTTCCACCACGCGTAGGAGAGGCCCTTAGACGCACCGGTCAGCTGGAGCTCAACCACGCTGTACCTGAGCAACCCGGCTTTCCTGGCCGCCTCCTCGACTGCCTGCTCCAGCGAGCCGAGCCGGTCTACCAAACCCAGCTCGAGGGCTTCCGCGCCGAGGTAGACGAGGGCTTTCTTCAGCTCCTCCTTGGTGGCTCTGAGCCTCTGCCCCCTCCCCTCCTCCACGGCGGAGATGAAGGAGTCCAGGGCGCGGCTCAAGTTGCTGAAGAAGTAGAGCCGAGAGAAGCCCGTGTGCTTGTAGGGCCCCGTTTCTAGGACGTACTCGGAGGGGATGAGCAGCGGCGGAGCGGTGGCTATGACTCCGATCGAGCCGATGAGCGAGGTTGAGTGCGCGAATATGTAGTCGGCAGCGACAGCTATGTAGTAGCCTCCTGAGAGCGCGTTCACCGCCAGCGCCACAACGGGCTTCCTCGTCTTCAACTGCTTCACGCTGTAGTAGACCTGCTCTACGTAGTCCGCGCTGCCGCCGAAGGAGTCGATCACGAGGACTACCGCCTTCACGCTATCGTTGTTGTAGGCGCGGCGCAGCAAAGCGGTGTAGTAGTCGGCATCGCCGCTCGTCATGATGTAGCCGCTGACGCGCACAACGGCGACAACACCTGTCAACTGCTGCTGCACAACGAACACTGACGCCGCCAAGATCGAAACCACGATCGCGGCGGCAAGGGCGTGCCGAACCTTCAAAGCGCCCATGAGAGCGCCTAGCAAGGTTCTACCTAATTAATTTTCGTTGATTCAATCATTTCCTTAAAACATTTAGAAAGTGATCCACCTTGACAGCCAATCACCTCAGCTGCATTAGGAGATGATCATTGCTACCTAAAGGCTTTGAGCAGGGCGCACTACTCGACCAACAGTCAATGAGCGGAGCCCCCAGCTCCCACGGTGGTTAAACCATTGCAAAAGAGACGCGCATTGGACTCCTACAAGGTCTCCTCTAAGCCATCGGGTTGCGCTTCGAAGACTGATGACTTTTGTGGAGAGGCTGGGACAGCCTCCGATTAGAGTGATGTGGTGCTTGCCCCTGGTTAGACCCTGTAAGGATCCTAAAGAGGCCAATTCCTGTGGGGGACGGCTGATGAGGATATGGATGCAGGCATGCCGCATCTTAAGCAATGAGGCTCCTTTTACTACTTCGTTTAAGATTCGGTGCCGGAGGATAGCTTTATTTCATGGCATTTTTTACTCCATGTGGTGAAACTTGTGGAAGGAAGAGCGAGGATGGATCGGCAGGGTAGGATTGTTCTCCCCGTGCGCATTCGGAAGGCTCTGGGGCTGCGGGAGGGGGGAGAGCTCCTAGTCAGGCTGGACGGCGCGAGGATCATCCTCGAGCCAATCCCCGGGGACCTGGAGGAATCAGTTGGGGAGTGGGTTAAGCTTGCACTGAATCTTAAGCTGGAAGCCCGCCCCGAAAGAGTTGGTAAGGGCTGGAAGTGGGTGAGCGCCGAGTATGCTCGGAGAAAGCTCGGTCTATCCTGACGGCGTTCTAGACGTGAGCGTGGTCGTCGTAGCGTGCTTCGACAACCCCCTCAGAACGCACGCGGTTCGCTTTCTGAGCGAGGTTCTGACTCAGAGGAGGAGGGCGGCGCTACCTGTCTCCGCCGTCATTGGCGCCTACCACATAGCCACAAGGTACCTACGGGTTGAGCGGCTAGCCGTCAAGCGGCTCCTCGAAAAGCTGCTGGAGACACGGTCGTCGGCCTTCTACCCCCAGATCACCCCCCAGTTGGCCATCGATGCTCTCGAGTACGCGGCTTACTACAACGTTGAAGCCTGGGACGGATACCTAGTATCCCTTGCGAGGAGCCTCGGAACCTCAACCATCTACTCGCTGGACAAGGAGCTCGCGAGGATCAGGGAAGTGACCGTCGTAAACCCCTTCCCCGAGGAAGCCGTAAGAAAGTACCACGAGTTCGTGAGGAATCTCCTCCGGTAAACTCCTCGTAGTGCAATTTACGCTTAAGCGCTTTTCGTATCAAAGGGTTTTGGAGCAGTGATGGATCTTCGATGTGCGAACCCTCCTAGATGAGCCCGAGGTAGTGGAGCGATGCAAACAAGACAGAGTCTTTCGGTAGCAGCAAGCTTTGGTTAGCTGAAAATTCCTCGAAAAATAGCAAAAATCAGATTTGGGGGCTTAACCCGTTAGGATTATCTTCTTCACGACGTTGAGGACGGCGGCTTGATCGCCGGTTTCCCTAGCCTCCTCGAGCTCCTCTTTCCTCGCGTAGATGAGCAGCGCCTTCTTCATCAGGTTGCCGAAGATCTCCTTGCTCAGAGCCATCGCCTTGACCGGGTCCATGCGGTAGGTGAACTGGTCCTCTCCGAACCAGCCGTCGTACCCCGTGTCAATTGCAGCGTACAAGTAGTCGACGAAGCGCCAGATGTCGCCTGTGCCGAAGACCCTGTCCTCATCATTGCTGTGCAGCTTGGCTGTATTGATGTGGAAGTTGGTGATTGGCACGCCCATCCGGTGGAGCGCGTAGACGGTGTACGCGGGCTCGACGGCGTACATCTGCTCGTGGCCGTAGTCGATCGTCACCCCCATGTACTTGCCCCCTAGCTCCTGGTTGATCGTGTAGGCGATCCAACCGGCGATGTGCGTGGTCGGTATAACCATGTTCCCCTCCTTCGGCTCCTTCAGCTTCGCCTCAATGCCGAACCTGAGGCCGAGCTCCTTCGCCCTCCTGGCCGCCTGCCTGCACGCCTCCACGAACCACTCGAAGTGCTTGCCGTAGTTGACCTCGAAGTTGTAGTCCCAGCCGTCCTGGCCGGGCCAGAAGCTGAAAGCTTCGCAGCCAACAGCCTTTGCCATGTCAGCCGCCTGCAGCAGCACTTCCAGCGCCTTCTCCCTCACCTCCCTCTTCGGGTGGGTTACGCTGCCCAGCTTCCACCGAGGGTCCGTGAACATGTTGACGTTCATCGTGGTGGCCTTCAAGCCCAGCTTCTCGAGGTGCTCCCTTACCTCGGTGATCCTATCCTCAACGACGCGGAGTTTCTCGTCTAGGAAGAGGACGTCGTGGAACTCGATGCCCTCGATTCCCGCCTTCGCGACGCGCTCCATCTGGGCCTTTATGCTGCTGTCCAGCTCGGGCCAGTAGCCCTTGGTCGCGAAGCGATCGAGGAAGTCGCCGGCAGCCCAGTGCCCCGCTGCGAACTTGATCCCGAACTCCTTGAAGAACCTGTCGAGCCTTTCGCCCTCAAGGTAGCCCGCGTACTCGGTCTCTAGCTTGGATAGAAGGTTCTTTGTCACCTTCACGGGGGTGATTTCCTGCGGCTCGTAAAAATGCGTTACGGTACGAGATTAAACCCTCAGATTAACCGTCTCTTAACCCTGAGAGCACTACCATCGCTGAGAGGGGATAGCCTTAAGTGAACCGGCCGAGCTCAAGCGGGATGTTGAAGAGAAGGGTTCGTATCTCGGTGGAGGCGTATGGGGCTTATGCTTGGGTCGTGCGCGACCGGTATCCTTGATCTTCCTCTAGAAGCTCTGCTAACCCATTTCGTTGTTATTGGCGCGACAGGCTCGGGCAAGACGGGCTTCCTGACGGTTCTCGTCGAGGAGCTAGCATCCGCATCCGTACCAGCGCTTGTGTTTGACGTGAAGGGGGATCTAGCAAACCTTGCTTTCTGGGATGAGGAGTGGGTTAAGCGGGCCGCCTCTGAAGGCTTGCCGGTTAGGGAGCGATTAGAGGCTGTTGTCTACACCCCGGGCTTCTGCGGTGGTAGACCATTGAAGCTTCTACCACCCCAGGCTGGCGACCCGATTTCGAGCGCGTGGGCCGCGGAAGCCATCCTATCCTTGACGAGGCTGAGCGGCGATCGTGGAGCTCAAGCTCTGCTTTCAACCCTGCTTCGCAGGGGGAAGGCTTCAACGTTAAGCTCGCTGGCTAAGTCGGTTTTAGAGCCTCCTCCCACGGTTTTAGCCGGTATTCCGACGGAGGCCCTCGTACCCGAGGGCTCTAGGCGCCGCCTCGCGAGGGAGCTTGCCGCGCTAGCCGTAGACCCCATCGTCGGCTGCTTTTCCATGGGTGAAAACTTGGATTTCGAGGCTCCACCCCCAGTAAAGGTCATCTACCTGGCACACCTGCCCGAGAGGCTTCGCATGCTGGCATCCTCGCTGATCCTCTCCGAGGTTTACAGGTGGATGATGCGCGTTGGCGGCTGCAGTAGACCGAGGCTGGCCGTAGTCTTCGATGAGGTGAGGGGCTACCTACCCCCCTACCCGAGAAACCCTCCCGTAAAGGATCCTCTTACGACGCTGGTGAGGCAGGGGAGGGGCTTCGGCGTTTCGGTGCTGCTGGCGACGCAGAACCCTAGGGACCTGGACTACAAGGTCCTATCGAACGTCGGCAACTGGGCTGTTGGAGTCCTCAGAGCGAAGCAGGATCGAGAGGCCGTGGCCGAGGCCCTAGCCGACGTTTTCGGCGTTTCAAGGAGCGATGTTGCGTCTAGGATCGCTGCCCTGAAGCCCAGGGAGTTCCTCATCTTCTCCACCGCGCTCGAGCGGCCGGAAGTCGTGAGAGTGAGGCACACCTTAACCCCCCTCAAGGGCCCCGTAACCCTGGATACGCTATCCAGAGCCTACGGTTGGCAGGGGGTTTTGGAGGAGCAGCCGGATCTACCGCAGTACACCCTAGTAATCGGTGAGCCTGTGGAATCGTATAAGCTGTGCCTTCTTGCCAAAGGCGTAGCAGCTTACAAGCTTCCTGGCCGGAAGGCCAGAACCCTTAGGGAGTTCACAGCGATCGTCGACCCCTACGCCTCACGAGTCGCATTACTGGAGGGCTCGCCGGCCGTGAAGCCCGGAGCTCCCCATGGGGTGAGCGCCCCACCGATCGGTTCGCTGGACACCCTTTACGCCAGATCTAAGGGGCTTCTCGTTGAAGCTCTGACGGAGAAAACGTATGTGACGAGCCGCGGGGATAGGCCGAGGCCCGGGGAAAGCTTGGAGGAGTTCCAAGCGCGAATTGCTACCGAGCTCGAGGAGAGGAAGCGTAGAGTTGACGAGCGGTACAGGGTGAGGTTGAGCAAGCTTATCGTGAGGGCCGAGAAGGTAAGCAGGAAGAGGGAGGAGGTCGGCTCGCTCGTCAACATCTTGAAGCCTCTCCTTTCCCGCAGAACCGCGAGGGCCTCTCTCTTCGAAGTGATTGAACGGTGGAAGAGGGCTAGGGAGAAGGCCGCCGAACTGGAGGAGAAGGAGAGGGAGCTTCTAGCCGAGATAGAAAGGCTGCGCGCAGAGTGGTTCAAAGAGCTAAAGAGGCTGGAGGATCGGTACGCGATCAAGGTGAGGGAAGCAAAGCCCGAGATCGTTGAGCTACAGCTAGAGCTTCTCTGGGTTCCAGAGCGTTGGAGCGCCTGACGGGCAAAGCGCTGTTTAGCGTCGAGTATCTTGAGCCTAAAATTATGGTAGAGCTTTCAAGAGGCTCTGAAGCGAGTGCTCGTCCTTGCTCTCATTGGGCCAAGCCGCTAAGCCAGCCCTAGACCCCTCAAGTGCTGCAGCATCTGGAGGACTTCTGCATCGGTTAAATCTGTCCATACGCGGTAAGCGTCTGCAACGGCATAGGGCAGCTGCGTCCTCAAGTTCAGGACCGCCAGCAAGTCGACACGCTCAGCCACCATGTTCGCGGCCGCAATCGAGGCTGTGGGCACCGCTGCGAGCACTTTTTCCGCATGTAGCCTCCTCGCTGCAGCTATGGCGGCGAGCATTGTGTAGCCGGTCGCTAACCCATCGTCCACCAGAAGGACACAGCCCTTAAGCTCCTTGGGCAGGAAATCCCTGTAAACCCTAACTCTCTCCTCGACGCTCCGCTTGGCCCTCTCCAGGCAGCTCTCGAAGAGAGGTTCCCCCAGCCAGCTGCGGGCAGCCTCGTCTACCACCAGGTCGCCGAGCCACGATACGGCTCCGAAGCCCGCCTCCGTCGTCCACGGGTACGTCAGCTTCCTCACGACGGCTACGCTGAGCGGCGCTCCCAGCTCGAGCGCCAGGGCGTAGCCAACGGCGACGCCACCGTTCGGGATCGCGAGGATCGAGTCGAAGCGCACCTTCCTTTGGCGGAGGAACTCGGACAGCTTGCGTCCAGCCTCGAGCCTATCCTCGAACACGGCGTAGCGGTCCCTAAGCTCCTCCAGCTCAGCAAGCTCTCCCATGCCATCCGCCACGTGCTTTACCCTCTATTAGGGCTAGCGTGCCTCAACACGACTGCTGTGTAAGCAGCGAATCTCAGCCTCTGCTGATCCTGCAAAGGCTTATACCTCCACCGGCTTAAGCGTCCCGTGACTAGGCCGGTTCGAGTCGCTATAACGATCGCGGGCAGCGACTCCGGTGGAGGAGCCGGCATTCAAGCCGATTTGAAGACCTTCGCGGCGCTTGGCGTCCACGGGGCGGTCGCCCTGACCAGCGTTACGGCCCAGAACACCTACCAGGTGACGATGGTTCACGACCTCCCGCCAGAAATGGTGTACGAACAGATCCGCGTTGTTGCGGAGGACATGGGGATCGACGCGGGCAAGACAGGGATGCTGAGCAACGCGGGGATCATTAGTGCTGTTGCGAGTGCTGTCAGGGACTTCGGCTTCCCGCTGGTCGTCGATCCCGTGATGGTCGCGAAGAGCGGCGCAAGGTTGCTCAGGGAGGACGCGGAGCAGGCTCTCGCTAGGGAGCTAGTACCGCTGGCTAAGGTCGTGACACCCAATGCTCCTGAGGCTGAGCGGCTCACCGGTGTCCGGGTAGCCGACCTAGATGGGGCGAAGCTGGCGGCTAGGAGGATCGTTGAGGAGCTGGGATGCGAGGCTGCTGTCGTGAAGGGCGGCCACGTAGCCGGCCAAACCTCGATCGACGTCCTCTACTGGCGGGGCACGTACAGGCTCTTCGAAGCCCCCCGCGTTGAGGCCGGCTGCACCCACGGGACGGGCTGTAGCTTCTCTGCAGCGATAGCGGCGGAGCTGGCGAAGGGGGCGAGCGTTGAGGAGGCTGTTCGGAGGGCGAAGGAGTTCGTCTGGCTAGCCATCAGGTACGGCTTGAAGGTTGGTAAGGGCCACTGCCCTGTGAACCCGACTGCGTGGCTCGAGCTGAGGGCTACGCGGTACGAAGTCCTCGAGAACGTTGAGCGCGCAGTAGAGCTCCTGCTCAAGAGCTCTGATAGAGTCTACCCCTACGCTCCCGAGGTCGGCATCAACGTGGTCATGGCCCTCCCGGCCCCCTACGCCCAGAGCGTCAACGATGTAGCCGGGGTCGCGGGTAGGATCGTAAAGTGCGGGGGTGAGCTGAAGGCTGTTGGGCCCGTGAGGTTCGGTGCATCCTCACACCTAGCTCGGCTTGTGCTCGAGCTGTTGAAGCGAGATCCGAGTGCCAGGGCAGCCGTGAACATCCGATTCCACGAGGAGCTGGTGAAGAGGGCGGTCGAGCTGGGCTACAGGGTGGCCTTCATCGACCGCTTGAGGGAGCCGCTCGAAGTGAAGGCTGTTGAAGGGGCGACGATGGGTTGGATCGCCGCCGAAGCGGTGAAGTACGGTGGCGGAACGGCTCCGGACATCATCTACGATAGGGGCGATGTGGGGAAGGAGCCGATGATCAGGGTTGTGGGGCGAGACGCTGTCGAGGCTGTGGGCAAGCTACTCAAGCTGCTGAGCTAGCGGGAAAGCGTCAGATAGGTCGATGCATCTCACGGGTCGAGTGCGGGTCTCACTCATCATCCGCCACACGTACACACGCGCGGGTATTTTATCCCTCACGCTCTAAGAAGACCCTGCCTACATGACTGTCGATTGTGCGCTCCCCGATTCAAGCCCGTTAAGAGTCGGGCTACACAGCGTGCTGCTCAACGCTGGCGGCGTGGGAAAGATTCAAGTGTTCCACGTGTGGCGGGGCCGCGTGAACGCGAGAAACATCGCGCTGGCCGGTTTCGTGGCTGCAGCTTACGCAGTGCTCGTGATATCTCTACCCATGATATCCTTCCTGCTCTTCCAAGTCAGGGTTGCAGACGCCCTCCTCATGCTGAGCACAGTTATGGGTTGGCCCGCCATAGTCGGCGTCACGCTGGGCTGCTTCATTGGAAACATGCTGGCAGCCCCCTGGGGGTCGGCACTGCTAGCAGCAATCGATGCCGTACTGGGGAGTGCTGCAAACTTCGTGGCCAGCTACCTGGCGTACAGGATCGCCTGGCGCAAAGGGGTTCGGCACATGGTGGCTGCAGCAGCTGCTGAAACGCTCGTGGTTTCAGTCATCGTGGGAGCGTACTTGAAGTTCCTCTTGGAGTGGGCGTTCAACCTGGAGGTACCGGTCTGGCTGAGCATCGCCGGGGTTATACCGGGATCCGTAATCTCCATAGTACTCCTAGGCCTCCCCCTCTCAATGCTAGTGTCAAAGCACTTAAGCTCGGAGCGCGGAAAGAACAGAAACGTTTAAAAGGGGGAGCTAGAGCAGCACTACAACCATGACGCTGATCAAGGTTAAGGATCCCGAATCTTTAGCGAAGGCTTACATTGAACTGACGATGCAATCTGAACCCGCAAAGAACGTTGAGCGCGGTGGCGCGGATCTCAGGAAGCTCGACGAGGCGGGCACGAAGTTCGAGCTTGTTATCACCTACACCGTAAAGGCTGGGAGGTTCTCTAAGGAGAAGACGGTGATAGCCGTCATCCCCGTGAGCAGGGTAGCCAACGGAGTCCTTCAAATGGATGTGAACAACGTTACTTTCAGGTCTCTCGCCTTCAAGAAGGGTAACTTCGAGGAGGAGTGGAGCGGCAGCCTAAGCGAGGCTCAATCCCAGTTCCCAGATTTAGTGAAAGTTTTCGAAACCGATATAAAGAATTTAGTAGCTAAGTTCCCGTCAAACTAGCTTAAACTGGAGGGACAACAACCTTTTTTAGCCTGAAGCACGGAAGTTATGACGCATGGAAAAGTTTGATGTCGTAGTGGTGGGTGGCGGCGCGGGAGGTCTCGCGACAGCTCTCACCTTGAGGAGCCTGAAATCCGACCTGAAAGTCCTCGTATTAAGAAGGACGAAGGCTCAACCGATCCCCTGCTCAGTCCCCTACATTATCGAGACGATTGGCGCTGTTGAGGGCTGCCTCATCCCGGATGCTCTACTCACGGGCTCGGGTGCAGAGCTGGTCGTAGACGAGGTGGTAGAGATAGATAGGAAGCGGAAGGTGGTTAAAACGGCTAGCGGGAGAGAGTACGGTTACGGTAAGCTTGTTCTCGCTACGGGCACGAGGCCTGCGAGGCTGGGGATTCCCGGCGAGGATCTGGAAGGCGTGGTTCACGTCCAGAAGGAGTACGAGCAGCTCGTGAAGGCGTACAGCATCCTGAAGAGCGCGAAGAGGATCGTCATCGTCGGTGCTGGTTTCGTCGGTATAGAGTTCGCGGACGACTTGGCGACGGGTAGGGAGGTGCACGTGGTTGAAGTTCTCGACGAGGCACTACCCCTCGCCTTCGACAGGGAGTTCGGCGAGATAGCGAGGAGGAAGCTGGAGGAAAAGGGGGTGAAGTTCCACCTAAAGGCTAGGGTGAAGGAGATCAGTGGGCGAGGAAGAGTTGAGAAAGTCGTGCTCGACACTGGTGAGGAGATAGCTGCGGACGCGGTTCTCATCTCTATCGGCGTCACCCCTAACACGGAAGTGGCGAGGAAGGCTGGGCTAGCGGTGGATGAGGCGGGGCACTTGATCGTCGACTCCTTCATGAGGACGAGCGACCCCGACATCTACGCTGTGGGTGATATAGCACAGAAGAGGGACTTTTTCGCGGGTCGAC
Source organism: Thermofilaceae archaeon (assembly GCA_038727095.1). Taxonomy (GTDB): domain Archaea; phylum Thermoproteota; class Thermoprotei; order Thermofilales; family Thermofilaceae; genus JANXEW01. The sequence goes on along the minus strand of JAVYWK010000032.1, from coordinate 4,623 downwards.
CGACGCGGGCCTACTTCTCGACGCTGGCTGTCGCTGAGGGGAGGATAGCCGCGATGCACATCGCTGGGCTCGCCCCCTCGAAAGGGGTGGAGGGGGTGCTGCCCGCGTACTCAACCGTCGTGTCGGGCACTGTGCTGGCCGCGGCTGGGTTGACGGAGTCGCAGGCGAAGGAGCGCGGCTTGAGCACCGTGTCAGCCACTGTTGAATCTGTGAACCGACACCCCGGCAACCTGCCCGGTGCAGCCCGCGTCAAGCTGAAGGCAATATTTACGAGCAGCGACTTGAGGCTCATCGGCGTCCAGATCGCGGGCCCCGAATCGGTTGGCGAAATGATCAACTACGCTGCAGCCGCCATACAGAGCGGGCTCACAGCCTACGATATCGTGAAGCTGCAGCTGGCCACACAACCCCTAATCACGGCTTCACCGCTAACGTATCCACTACAGCTGGCCGCTCTCAGAGTCATTAGATCTCAGTAATAAAAAAGATTTTTAGAAGAATTTTTCTCTATTTTGGTTTTCAAATGTTTATAGCGGCAAAGAAGGCTTCGTGCACCGCGTCGATTATTTTTCTCGCGGCCTTGGCATCGCCGATAACGTAAATCTCTTTCGCTACCTTGCGCGCCGCTTCGAGGAGCTGCGGGTCAAGGTTCGGCTGCCTACCGACAGCTAGCACGACGCTGTCGGCCTCGATGAACCTCCTCTCGAGCGGTGGTATGACTACTTCAACACCGTTCTTCCTCACCTCGATCACCGTCGCGTTGCAGATCACGCAGATGCCGTGCCTCGCGAGCAAGCCGCCGGGCTTGAGCAGCGCGATCTGAGATATGGGCTCGAGGTCCCTGGCTATCTGCGGGAGAGCTTCAACGATCGTGACTTTACGGCCCTGCGCCGCCAAGTGCATCGCCGTTTCAACGCCGACGAGTCCCCCGCCGACCACAACAACGCGGTCACCAACCTGGGCCTTGCCGAGCAGGACGTCGTCCGATAGCACCGCGTTCTCCACGCCCGGGATCTTCGGAACGATCGGCTTCGAACCCGTAGCTAGTATGACAACATCGGGTTTCACTTCCTCGATGAGCGACGGGGTGGCCCTCGTCCTCAGTAAGACCTTTACGCCGAGCCTCTCGATCTGACCCTTGTACCAGTCGATGAGTTTAGCAACTCTGGTCTTATCGCCTGTGAGAAACTTTGGCTTGCTCGAGACTCTCGTTGTCCCCCCGAGCTCATCGCCGTCGTCGACGAGCACGACCTCGTGGCCCCTCAGCGCGGCAACCCTGGCTGCCTCGAGGCCGGCGGGCCCGCCTCCAACCACGAGCACCTTCCGCCTCCTAGCAGCCTTCGGCAGATGTTCCTCGCTCGGCCACCTGCTCTCAAAGCCGGCAAGCGGGTTGACTGCGCACCAGACCGGTTTCCCAGCGAACAACCTAGTGCCGACACACTCGTTGCACGCGATGCACGGCCTCACCTCGTCCAACCTCCCCTCCCTCAGCTTCCTGGGCCAATCGGGATCAGCGATGAGCTGCCTCCCGACGAAGACCGCGTCGACAAATCCTTTCTCAACCGCCTCAAGGGCCACCGTCGGGGAGATTATCAGGCCTCCGCTGATGACGGGTACGTCCACCACCCTCTTGATCTCCATGGCGTGCTTGAGGAACTTACCCTCCTCCGCGGCTGTGTAGATTGGGGGTAGGATGTGCTCGATGCTATCGTAGTTACCCCCCGTTATGTCCAGGGCGTCAGCGCCCCCCTCGTCGACCAAGCGCTTCGCCACCGCTTTAGCGTACTCCAGGTTGATTCCACCCTCGATGAACTCGTCCGCGCAGAGCCTGACGATGACTGGGAAGTTTGAACCGCAAAGCTGCTTAATCCTCTGGACGATCTCGATCGCGAAGAGGGCTCTATCGGCGCCGTACTTGTCCGCCCGTCGGTTCGTTAGCGGCGAGAGGAACTGAGTGACGAGGTAGCCGTGTGTTCCGTGAACCTCCACCATGTCGAAACCCGCTTGCTTCGCTCTGGCAGCCGCTCTCGCGAAGCACTCGACTAGGTTCTCTACCTCCTCTGTCGTGAGCTCGCGGGGCGTCCTAGCGGGCGGGATCATCCTCCGCGCGATTGGTGAGGGTCCCACCGGCTGAGGGACGTTGGCTTGAATCCCACCGTGGATCAGCTGAATCGCAGCTCGAGCCCCGTGTAGCTTGATGGCGTCGGCTAGCTTCGCCAGCCCGGGTATCAGCTCGTCGCGGTGAACCCCCAGCTCTCCGAAGGTTATCCTCCCGGATTCTTCCACGTAGCTGGCTTCAACGATGATCAGCCCAACGCCTCCCCGAGCCCTAGCCTCGTAGTACGCGATGTGCTGGTCGGTAACCTCGCCGTGTGGGCCGGCGTAGCAGGTGTCCATCGGCGGCATGACTAGCCTATTGGGGACCTCGACGGGGCCTATGCAGAAGGGTTCGAAAAGCCTGTTAAAGTCAATTTTCCGCATCGGATTTAGGACCACTTAGAGGTATAAATGGCTTAGCATGGCTATATTGAATTAATAGCATAATTGGGAGTTCATTTATGTTAAGAGAGCTAGTTGAAGTGATAATGGGGTACATAGCATTCGATTAATGACACCGTCATATTTAAAAGCAGTTGCCCAATTGTGTTAACGGTGGTAGTATGAAGATTGCGTTTTTCGAGCTTGAGGGTTGGGAAGAACCCCGCCTCCGGAAGGAGTTCGTAGGGCAAGACCTGTTTCTGACGCGTGAAGCGCTCACGGCGAAGAACGCGCGCGGTGTGCGCGACGTCGAGGTTGCTAGCGTCTTCATAGGGTCTAGGGTTGATCGAGCGGTTTTGGACGAGCTGCCGAACTTGAAAGCCATTGTGACGAGGTCGGCGGGTGTAGACCACATTGACGTTGAGGCGTGCCGCGAGCGTGGCGTTTCCGTCTACAACGTCCCCGACTACGGGCCGGACACGATAGCTGAGCACACGCTGATGCTCATCCTAATGCTGGCGAGGCGGGTGAAGGAGCTGGAGCTGGCGTTGCGGAAGCCCGAGTTCAAGCCAGTCGAGGTGAGGGGGTGGGAGCTGAGGGGGAAGACGATAGGCGTGGTGGGAACCGGTAGGATCGGCAGTCGGGTGGCTAGGCTGGCCCTCGCGCTGGGGATGAGGGTCCTAGCCTACGATGTCGTTAGGAACGAGGAGCTCGAGCGCACCCACGGGGTGCAGTACGTGGATCTCGATACGCTCCTCTCGTCCTCCGACGTGATCACCCTTCATTTGCCACTCACCCCTCAAACCAGGTACCTAATCAATAGGGGAAACATCAGGAGGGTGAAGAGAGGTGCCCTCCTGGTCAATACAGCTAGGGGGGAGCTCGTGGAAGTGGAGGCGCTCATCGAGGCCCTCGACGAGGGGTTGCTTGCCGGTGTCGCCCTAGACGTGGTTGAGGGGGAGTGGGTGTTCAGCGACGCTTGGAGGAAGGCGATGAACAGGGCGTTGAATCAGGAGCAGCACAGGAAAGCGGTCCTAGCCTTGAAGCTCGCCAGCTACCCGAACGTCATACTGACTCCCCACGTGGCCTACAACACGTGGGAGGCCGTCGAAAGGATCTGGGACGCGGTGATCGCCACAGTGAAGAAGATAACCGAAAAGCCTCAAGCGGTTGCGGCGCCCAAGAACGCCGTAGCTCTAGCTTCAAAATAGAGCTAAAGCACCGTTCTCAGGCCGGATAGCGGCAGCCGAAGACGAACGCGCCAAATCCATCGGTGGTCAACCGGCGCGTAGGACTAAACGTGTTTTTCTCTTTACCCCCTAGCTGGCATTTTCCTCACATTCCCTCGAGGACTTCTCTGAGCGCTTCGATGAAAGCTTCGGCTACGGGCTTGGGTGGAACAGTGACCCTGATGCAGTTTGCGAGTAATGGTGCGTGCCCGACGTCCTTCACTGAAAACCCTTTTTCTAGCAGCGCTTCCCTCACTCGGGCTGAGTCGAGGGGTAGTCTTACCAGCAGGAAGTTCGTGTCGGACGGGTAAACCTTCACCGGGAGTTCTGACAGCTTCTCCCGCATCCACTCCCTCACGGATTTCAGCTCCTCGACAGCCCTTCTCACTTCATCCCAGTGGTCCAGCATGAGCTCAGCGGTTTTCAGCGAGAGGCTGGAGCAGGCGTAAACCGGCCCTCTCTCCCGAAGCTGCGACGCCAGGCTCCGGTTGGCGACGGCGTAGCCGACTCTCAAGCCAGCGAGACCCCAAGCCTTGCTGAAGGTTCTCACCACGATCAAGTTGTCGCGGGAGGGCGCCTCCCTGATCATCGTGTAGCGGGCGTACTCCGCGTAAGCCTCGTCGAGAACCACTACCCTGAACCTCCTAGCCGCCTCGAGTACCGCCTCCCTATCAAACTGGTTCGCAGTCGGGTTGTTGGGGGAAGCCAGGTAGAGGAGCCCTGCTTCCACCCTCTGCAGCTCGTCCAAGTCGAGCTGGAAATCCTCGCTCAAGCAGACTCCTACGTAGGGCGCGCCCGAGAGCTTTAACGCCCTAGCGTACTCCTCGAAGGTGGGCTCCACGATCGCTGCGCCACGCTCGCGCCCGTAGTGCGCTGTCAAGTAGATGAGGTGGTCGGCTCCCGCCCCCACGACGAT
>JAVYWK010000031.1:0-19647 GCA_038727095.1 Thermofilaceae archaeon | reverse complement strand
GCTCAACATCCCTTCTTGGAGTAAGCGAATGTTGGCTGTACCACTGCACAAGCTGAGAGTACCTTGCCTCGATTTCACTTGACGACATTATGGATCCGTAAATACTTCTCAGGATTAAGGCTTTCGGCCCAGAAACGCTGCTGATTCGAAAGCCCTAGATCCAAGGCGCGAGCAGCTCAACATCTACACTGGGTCTCTGCTTATCAGCACCGCCACTAGCGTGCCACTCACGTACAGCGCTACAAGGTAGGCTAGCAGGAAGAAGTGTCCATGGTCAAAGAGGAACTGCACGATCTCGCACAGCTTGGGATACATCGGGAGCAGCAGGGGTAGCAGGGGAAGCGATAACAAAACTATGAGAGGGGTAAGCAGAGCGAGCCACGCCACGATGAGTTTGAGTTGGCTGTAGGTCTCTCGGCTCCAGTCTGAGGGCTCCCGCGGAGCCCACATTGCGAGGATCAAGCCGCCCAGCAATACTGAGCCGACTGTGGCCGCCGCGTAAACCAACCCCGCTGAAGCGTTCAGGAATATCGCGGCAACCGCTGAGGCTGCTACGATGAACGGGAGGCACATGAGTAGTAGGGCGAGGGATTTCGATAGCGCAACGTTCAACCTCGTCAACGGGAGCAGGTATAGCGTCCTAGCGTTCGCCGCCTCGGCGACGAACATGATGTAGACGCCCTGGAGAGCCTGAAAGATCCCTATCGATACCAACATCATCATGATCACCATTGTGGCGGCGTTTGATAGAGAGGGTTCGAACCACCAGGTGAGCATTTGTCTCAGCGCGGTCAGAATCCAGTAAATCAGGAGTAGCGAGGGTAGCAAGGCTTGGGTGATGATCAATGCCATCATCCTCGGTGCTCTAGCAACCATCTTCAACTCCTTAAGCGTGGGCATCAGAGCCCTCGCGCTTACCCTCCACGAGAGAGCGGGCGGGGGCGCGTAGATCTCTGCCACTGTCGCCGCCCTCACGAACCTGCGCACGGAGAAGCGGGTCAGCCACACGGATGCAGCGAGCAATGCGACGGACACGGTGAGTGAAAGCGCGTTACGCGTCACATGTAGGAAGCAGAAGGGAGGAATCATGCTCATCAGGGCGCTATCAAGTGGCAAAACAGCTTTAACAAATAAGTTATTCAACAGGTCGAGGATGCGGCCTGACCCCAGGATCAGGACCCATACCACAGTAGATACGATCCTCCTTAGCAGGCTCCTCGTGTACTTGCTTACGTAAGAGCCGATCAAGTATCCTAGCGAAACCGCCAAGAGTGTCGCAAAGATCCCGGTTAGCGCAAGCCCTAGGGGTACAGCGAGGCTCTTTCGAACGGCCAAGTACACGATTGCCGCTGGGATGAAGGCGAAAAGGGGCGAGAAGCCTCCCCATATGAAGGCCTGCTTGACCAGTGCCCAACGGAGGTTCCCCCAACTGACGGGTAGGTGGAGTAGCGGATCTATCAGCTTGTCGGCGATGATCACGTGCGTGTTCAGAGCCATTTGCGCGAGCCCGGGCAGCATGGATAGCGTGAAAAGGAAAAAGGTGGAGGTGATCAACTCCAAGTAACCGTCATAGATGAAGTAGGCGAAAATGACCCCAAATAAGAGGGAGAAGAGTATCAGGAATACCGTCCAGGCCAGAGCAAAGAGGTCGATACCCCGGATTGGGATTTCCCCCCTTTCCTTCCTGGATCTGTACGTCGCCTCCCTGGCGAGGATCCCGCTCAAACTCATCGGCTTGGCCCCGCGCCTAAGGATGGTGCGGGTGTTACGCAGCATCGGCGGAGTCCTACCCTTCTTGTCCCTTACACCCGTGTTGGCACCGTATTTCAGTAGCAGCTCGATGAGCTCCTCGTCACCGTAGCGGTAAGCGTAGTGCAGAGGCGTCCAACCCTTCTTGTCGGGCATGTTCGGGCTAGCACCAGCATCGAGGAGCAGCTTAGCCAATGCGACATTGCTGCGGCGGACCGCGATGTGCAGCGGCGTGAGCCCCTCGCGCGTTTGAGCGTTAGGGTCAGAACCACTCTCCAGCAGCAGTCTGACGATCCTCAGCGGGGGCGGCACCCCCGCGAGAATCTGATCGACCCGCAGCTTTGCCTTCTTCGCGCCGTAATGGATCGGAGTCCACCCCCTCTTATCCTTGACTCTGGGGTCCGCGCCCTGCTGGAGGAGAAGCTCAGCAACATTGAAATTCCCTTCCTTGACCGCGTAGTACAAAGGCGTAAGCCCTTTTCGATCCCTAGCGTTGACATCAGCCCCGTACTTGATGAGGAGCTCCGCAACCTCTACGTGTCCAAAGACTGCTGCGTAGTGCAGCGGCGTCCATCCCTTCAAATCCCTCGCGTTCACGCTCCATCCGCGCTCGAGGAGGGTTCTCACGTGGTCAACGTCGCCTGCCTTCGCTGCCTGATGGAGGATCTCCACAAAGCAATATTCTGGCTATAAATCTTATTTTTCGTTAGGTAAAAGCTGCAAGAAGTTTAGAAGTCGGTTAGGACTGCTCGCTAGAGCCTTCATGTGCGTTCAAAACCCTGAGCACAGCATTTGCCGTTATTCACTCTGAAAGGACCCATGCTAAACTCCAGCCGAAGCGGCGTTTACCGTTCAATGCGCGTACCGGCGCGGCAGGGATGGCTGCACCAAGCGTTTCGCGAGGGGCAAACCGGCTTTGGGGGTTCAGAAAACGGTTTAAAATCTGGATGGAGTGAGCCCCTGTGGCGCCCAGAAGGAGCGCCGCTTTCGCGGCTGTCGCATCCATGCTATCCGCATTGACAGCCGTTCTAACCTACTTCCCGGGCCTGGCTCTCCCCTCACCGACCGGCGGTTACACGCACATCGGTGATACCGTCATCTACCTCGCCGCTCTCCTGTTCGGGCCGGCGATGGGGGCGACCGTGGGGCTCATAGGCCCCGTGATCGCCGACCTCCTCATCGGCTACCCGCGCTGGTACGTTACGCTATTGGCGCACGGGCTTCAAGGATACGTCGCTGGGCTAGGGAAGGGTAAGAAGTTCCCGGTTCAGCTGGCCGCCATGCTAGTGGGTGGTCTCATCATGAGCTTCACGTACTTCGCGGTAAACGTCTTCGTGAAAGGCCTAGCCCCAGCCCTCGTCTCCCTCGCACGCGATATCTTCGGCCAAACCGCAGTCTCGGTAGCTCTAGCAGCAATCCTGATGAAACCTCTCGAGAAGAGTCCACCCGTGAGAGCTGCGCAGGCCCTACTAGCTACAGGGGGGCAGAGTAGCTCTGCTGGGCAGGCTTAAACCAAAAAATTATCCCCTGAGTTCGGGATGCTTACTGAAAAGCTTCGTGGAACGATCTGTACCTTCCTGTTCCCAGCAGGATGGGTTTTACCCCTGTGAGCTCGCAGAATAGCAGGAGCTCTTCGACTCTATCGCCCGCTACAGCGTGGATGTGGTTAGCGGGGAAGAACTCGATGAACTCCTCGTAGGAGCAGTTCAACCTGGCGTGAACGTGGGGCCATGTTGGGTTCGTCTGCGCGTTTATCCTCCTCCTAGTCTCCTCGTCTAGCTCGACGGCTTCACCCTTCACAATCACCATGTACAGTTGATCCTTGTAGAGGCCGAGCCGCGCGAAAGTGAGCTCGCCTGGTGCAGCGTCGAAGGAGACGGAGGCGCCCCCAGCCTTGAAGTAGAGCTCGAGAGCCGGGTACAGCGTCACCTTCCTCAGGTTCTCCCTCGGGTTGTAGCTCCTGGCTGCGTACCAGCTCGCGTGCACGCCGGAGTTGCAGAAGTCCCAGATGCCGAGGTCGGGGTGGTAGAGCCTAACGTCCATGAAGAGCACGGGCAGCCCGCCGCTGACGTACTTCAGAACCTGCATGGTCAAGGCGCCAAGAGAGTCTGCCTCCGTCGCGCAGACGGTTGGCTCTTTAGGGCCGTTCCAGTCGTACGGGTCGTTGAGGAGCATCTCTGCTACATCGGGGATCACGACGTGCTCCGAAAGCTCCCTCTGACCCTTAATCCCGCAGAAGTCGAAGCTGTACTCCTCGTTGAGCCTTTTGACCGCCAGGTAGAGCCTCACCTGCTTTGCCAAAGTCTCCCTCGTGAGCATTTTCCCATCGTACTCGATCCTCCCCACGTTCTCCTCCAGCCACTTAACCCCCTTCTCAACCTCCTCGTCAGGGATCTCCCTCATCTTCTCGACGATCAAAAGCTGATCAATCTGGTAGACCGTCGTGCCGAAGTACCGCTGGATGGGGACGAGGTGGAAGTACCCGGTCTCCATCCCCATCGAGTGGCCACCGTACATTCCGTACACTTCGTTCCTCAGGTTGACCGCGGCGGTGGCAGCCATCACCCACTTCCTCACCTTATCCTTCACCTTCGGGTCCCCGGGGTCGCCGATGATCCTGTGGACCGTCAAGCCGGCCTGCCTCAGCGCGCCGCTTGTGGCCAGCAGTCCGACGTTACCGGGGTAAGCGCCCTCGTTGTTTGAGAGGCAGAGGATCGGCTTATCCTTACCCACGGTGTTGATGAAGGGCCAGACGAGGTAGGGGAAGTTCCACACGTGGAAGTTGAGGATCGCCGCGCGGACTTTCTTCTCCAGGAACTCTTCGCCAACCCTTCTGGCGGAATCGACCGAAGTGATGAGCTCGGATGAGGCCACAGCCTTAGGTGATGTTCCATCCTGGAACTTGATCGACTCGATGAACGACTTCCAGTGGTGGACCATCTCGAGGCACTTATCGTAGTAGTGCGGGTAGACGTGCTTGCGCTCATCCAGTATCATCGTCACCCCAAAAACAGGGCTCTTCATGTTCCCTCGATGATAGCTGATCTCCGGATAATATGCCTGCTCTTTTAACGGAACATGTTTTATTCTAAAATTATTTATTAAACTTTTCATAAATTATTACTAGAAAAGTAAACTATGATTTCACATTTCAGAAATTAAATAAATTAAAAAGGTTTAGAGGGTAATACGATTATTAGCTACAGACTCGCTTTAAAGGGGGCTTTAGGCCGATCGTAAAGAACAGTTTAAGCACGACAGATATCGATTCCTTTGCCTGAGAGGTTCTCATTCAATTAATTCCGATGAATGATTCCCCAAGTCATAATCAAAGTTAAGATGCCGCAAATTCTAAGTTTGACCATCTTTAAGAGCCATATAAAACATGGGCAGTCAGTGAGTGAAGCATTGAAAATTATCAGCATCTCTAGCGACATGCCTAAGCCTGTCGATGCAGAGGCGTTTTCGTTTTATTCTCCCTGTTATTGACTTCTCTTGCTCCTTGAATATGAGATTAAAAATAAAATATTAAAAATATTTATATTATGTTCTACGGCTGATAAAACGCTAAAAATCTTGGCCAGATAGTTGTTGCAAAGTTTATTAATAACGCGAAAAGCCATGCAGCGCCAAATCCTAATGTTAAGCCAGCGACGGCTGACATTACGTACTCCTCGTACCTTTTTATCCCAACCGTTCTCACTGCTACGAACTTTATTATAAGCGCTAGAAGCGACGTGAGCCACATATACGTTACGATCGTTAACGAAACATACAGCGCTGGCACATTGATGAACCAGAAGAATGGGACGAAACTTTTCAGAAGATAGCAGCCTAGTCCTATCAGCAGCCCCACTCCGTACAGCAGCCAAATTACGTGAGTCGGCGTGATACCCGCCCCAACCCAGTAACCTCTATGGCAGCGTCCCGCAGCTATCCACGGCCACCAACTGGCATACAAGGGAAGCGAACTGAGCCCGCCCTTCGTGTTGAAAACGAAGTATACCTGCAGCGGGATCAGGGCGAATGCAACTGCGACTAAACCGATGAGCATCGCAACCAACAAGTCGCGCATTCTCATCTTTAAGTCGTAAGCTACCTTGTACAAAGAAGCTTGAATTCCCGATGACATGCTCCCAAACGATATAACCCACTCATCGAAATTCGACGTATGCCTTGCGATCGTGAACCACGCCGGATTAGTATTTGGGCTATCCCAAGTTATTGCTTCCACCCGCGGCCAGCCTCTGACCGCTTGACCGAAGAAATACGTCAACTGCCAAGCATCCCCCCATCCCGTTCCGTTGTGCCAAAACACCTCTGCATAGACCCTTGCGTACATGATGTTAAATAGGAACGCCCATATCGGTACTAAGAGAGCTACTACAGGGTCTGCCTGCTCGATAAGCATCGCGAGATACCACCCGAAAAAGCCAACAACGAAGAGCGCTGAAATCAGCCTAGGTGGGACCCCGAACTCGGCCTCGCTCTCGCGCCAAAGGGTTGAGAAGAACGACACTATTCTTTTCCTGTACTTGTAGATCATCCATAAAGCGATGGAAAGAGCCACACCGTCCTGTCCTATGTATCTGTATGGAAACGGTAGCCATCCGCCTGGATTATCCTCCCAAGGCCAGACGAACTCCATGCCTGGGCGATAGGGTATAACGCCGAGTGTAACGCCTATACCCTGATATAGAAGACCAAAGATGATCCACCCAAGTATGGTAGTGATCAAGACATCATTCGTAAGCATCAAGCTCACTGCCAGCTGAGGTAGGAAGAATATCCCGGCAGCGTAAGTCCCAGGCCAGAGCGATGCTAGAAAGTATAGGGGTACGTTCGTCTCACCCCACCATGCTCCTATCGGGAATACTGGTAGTATCTCGCTTACGACGACATAAATACTGCTCACGAAACCTATGACGAAGAGGGCCCAGAACACCTTCGTGCGAGCGAGGCTTATGTCAAAAAGGCTTGATTTGTTACCGGTGGTAACGGTTCCAGCTTCGCGTAGCAGGTAAACGTTTGGTATTGCCAGAGGAAATACCAGGCGCTCTTCCTCAACCCATGGTTTCGTAAAACAGAACGTAACGAAGATGCTGATGAAGCTGTAAAAGAGCAGGGTTAGACCCCAGTAGAACACTACAGGTGTAATACTGCTCCATGGAACCTGCTGGCCTGCAGCTTTCCCGTGCTGGAGCATTTCTCCGATCGTGAAGCGGAGGGGCTCGGGTGATACGATAACGGCGGGAACGGCTTTGCTCCAAAAGTCCCTAAGATCAGACAAGCCGAAAGCTGCGAAATCACTAAGAGCGGGCGCCGTCCAGCCTAAGCCATACTCATTTGCATATGCATGAAAGAGAAAGTAACTTGTGTCTGTTATCATGGCTAATACAGCAAAAATAAAAGCGTACTCTTGCGGTGAGAAACGCATTCTAGGATTGAGCCTTCCGATGAATTCTAGAACAAATATTACATAGATCATTGGTAAGACAAAACCAGCAAAAGTTGAAGGTTTATCCGTGTATAGCCTGACAATAGCAGAAAGTGGGATGTACACAGCCAGTAGTAATACCGTCAAGGTAAGGCTCTTTTTGGTGATTCCAGGACGATATTCAGGGACGACTATCTCACGAGTTTTCTCCATTAATAATGATTTCGATACAAACATATAAAAGCATTTCCTCAAAGAGAGTGACGATGACCTATGGAGATCGTCAACTACAAGCCCGGCTTGGAGGAGGAACTTGTGGAGTGTTGGAACAAGTGGCTTAAGCACGACCCTATATCGGTTTCAGTTTTCGAGAGAAAAATACTCCTCGACCCCAACTTCGATGAAAAAGGGTTGCAAATAGCAGTCAGTAAAGAGGGGATTCAGGGTTTCAGCCTCTGCGTTGTTCGTAGATACCCTCTCTTCTACCAGGGTTTGGAAGGGGAACGCGGGTGGATAACGGCTTTCGCATACGATCCCAGTTTTCCCGATGCTGGAACAGCTTTAATGGAAAGCTCGCTGGAATACTTTAAGGAGAAGAAACGGAGTGAAGTACTGTTTTCACCTTATACTCCAAACTACTTCTTCCCAGGCGTTGATCCCGATAGGTACGCGTGGCTGCTGGAGCTGCTTGAGAGGCACGGATTCGTAAGGCTGTATGAAGCCTTAAGCATGGATGCCCAGCTGTGGCCTGACTATACGCTGCCCGCCGAGGTCGAAGAGCTGGAGAAGAAGCTGGAGGGGGAGGGGGTTAAGGTTCGGCTCCTCGAGACGAGGGACGTTTACCCGCTCCTCAGGTTCCTGGAGAGGAGCTTCCCGGCCGACTGGTACAGGCACGCTCTCGAGCTCCTCCAGAGCGGCTGCGAGAAAGGGCAGATCCTGGTAGCGGTGAAGGGGGATGAAGTTGTCGGCTACTGCCAGTACTGGCACAGCGAGGATTACCACTGGCACAAGCCTGGAGCGCACTTCGGGCCTTTCGGCGTGAGGGAGGATATGCGGGGCAAGGGGATCGGCACGGTGCTGCTGGCGCGCTGCCTCTGGGAGATGAGGCGTAGGGGTATTCACAACGCCTTCGTCCTCTGGACCGATGAGCAAGCGGCGCGCTTGTACTCGCGCTTCGGGTTTAAAGTGACGCGCAGGTACTTCATCATGAGGAGGGTGATCTAACGTGGTCAAGTTGATGGTTGTCGGAGCCCACGCCGGCGATGCTGAGGTCACGTGCGGCGGCTTAATCGCGAAGCTGACCCGCTCCGGTCATAGGGTCGTAATCGTTCACATGACGCTGGGCGAGAAAGGGCACCCCACGCTCTCCGAGGAGGAGTACGGTGAGCAAAAGCGTAGGGAAGCGGAAAACGCGGCCAGAATCCTGGGGGCTGAAGCTGTCTTCCTCCCCTACAGGGATGGGGAGCTGCCCGTGAGCAGGGAGGTGAAGCTTAGGCTCTGCGACTTGATCAGGGAGTACAAGCCCGAGATCCTGATCACGCACTGGCGAGGGAGCATCCACAGGGATCATGCGAACACGTACAGGAACGTCCTGGACGCGCTCTTCTATGCTGCGCTACCAGCGGTTAAGAGGGAGAGGCCTGCCCACCGGGTTCGAAGGCTCTTCTTCGCTGAGAACTGGGAGGATCCTCGAGGCTACCGGCCGAACGTGTACGTCGACATCGGTGAGACCTTCGAAGTGTGGAGGGAGGCGGCGAGCGCCTACGCCTTCGCCAGGGGGGAGACCGGCTTCTCCTACATCGAGTACTACAGCTGCCTCTTCAGGATCAGGGGGATCGAGTCGGGGTTCAGGTACGCCCAAGCCCTCATGGCGCCGAGCGAGCAGCTGAGGCAGGCGCTTAGAGAGCTTTAAGGCCTTAGCCCCCCTTCGTACAAGAGGACGCTTTGCGCCTTCTCGATGAACTCGTTTCTTTCCCTCCTCCACTCCTCCTCAGCTTCCTCCACGCCCCTCAACCCCTCGATGCACTCGCGGACCCTCGAGGTACCGGCGAGGTAATCGATAGCGTACCGGCTGGTCCCGCTCGACCAGCCTGTGTAGTCCTTCAAGTACTCTACCTGCTGCTCGTGCTCCCTACTCATGAGGTGGAAGCGGTCCCCGTAGAGGCGCTTCACGGTCTTGAGAACCTCGATGAAGGTCACGAAGGGCCTGAAAACCGACCGATCGGTAACGTGCACGTAGGCGCCCCCGCACTCCTGCCCCCTGTACTTGCTCGCTGTAGGGACGAACTTGACGGGGCGGAAGATTACCCCGGGCAGCCTCAGCTTGTTGAGAGCTTGAGCGAGCCTCCTCGCCCGGATCCAGGGTGCTCCAAACTGGAGGAAGGGCGAAGCCGTCCCCCTACCCTCGGACAGGTTCGTACCCTCGAGTAGGCAGGCTCCAGCGTAGACGAGGGCTGCCTCAAGGTTCGGGATGTTGGGTGAAGGGGGAACCCAGGGGAGCCCTGTCTCATCGAACCACATCTCCCTCCTCCAACCCGCCATCCTGGCAACGTGAACTTCACCACCCAGCCCCTCAACTCTCGAGTAGTAGAGGGCTAGCTCGCCGGGGGTTAACGCGTAGCGGGCTGGGATTCTAGCCAACCCGGTGAAGGATTTGTAGGTGGGATCGAGGACCGGCCCCTCCGTCACTACCCCCGTCAGTGGAGCCGGTCTGTCGAGGACCAGCAGGGAGGTGCCCGCTTTAGCGCACGCTTTAACGGTGTAGTAGAGCGTTGATGCGTAGGTGTACCAGCGGAGCCCTAGATCCTGGACGTCGTATACGACGAGGTCCAGCTTCTGCAGCTCCTCGGTGGGTGGCTCCAGGGTCTCTCCGTAGAGGCTGTAGACCCTCACGCCGTACTCCTCATCCACTCTCGATGAGACAAGCTCGCCGGCTGCAGCTGAACCCCACAACCCGTGCTCGGGAGTGAAAACCACCTCAACCTCCCCGTGCTCACCTGCAATCTCGATTATGTGCCTCATCTCGGGGGTAACCCCCGTGTGGTTGGTGGCGATCCCCAGCTTCTTGCCTGCCAGGAGCTTCCCCAGCTCCGGGCTTTCCAAGCCCAACCTAACCCTCAACGCGACCACCCTTCGCCAGCTCTATCGCTTTCACGGGGATGTAGTTCGCCTGCTCGAGGTAGCGCAAAGCCTCCTCGTAGCTGACGCCCGCTACCGCCATGACGATGGCGGCCGGCAGGCTGTAGTTGGCCTCCTCCAGAATCTCTGAGGCGCTCCGGTAATCGATTCCGGCCTCCATCATGAGTATCCTCTTCGCTCTCTCCCTGAGCTTCCCGCTGACCGGCTGCAGGGAGATCATCAGGTTCCCGTGAACCTTCCCCAACCTCACCATGACAGCCGTGCTGATCATCGTTAGAACCATCTTCTGCGCGGTACCCGCCTTCATACGGGTTGAGCCCGTCACTACCTCCGGCCCCGTCCTCAGGACGATCCTTATGTCGGCGTACTCGCAAGCGGGGGAGTTCTCGACGCTCGTGATAATCGCCGTTTTCGCCCCGACGCTCTTCGCGTAGCGGAGCGCTGACACAACGTAGGGGGTCCGCCCGCTCGCGCTGATGCCGACCACGACGTCCCCCTCGCGTATCCTCCTAGCTTTCAGCTCTCTCACCGCCATTTCCTCATCGTCCTCCGCCCCCTCAATCGGTCTCACCATTGCTCCAGGGCCGCCCGCCACGAGAGCTTCGACGGTCTCCGGCCCCGCGTTGTAGGTGGAGAGAAGCTCAGCCACATCGATTGCCGCGAGCCTCCCGCTCGTCCCAGCCCCCACGTAAATCCAGCGCCCCCCGCTCCTGATCGCCTCTAGGATCGTATCGACGAGCTTGGCGATCTCGGGTAGCGCGCGCTCCACCGCGTAGGCGACCTTCTTGTCCTCCTCGTTGATGATCCTAAGGATCTCTATCGTCGGCAGCTCGCTGAGCCTCTCGCTGATAGGGTTCCTCTGCTCCGTCTCGAGGCGCGCGAGCAGCTCGAAAGTCCCCTCGCCCACGCGATCAGTAATCCTCAGTTGGTATTTCAAGGTTCACCTTCTCCAATTCGTCCACGCCAAGACCTTTGGCAGAGTGGAGGTAGTGCAGGACGCAGCCGAGCAGGGGTGGTGCGGGTCTCACGTGGAACCTCCTCCCTGGCTTCGACTCAACCTCGCGCCTCAAGGCCTCCGCGAGGGGCTTGCAGCCGATGATCACCCCTCCGGTCCCGTAGACGTCTACCTCCCCCGTGAAGCCCAACAGCTCAGCAACCGCTGAAACCATCTGCTCCAGCAGCCGGGCAGCGTCCCCGATCAGGTCGAGAGCCATCGGGCACCCCAGCTCAGCAGCCTTGCAAGCAACCTTCGCCAGCTCCGCAACCCTGCTGGGGGGCGTGTACTCCCTGTACAGCTTCGCCAGAGCGTCCCTGACGTTGGGTGCGTGGAGTTCCTCCAGGAGGAGTTTTAGGGAGAGCTCACCCTCCGCCAGCCTGCCGTCGTAGTGCATCAAGCACCTGCGGACGAACTCCCTACCGATCCAGTAGGCGCTCCCCTCGTCACCGAACAGGTAGCCCCAGCCACCAACCCTCGCCTCCCTGCCAGCCCTCCTCCCGTAGGCGAAGGAGCCGGTTCCAGCTGAAACCACGATGGCATCCCGCCCGCGAGCAGCGGCCATGTACGCCGCTTCAACGTCCGTGAGAAGCCAGACGCGCTCCACGCCGAGCTCCCTCCGCAGCAGCTGCTCAACCTCCCCCCTGTACGCCGATACCCCCGCTAGGCTGAAGACGTACCCTTCGATCGCGCCGGAAAACTCAGAAACGGGTCTCAGCAGCAACCCCAGGTTCGCGGTGAAGGCTGTAGGCCCCAGGACCGCGTAGTTCAACGGGGGCCCCTTGTGCAGGGAGAGCACGCTCCCATCGCAGCCGAAAAGGAGGGCTCTCGACCCGCTGCCCCCACCGTCCACAGCCACTATTAGGCGCCTCTCCCCCACAGCGGCAACGAGCAAGGGTTATTATTCTCTTTAACGTGGCTCCACCATGCTCCCCAGCGGTAGGCCCGAGGAGCACGGCTTCGACCCTGAGAGGCTGGCCACGGTCGATCACCTTCTAACGCTCCTGGTTGAGGCTGGCTGCTTCCCCGGTGCCGTCCTGCTCGTGGCGAGGGGCGGTCGGGTGGTCTTGTATAGGGCCTACGGGTACTCCCAGTTATTCCCCGAGAAGCGCCCCATGACTACAGACGCTGTCTTCGATCTAGCCAGCTTGACGAAGGTTGTCGCCACAACGCCGGTCGTCTTAAGGCTCGTGGAGAGGGGTGAGCTGAGCCTCGACGACCCGGTTTCCACGTACTTCCCAGCCTTCAGTAGCGGCTCGAAAGCCAGAGTGAGGGTTTGGCACCTGCTCACGCACACTTCAGGCTTACCGGCCCACCTCCCCCTCTACTCCCTCCTGTCGAGGAGGGAGGAGGTCTACAGCTATGTTGCCAGCGTGAACCTTGAGTACGAGCCCGGCTCAAAGGTTGTCTACAGCGACCTGGGCTTCATCCTGCTCGGCCGCATAATCGAGATGGTGACGGGAGAGAGCCTAGACAGGGTGGTTAGCGAGCTGGTGCTCAAGCCTTTAGGGATGCGTGAGACAACCTTCAACCCAGAGGGGGATCTCAAGGAGCGGGCCGCTGCGACGGAGTTCTGCAGGCTGAGGGGTAGGGTTCTGAAGGGTGAAGTTCACGACGAGAACGCCTGGTTCATGGGGGGCGTGGCTGGCCACGCGGGCCTCTTCTCCACAGCGGCCGACCTAGCCGTCTACGCGCAGATGTGGCTCAACAAGGGCTCCTTCAACGGTGCGAGGGTTCTAAGCCCGTTAACTGTGGAGCTCGCCACGAGAAACCACACGCAGGGCCTCAACGAGTGCCGCGGCCTCGGTTGGGCTCTCAACTGCAGGCCCTGCAGCTGCGGCGACTTGATGTCACCCAGAGCGTACGGCCACACGGGTTTCACAGGGACATCCCTCTGGATCGACCCGGAGCTCGGCATCTTCATCGTTCTGCTGACCAACCGCGTGCACCCGACTAGGGAGAACCAGTGCATACAGAGGGCTAGAAGGTTGATCCACAACGCGGTTTTAGCATCCATTGTGCAGGTGCAAACCGTCAAGAATGGCGCCATTCTAAGGGCAAGCCCATAACCAGCTGCTTTGCCACTTCCTATGTACCTTGTATAGTTTCTTTTGGCATAAACTCGTAGAGAAGATAAAAGTAAGGATAAGATCGAGATTGAAATCTACCGTGGAATAAACCCAAAACTAAGCGAGTATGGCATAGCGGCAAGCCCAGCCATTATCATTGACAAGGATATACGCATAATAGGCATTTGCCCAAGCGAAGGAACATTTAAAGAGGCCCTAAGGGAGGCTGGCGTACATGAATACTGAAGGGATTCTGAAGAATAACGGAGGAAATGATCGGGGAAAACCAAAGAAATTAGCCGACGAGTATAAAGATGCTGCAACACCTAAGATTCTTCCACCTTGCCATAAGGTTGCCGAGCATGAAAATATCGTTTGGGTTTGCGACGGAGCAGCTAACGTTGGCCAAATAGGGCATGCAGTAGGCGTTCTGCTTACAAACATGGGTAAGGCTAGAATGTGCTGCATAACCGCTGTTGCGGCAGGCTCAAAGCCACACTTGGAAATTGCAGAAAAAGCAAAAAGGAACATTGTCATAAACGGGTGTGGCAACCGCTGCGCCTCAAAAGTCCTGGAGAAAGCTGGGAAAAGAATCGACTACGAAATTGACATATCCAAATACCTGCAAAAAGTACCCACACTTGACATCTACGAGGCAGACGTCAAGAAAATAGCCAAAATAGTAATCGACGAAGCAAAAATATAGCAAGCCAAAATGACTTAAGCCTAAAGAAATGGAAAATAAAGTCGTTAGCCTAAAAATCGAGCAGATTCTAGGATTAGAATCGCCGCTGATAGCTGTTAAAATAGTTGAAACATAGGAGCAAAAACCAAACATAAAGTCTCCACTACAGAAATCCAGCACACAGCTTAGGTTTGGGAACCTGCTGGATCGGAGTCCATCACGACGAGGAGGACGATCTCAAAAAACTCCTCAAGTTACCCAACGGTGCCAGAATAGTCGCGATGATAGCGATCGGCTACCCAGCTGAAGAGAAAGGGCCCGTCACGGACAGAAAAGCGCTCAGTGAGATTACTTACCGCAGCCGCTGGGGCGAAGCTCTCTTTCAAAGCTAAGTCGCGCCAGGTGTAAGCCTGCATAGCTCAGCCGGTGTTGGAGGCGAGGCTGGAAGCTACACCGGGTCTGTAAACGCGTTCTCTTCGCTTCCAAATGCTACACCTGCGGAGCCCGTGGAGACAAGGAATTAAGCTCCCGGTGATCCACGCCCCGTGCTCGGCACGATTGTTAACGCGGCTGCCGTCGTCGCGGGCTCGATCGGTGGGTTGGCCTTGAGGAGGCAGGTTCCGAAGAGCGCGCTGGAGCTCTTGAGGGAGGCTGTGGGCCTTTTCACCTTAGCCCTCGGGGCGAGCATGGCCTTGGAGAAGGCCAACCCGATCATAGTGGTCTTCTCCCTTCTGCTGGGCGCGCTCCTCGGCCACTTCGTCAGGCTGGAGGAGCGCATGTCGTCGCTGGCATCCAGGGCCGGGGGCTCAGGGTTCGCGGAGGGCTTGATGACAGCCTTTCTCACCTACTGCGTGGGGCCGATGACGGTTGTGGGCTCACTCATGGACGGGATGGGCGATCCCTCCATCATCCTGACGAAGTCCGTGATGGACGGCACGGTTTCGATAGCCTACGCTGCCACGCTCGGCTGGGGCGTAATGGCGAGCTCAATCCCCCTACTCGCCTTTCAAGGTTCCCTCGCCCTGCTCGGTTGGCTCCTCAAGGCTTCGCTGCCCCCAAGCTCGGTTAGCACGCTAACCGTGTGCGGAGGTGTCCTCCTGCTCGGGGTGGGGATCAACCTGCTCAACCTGAGGCGAGTCAGAGTCGGGGACCTGCTCCCCTCTCTCCTCTTCGCACTGCTGCTTCCCCTGATGGTCCCAGGGTAGTCGACAGCAGTTAGCTCGAGCGAGGCAAGATCTTTCTCTCTCGCGAGAAAAACGCAGATACGCTCCGAAGGCTCCATCGAGGAGCAGCTTTGTAGGCGCGTCAAGTCGGAGGGGGCGTGCGGAATAGAGGGCTGCTCACGCGCGGTGGGCGCTCTGGTGGCGGGTGATGCAAGGCACTTTCAGCCGGGTTAGGCTTCTTGCGCAGCCGCTCTCCCAAGCACTTCATCTAAGCTGCCCGTCCTGTAGCCCTCCAGGTCTAGAGCGATATACCTCCAGCCGAGGTTTTTGAGCTCGCGCGCCAGCGCGTCCATGATTTCCTCGGAGAAGAGGAGTTTCCTCTCCTCCCTCCCCACCTCGATCCTCGCTACATTGCCGTGATCCCTCACCCTGACGACCCGCGCGCCCGTAATGGCTCTCACCAGCTCCTCAGCCCTCTCGATCCTAGAGAGCTTATCCACGGTGATCCTCACGCCGTAGGGGATCCTGGACGCCAGGCAGGCTGCCGACGGCTTATCCCAGTTCGGTAGACCCAGGGCTCTGGCTGCGGTTCGGACTTCGCTCTTCGTGAAACCGAGCTCGAGGAGCGGGCTCCTCACACCCTCCTCCCTCAGCGCCTTGAGGCCCGGCCTGCGGCCCATCAAGTCCTCCGCGTTGGTACCGTCGACAATCGCCACCGCCCCGACCCGGGCAGCCACCTCCTTCATCTTAGCGACGATCCTCTTCTTGCAGTAGTAGCAGCGGTTGGGCGGGTTGCTCACGACATTGTCGTCCTCGAGCTCGTCACCCCGCACGACTACGTGGTTGACCCCCAGGCGCGAGGCCACCTCCCTCGCAACCCTGATTTCTGAAGCCGGGTGGAGAGGGCTCTCAACCGTCACCGCGTACACCTGGGAGGGGCCGAGAGCGTCGGCAGCGGCCTTCAGAACCAGGCTGCTGTCCACGCCTCCGGAGAAGGCTACCACAACGGGGCCGCCCAGCTCCTTGAACCACTCGATCAGCCTCTCGAGCTTATTGGGTTGACTCCCCGGGGAGGTCACGAGCCACCACCTTTACTCCCTGCCGCCCTAGCTCTCGCCACCGCGTTAGCCACCATGGCTGCGAAAACCCCGGCTGCCACCCCAGCGTCGATGTTCACAACGGCTAGGCCGAGGGGGCAGGACTGGAGCATGGAGGCGAGAGCGCTCAACCCTTGGCCAGCGAAGCCGTAGCCCACGGACACGGGCAGCCCTACGACGGGCACGTCGGCTAGGCTCGCCACCACGGAGGCGAGAGCCGCCTCCCGGCCCGCGGCGACGATCATGGCGTCAGCCCCCCATTCCAGCGCCTCCCTGACCGCTTGGACAGCCCTGTGCAGCGCCGCGACACCCACGTCGTACCAGCACCTGACTTCGCAGCCCATTTCCTCCGCTACGACCCTGGCCTCCTCAGCGACGGGTATGTCGGCGGTCCCGCCGCTCAGCAGCGCCACCCGTCCACCCGTCTTGCGCGGCTGGAAGCCCTCTCCGTACACGACGAGGATTCTGGCCCTCTCCTCGTACCTGTAGCTAGCCGGCTTCAACTCCCCGATGATGGCTTCAACCTTCCTCCTACCAACCCTGCTCACGATCACTCTGCCTGCGGCTGGTAGCTTCCTCCTGATGATCTCGACCAACTCGTCCACCCTCTTCACATCGCCTAGCACGATTTCAGGAACCCCCCTCCGCAGCTCCCTACCCACGTCCAGCCTCGCGTAGTCCCCAACGATCTCCAGGGTGAGCAGGCGAAGCCTCCTCTCAGCCTCCTCTACGCTGATCGAACCTCTCGCTACCGCCTCCAAAACCTCCCTGACACTCATAAGGGGGTTCGGGGGGAAAGGCTGATAAGTATCGCTTCGGTAGACGAGGGATGCGAGCGCTCCTGATCGACGCGTCGGTCTCCGGCGTTTCAGGCGACATGCTCACCGCCGCCTTGCTGGACATGGGGGCTGACGTAAACCGGCTACACGAGTTGGCCTCCGCGCTACCCTCCGTCCTTGATGGGGTGCGCGGCTTCAAAGTCTCGCTCGAGAGAGTGGAAAGGGCTGGAGTTCGAGCCGTCAGGCTGGATCTGAGGATCGATGAGACCGAAGCGGAAAGGGGGTTCCCAGACTTCTACGTTGCTCTCGAAAGGCTCCGCTCGACTCTCAACCTCTCAGACTACGTCTACGGGACAGCTCGGGCGGCTCTCAAGCTCATGGAGGAGGCTGAGGCGGCCGTGCACGGTGGCGGTGGGGTGCACCTCCACGAGCTGGCTTCGGCTGACACCCTGTTCGACGTTGTTGCAGCCCCGCTCCTAATCGAGAGTCTAGGGTTGGCGGGGTGCAGGGTAATGGCTACACCCGTAGCGGTCGGCGGCGGCCCCGTCAGGACAGCGCACGGGCTAGTCTCATCACCGGCACCTGCTACGAGGGAGATCCTGAGGCTAAGGGGGATTCCCTTCCGGCTTGGGCCTGTGGAGGGGGAACTGGCGACGCCAACCGGGGTTGCAGTGCTCGCCGCGCTCGCCGACGAGTTTCTGGCTGAAACGCCGGCGCTCGAGGTTGCGAGAGTTGGCTACGGGGCGGGGTCGAGGGATTACGGGGTTCAACCCCTGATCGCCTACGAGGTGAAGCTAACCGGCGGCGAGCTCCGCGATAGGGTCGCCGTGCTCGAGACGAACGTTGATGACGTGGACGGAGAGCTCCTCGCCTACGCGAGGGATCTCCTGATGGAGAGGGGAGCTTTGGACGTGTACACGATCCCAGCGGTGGGGAAGAAGGGGAGACCAGCGTTCATAGTGCAGGTGCTAGCGGAGCCCTCTCGAGCCCGAGAGCTGGCGCAGCTCATGATGAAGGAGCTCGGCACGCTGGGCGTCCGCTGGACCGTGGCCGACAGGTTGAAGCTCAGGCGCGAAACCGTTGAAGTCGAGGTCTCGGGAGAGCGCGTGCGAGCGAAGATCGCGTACGACGGGGAGGGGAGGATCGTTAGGGTGAAACCGGAGGCCGCCGACCTCGAGCGGTACTCGAGGCGGAAGGGCGTAAGCCTTAGGGAGGCGCGGGAGCAGTTCCTCAAGGCCTTCGGGGAGAGCTCGAGTAGGCAGGGCTAAAGCCGAGCAGCCACCCCCATGTCATTTCGACTAAAAACTACGCAAATTTCCCGTATACTTGACCGATATTTTATGCTTTAATGGCTGAGTGTAAATTAAACTCGTTTTATTCCGTCGAGTTGACAGGTAGGTTCATATCCGTTCCATCTGGAGCAGGGAGCGTGAAAATCGTTCGGCTGCACCCGTCCGTCGAGTGGTTCGAGAAGTACGCGAAGAGCGACGGCGCTACGCTCGCCGCGAAGCTGTCGGAGAAGCTCTCGAAGTGCTACTACCTGTACTGCAGCGAGTCTAAGTACACGCGGGTCTTCAGGGTTCAAGCCACGATTCTGAGGGCGATCCGCGAGTACCTGGATGCTAGGGGTTTCACTGAGCTGCTGCCACCTATCATTGGTCCCGCCACCGACCCCGGGATAAGGGGGGCTCAGCAGGCCGTCGTCGAGTTCTACGGGCACAAGTACAAGGTGATGAGCAGCGCCATCCTCTACAAGCAGATGATGGCGCACGTACTGGGCAGGATCTACTTCGTCTCCCCGAACGTTCGCCTGGAGAAGCCCGAAGCCCTCCTGACGGGTAGGCACTTGGCCGAGTTCTTCCAGGTGGACATAGAGGTGAGGAGGGCTAGCTACGAGGACGCGATGAGGATCGCAGAGGGTTTGCTCTGCTACGTCGTCGGCCGAGTCCTGGAGGATAACTGGAGGGACCTGGAGGCGCTGGGACGCGACATGGAGCAGTACAGGCCGCCTTTCCCGAGGATCACCTACGAGCAGGCTGTAAAGCTGGCCGGTGGAATGGGCTACGCGGTGAAGTTGGGCGAGGAGATCCCGTGGGAGGCGGAGGTCGCGTTGAGCGCCAGCTTCGACTGCCCCTTCTTCATAATCGACTACCCGAAGACGGCGAGGGGCTTTTACGATCGGGAGGACCCTGAGAGGCCCGGCATCCTCAGGGACTTCGACTTGGTGTACCCGGAGGGCTTCGGGGAAGCTGCTTCGGGGGCTGAGCGCGAGTACGAGTACGGCAGAGTACTGCAGCGCTTGATAGATAGCGGCGAGAACCCGGCCGAGTACAGCTGGTACCTGGACATGCTGAAGACGGGGGTCTCCCCCTCGGCTGGCTTCGGGATCGGCGTGGAGAGGTTGACCAGGTTCGTTTGCGGCCTCCCAGCCGTTTGGGAGGCGAGGCCCTACCCGAAGCTACCAGGGATCGCCCCCACGCCTTGAAGGAGCACGGCGAGGATGACGGACGCCGGGGTGAGCGTCACGATCGCTGCC
>JAVYWK010000030.1:0-20072 GCA_038727095.1 Thermofilaceae archaeon | reverse complement strand
CAGTACCTGTGGACGAGGAGGTTTCTAAGCCTCGCCGCCGAAGCCAGCCTGAGGGCTAAGCTCTCGGGTAGAACCCCCTTCGACGCGAGTCTCGTAAAGCACTCCGGGTAGCCTTCAGCCGTCTCGCCGTAAACCCTCAAGAGCAGGCGTACGCATATGCCAGCCGCGGCTTCAACAGGCTGTATGACGAGGTACCTGATAGCAAGCCTCTCGTAAACCGTCAACTCCTCAAACCGCCTAGCCACGAGACTCCTGAGGAGCTGCAGAGCGTCGTTCACCTCCCTAATCCTAGCCTCGATGAGAGAGTTAAGTGAAGAGTAGCCCGGCTGATATCTCTCCATTGCGGACTAAGCTGTACAAACGTGATTTAAGCATTCGCGCGCCGCTCCTTGTGAACCCTCTAACCACCAGGAGGTTAGCGCGGGAGAATCGATCTACAGTGCAAGTAGAGCTTCAACCTTCCTGAGCTGCCTCGTCACGGGATCGACTTCGAGCCTCAAGCCCTCTAGGGCGTCAACCCCCAGGACCTCAGCATCATCCCCCTCCGCGAATACGACAATCCTAGTAGCCCTCTCACCCAAGCACTCAAACACGGCCTCACCGATCTCACGCTCAACAACCCTCCCCTCGATCGTTCTCAACTTCCACTTCGCCATTGGCTTTATGCCTAGGCTCTCGAGTCTCTCCCGCCTAACCCAGCTGTAAGCACTACCCGTATCAACTAGCAGCCTCAGCGCCAAAGACCTGGAAGTGTCATAAGGGTTGTAGAGCCTAACCTCTGCCACTATGTGGCCCATCCCAGCATCGAAAGGCCAGCTAGTGCTTTAAGCGTTACCACTGGCCTACAGCTAAAGGAGGTTCCTTTATCTCACCGTATCTCACCCTGCGGAACCATACTCCTGCATTTTCTGCCGTCATTAAGGATCGCCTTCCCCCAGGCGTAACCGTTGGAAGAAAGCAGTTTAGCCGCGACTAAACAACCTAGACGATCCCCCAAACGTAGAGGAAGGTTGCGCCGGGATCTAGCTCGGGGCTTGGGAATTGAGGCGCGTGACCTGCTTCTACCCGCAGCGATCCTATACATCGTGAGAAGGTTCAAGTTGAGGTACGTGAAAGTCGAGGGTTCTGAAAGCTACTATTTCCTGGCGGTCAGCAAACCGGTTTCCAGGGCTCTCAAGCTGTCGAGCACCATCAGCCTAGGGGCGTTAGATCTGATGCACCTCGCCTACATCGATGCCTTGAGGGATCGGGGGGATTTGGAGGAGCTGCTCACAGCCGACGAGGATTTTTCAAGGGTGGCGGAGATAATCGAAAAGCTAGTCGGAGTGAAAGTGACTCAGCTAACCCCGTAGAAAGCGTACCCGGCAGCATAATCGCTTCGAGTTTCCGGGCGGAGGCTCGTGGCGTGCCGGTCTGTCACCGGAAAGACTAAAACGGCTCTCTCGATATCGAATCCCGATGAGGTTTCAGCGGTACAAGGAGAAGATCGAGTATATCATTGAGGCTTTGAGCGAGATCCCTGAACGGCCTGAAAGGCCGATTGAGGTTAGCGGGACGTTTTACAATCTCTTACTTCGATCGAAGCTGCCATGGATACCTGTGCGATGCTTGTCAAGGATCTCGGCAGGCGCGTTGAAGACGATTACACGAATATCGAGTACCTCCGAGAAATCGGAGTGATCGATGAGGAGCTAGCTACAAAGCTGAAGATGTGCAATGGGTTGAGGAACTGGCTGGTTCACAGGTACAACAGGTTGGATAAGAAGCTGGTTCTCGAGTCCGTCGATAGGGTTAAGGAGACGCTTTTCGAGTTCATAAGGAGGGTTGAGAATGCGCTCGAAGCCCAGTCTCGAGGAGATTAAGAGGGATCTCCAAGCTCTCTCGAGCTTCGAAGCGGTTGTCTTCGGCTCCTACGTGACGGGGGAGTTTAGAGAGGGGTCGGACATTGACGTAGCTGTGATTACGAGGCTGAAGGATCAGGGTAAGAACCTGGAGATTCAGCGCAGTCTCATCGGCAGGTTTAAGCCGATCTACGATGTGAGGGTTTTCGAGTTGCTACCATTGAAGGTGAAAGCCTCGATCATCGATAACTACATCGTCCTCTTCGGGGACGAGCTTGAAATCTCGGAGTACTTCTACTACTGGAGAAAAGTCTGGGAGGATGTAAAGCACAGAATCGAGTACCACAGGAGCCTCGAGGAGAAGCTCGAAGCGATTGAGAGGGGGAGAAAGCTGAAGGAGAAGCTGAAGCCGGGAAGCCTTGAGCAGAATCCGCGAGAGCACTCGATTGGTTGAGCACTGCCATGCTCTAAGGGTGTACGAGGAGGTTTCGCGCTTGGAGGATTCGGCAGATCTTGCGCGCCACGCTGCGGGATTTCACCCTCACCACCAGCAGGGAGGGGTTCTGCTCCACCCGCACGTCGAAGCCCTCAAGCAGAGGCAGTGCCTCGAGCTTCGCGAGGATGACGTAGTACCCTTCAGGGTCTCGCTTACCCAGCAGCTCATCACACAAGCGTACCACACAGCCAGCATGACGTAGAGCTTATTTCACTTACCCGTTAGCGCAGCGGCTAAAGCCATTTTTAATGTAAGTAAAACATAAGTATTAACCAAGCGTCTAGTGAGCATGGATGTTTCCGATGTTGTGGCTATGCTTTTATCTAGCTTGAGAAAAGTTCGGCAGATTCATCCCTTGTTCACGAACCTATATCCACTAGCTGTACTTAGGGGGAGAGAACTCTACCTTTTCGAGCCTTCTAATAACGAATATAGGCTTGCAAGAATCGTAACAGCACCCAGCTGGATGCCGGATACTGTTTCCGCCGCCCTCCCCCTAGACGTGAACGATTGGAGAATGACAGCTGTAGTCTCTCTATCTGGTGAAGCTATTTTAGAAAGTATAGTTTCCGTTTTACACGAGTTTGTCCACTGCTATCAGTGGGAGTGCTGCGAGGAGAAGCTCAAAAGCAACCTTACAGTAGCAAGAGAGGAGGTAGAAGCCGGCAACTACTCATGGGAGCTCAATTACCCCTTCCCCTACACTGATGATCACTTTGTGGAACTTTACTCTAGGTTTTTAGATACTAACGCTGAGGAAATCCTAACTATAAGGAAAGAATTAAAGGAGTATTTAAGTCATAAGGATTACGAGTACATGGTTTGGCAGGAGTGGAAGGAGGGATTTGCCAGGTACATCGAAAATGTGATCCGAAAAGTACTGCAGCTGAAAGAGAACAACTCCGGCCGTGAAAAACCTTTCACCCGTATAACCTTCTACGTAGGCGGCGAGAAAATGGTAAAATGGCTTCAAAGTCGCGATCCAGGGATCATCCTCGACATTGAAAAACTTTTCTGTAAAATATCTGGTGAAACATGAACAATGATTACTATCGATACCTCTTGATGAAGCCAATACACAAGGCCGAGTACGCGGTAACCGCGTACTCGGCTTACGGGACTGTGCAGGGCCCCGGCGTCTACGCGAAGGGCTTGAACGCAACTACACCTTTAAGTACTTCCTACGGAGAAGCAGTCCCCACGTCACCAACCTATAGTTTCACCGTGAACTAGCCTGTCAACCTCGTTGCACACTGGAAGCCTAAGCCGGAAACCATCGATTTCTGGGCTTAAACAACCTACTGCTGATCGCTGCTGCGCTTGCAGTCCTAGCGGTGGCTGTGCTCTTAGTCATCCGGGCTAGAAGGAGAAAGTAGCTCCACTCGAAACTCAATCCGTTCACTTTTTCAAGGCTTCCCTCGATCCTCCCGCTCAACTCGTCCCCGATGCCGTGCTCCAACCATCGGTACGTAGCCAGGTTTCACCTTTCAAGCATAGCCTGCAAGGCGACGCTAGGCACGTTGGGTTGCCGTAGCTGTTGGAACGGGTAGGAGGAAGCGTAGGTGTGAGCTTGTAGCGAGGCTTACTTCGTAAGGTCTCGGGGGGTTGATGCGGAGGAGCTTCAAGTCTTGTTTTACGCTTAGGGGGGTAGTTAGAAAATGGCATTGCCGATCATCGTGGCCGGCTTAAAGGTTAAAATCATCGGGGCTGAATGGTCTCTACAGTGGTCGCTGGTTGACGGCTAACCCGGCATTGATGGTAAGAATTATATTTCCGGATGATTTAGAGATTCTGGTGTAAGCTGTGATTGAGAGCTATCTGGTGAAGATGGATAGATTTGGCAGGATCTTGATTCCCTCCAGTGTGCGTAGGAGGGTGGGTGCGCGAGTGTTCATTCTCGAGGTGCTGGATGGTGGTGAGTTGAGGTTAAAGCCTTTAAGCGCGCTGAAGCTGACGGACCTCTTCGACGCGAT
Source organism: Thermofilaceae archaeon (assembly GCA_038727095.1). Taxonomy (GTDB): domain Archaea; phylum Thermoproteota; class Thermoprotei; order Thermofilales; family Thermofilaceae; genus JANXEW01. The sequence continues at coordinate 15,762 of JAVYWK010000030.1, read as the reverse complement.
TGAGGTTGACGTTGAGGATTTCGCGGATACTCACGCGTTGAAGGGGGCGCTCTACCGTGAGGGCTAGGTTCCTGGACTCCAGCGTGTTTCTGCACGCCTACTTGAAGCCGAAGCGCAGCTTGACCCCGAGGGAGGCTGCGGTTAAGAGGGCTGCGCAGGAGGTTTTGGTGAGAGTTGAGGAAGGGGAGCCTGTGGTCACAACCGTTGTCCACGTAAGCGAGGTGGCGAACATAGTTGAAGCGAGGCTGGGGTTATCCTACAGTATCAAGCTGGTGGCCGGCATCCTCTCGAAGGAGAACATAGAGATCCTACCCGTGGAGCCTTCAGATTTCGGTACCGCAGTGGACTTAGCTGAGCGTTATGCTGTGAGCGTAAATGATGCTCTCGCGTACGTGAAGATGAAGGAGGCGGGAGTCGAGGAGGCGTACACATTCGACAGGCACTTCTACAAAATTCCTGGTGTCAGAGTACTGCCGCAGATCCTCGACCGGTAAACCTCAGTGTTTCCCGGAGAGAGCGCTAAGGTGAGCCCGGGTGGAGAATCCTACCAGGGTTCGAGAGGCTACGCCTATAGAGCTCCCTAGACTCTAAGCGGTGGAGCCCGCACTGGCAGGCGCTTCCGGGTTTCCGGGTTGAGGCTGATCACCCGTGATGCTTCCCTTCCGCGCTTTTACTCGGATAGCTCTTTTCCTGATGAGTAGGGCTGCTGTGACGATGATTACGGCGTATATAACGGGTCTTAAGGCTAGTAGCGTCTGCGCAGAGCTCAGGTACGTTTCTACGCCCTCTCGAGCCCACTTCTCAGCCAGCATAGAGGCGAGTAGGGCAACCGGCTCGGGGCTTGCCTGTCTAGCTGAGATGTAGGTGTCTACGAAGAGCTTCACTGTCTCCCACCTGCCAGATACCACGGCGAGCTTTAAGCTACTGGCGAAATACGGTGGTTTGCCAAGCTTTTCGAGCAGCCCAAGCGCGCTAAGGTACAGCTGCTCGGGCACCGCGTAGACGGTCAGCGTCGTCTCGTTGCGGACCCCCCAGAGCTCGGCCTCCAGCTTCAGTAGGTAGCCTCCCGGCTTTGAAACCGTGTACACCGGCTGGCCGTTCACGGTGGCTTTGGCGGGTGCAGGTGTGGCGTTGGCAAATAGAGCCACCGGTTTCAGCGTCCCGTTGGGGACGATCAAGCCTCCTTCGTGATAACCTAGCACCCTCTCGAAAGTGAGGGTGAGTACGTCCCAGTGGGTGGCAGCTGTGGAGGTATAGTTCAGGAACCTCGCCTCCACCACAGCTGTGCAGACCTGGTTGAACTCCAGCTGCATGGTCGAGTTTACATCTACCGCGAGCTCCAATGGGTAGCCGCAGCCCGTTACAGTCACGTTCACCGTGAGGGGTACGGAGGGTTCAGCGTAGAGCAGCACCCTTACGGGGGGCTCGGCTCCCGACGAGGGCGAAGATGGGGGTTTCCACCCTAATCCCCCGCACTTTGACGTAGATGAGGCTTGCCGACGCGTTGGCGAACCACGCCTGCGCGACTACACTGTAGACTCCCGGATGGGGTAGCTGCAAGCTGAATACCCTCTCGATCGCTTCCCCGTCCAGCTTCACGAGGTGGATGCGCTCAACCTCTCCGCCGGATACGAGGATGGATACCGTAGCGTTCACGCGCGCAATCGTGCGCAGGGCCACTGTTGCCTGAATCGGCAGCCCAGCCAGAGCGATTGGCGGGATCGACAGCTCCAACACCACTCTCGGCATTTCGATGCGCAGCTCCTCGAACTCCAGATCGATTTCGAGCGCTCTAACACCCTTCTCTAGCCTCTTCTCGATAGTCAAGGTATCATTTACAACCTCGCGCCCCATGATCAGGAACTTACAGGGCCCTTTCACCGCGACTTCGGTTCTCACCGTGCTACCGAAGTCGTCGAGGAACCAGTCGGCTGATAACACCTCGAGCGCAGGCCTAGGCACGCTCACTAGAACGGGGTTGACGAAGGGGCCGGTTAGCGGCAGGCTTGCACCGCTGTACGTGACGTTGATGATGGTCGACAAGGCTCGCGCGTCTCCGCAGGAGAGGGTGACAACCCCGAGCGGAACCCCGTTTACGACGGCTTGCAGCAGGTAGCTCACGTTGAAGATGGGGCAATGATCGCTGACTCCGACGGTCGCGTTCACGTGGAGGGTAAGCCAGGAGGGTGCGACGAGCTCGGGTCGGGCGTGGAGCTCGATTATGGGCTGTGGTATGGATACGTTAAGCCCGCCGGTGTAGTAGGTGGAGTGCTTGAACCACGCGACCCCCCACAGACCCTCGATAGCGGCTAACAAGCGGAGCTGAACGGGTTCGGCCAGGGCTTCAACGAGCGTTCTGTTCGCGGCGGAGTCGTAGTGTGCTCGCAGCACCTTCAGCTCCACTGGGGTTACGTTGAGCTGGAGCCGCGAGCAATCGCCCGGCGCGTAGCACACGCTCGCGGTCAGGGTTGCTGGATCGGGCGATGACACAACGGTGAACGGTAGGCCGGTGCTCGAGTCCTTCTGAGGCACATCCACCCAGAGGGGTTCGGACCGGATGAACGGGGGTGCCTCGAGCATCACCTGCGCCTTCACGCTGACATCGCCCGGATTCCTCAGCAGCAGTCTGATCTCGCCACGACCCGTGGGGGTTAGGTATAGCACCGGGTGGGTGGCAAGCGAAGCTGCGGGTCTCGCAACCCTGACTCTCAAACCGGCTTCGGCTCCGGCGTACGAGATCCTTAGAGTGTGATCGCCCCACGAAACGCCCGTCAGCGAGAAGGTCGCGTAACCGTTTGAGGCTTCGACGGGGATCCCGTCCACTTCTATCAGCCCAGTGACGGGTCGGCCGGCGTAAAGCACGTGGATCGTCAGTTGAAGGACCCTCCTCCAGCCGTCGTAGGAGCCCTGCACGAGCTTAGCCTCCATTGGTGGGCGGTAGTGGACTGTCACGCTGACCGTGGTCGACTCTAACCCCGGGTTTGCGAGCACCATCGATAGGCTCGTGTTCTGCACAGTGAATGGCTGCCCCAGAGCGATGTTGCTCCTCACGTTGCCTGTGACTGTCACCAGGATGGGGCCCGGCGCGGGGAGCTCGATCCTGTAGTAGGCTGCGCTCAAGCCGTCGATGGTCACCGTCGTGCTCCACGTTCCACCGGGCAAGTACACGCGGGTGAAATCGGGCTCGTAGCGCGTCCCGCAGAGCGTTACACCCTTGGTTAGGGCGAGGAGGAAGTCGAGGTAGGCGTTGTTCACCCAGCTGGATACCACGCTTTCCCCGGAGAGGGAGCCCCTGAGGGCCTGATCCAAGCCGGAGTAGCCCGATGCTAGAATCCAGTAGTAGAACGCCCCTAAGGCGTAGCAGCGCGAGTCGGTTCCCGCGAACCTGTAGGGGTTGTACCTGTAGAGGCCGTAGTTGAAGTAGTAGGGCGTCCAGACGCACACGCCTGAGAGAGCGCTCCCGAACCCCTCTGCCGAAGCCTCGATGTACCACGGTCGCGCCTGCGGCACGCTCGCGTACCTGAAGTAGCTCGCTTGAGCCACGTGGACGATCTCGTGGTAGGCGGTAGCCCTCAGCATGGTCTCCGAGAGGCCAGTAGAGATGTTCACCCAGACGATGCACGCGTCCTTCACTCGCCCGGCGGCATCGGCCGCTAGCTGGTACTTTGTGAAGCCCATCTCGCCACCCGAGATGCGGACAACATTGACTGTGTACCGCTCCCCCGAGCACGGCCGTGCTAAGGAGCCTCCACGGCCGACCACAGCTTCCAACGCGCTCTCCATCGCAGTGGCCACAGCCTTCAGGTAGCTCTCTCCAGCGTTAGCGTAGTCGTAAACCTCGAAGTACTGACTGACGTACGAAGGCTGGGCGAGCGCAACTGCAGCAATGAATGCGAGTAACAAAGCTGGAGCTACGAGCTTAACAGCTGAAGGTGCAGCCTCATCACTCATCGAACTTCTACTTCACCTTTCATAGGTGCCCAAAAACATAGCGTTAAACGCTCATGGAGTTATGAGACAAACGCCTTTACAGCATCCAGGGGGCACCTACTATACCAGCGTAGCTGGGGCTATGCAGTGGCAGTGTTCTGCAGGAGCATAAGCGTAATTAGTTTCTAAAAGTTTTTAATCCTTTGAACATGATGGAAAATTCCTCTCATGGGGGTTGGGGCTACCCCGTTGTTCATGAGATTAAGCGGTTAAGGAGAACCTACGACCCCAGGCTGTGGGGTTCGAGTATACGGGTTATATTCCTCGGCGAATCGCCACCCCTCAGGGCTCCTAGAGTGTTTTTCTACAGTCGTAAGGGGCTTCTCTACAGAGCAACTCTACGCGCTTTCAAGAGCGTGTTCAGCTTTGACGATGATGAGTTCCTGGTGTTTTTCGCTAGATGCGGCTGCTTCTTGTACGACTTTCTAGGCGACATACCCGGTTTAAAACTGAGTAAGGGATCTAAGCAGGTTGGATATAACCGTCAAGTTGAAGATGCGAGAAGGAGGTTGAGGGAGCTTCTGGAGGATGTAAAACCCTACACGGTAATCGTAGTTGTCAAAAGGGTTTACAGGGTTGTTGAAAAGGACTTGAGATGGGGAAGAGAAAGGGGGGTTGTGGGCAGTTTCTTTTCTCTTCCCTTCCCGACCAGGAAGTACTACGATTTTTACGTAAAGGAGCTATCCAGAATACTGCATGAACTACGTGGGCTCCTATGCAACCTGCACGCTTAGTTTGACGCTCTGCTCTGGCTAGGGCTTTGGAGGCCGGTTGAGGACAACCGACTTCTACAGTGAGCGCAACCGCTTAAAACGCATGTCAATGAAAGCGTATCGCGGAGCTCTGACATCACGGCTTGCAGTCCTAAGCCGCCGATCGAGTCGTGTTGCACCCATTTGACAATGGAACCAGTTTCGGTGTTCACTTCACCCGAGCTCGTGAAACCTTTCCCCACGTTGAAGACTGCCGCTACCCTATCGGGGAAACACTAGTAGGGACGTCAACAAGCTAAACCAGCTTCCGATGAGTCTCGGCATTGGGCTCGTTGAATCCTCCTAGAGCTGTTGAAGTTTTAAATCATGGGAGCCCGAAAGGGTCCTAGCAGCTTGTGTTGTGTTAGCGAGAGACTTGATGTGGATCATAGTGTGGATCTTAAAATGTGTACTATGCTTCATGATCTCCGTTGTCCGGGAAATGGAGCTGTAAGCTATCGTAAACAATAATGGCGCCTTCAAGCATCTTCTTTACGACTGGGCTCTTCAGATCCTCTCTCTCGAAGATTATCAGGTCGAGAGGTAGCCCTCTCGGCTTCAAGGCTCGCAGCTCCTCAATTAAGGAGAGCTTGTCTACGGCTTCCTCCACAACGATAGCGATGTCGAAGTCGCTGTAGGGTATGTGGTTGCCGCGGGCTCTAGAACCGAAGAGTAGCACTGCGCACCTACCGAGCCTTTCCGCGACATTCTTCACGAATTCGTCTAGGAGCTCGTTTTGCCGCTTCAGGAGTTCAGCCCTCCATCTCAGATACTCGCTTAACCCACTCAATGATTTTTTCCGCATATGAAACGCACCTCTCAGCGAGGCTTTTCGTGTAAGAAACGGGTTTCCTCCCCGGGTACCTCGAGAGAGTGTAGTGGGCTGTGAGGGCGTCGGCAATCACGAAAAGATCGTCTGGGGGGTTGAAGTTGAGAGCTTTCAGTGACTCAAGTAGCTCGGAGAGGTCGTGAGTGAAGGGGTAGAGGCCTGCAGCCGCTACGTGAAGCGCCTTTAGGTATAGTTCAGCAGCCTGCTGGGCCTCGAAGCACGACAGCCAGTAAATCCCCTCCTCAATGTGCCTCTTAGCTTCACGCAAGAAGACGTCAGCCTTCTCAACCCACTCGCCGGGTAGCACCATAAAGACGGGAAAGGTTTCGATCCTTCACATATTAAGCTTCACGTCGCACACGCCGAAGGTCGCGTACCCATTGGGGCAGCGAAGAAAGCAAGCGAAGCTGACGCTGGATGTTTCAAAAGCTTCACAGGAGGCACTGTCAGAAAGTGAATAGAATGACTCCGCTTTTGTGATACGCCTCGCGGCTTTCATGTGTTGCCGCAGCATCAGCGTGACGCTTGAGCTAGGCTGCTCTGATCGCAGTTGGCGGGAAGCTTCCTGGCTTCTTCCACCTTCCGCAGGACTGCGCTTAGCTGTTGAGCTAGCTTCTCGTACTCTCGGATTCCAGCTTCGGTGAGCTCCGCTTTCACTTCTAGGATTCGGGGGCCGCTGCCGAGCCCCCTCCAGAGGCGTACGTAACCCTTCTCGTGGAGCCTGCGTATGTTGCTGTCCAGATCCCCCCACGTGAGGTTAAGAGTTCGCCTTAGCTCCCTGAGGCTCATCGGCCCGATCGCGTAGAGGAGACTGACGATCGCAAACCTTTTGGGGTTGAGCAGATCCGAGTCAACCTCGTGCAGGAGCCCGGAGAGCTCCTCCATCCTAACCCACGAGAGCCCTCCTAGCCTTGTATAGTGCTATGAAGGCGGCAAAAGTGTAGCTGGTGAGCATGAAGGATAGAGCTAGCGTCCAAGCAGCGAGTGGCGATTTACCAACTATGATGAAGATGAGAGGGGAGGTCAACAGCGTAAGTACCGATGAGGCGAGGAAGGGCATAGCCAGGACTTCGCCACGCCGGTAGGATTCTCTCTCGATGAAGACGTGAACGAGGAGCAGTGAGACCGCGAGCGCGGGGTACCAAGCTACGGAGTACATGTACGGTGGCAGGCGCATGGAATACGTGATAACGAAAGGCACGGCGAATAACAGCCCGAAGTACTTGCCTCGAGTCCTCCAGACCTGGGAAGTGGCACTCGGGGAGGCAACCCCACTCACGTAGGCAGCTAGGAGCACGACTGGTATAAGGATGAGGAGAGCGGCCACCCAGAACAGAAGTAGCTCATCAAGGTCGAACAGGAAAGCCAAGGATATCACCGCCAGCCAGTAGGCGCAAATTATCGTGGCGTTGAAGAGGAACGCGTAAGCCATCTGGACCGTTAGGAAGTACCTTCTCATCTTCCGAGCTAGATCGGCTAGCGCGACCGCGTTACCCAGCTCGAAGCCCTCCGTCTTCATGCTCCCTACCAGCTAACCAACCTCCTCCATCGGGATTCCGGTAACCCTCTTCGCCAGGAGGAGGGATGCCAGGGCGAGCGAGAGTATCCAGGCAAAAGTTGAGATCAGAGCTGGGAGCGGCTCGACGACCGTGGCAGCGCCAGGATTCCGCCAGGGTTGATAGGGGATCCATCCTCCCGCTACGGGATCGATGCTTGATGCAGAGCTGACAACTAGAGGGGCCAATGGGGCTATGGGTAGCGCGTAAACCAGTTTCCCGGGATCTAGCCAGAGCGTCGAGTAGATGCCGAAGCCGATCATCAAGGGTAGCATGTTCAAAAGCTGCGATCTAGGCTTTCTTAACGCGAGCATAACCGTGCAAAGTAGGTAGCTAAGCCAGTACCACTCAACACCGGCCAACACTATGTAGGCGAGAAGTTCCACCGGCTTCTCGGGGAACAAGAGGATGCTGAATCTCAGGTACATGAGCCCTGCTACAGCCGCTACGACGGCTAAAGTGTACGAGATTATCGCCGCGACCCCGGAGACGAAATCTTCGAGTAAGAGCCTAAAAGGCGTAAGCCGCGAGAAGCGCACGACGAAGGCCGAAGCGCTGGAGGAGTAAAGCTTGTAGGAGGTTAACCCGATTGCGACTGAGGACATTGAGAGCACGCCGAGGTACGAGTAGCCGAGCGCTGATACTACTTTGAGAACCTGCTCGAGCACTTCGCGGGGTGGTAGGGGTTCTTCCACGCGGAGGAATACGTAAACCCACATGACGGCCCAGAACAGCATGAAGCCGATACCCCAGAAGAGCCCGCTTCTGTTCGTCATGAGACTCTTAAACTTGTAGATCAGGTAGCTCGTCACCTCAACCACCCTTCAGAACGATGTCGTAAAGCCTATCTAAAGTTAAAAGGCTTGAAACGGGCTCGCCAGCCCCTGTCTCAACGAAGCTTACGGTTGCATCCCCGATCGGCACTCTGAGGAACGCATGCTCCACAGAGCTGGTTGTTATCTTGGCGGAAGCCAGCCTCCCCGCGGGAGCGGGGCCGTAGAGGCGGCCGTCCACCATAACGTGGACGTACCAGTCGGGGAGCCGGTTAAGGATCCACGTCTCATGGGTGTTCAGCACCAGCGTTCCGCTGTAGCGCTCCAGCATCTGAGCGAGGCGCCCCTTCCTAGCGGGGTCCAGTTGCTCGAAGGGCTCGTCGAGTAAGACGTTCTTGGCGCCGCTCGCCACCGAAAGCGCCGTGCAGTAGGCCTTCAGCGTCCCGGCTGAGAGCTCCCACAGCTTCTTTTTCTCGAGATCTTTGCGAGATATGCCGAGCTCTGATAGCATCTGCTCAACCAGCGCGAGATCCACATCCATAATGTCGGAGTACAGTTTAGCTGTCTCCCAAGCAGAAAGGGGGACCAGCCTGTACACCTCAGGTAGGTTGATGGCCAGCAACCCTAGACCCTCTTTCAACTTAGCGAGGGAGGTTCCCTCAATGATGACTTCACCCTTGTAGGGCGCCAACCCTGCTATTGCTTTAAACAGAGTGGTTTTCCCATGCCCGTTCGGGCCCAGCACAACGTGCTTGTTGTTGAAGACTGTGGACACGCCCTTTACGACTTCTCTTCGGTCGTAAGATACCCGGAGATTTTTCAGCTCAATCATACACCAAGCCTTCCGGCACTGGGATACTTATAACCTGGAGTTTCTCTTAAGTTGAGAGAAAGAGGGGTTTCGAAGGCGTTTCGATTCTCAAAATCCCTCGGCTTCGTCGTTCAACCTATCTCAGCAGCCGTTTGGTGGTTACCTCTATATAAACCATATAATGGTTCGTGGGTTACCTTACAGTGTCCGGGTACGTGACCATGTTTGTGAAGATCCCTAAGAAGTTAAAGATGCTGCTTGACAAGTACAGTGTGAAGCCGGGTCCCCTTATCAGGAAGGCGCTAGAGGGGAGGGTTCGGCGTAGGAGGCTTGAAGAGCTCGAGGCTAGAGCCATGAGGTTGGCCGAAGAGCTAGCGGTCATCAGCGACGAGGAGGTGGTCAGCCTGATACGTGCAGACAGGGATGGGAGGTAATGTACTTCTTCGATGCAACCTCGATCGTCAACTTAGTTAAGAAGGGGGCGCTTAAACCGCTCGCCGCCGACGCTACGATTAACCTGGCGGTCTACGACGCGCCCTAAATCTACGCTGCAATAGGCTGGTGCTAGTGACCGGCGATTCTAGGCTGAGGAGCGCTGCGGAAAACACGTCAAAGCGTTAACTAGCGCGCGGATAATCGCATGAAAACCACGGTCCATGCAGCTAAGGGTTTGCGATGGCCGAAACCGAGGTCGTTCCTGCCAGATGCGCCTCGACCCCTAAGTTTTACTCGATTTAACTGAGACGAAATGGAGTCTTACGAAGCTTTGGGAGATGCTGAAAGGCGGGTGGTTGCCGTAGTTGGAAGCGGGGAAGAGTGTGGAGGTCGTCACGATGGCATTTCACGTGTTAGAGACGCACTCGTGGGCTAAACTGATTCCTGGAGAGGAGCCTTGCGGATTTCCTCCGGCCTGCCCTCATTCATCACGATAACGGTGGAGCCCGGCGGCTCATCGATGTCGACGTGCGTGATGAGGAAGACTTGGTCGAAAACGCGGGTTAGCTCCTTGCTGAGCAAATCGATGATCCTGTTTCGCCTTTCCTCGTCGGAGGAGCCGAGCGGCTCGTCTAGGAAGAGGAACCTCGGGTAGATGCCCTTCGCGGCAGGTAGGAGGGAGAGGGTGAAGGCGATGCGCATCGCTAGGAGGAACTGGTCGTTCGTTCCGCCGCTGTAGATGTCGCGGCGCACCCACCTGCCCGCCTCCGAATCGTAGACCTGGACGTCGTAGGTGTCAGGCTTGACATCCACCGCTTTGTACCTGCCGTCGGTGATGTAGGAGACGATCCAACTCATGTTCTCCCCCACGCTGGGGGCGAAGGCCTCCCTCCTCTTCCTCGCCACCTCCTCGAGGACCGCGATCGCGCTGCTCATTGCCTTGACCTTCAGTTCGAGTTCCCCGAGCGAGCGCCTAAGCTCCTCTAACCTAGCCTTGAGCTTAGGCAGCTGCTCCAGCTCCCTCTCGGTCGCCTCGATCCACTCCCTAAGCCTCTTCGCCCCCTCCCTCGCTTCTGCGAGCTCTTTCTGCACCTCCCTTAGGCGCCTCTCCTTCTCCTGCCTCAACTCCCTGATATGCTCGTAGTCGCCCTCGGATGGCCGCGGGAGGAGCCCTTCAATCTCAAAGGGTGGCTCCGGAATGGTCAGCTTCAAGTACTCCTCCTCCAAGCTCAGCAGGTATTGAGTTGTACGGTTCAACTCTTCTTCAAGCTCCTCCACCTCCTTCAGGAGGCGTTCCCGCTCCTCCTCACGAGCTTTAATGGTCGCGTCAATTCCGTGGATTTGACGGATTATCGATTCGCGAGTCGATGAAGCTGCCCTCGCCCGATCTTCAGCGTTCTTCACCAGCTTTCCCAACTCTTCCACAAGCGAATCGAGCCCACCATGGATTCCCAGCTCCGTCGCTAGCTCGCTTGACTGCCAACTCAGCTCTTTAAGCCGATCCTCCAGTTCAGCCTCCCTCTTCCTCAGCTCCCTGAGCTCTCCCGCGCCCCTCTCAAACTCCTTGAGCTCAGCGTCGATGCTCGAGATCCTATCCCGGAGCTTGTCCGCCTCCCTCGCTAGCTCCAGTAGGTGCCGGTGCTTTGACTGCACTCCCAGCAGCACCAGTAAGCCGGCGACAGCCAGGCCGGCCAGCGCGGCAGGCTGGAGTAGTGCAGCCAGGAGTGAGAAAGCCGCGACAGTTATCGCGCCCGCGACGCTCCAGGCGGGTACGCGGATCGCAGCTTCCCTTTCCCGCACCCTTCTGAGGGCCTCCTCGGCTTCCGCCCTCTCCCTCTCGAGGGCTGCCCTTTTCTGCTCTCCGACGCTCTGGCTCAAGCTCTCGATTCTTCTTCTAACCTTCTCCAGCTCAGCTTCAAGCTGTTTCTGTCGTTCTGAGAGGTTGGCGGCCCTTCTATGCAGCTCGCTCAACCGCTCGAGCTCTCGCTTGATTCTTTCCAGCTCGCTCTCCACCTTGCTCAGCTCGGAGTCTAGGCTGCCTCTCCGGGCTCTCAGCTCTTCAAGCTCCGCTGAGAGCCGCTCGATGCGCACCCTGCGTTCCTCTAGCCTACTCTTAATGTCCTCCCCCCTCTTCCCCTCCGCTTCCAGCTGCCGCTTCAGATCGCGCTTCCGCACCAAAACACCCTCGACCTCGCTGAGGTAATTGCAGGCTTCCTCCTCCCGCTTCTCCTCCGCCTCGAGCTGAGGGATCCTCTCTTCGAGCTGCCTCAGCTCAGCCCTCTTTCTATCGAGCTCCCCGCTCTTCTCCTCCAGCTCGGCGATCCTATTCGCCAGCTGTTCAGCCTCAGCTCGAGCCTCTCGAAGGCTGTTCTCGAGCTCCCTCCTCTCCTTTCCGAGCCTTTCGATCGCCTTGTTGTAGCTTTCGAAGCCCATCATCATGTTGATGATCTTCTCCCTCTCGCTCTTACCCATCTCGATGATGCGCTCCAGATCCTTCTGGGCGATCACGTTCGTCGCCAGCATCTCCTTCCACGATACCCGAATGAGCCTCTGAACCACCTCGTTCACCTTAGTCACGCCCTTGGCCAGCAGCTTCGCCTCCCCCTCAGACAGTTCGACGAGGCTCGCGTCAACCTGCCGGGCGCTCTCCCCCTCCCTCTCCAGGATCCTCTCAACCTTGTACCGCTTCCCCTCCACCTCGAAGACCACCTCAACTCTAGCCCTCTTGGCGCGGTGGTTGACAATGCCCTCCAAACCGAGCCTCTCCCCGCCTCTGAGGGCCCCGATTACGTTGTGGTCGCCGTATATGCCGTACAGGATCGCCTCGAGGATCGTGGATTTCCCCGCCTCGTTCCTGCCGCGGATGATTATGAAACCGGAGGGGAAGGTGAGGGGCTTATCGAAGCTTAAGCGTCGGAAGTTTTCAGCCTTAAGGCTGACGATCCTCACCACTCCGCGTCACCAGGCGCCAGCCTCCTCGAGCTTCTGGAGTCCGAGCTTAAACGCGAGCTCTAGAACCGCCCTCTCCTCCTCTGTTTGAGCCCTCCTCATCCTCTCCTCCATCTCCACTCGGAAAGCTTCGATGGGGCTCTTCGCCGCAGCTGCTGGAACGCTTGAGGTCCTAACCTCGAACCTCAGGTCTCCATCCTCGATTACGGTGTGGAAGTAGCGTCCCTCGAGGCGGCGTAGCAGCGCTGCCTTGCTGTAGCGCACTATTCCGCTGAGCGGGAGCAGCCCGCTCACGATCAACCTGAGCAGTAGCTTCGGGTCTGAGGGGGGCAGGTTCTGGAGGATGTGGCTGATCGGGTCCTCAACCCGCGGGGGGACCTCCACCCTCACCGTTCTCATCGGGCGGGCCGGCGTCTCGACGAACTCCAGGCGCGGCTTGCCCTCGGCCTGCAGCTCGACCCAGAGGAAGCCCTTCGCCTCGTCTCCCTCTTCCCCGAAGCTCCTCCGCTCAGTGCTCCCCGGGTACGCCACGACCGTACTACCCAGGTCTACAACCGCGCGGGAGTGGATGTGGCCCAGCGCTAAGTACCGGTACTCGCCCGGCACGTCTTCGCGCGAGAAGGTCGGGGCCCTCCAGAACGGGGGCACTCGGAGGCCGGCGAAGTTGTAGTGGAGCACTGCGATGGCCAAGTCGCCCTCCCGCGGCAACTTGACGCTCAGGTGCTTGAGGGGGTTTGCGTCGGGCGGCACCGCCGGGTTGTAGGAAAGCCCCACCACAGCGACGTCCAGCCCGTCCACGTTGACGTGCTCAACTTCGGGTGCCTCAGGGGAGGAGAAGAACCTGGCGTACCCCGAAGCTTCAATCTCGTGGAGCGGTGACATCCCCTCCTCAACGCTCCGCGGCATGTCGTGGTTCCCGCCGATCAGGAAGACCCTAACACCCTCCGAGTGGAGCCTCCTGAACGCCCTGATCACCTGCGTTCTCGCGGGGTTCCTCGGGTTCACCGAGTCGAAGAGGTCGCCCGAGACGAGAAAGAGGTGCGGCCTCCGCTCGAGGGCGAAGTTGACTGCGTGCTGGAATGCGCTGAGGAAGTCCCTCCTACGCTCCATAGACTTCGCCCCCAGCTCGGTCAGCTTCGGGTCGAGGTGGTTGTCGGCCGTGTGCAGAACCTTGACCACCGCCATGCGCTACACCTCAGACAATAGGCCGCTGGTGCTGTAGCGGCTCGGGGTGAGGTTCAGCACCTGTCTAGCCCTTCTGAGCTCCTCAACCAGGTCGATGTCGGCGCCCCCCTCCCTCGTCTCTCTCCTCCTCACCTTCACGATCACGGGAACCCTCGTCAGCTCCCCGACGATTATCGCTTCGCCAACGTTCAAGCCCGGCAGATCCCGCATTATCTCCTCCCCGAGCCTCTCGCTCGCCTCCGCCACGGCCCGCTGGTCGTATGGGTTCGTGATCCTCAGGATGATCTGGCTGTTGCACTGGCTGAGCGCGTCCGCGTCAATTCTGCTCGGCCTCTGCGTCACCAGGATCAGGAAGACGCCGAACTTCCTCCCCTCCGACGCTATCGTCTTGATGATCGAGGAGGACATCGTGCGCCTCTCCAGGCTCTTCGCGGGCACGAAGCGGTGGGCCTCCTCGATGACGACGAAGACCGGCCACGGGAACTCGCCCGTCTGCCTCAACCGGAAGACTTCCTCAAGCACCCAGCTCACGATGTAGTCCTGGCTCGAGTCGTTCAGGCCGGAGAGGTCGAGCACGCTGATCTGGCCCGGCTTGAGGACCTCATCCTTCACCGAGGTCGTGTAGGCTCCAAACACCCTGACCTTCCTAAGCCTCAGGAGGTTCTGGTAGGCCCTCTCGGCGCTTCGGGCCTCTTCGCCCCTACCGTTCGACATCCTCTTCAGCGCTCCAAGAAGGCCTTCGAGCTCGTAGTCTCCCTGCCTCCGCAGCTCTTCGATCGCCTTCCTGATCGCCTTCCTCACGTTCGTCCACTTCTCGGGGATATCGGCTATCCTGGCCACAGCCTCCGGGGAGAGCTCGCTGAACTTGACCGTCAGCTCCCTAACGTTGTCCAGCTGGCTGGGGTCGTAGCGGCCCGTGCTGTTCGGGTTCCTGAAGATCACGACCCTGTCGGAGTACTCGTGCCGCCGCATGTCTCTATCCCTGCTGAGGAAAACGTAGTCTGCGTGCGGGTCGATCACGACGGCCGTAGCGCCGAGCCTCATCAGCTCCTCCAGGATGACGCCCACCGTGTAGGACTTGCCAGCCCCGGTCTGCGCGATAACCGCAACATGCCTCCTGAAACCGTTGACGGAGAGATAAACGTCCACCGTCCTGCGCGAGACGAGCCTCCCTATGTGGATGCCCTCGTCGGGCTGGTAGCTGAAGAACTCGCGCACGAGCTCGTCGGGGGCCAAGTAGACCGGGTTTCCCGGGTAGAAGGCGCGGCGCGGAGCGAGCACGACCTTGCGCCCATCCTCCTCCGCCAGGAAGCCGAGAGACCTCGCCAGGCAGAGCAGGTTCGCGTCGTCAATCCCGGCCTGGTAGATGCGCTCCAGAGTCTCCAAGTCGAGCCTCGAGCTGTACGCTGCGCTCCGGGATACGACGCCCCTCACCTGGCACAGCACCAGCACCTCCCTCTCCTCCCCGCCCACGGGCTCGACGGATCGAACTACGACGTACTCGTACTTCGGAGGGTGCTCGCGCCTGGAGGTAACGAAGATGAAGCTGTCCGGCGTCGCTTCCTCCACAATCCTGCCGACCTGCCTCAAGTGGAGCAGCCTTTCGCCCGAAGGTTGGAGAAGCGCCTCACTGACTGCCGGCAAGCCGAACCCCACGTTACGCCTAGAACGAGGCATATGTAGGCATCGCTTTGAGTATACCGTAAGTACTTGAGCAGGCCGGCGGCGGGGACGAGCTAACGTTATAAGCGCCAATCCTATTGACTGGGGGATGGTGCTGTGTTCGAGACGGCTAGGGAGATCTTAGGGTACGCGCGTGAGGAGCTGGAGCGCGCTGAGAAGCTGAGAGACCACCTGCTCTACCGCAATGCGGCTGACAAGGCCTTCCTCGCCCTCCTGGTCGCTGTGAACGAGTACATACGCTCTGTAAAGGGGTTTGTGCCGAGAAGCCACTCAGAGAGGAGGCGCGTGCTGAGGGAGATAGGGCGTGAGGATCTTCGCGCGCTCTACAGCGACCTAATGAAAACGCTCCACGAGGAGGCCTTCTACGAGGGGGTTTACCAGCCTGATGAGGTCAGGTACGCCATCGGGAAGGTGGAAAGCGTAATCGAAGCGCTAGAGCGAGAAGCTCGGGGGCCGCCAAAGCAGTAGTCAAAGCCGCGGCCAGCTGCTAGGGTATGAAGTACCGCCTCTCGCCGCGCGAGTGCACGATCAGCTCTCCGAGCTCCTTCATAGCGAGCTTGTGGTACAGGTCGAGCGTTTCCGCGGTCGTCCTAACCCTCTTGTCCGCCTCAAGGAGGAGCACGTTGTAGCTCATCCTCCCAGCGTAGAGGAAAGCCAGCTGCCGCAGAACTCTGATGAAGGAATCCGGTGGGCTGCGGACGAATCGAGAAGAGCCAGCTGCAAGATCCTCGCGGCCTACGGCGATATCGACCCTCACGGGGTCGTCGCCCCTTGAAAAAATGACGTAGCTGGTGAGTAC
>JAVYWK010000029.1:0-20976 GCA_038727095.1 Thermofilaceae archaeon | reverse complement strand
TAGGACTTCAGCACCTGGTAGTCCCAGTCGAGGGCCGCCCTCCTGATGCTCATTTCGACGTCCTCGTAGGCTGCCCTCCTACCCAGCTTAACCAGGTCCCCTGCGTGAGCGGCTATCTTAGCCGCGATCAAGCCCTCCTTCACCTGCTCCACGCCGGGTAGCCCCAAGTGCTCCGAGGGGGTGACGTAGCAGATGAGGTCCGCGCCGGCCGCCGCGGCTATGGCGGCCCCGATCGCTGAGGCGATGTGGTCGTACCCGACAGCTACGTCCGTCACCAGCGGGCCGAGCACGTAGTAGGGCACCCCTCCGCTGAGGGCCTTTTCCAGCCTCACGTCCGCGGCTACCTTGTCCAAGGTCATGTGCCCCGGCCCCTCGATCATCACTTGAACCCCCTTCCTCACCGCGTCCCTAGCCAGCCTGGAGTTGTTCACCAGCTCCCCGAGCTGCAGCTCGTCGTGGGCGTCGGCTACTGCGCCGGGCCTCAGAGCGTCGCCCAGGCTTATCACAGCATCGTACTCCCTGAACAGCTCTATCAGGTAGTCCCAGTGCTTTAAGTACGGGTTCTCCTCCTCGTTCTCCACCATCCAGACGGCCAGCATGCTGCCACCCCTGCTGACTATCGGCGCGATCCTACGGCTCCTCAGGGACCTCCTGGCCAGGTCCAGCGTGATCCCCGCGTGTATGGTCATGAAGTCCACCCCGTCCCTCAGGTGCTTCTCCACCACCGCTACGAACCAGTCGGACGGCATGCCGGGACCCCCGTACTTCTTGACGCCCTCGATCCAGGCTTGGTATGTGGGTACCGTGCCGAAGGGCACGCCCTCAGAGGCTTCCATCAGCTTCGCTCGGATCTCGTCCAGGTTGCCGCCCGTACTCAGGTCCATCAGCGTGTCCGTTCCAAGCTTCACCGCCGTCTTGACCTTCTCTACCTCCAGTTCAACGTTGACCACGGTACCGCTCGTCCCAACGTTCACGTTCACCTTTGTCCTCAGCCCCTCCCCGATTGCCACTAGTCTCGCTCTGGGCCTCCTGAGATTCCTCAGCACGATCACTTTGCCCTGGCTCACCCTCTTCCTGAGGGCTTCGTAGTCCACCCCCTCAGCTCTTGCGATGCTGACCAGCTCGTCCACGCTACTACAGCTCCTAGCTTCAGCGATTATACCCAAGACTCCCACCGAAGTGCTATCCCAGGCCGTCCTTATCAATTAATAGCTGCCGTGGCGCTGGGCGACAGACCCCGAGCGCGCGTTAAGCGAAAACTTGCTCCCCGGTTCACGGCGTCGAGCGGGCACCTTTGAACGCGCTTGAGGTCGCTCCAAACCCCTGCCGAGCGTGCGGCAACCGGGTGGCCAGAGGCTAGTCTTCGACTATCTTCCCGATTGTTAGCTCGATGTTGTTCTCTCTGGCTATCCTCTCCAGTTCTCTGGCGGCCTCTCTTCTGGCGGTGAGGATGACGAGGAACTTAAGCGGTTCTCTGCCGAACTTCCTCCTCGCTGCTTCAGCTTTCCTGAGGAGCTTGCTCGCCTCTTCAGCCGTCTCCGCGTAGCTCGTGACTTCACCGACGACGAGGGGGTCTTCGAGGAAGATGTCGACCTGCTCACCGTCGATGCTCGCAGCCCTCAGCTCCGCGTCGGGGGGTATCGTTCCGGTCCCCCTCAGCTGCGCTGTTAGGAGCTTTCTCACGAGCTCCTCAAACGTTAACCCAGCGAACTTGCTTACCTCTCCGAGGCCCGACAGTAGAGCCGAGTGGAGCCCCGTGATGCGCTTGTCGAGCCGAGCGACTTCCTCTCCCAGCTTCGCAACAGCTTCGGCTAGCTTAGCGTAAAGCTCGTCGTGCCTCTTGAAACCCTCAATCATTTCTCTCCTCAACTGAGCAATCTCCTCGTCATGACGCTTGAAACCCTCGAGCATCTCCTTCCGCAGCTGAGCGATCTCCTCATCATGCCTCTTGAAACCCTCCAGCATTTCAGCTCTCAACTGAGCAATCTCCTCGCTATGCTTAGCGAGCAGCTCATCATGACGCTTAAAGCCCTCAATCATCTCTCTCCTTAGTTGAGCAATCTCCTCCGTGTGTTTGGCGAGCAGCTCATCATGACGCTTAAAGCCCTCCAGCATTTCAGCTCTCAACTGAGCAATCTCCTCGCTATGCTTAGCGAGCAGCTCATCATGCCTCTTGAAACCCTCAATCATCTCTCTCCTTAGTTGAGCAATCTCCTCCGTGTGTTTGGCGAGCAGCTCATCATGCCTCTTGAAACCCTCCAGCATTTCAGCTCTCAATCGAGTGATTTCTTCCGTGTGCTTGGCCGCGATTTCAGCTAGCTTTTCTACGGCTTCGCTGAGGCGTGTGAGGCTCTTGTACATCTCTCTGCGGAGCTTTGCAATCTGTTTTCCCTGTCTTCTCACGCGCTTCAGAATTTCGTCGTAACCGAGTAGACCTGCTACCGCATAGCGGAACTCCTCATCGGTTTTTAAGAGGTGGAGCAGCTCTTCCTTCAAGCCCATGGCCAACCTCCGGAAGAGGTTGCGGGTAGCCGCAATATTACCTTGTCGTCGAGAGACTGTAGTGAAACTGTGCCCTCGAAGTCTCGCGCTTGCAGAGGAAGCCGCTCAACAAGCCTGCAGACTACTGGCCACGCGGCCTCGGCTTGAAGGTGTAGCTAGCGAGTCTTGTGGGCTCTTCAGCTGCGCTTGGAGTTCCACGCTGGCACTCGCGTGCCTTAATCTGTACATGGGGCTACTAGAAGAGGCCTGTGAGCCAGGCTTCGCTGAGGCTTCCTCCTGCTTCAAGGAACTCTTTAACGATCTTGTACTTCTCCGACTCGACGAGCCTCTCAGCTTTCGACACAGCGTCCACCCTTGATACGACCACTACCTCCTCGGGTCGGAAGAAGTCGAGAAGCTGGGGTGAGTAGGTGGTGAAGATGATCTGGGGCTCCGCGAGCTTCGCTAGGGCGACAAGCAGCTCGAGCTGCCTGGGGTGCAGGAAGCACTCAGGCGCTTCGAAGGCTACAAGCGTACAGCCGGATTGGAGCGCTGCGGTGAAGCATGTGAGGCGGAGCGCGCCGTCCGAGATGCCTGCCGCTGTTAGGGGCCTGGGGAGGCCGTTTATCCTCATTTGGATCTCCACTTCTTCGCCCTCGATTCGCGGCACGATCGCGTCGAGATCGGGTAGGAGGCCCCTTACCGTCTTCTCGATCACCTCATACTCCTTCCTCCTCTCGAGGCACAACTGGAGCAATTGGCGGGCTAACCCTTCTCCCCGGTATCCGGTTTCAGGCTGATTCCTCACGCTGGACCTCAACCTGAGGGCGGCTAGATCGGGGTGAAGGACCTTAACCCCCCTTAGGAGCTCCGCTAAGCCTCGAAGAGCCGGGTGGGCGTCGGCGGGCACGTGAGTTAGGGCAGAGGGGTAGACGTTGACGCGCTGGATCCTCTGGTCGCCGCGGAGGTCATAGTAGAGCACGTCGAGGCTGGCGGCCGCAAGCCGATCTACCGTTCGGGGTGAGCCGTCGCGGGCGGCGTAGGTGAAGCTCCGTTCCTTCGATGAGGCCCTCATCAGAATCTCCCTCCCCCTAGCCACCTCCTCCTCGAAGCTGTCAGCGCTGATCCTCACGGTGTACAAGACTACAGCACCCTCTACCAGAGCGTCAACGCCCACCGCGACTACCGCGCCCGCGTCGAAGTTGTGGGCTAGACAGCCGAGGTTGAGGTACCAGCCTCCGCCCGCGCTAGGGGCTGCGTAACCCTCGACATTGGGGTAGCCGAGCCTGGCAAAGCTGCCGAGGAGCTCGAGGGACTTCAAGAGGTTGGTTTTCCCGCTAGCGTTCGCTCCCACCACGATGTTCAGCTTGCCAAGCGTGACGCTCGCATCCTTGAACGACAAGAAGTTCCTGAGTTTAAGCTTTGTCAACATAATACTCACCCTTTTTGCTTTAAATCCCGCTATTAAGGGAAGCGTTGCTCCAGCTGACTAGCGGCGTCCTAGACAACCCCCGTTCAAGCCTTCAGCGCCACTGCTTGCGAGCGTTAACCACCCGTCGTTACGCGATCAACAGCTTCGATTACACGCGGGTATTCCTCCCCCTACGGTGTCGGTGTACTCGGTAATGACACGCGTGGTTTTCGCTGCCGGATGGCTGTTCAGCATTTAACCAGTTGATTGTACGTAAGCTCGCTTATTCTCGCTGTTTCCGCGAGCTGGCGAGGCGTGGCATCACGTGCTGGTGAGCTGTGGTAACACGTCTATCGCTGTAGCATTACCCACTCTATACTGGCAGAGGATGCAGGTGGGCCCTGCTTGACTCTGAGTAGGAAGGGCATGGACCGTTGTGATGGAGTGTTTAAATGGGGTGTGAACCCTACTGCTAGATCTTCTTAGGGGTTCTGAAACCCTCCTCACGCCGATAAGCCCTTTAGTGGAGATTCGTCTTCTTCGGGCTGGTGTACTCGAACCATACTCGGTAAGGTCATTGAGTTGCGAGAGCTGCTCGCTCCCCGTCGTGATGCTGCTCTGCAACCCTGAGCTTCTCATCGAAGATCTCTGACCCTACTGGGGACCTATTATGCGTCCCGCCGTGTGGCTTCGAACTCGCTAAGCGCTGCCGATGCCTCCTCCAGCTCCTTTATTGTGTTGACGGGTAGCCAGGCGCCCTGTGAGACAGTGAAGGCGTAGAGCTTCCTTCGTTGAGCGAGCAAGGGTAGAAGGGTGTTCTCGAACTCGATCGCGTGGGGCGAGCTCATATCGGTGATTTCGACCAGCAGTTGGAGGGCTTCGGGCTCCAGTATGTAGAGCCCCGTACTCGCGTGTATCCTTAGTACAGGTTTTTCCTCGAATTTGACAGCTAGTCCTGAGGGGTCGAGCTCGACAACACCGTAGGGGAGCTGGATCCCAGAGACAACGGCGACGCTCGCCCAGACACCTTTCGCCCTGACGGCTTCCAAGTGGCTTGCAAGGAAGCGGAGGGGTAGGGTGCGGTCGAGGAAGATGTCGTCGGGGAACGCTATGAGGACGCGCCTCGTGATGTCGATTGTGCCCCGGAGAACTGCGTGCTTCAACGCCTTCCCCTTCCCCACCTTTAGGATCGGGGGGTCCATGCAGACGCTCAACTCCACTCCGTACTTCGAGTCGTTGAGGTGCTTTGCAACCTCTTCCTGCCTCGTCAGCACGATGAAGCGGTGGAACCCGTTCTCCGCCAAGTAGCGGATACAGCGGTCGATGAGGGGTTCCCCGTTCAACCGTATGAGAGGCTTTGGGACCCCTATGTAGCCCATCCGCTTCCCTTCGCCACCCGCCATGATCACAGCCTGGGTGGCTTCAGCTTCTCGGCGGAGTAGCTCCAGCGCGTTCATCTTCCCGCCCTCTGCAGCCTTTCGAGGATCCTGAGCTCCAGCCTTTTGAGGTAGAGAGCCATGATCGCTAGGAGAAGCGAGATGAAGCCCACACCTACGCCGACGATAGCTATGATGCCCCAGACGTAGTGCTTGACGCCTTGGAGGAGCCAGCGATAGCCGACCCAGGCGGCTAACGCCAGAGAGGGAACGAGGATCAGCGATGAGGCGGAGAAGAGGAGGAAGACTGGATTGTAGCGAAGCGCCAGCTTGAGGGCATCGAGCATGATCGTGAAGCCGTGCCTCCTCCCGAGCTTCGGCCTTCCTATCCTCCTCCTGTACTCGATGGGGATCTCATCAATCCTCCTCGTAGTGGAGGCAACGTGCGCTGCGATCTCCACTTCCACGCTGAAGCCCTTCGCCTCGAAGCGCACTTCCCTCAGAACATCGGTTCGCACCAGGTACATGCCGCTACAAACGTCGCTGAGGTGAGTTGCGAAGAGGAGGTTGAAGGCTTTCGTGATCACCCAGTTCCCGAACCTGTTAACGAGGGGAATGTGCTCACGCCCCCGCCTCCTCGCCCCGATCACCTCGTCCAGACCTTCGCCCACCGCTTTCTCGAGCAGCTCGGCGATGTGCTTCGCCGGGTAAGTGTAATCGCCATCCATGACCACCACGTACGGCGTCGCTACGTGCTTGACCGCCGTCCTTATCGCGTCCGCTTTCCCCCTCCCCTCCTGCACCACCACTTTCGCACCCTTCGAGGCTGCGATTGTCCTGGTAGCGTCATCGCTGTTGCCATCGACTACGAGGATGTTGTTCCAGCCGAATCCCTTCAACTCGTCAATGACGGGTCCTATCGCCTCCTCTTCATTGAGGGTGGGGATCATAATGGTAACTAGCTCATCGGAAGCCCCCTCTTTACCTTTCAAGAGCCTCAGAGAACTCCCCGAGTGCCTATATTAAAGCGTTTAGCTCGCTTGACCTAGCCTTATGGTTAGAGCGTAGGCTCTGATCTCCCTCCCTGCGGCCCCAGGAGTGTAAGCGAGTCTGGCGTAGCGCTCAAGCCCCTTGAGAACCTTCTCATGGGTTGCTCTGAGGATCCTCTCCTCGCCGACTGTTCTAGAGTCAATCCAGGGTCTCGGGTGGATAATGAAGACGGAGGTTACGCCTCGCTTAGCCAGCTCGTGCGCAAGGTCAATGATGCTTTGCGTGCTTGAGGTCAGTGAACCCGCGAAGAGCGCTAGACCCTTTTGCGCTGCTAGCTCAGCTACGCTCGCGACCTCCAGCTGCCTTTCAGCGAGGAACTTCACGATGGTCTCTGCCTCAAGCCTGCGGAGGGCTGCCAGCTTGAGTGCAGCTGGTTGAGGGACGACGTGCTCGAGCGCTTCGATCCCGAAGTTCAATTGCTCAAGGGCGAGCTTGACGGCTGCGAGCGGCGCTTCGCTCGGTGATGCTTCAGCAACGTGCTCGATGGAGGTGCCCGAGACCCTGATGAAGGAGAGGCTGAAACCCTCCCGGTGCGCGGCGAGCGCGGCAGCTAGTAGGGTTGAGGCCACAAAGTCAGCTGTCTGAGGGCCTGGGGACAACGCGTTGAAGATTAGGACTGCGCCTCCCCCTCCACCGGTCAGCTCGCGCACGTGGAGCCTCCTTGTTCTCGCGGTTGCGCGCCAGTCGATCCGCTTGAGCCTGTCGCCCGGCTTGTACTCCCTGGATCCAACGTACTCAAAGCCCCAACCCCCCAACCCCTCGCCCCATGCTCCTCGGCCGCTCTTACCCTCCGACCCCACCGCCCTCCCCGCGAGCTCGGCGGCTGCCACGAGGAACGGTAACGCCCTCGGGTAGACCACGACTCCCACGCTAGCGCTGCCGACCGCTTCCAGTAGCCCCAGCGGCGATTCGACGAGGCACTCAACGTAGAGCCTGTGGACGCCGAAGAGCCTCGGCTTTACAAGCAGCTCGTAGGCGCCGTCCGCGCGTCGGAGCTCTAGCCACTCGCTCAGCGGCTTCAGCTTTGCGTAGCTCGGTAACCCGCCCACTCTGACCACTTTCGAGCTTCCGATCGGCATTCTCAGAAGCTCCCGCGGTAAGGAGAGCGTTACCGCCGTGGACAACCTTCGGCTCCGCCTAACTACAAGAATTGCGTCTGAAGCCAGGGCGGCTAATAGAAGGATGGAAAGAGATGCGAGAACAGCGTCCCAAAAGATGAGCGCGAGAAGCGCCTCGCTCAAGGCGGCGAGAAGCACGCCTACGCCGCGGGGGGTCAGCTTCAAGCTTTAGGCACCTCAACCTCCTCTAAGGCTCTCTGGACGATCTGCTCCGGCGCCACTCCGTCCATCAGGTACTCTGGCTTGAGCGTGATCCTGTGCCTGAGCGCGTAGGGCGCCACCCTCTTCACGTCGTCAGGGAGCACGTAGGGCCTGTTTCGGATGTAAGCGAGTGCGCGAGCCGCCTTCAGGATCCAGATTGGGGCTCGCGTGCTCGGCCCCACGTCGACCTCCTCGTATCCGCGTACCCGCTGAACAATGTTTACCACGTACTCCCTCATGTGCTCCGATACGCGCACCCTCCTCACATCTTCAGCGAAAACCAGCGCTTCTTCCGCCGTAATCGCCGGCTCTATCTGCGGTGAGTCAAGAACGTCGATCCTCCGGAGCACCTCCCTCTCCACATCCGGGTCGGGGCCCCGTAGGGGGACGCTGTAGGCGAAGCGGTCAATAGCGAGCAGGGGAAGCTCGAAGGCTCCTTCCCCAGCCTGGGGGATTCGAGTGGCGATCACCAGGAAGGGCTTGGGGAGGGGTATCGTGCGGCCCTCGATCGTCACCTGCCGCTCCTGCATCGCCTCCAGGAGCGCGCTCTGGGTCCTGGGCGTTGCGCGGTTAAGCTCATCGATGAGCACGACGTTCGCGTGGATAGGCCCCAGCCTCAGCCTCCACTCGCTGCTCTGGAGGTCGTAGTAGGTGGAGCCGATGATGTCAGCCGGCAGTAGGTCGGGAGTCATTTGGATCCTGCTGAAGCTGCCTCCGATGCTGGCGGCGAAGAGCTTCGCGAGAAGGGTTTTGCCGAGCCCCGATGGACCCTCAATGAGTACATGGCCCTCGCTCAGGAGGGCGACAATCAACAGTTCAACAACTTCGTCGTAGCCGACGAAGTACTTCTTAATTCCCCGGATCATTCGCTGAAGCTTAGCAGAAGCATCGTCTTGATGCATAGGTTTGCTCGCAGTTTCAGACACAGCAGCAGCTCTAGTGAAAGCGATTAAAAACCTCACTCTCTCTTGCTTGCCAGCCGGCGCCCTTCTCTAATCGAAAGGGCGAAAACCGCTACCGCGAGCGAGTACTTGATTTCCGGGCTCCCGAGTACCCGATGCACTGCCGTGAGCCCGCCCTTAATTGCGGCAAAGGTTGTCTCACGCCAGTAGTCAACGATTACAGCCGGTTGAGCTCCTTTGAGCAGTTCCTCGAGGACGGCGCGGTTGCTTTCACGGTTTATCATCGAGTTGATGAAGAAGCTTGAGTCGGAGACGACGATAAGCTCGCCTGCTCCGTAGCGCAGAGAGATAGCGATCGGCAGCGGCCCTTCTGGCTCACCATCATCGTACCTACCGTTCACGTTAAGGTCAAGGTAGCTGAAAAAGCTGGACTCTGCGAGAATTCTGCAGTCGAAGCACGCGGACGTGTTGAGCGCAGCCGCGTAGTTGAGGGCTACCCTTTTTGAACCCCACCAGGCCAGAGGGAGATGCTGCGAACCTATGTTGAGCAGGGGATCCGTTAACACGCCCGGGAGTATCCTGACCGGTGCTCCAAGCAGCTCGAGGAGCTGGTTTGCAGTCCCGTAATCGTCGGCGACGATCACGCGACCGCCCTTGGTTAAGAAGGCTTCTACCGCTCTAGCATCCTCAGGTGTGAAAGGCTTAGAGGGGCCTACGATGAGTAGCACATGGTTGAGCGGGTCGAGCGCGTAGGCGTCGGTGATCCGCGCACTAAAGGCTTTGAAGTCTTCGACTACACGCTCCATCCCGTTCCACTGCGGGTTCAGTGGGTGGAAGTCGTCACTGGGTGGGTACAGCGCAGTGACTAGCGCGAGCACCATTAGAGCTGAGAGGAACGGGAGGAGCGCTAAGCGCAACTTCACGGCGATACACCCAGGAGCTTACCGAGTTGCTCGCGTAGGGCTTTAGCCGACTCCGGCGGAACTTCGAAGCCGCCGTAGAGCCTCGCTTCCGCGAGCCCCGAGAGAGTAGCAAAGAGTTTCGCCGCCCTACCGAGCTTTGGTTCGACGAGCTGCAAGTACTCGGAGATCGTGTGGCTGGGCTTCAGCAGTACACCGGTTGCTTTCTCAACCATCCTTAATCCGATTAGGTACTCGTTAACCACGGGATCAGCTGATTTGAGCCTGAGCGAGTAGGGCTCCTCGAGCTCCCTCTGCGGCTCTGAGGGCAATGGAGGTGTGGATGGGTGCGGGGTTTCCACGCGGTTGCGGGGTTTTGCTAAAAAGACCAGAGGGGTGAGCAGGCCTACGGCTGGTATGAGGAGGAGAAGGTTCGCGATGAACGTCTGAGCTTCCGCTCGAGCTGACCTGTAGCGGGAGCTCGTAGGGGTTACGATTACCTCGACCCACGACGATCCTGTAGGAGTTAGCGGTGGGGCCGTCGCTTCTAATGTCGTACAAACCTGCTGGGATTCCACTTCAAAGGATGCTCCAGCTAGTGAGAGCTTAACCCGGTAGTTCGGCGGAGTTCCGTTCCACCCTTCGGCACAAACTGTGAAGCGGGCTGGAAACGGTAGCGCAACAAAGGGTGGCGCAGTAACGTTCAGCTTCAGGTCGAGCCTGCGCACGGTCAAGGTTGCTTCAGCGCTGGCCGGTCCCAAGGTGCCATTAGGTGTAGATGCGGCAAGTACGCGGTACACGCCTTCGGAGGCGTCTGCTGGAACCTCAACTTCGACGATCGCGGTTTCACCTTTCAGGTTGACTCGCTGGATCGTGTGGAGAACCCATACCTCCACTAGCAAGCCAGGTCGGTCGGCAAAGACCTCGATCTTCACTCGGTCGCCGGGCAGCGCTACAGGGGGTTGCACGCGCACGCTGAGCTTCGGAGTCTCGTACAGCAGGTAGATCTCGGTCGAGTTCGAGGCGGGCCTATAGACTTTCGCGTCGTTAGCCTCGGGTAGGTAGAGGACACCTACCGCCAGGCTCCGCCTGTAGACGTATGGCAGTCTCAACTGGTAAGTGAAGGATCCGCTCTCATCCGTTAGCGCGCTCCCAACGATCGACCCGCCGACGGCTACCGCAATTTTCCTGCTTGAGAGGGGCACGCCGAGCGAGGTCAGCTTCCCTGCGAGTCTTACAGTTGAACCAACCCAAGCGCTCTTGGGCTCCACCTCGACCGTGAGCTCCGTACTCAGCATGCTCCCTAGGGCTCCGAGATCCGCTGCCTCACTTGAGTGCCTGGCTATCAACTCGGACACCGCACGGAGGAGGGGGGCTGGCTGCGCGCCCAACCTGCGCTGCACTTCGCGAGCGGCGAGCTCAAGGTCGGCTCGCGTCAAGTTCGCCTTCGCCAGCACCTTCACTGCCTCGCTCAGTAGGGCTGCCGAGTCCTCGATCCTTCCCGTGACCGCAAGCCTTCTCGCCTGCTCCAGGTAAGCTCGGGAAAGGTTGAGAAGATCGTTGACTTCTCCCAGAATCTCGTGGAAGCGGCGTAGCACATGGGCCAAATCGGGGGCAGCACTGACGTTCAGAAGCAGGTTCACCAGCTGGCTCGCGTTCCCGTAGCTCTCGGCGGAGAAGAGGTCCGCCAGCAAGCTGTAAGCGCTGGATAAGACCTGCGGGTCCGGTCGCCCCGGTGCCACCTCTTCCGGGTTTACATGCCTGGGCGGCAAGGCAGTAGCATGTGCGGCAACCAGAAGGAGGAGGATCAGTGTCGGCCACTGAGATCTGTTCACAGTCTCAACACCTCTAGGATCCTCTTCGCGACAAAGAAGGAGAACACGGTGAGAAGTATGGGGAGTAGGAGCTCCCTCCCCCTCCTCCTAGGCCTCAGCACCGTGTAGAGAATCGCGTACTCAAGCGTCATTACCGAGAAGTAAGCGTCAAACCTCCGCTCGCCGAGAGCGGCTAACGCGGGGACTGTGATGGCGTAGAAAGCCGAGAGGGCGACGTTGAATAGCCTATCCTTCTCCAGCACCTTCAACCACCCTGAGTGAAACGCGGATGGACTTCCCCTCCCTTTCAATCTCCTCCAGCCGCAAGGCGCCACCCAGAGCTTCCGCCAGAGTTGCAGCTGCAAGGTGGGCGGATAAGGGGCCTAGCACCTCGGAGAAACGCCTCGCCTCTACCGGCTCCCTCGGTTTAACAATCTCCACCAGCACTCTATCTCCGGTGCGAACGACCCTCACGTTGTCGCAGAGGCCCAGAGTGTCCACGAGAACTCGAGTTAAAGTTGCTTCAGGGTCGCCCGGCTCCACTTCCAGCCTCGGAGCTTTCAGCACAAGCCCGTACTTGCCCCGAGATCCAGAGATAAGGTGCTCTAAGCGAGCCCCGTTGATGTCTGGGGAGGGGTTGGTGAGGGGGGCTAGGACAATGCCGCCCTTGATGTACGTGGCTTTGAGCGATGCCCCAAACTCCTCCAGCACCCTCGCCACGTTCACGGCGTAGGCCTCAAGGAGGGCGCGCGCAGCTTCGCTGTACGGAGCCTCCCTGTAGGTCGCCGCTATCGAAGCGGCAACAATCAGCGCTCCGATGCCCAGCGCTACGAGTGGTACGCTCCCTAGCACCCAGTACGAGTAGGCAGCTAATGCTGCCCCGCAGGCAGCCAGCGTGGCGGCAATGATCTCGCTAGCGCGCTCCAACTCTCGCACCCCTTGCAAGCAGGCTTACGTAACGGTACTTCCGGTAAGCCCCTATAAAAGCGATTACATCTGTTAGAAGCGTAAGCGATGCGAGCACAGGGTAGAGGCGAATCCCAAAAGGCGTGTAGTTGAGAACCAAGCCAACGAGGGGTACAACCGCTAGAGAGAGGCCTATCGAGAGGGCTAAGCGCTCAAGCGGCGAGAGCTCGTCGCCCCTGGGGTAGAGCGCCTCGATGAGCGCGTAGCCCGGGAGGAATAGCACGGCGATCGTCCCCAGGACGTAGCGGGCGGGTAGAAGTACTGCGAGCCCGGCCTCCGTAACTGTTACGACAGCGATGGTCAGGGCGGATAGGGTGAGGAGGAGCCAGAGCCAGAGGCTGTAGTCGAGTCTCAAGAAATAGCTGAAGAGGGAGGAGGGCGGTGAAGGATCCTCAACCTCTATCTCACCCTCCACCCACTGCCTGTAAAGCTCCAAGCAGGCTCCCAGTAGGCCCTTCCTCTCTGCGCGCTTTACAACCAGCTCCCAGAGTTTCATTATGGGACACCTTTCGTCACGTTGATGTAAAGGTGGTTCCACCTGCCCGTGTAAACCCATGTTCCACTAGTCGTGTTGAGAGCCCAGAGCTCGAATACCAGTGCGAGGTTAACTCCCTCCCTCTCGATCGTCAGCTGGACTGGTATCGTCACATTCTGGCCATGGTTCAGGATGATCGTGTACTCCCAGATTGGTGTAGCGTTTAGAGGGGTGGAGTTACTGGGGATGTTGCCGCGCGAGCCGAGCTTCGCGATTACCTTCAGCGCGGCTGCTCGACCGATATGGTTCATTACGAAGATATTAAGCCTTACCGGCTCGCCCGTTAGAACCCTTGTGGGGTAGTCACCTATCTTCCCTTTTTCACCCAGCAATCCAAGTGCGAGAAACGGCTCCACACTCCTAGGTATGGACAGGGCCGCCGCCAGTACGCAGGCTACTGACACGATCGCAGTTAGGACCGCCATAACTTCATCGTTTAGTATCACGCTTCACCACCTCTTTCAAAACCCATCCCCTTCTGGAGTAAGCCCAAGCCAGCGCGTAGAGACGGGGGAAGAAGTAGTAAAACAGTGGAGGGATAGCAAGCAGTGCAACTACTCTCACACCTACTTGCAACCACTTCTGTAAGCGGTACCTGGGGAGCTGCTGCTCTGCTTCTCTAAGCTCACGGAGGAGGCGCTCGATAATTGCTTCAGCCTCTACCGATTTATTCGCCCTGTACATTTCTAGGGCAACGTTAAGGGTCTGAACCTGCATCGAAACATCTACCCCCTCTTCGCTTAGCTTCTCCAGCAGTTTCACGCACTCAAAAAAACGGTCCTCGCAGAGGGTTAGTTGAAGACAGGCCGATAATAACAGCGTACAGAGCATGAGTAGTATAGCTCTCACAAAGCCTCCACTCATTAAAGTTTTAAAATATTTAGGGCTCTCATATATGTATCAGTACTAGCTAAGGATGATAAAAACAACTTCTTTAGTTGAATTCAAAACATAAATAAAAAGATAATTAACTTCTATTTCAATAGATTTGCTTCCCACTTTTATCTATGCAATGCAGGGCGGAGAAGAGCTCTGAAAGATGAGCGACAAGCAAAATCATGAGGAAGTGCTCTATTCAGCGATTCGTATGTTTACGATGCTAACCCGATAGCAAAAGCCAGCGTGTAATTTAACTTGAAGAGAAGGATGGCCGTGAGCCACAGCAGTGTTGTTTCTCTACCAACCTTCGATTTTATGATCGTGAGGAGGGCCGCTATTCCGATAGCTTCGCTGATCGAGAATGGGAAATTGTAGAGAGCTCTCCACATAAGTCCAAAAGGAGCAGTAAAGGAGAGAATATAGACGATAATTAGCCAAGGTATAAGTAGGAAACCGCTCAACCTGTGAAACCCAACAACCGCAATGCCGGCGAATGTGAACATCCAGACCGTTGGGTCTAGCGCGGCTGTTGCTGCATAGTTGTAGATTGCGTATCCGTAGTCCCTCCACCATGCAGGCGAAAACAGCTGAAGCTTTTGCACTCTATTAAGCCATGAACGCATTAGAGACGAAACTACGTGCGAGGGGGGACGGAAGTTTAAAGCGTGAGCGAAGCTATCGGCTGCGTAGAAGCCTAGCGCGGCTAGAGTGAGCTGAACAACTAACGCGACTAAAGCCCTTCTCCTGCATTCTTTGGGGAGCGAGCATAAAGTCATCGAAAAGAATGTGGATGTAAAAAAGACCGCCCCCATGTAGACGTGGGTGACTGCTGTGACTATTAGAAGGACCAGGTATGTTACTAGCCACACCCACTTTCCCTGCTTTAACCATCGCGCAGCCGATGTTACCGCTAGAAGCGCCGCTGAAAGGGCTGTCCAGTTGGCGTATAACCCACCGTAAAGGCCGGCTGTCACCGTATAGGTTAAAGGCGCAGTTAAGGACGCTAAACCGGCTGTTCTTTCCCCCATCAATTCCTTTGCAGTAAAGTAGGATGCAACGGTGTAGAGAACTAAAGCCGCTAGCGGCAGAATCCTCACGGCATCGTGTGAACCTAGACTTCTCGCTAACCAATATAGGAGAAAATAGTAGAGGGGGCGATCGTAGCCGACCCTTAGTATGCTGGGGAAGCCTTCAGCGAGTAGCTGAAGCGCGTGTGGATAGTACCTCGTGTTAGAGTCTACACCGATTAGCTTAGCTGCCCTGTTAACTTCTGATGCGTAAAGCACTATCCATAAAAGACAGGACATTATCAAGCCGAAAGCTAGAGCCCACTTCCCCTTTATGCCGCCTTCAACCTCGACGCGTTTACGGTGCATGAAGGAAACGAGAGGGGAGAGGGAGGGAGCTAGCGCTACGAGCGGTGCTAAGGGTGTAAAAATACAATAAAGAGATAAGTGAAGAGGGAAAGCGGCAGGAACAGGGAGCTTAACTCCGTAGGCTCTCACTAGTAGGTAAATCAACGTCAAAGCCTCCACGACTATTACGCCGAGCGCCAAAGTCTCGGCGCAAGCTCTACTGCTTTCTATGTAGGAAAGCCCAAGGAGCAGCGCGGAAAGCATTGCCAACAGCGTTGGTTCTCCTAGTAGTAACGACGAAAAAACGGCTGCCGCAGCAGCTAGAATAGACCATATGCGCGACCTTTCAATTCTCCAAGCTGCAACAGTAAGGAGGAGTCCCCACGCGATAACCCCTGCGTTGCCGAGAGGGATCGTAACGAGACGAGCAATTATCCCTCCCTCCTGCGTTGGGCAGCTCGGCAACACCAGTGAGATAGCGTACGCCCACGCGAAGATCGCGCTGATACCCAACGCTACGCGACCCAGCTTTAATGCTAAACCACTTAAGATCGAGTGCAGCTGCTCCATTTATCCACCTCAGTGCTATCAACAGTGACAGATATCTCAACGCATTCGAGAGGCTCATGCATACCCCCCTGGAAGATAAGCTCCTGAAGTGTCCCTACGGGCGCTTGAATCGTTGCAGCCAAGATTGCTATTCCGCCTTCACGCGTGAATAATCTAGCAACAGTGGTAAGTTTAAGAAAACCCGGTTTAGCATACGTTCTCATCAGCTTAACCTTTATACATTCTGGTGTTTCAGATACTGAAAGGATAATAGCAGGCTTATACTGTCTATCATCAAGAGGGCCAACAGGGCTTCTAATGCTCCAGTACTTGGCGTAGGTACTCAATACAACGCCATAGTTTAATGCTGCATAGGTCAGCAGTATCATCAGTACGGTTAGGGGGGCCCCTGTCGATAGCATCTTAAGGGGGTTCTGCATTTATACCGCCTAAGATCTGCCTTTCCCCTACGTCCGCTTTTTTCCTATAAATTTGCCTAGCGCGGTTCCAACCGCAGCCCCCATAAGTGCGGCTGCTAAAGCGGCTGCAATTGCGCTGCTTCGAGTTACGCTTTGAGACAATTGTTCCTTGAGTTGCAAGTTTTCGTTGCTTAATTCCGCGTTTAATTGGTTGACACGATTAAGCTCTCCTCTGAGCTCGCTCACAAGGCTTGTTAGGTTCTCGACTTGCTCAGCCAACTCACTTTTCTCAGACTGTAGAACGAGTAACTTTGCTTGAAGTTCAACATTCGACTGATTCAAGCTCTTCACGAGCCCCTCCAAGGTCTCAGCTTTCTGGCTCAAGCTCAATAAGTTCTTCTCCAGTTCAGGAACCTTAAGGGTTCGAGCGATAACGACGAGAACCCTCCCCGTCGCTGCGAGCTTAGTAAGAATATCCTTGTCAGCTGGTGACGCACTTGCCAATTCCTTGCCTATGGAGTTTAATAGTTCAACCGTTGTAGGATCCTGTGTCCGGGCCAAAAAGTAACTCAATACATTCCTGAAAACTTGAATGGCGTCATTTGCGAAAACTTCTATGAGTTTAGTTATCTCCTGATAAGCTAAGTTTGCTAATGCATATGCGTTTTCGTAATTTTTCTTACTGTAACTATCGATGGCCTTCTCCAGGGTTTCGGCTATCCTATTGAGCTGCTCCAGATACTCGGGATTCAATGTTAAATTCAACGTGTTCATGACGTGAGAAAGGATGCGGATAGTGGCATTGAGTTCACATAGAGACCTATTAGTGGCCTCAATCCTGATGCGGGAGAGGAACGCATAGTCGATAGCAGGAGGGGACGGAGGGGCAGAGGGGGGTGGTGCGGGAGGCGGAGCTTCCGCTACGCGTAGCGTGAAGGTGACGTAACCCTTATCGTTTGTACCGGAAACCGCGATGATAAGGGTGTATGTGCCCGTGGGCCAATTACTCCCCGTCACAAAATCAAAACTGCATGATCCTCCTTGACAAGTAACCTGACCGAAATCTCTCCTCACTTGCCCAGGATCTTTAACTTCCCAGAGAAGAACCACGGTCTCTGCCGGCTTAATAGTGACGCGCACAGTTACTTTGTCGCCAGGCTTGTACTCTTGCTTATCTGTAGTGGCACTAACCGTATAGGGAGCCGCCAGAACGCTTAAACTCAGTACGATGAGGAGAGCTATAAAGGTACTCGAAGTGCCCCTGCGCATGTATGCTGCGAGTAGTACCTTACTTATAAGGTTTACTACCTTAACGCTAAAAGGGATATAAAAAGAAATATTTTTAACTTTTCAGGATTTTTCTAATTCGTATTGCCCTGTATACCAAGTAACCGACTACCACTATTACGATGACCGCCACTACTATAGGTAGTACAAACGTGAGGGGACTGACTGCCGCATCAGCCGCTTCCTTAGCCTTTAGGGCTCTCTCGCCAGCTTCCTCGTACAACCTCTGATCGAATAGGGAGCGAGCCTCACCTAGTAAACTTCTAGCTTTGTCAAGACCCCACGTCCTGCCCTCAGCCTCAGCCCTTCTAATTGCTTCCTCAGCTAGTCTAAGCGCATCCCAAGCTGCAGCCATTAGGCTTGCTACTCGACTAGCTTCGCTCAACCGCTGGTTCGCTAAATCCGTCTGGTTCTGTAGTGCCAGCCTAATAGCATCGGCTATTATGCTAGCAAGGTATCTCCCATGCTCGATAGGCAGAGGCGCAGCAAGTGAGCACGCACGAGCAAGCTCATGCGATCTTTCGTAGATTATTTGAACCGCCACGTAGACCAGGGACATTCGCTGGTATGCCTCCTCGTGGCGCAGCCGTCTCCAAATATCCGTAGCCTTATCTAGCTCATCGCTGAGCAAATGGAGACCCATGCACTCCCTGTACTCTATGTATGTTCTATTAAGGCTGGTCAACCATTGCGAAATTTTATTGAGGAGGCTTATTAGTTCCTCAGCGATCTTTAGTCTACTTAATAAGTTAGCTACGATCGAGGGATCATATCTCCCTGTTTCGTTGTATAGGGATACTTGTTCATCTACCGCTTTTATAAAGTACTCCCTATCCCAGGAAGGCATTACTGCTAGAAGCCTGTCTCTTTCTCTAACCAACTTTTCAAGATCAGCAGGCAATTCTTTAACAAAAGTAACTCTGGTTGTTTCAATAGCCAGAACATTTCGTCCGGGTTCATAGTAGGCAATAACCGTTACGTTGAAAACTCCAACATCGTATGCTGTCTTTATCCTAAACTCGGTGAGCGCCCGACTTATCTTGACCCCAGCCGGCAGCAGATCGATAATTATACGACCTTCTCTAATGAGACCTATTCTCTCCAGGGTTGTTACTATCTGGATGCTGCAAAGCGTTACATTGCCAGTGTTTACTAAATCGATTGAGCCGGGAAGCAGCGCATCCGGATACCCTGTATAGTGGAAAGTCGGGATTGAAAGTTTCATTTCGAGTGCAACGTTGTAAGCCCTTCGGAAGCCCAAGAATGTCTTAGCGTTGGGGACTATCACATCCGTATCCTCAACGCGGAGCTCCAGTAGGGTTACAGTATTGATACCGGGCTTTAGCACAGTCTCTAAAGTTTCTCCCGTTCTTAGCCACTTAACTATCCTCTCACGGGCTTCTACTTCCAGCATAGTTGAAACCTTTGCCAGTCTTCCATCTGTAAAGAATGGTTCTAGTTTAATGATGAAGTTGTTTTGACACCTAGGGTCTATCGTAAGAATACTCCTCAGTAGCTTAACAGGAACTTCAACTCTAACCCCGACTGTGACCTCGTACTCTAAAGACCGGGCTGGTTCAATTATTACGCTTGCGACTCGACTAAGCTCCTCGAGGAACGGTGTATAATTGAACCTAGCCACGCCTTCGCGCGTCGTCGATAAAGTGGCAAGAACTCTTTCACCAGCAAGCACCCTCGCTTCCGCTACCGCTGGAGCCTTATCGGACTCGTAACTAACCACGAACTCGAGGATCATAAGGTTATTATCGACAATGTATCTCGCTATGATCAATCTGTCGTACCGAACCACAGCTGTCGTGCTAACAAACTTAGTTAATCCATACTTTGTTTCTGCCATCCATGTAACAGTGTAGCTCACAGCTGTCACAGTGGTCACGACAGTGTCGGGTGAGGGTGTAACCTCGTAGGAGCCCTCGAAAGCCGTTCTATCGTACTGATAGTAAGCTGTAACCCTTAACCTGTTTCCTACGGCTGTACCAACGTTGAGCCTCGCAGGAGCAGAGACTTCAAAGACCACTCTATCGAAAATTATGGCAGCAGCAGGTGCCTCATGCCTGAAAACCGTTATACCATACTGGCTCTCCACGGAGGTAACTCTTACTTCCAACCTTCTGGTCACAGGGCTTGTTACTGTTACCCTCCACCACCCGCCACCCCTGTGCGTTGCAGCCCCCTCCGAAGTTACCACGCCTCCGCCAGTAACGCCCTCACCATCGTAAGCGTGCACTAGGAGAAACTCGGCCCATTGTTCGGATTCCACGTCTACTCTGCTTCTGGAAACTCTTGACTCTTTAACTATAACCATATCCCATATCAGCTGGGGAGCTTGGGCATACTGTATGACGAAAGCTGTAAGGTTAAAGTTGTAATCTCTAACATAGGTCGGTAAATAGGCAACCTTAGCCACTGACGCATGCGTCACGTCGATCTTTATGCCCCAGTTCGCAACCCACTCTTCCCCAGAGAAGGTACCGTTAAGTTCGATTCTCCCTCTCAGGGGTTTATTATCGTACCAATAGTGAGCGAAAATGTATATGCTTTGAGTAGAGTTAACGTCGACTCTTCTATCAGAGTCCAAGATAGTCCAGTTCGCGATTATAATTGCGTCCCAGACCACACTCGGGAGTTTATCAAGCAGGGACCAGAAGCGGTCGGATTTCGTCCTGTAGTTGTCTTCTACGCCTGTAATTACGAACGTGTAGTTGCCGAGATTGGCTGTATAAGTGATGCACCACCAACCGTTAGAGTAGTTAGCTTGAGTACCGTTGATCCATACCTTGCTTCCAGCAGCGTCTGTAAAAGGCGAATTGTCGCTTTCGTATTGCAACTTGAACTTTATTGTTTGAGTGCTATTTGCATTAACTCTTCCGGGTATTGGCACCGAGAAATCCGTTACCAGCACCCTATCGATTAGGAAAGTTGTAGAGTTCACGCCTCCGAAATACTCAACGGTTTCCAGGAGCTCTACTCTTGCTGTACGCGTACCTGATCGCAAATGTGTGGTATTAAACGGTGGGGAGCTAAACCTGCCATCCGGGGAGAGGGAGAGACTCCAGATTAGCTGATCATCAATGTAGACTCTTATAGTACCATCGTAAGCGCTCGGAGCGGGATCAAATACCACGTAACCTGAGATTACTATGTTGTTACCTCTCCATGTCGAGGAAGGCGCTACATCAACTGTAAGCTTCGCTAACGATCTCTTCAAATAGACTGTTGTGGTATTTCGAGCTTCCGTACCTGAAACCGCCGCTATTAAATTGTAAGGTCCGGGTAGCCAATCTTTCGAAGTGTCAATGGCTATTGTGGCGTAACCTGTGGCATTCGTTGTAGCCTGACCGAAATCCTTCCTTATACCCTGCGGATCCTTCAACTCCCAGAGAACAACGGCTCCGGGATAGGGTGCACCACCCATCGTAACCCTCGCGTAAACAACCACTCGCGAACCTAACGGGTAAGCAGGCTGCGGCACAATGATGCTGATGTATACGGCTTGCAGAGTTATGGTAGCATTAGTCTTCACATCTGTTCCCGAAATAGCTGCAACAAGAATGTAATCACCCTGAGGCCACGTTGGTGAGGTAAAAATGGCTATTGTGGCGTAACCTGTGGCATTCGTTGTAGCCTGACCGAAATCCTTCCTTATACCCTGCGGATCCTTCAACTCCCAGAGAACAACGGCTCCGGGATAGGGTGCACCACCCATCGTAACC
>JAVYWK010000028.1:0-21686 GCA_038727095.1 Thermofilaceae archaeon | reverse complement strand
CGAGGTACCTGAGCCTGCTGCTGGTAGTCGACTCCGACGGCACTGGTCTGTGCGCCTTCCGCCTGCCTCGGCTGTTCGATGTGGCCCGTCGGCACGCCCGGCTGCTGGCTCGGTTGCTGCACTGTGGGCGCCAGCTGCTGCATCTGTCTCGCAACCTCCTCCAGCACAAAGGGGAGGGACGCCAAGCCGGCTCCAATCCCAATACCGCTGACGTCCGCGACGGAGGGGCACCCCCAGAAGGGCATACCGTAGGTGCACCAGCCGTAGACTTGGTCGGCGAAGGTGAGCGGCGGCTCTGACGGCGTGGGTAGCGAGACCGCGGCCGCCGGAGCCACCCTATACCGAGCCTCCACTTCTCCCACCCAGTCAATCCACGCCCGGCTCGTCAAGCCTGGGGTTGACGGTTGCTACGAGGGTAACGTACTGCCTGGTCCGCTCGTCGAGGAGCCAGCGCATCAATGCAGCTAGGTTCTTGATGCTCTTGAGGCACTCCTCGTCCGGGTCGTAATAGATCTCTGGCTCGACCCGCTGCTGCCTTTCGAGCTCCTCCAGCCAGTCCAGCATCGCCTCAACGTCCCCCAGCGTCAGCTTCTCGGCCCACTCCAAGAAGCGCTGCACCTCGTTCCCCGCCACCTCGAGCACCTTCGGCCAATAGATGGTGAAGTCGTAGAAGCGGAAGGGCAAATTGAACAGCACCTTGCCTATGTCGACGGTGATGTCTCTGGTGTAGTAGAGGGCTTCCTCCTTCTCGTCGCGCGGCTTGTCATCGCCGAAGAGCGCGTAGGCGAGGTAGGGGAAGCCCGCCTCGGCGAGGAGGAAGTAGCCGACCCTACCGTCGCTGAAGCTTGCCGGCTCGGGGAATGGCAGCTCCTTCCAGACCGACTCGTCGAGCGACCTGATATCATCGAGGTACGTCTTGATGCATAGCACCACACGTCTAGGGATCGCCCGATTCAGCTCCACCATCGCGTAAAGAGGCTGGCTCTAGGCTAAAAACCTTCGCCGTAGCGTCCGGGAGGAAACGGGGGTTACGGGTCAACCGGGCGGCCAGCTTGAGCAGCTCCAGGTTGGTCAGGGGGCGGGTAGAGCGGGGCTGAGAGCACCCTGTACCTGTAGCTGGGCGCCAGGCTGGGGGCGGCTGAGGCGTTCGCACAGGCTGGGTCCGCACCGGCCTGGAGCAGTGCGAGTGGCATCCCCGGGAGTGAAAGCCGCGTCCTCCTAGCGAGGAGGCCTTCGGTCGAGCGAACGCTTAGCTTCAGCTTCGTTAGAGCCGCGGCGCTCGATGGTGGAGGCTTGGCGGAGGGGGTGGTGGTGGGGGTTGTGAGGCTCGATCGGGCGGGTGGGGGAAGCGTTGCTGGGGCTTCGCGCCGGCTGGTGGGGCTACGTTACGCCCCCGGCGTGGCGTCCGATGGGCCTGGAGCGCGCCTGCTCATGCGGTGGGCCTCGGGGAGCGGTTTGATCGGGTGCGGCCTTTCGAGTGCGGATTCGACAGCTCTACCATAATCTGCTTGAAGGCGTGATGCTCGTCAAGCTTCCACCGCGAAGGTTCGATAAACTTATGCTTCGGTTGTTTTAGAGTATCGCGAGTCCATAGGGTCTAGTGTACTCTATTCTACCCGTCGTCGGGTCGACTTTTATCCCGAGCCCCTCCATGGCCGTTACGCCGAGCGTGGGCTCCGGGGCCTCCACTATCGCAACGGGC
Source organism: Thermofilaceae archaeon (assembly GCA_038727095.1). Taxonomy (GTDB): domain Archaea; phylum Thermoproteota; class Thermoprotei; order Thermofilales; family Thermofilaceae; genus JANXEW01. The sequence goes on along the minus strand of JAVYWK010000028.1, from coordinate 19,984 downwards.
AAAACCCCCTCCCTCTCTCCTATCCTTATGTAGGCGTAAGATAGGTGGGCTTCCACCTTCCTCTTGCCGGCTGTCAGCAGCTCAGCCCTCGCCATCGGCCTTATGGCCAGGCTCTCTGTCAGCTGCGGAGGCAAGACTGTGTAGTAAGCGCCCGTATCAACTAGAAAGTTCACCTCCTCAACCCTCGCCTTCTCGGGCGATCCGACGAAGCCCTTCACCCTCACGTAACCCATTTGATCACCGAACTTTATCGAGATGCATCAACATATAAGTTGATCGGATTGGGGAGGGAGATGCTTTAACTTTGGAGGGCATGGGGCTCAGCTCTGACAATACGAATTAGCATCAACCTTAACATCTATGTGAAACCCGAAACAGTCGCGCGAGACGTAATCCTACTTCCATCATACTGAGTACAGAACTCTCTAGCTTTATTTTAAGATCAAGAAATGGTAGCAAGATATTACATGGTGATATATCTGGGCGTCTGTATGAATTTCTCTTTAGTTTTTCCTTCGAAGAACTTCTCCATCCTTTCGACAATTTTTCTTAAATTCTTCTCGCGTTTAAGAGTCTTAAGTATGTTGCCAGAGATATTTGAAAACTTGGAATGGTCGATTTTGTAACAGTTCTATCTCTTTCGTGGTTCCTTTCAATGGGGGAGGAGATAGGTATCATATCAATTCTTCAGGGACATATCTTTTAATCCAGTCAACTGAGTCGAAATCTTCGTCATAAGAGATTATTACTGAAGTGGATAGATCTTTGAGGGCTTGTACTGCGAGGGCATCGTCATAGTCTAAGCCGTAGTCTCTCATGAGAGTTGTACATTTTATACGGGCACTCAAGCTTACCGGGTAAATTATCAGCCCCCTATAGCGAAGAAGCGATGCTAGGAACGTGGCTATATCCTTCCAGCTCTTTCCATAATTCTCCATAACAATCACTATGGAGTCTACGTGAAAGTCGGTGATCGCCGACTTAATGGAGCCATCTCTAACCTTCCTGAGAAACTGCTTACAAGCCTCCGCATGGCTCTCCGCTAACTCTACCTCCAAGAAAACGTTTGAGTCTATCAACACCACTTTATCTAAGAGTTTTTCTTGCTCTGATCTCTCGGGCCTCATGCTGCAATTCAACCCCAGTCTTTTTAATGTGAGAGAGCATTCCATAGATGGCTTCAACTGGGTCCTCAACCGACTCCACAATATCAAGGGATTCTGAAACTTGAGAAAGCCACATACTTATCGCCTTCTCACACGCTACACTTAATGAACCCTTACCATAGCCGTAAAGCTTCATGGCAACCTCCCTAAATTTGCGCTCCAATTCATCAGATATGTAAACTTTTATTCCACCCATCTTTGTCCCCTAATTACTAAAGAACTTTAGAACTTTATATCTTTTGTGCGTTTAGATTAATGCGCTGATGGTATTGATGTCGAGACATGAGGGCAACTGCGTCTGAGGGCGAAAATTTAAATTTAGGGCGTCGAAAATCTGACTTCCTCCCTCATGTCATCGAGAGGCGTATCGAGGACCCTGGGCTCCTCACATCTTGAGCACCTCCTCGGAGATCCGACTCTTCAGAGGATTTTAGTTTGGAGGAAGATGTTAATTTTTCGACAACCCATTGTATTGTTAGTTATGTGGAGTAGAGTTTAAATGCAACTTTTATGTAATTAAATAAGTGGATATGAATGGGGCATCTTAATGTCATATTTATATTGTAATAGTTCTATAATGCTCTCTGGAAGAGTGTTAACATAAGGAGGCACGTAAGCTTAGGCGACGTCGTAAAAATACTAATTCTTTCGATCCTACGTAGAGAAGAACATGTTGATCGAGTCAGAGGTAAAGTACCTAGGCAAAGCCTTCGAAGTAGCATTAGACCACAACATCACGGTCTACGATGCTCTATACGTAGCGCAAGCACTACAACACGGTAAACCGCTACTAACCCTCGACCAAAAACAGAGGGAAGTAGCAAGAAAGCTGGGAGTAAACACCATCCCGTAAGGTGCGCAGTAACGCTTAAACACATGGGTTTGCGGAAACCCAAAAGCACTTCTTAGTGAAGTTAAGGTTGCTGAGGAGAGGTGTAGGTGGGCCGTCACCTTGCTTGAGAGAGCCGTCGAAGCTTTAACGTGTAAGCTCAGTGTCGATGCGAGGATTGGATGGATGCTGCGAACTACCCACATGTTTGGGGCCTTCATGAAGCCAAGATCGAGATTGAGGGCGTTAAAGCTAGGAAGCCAGCTGTAGAGAGGCTGGTTAGGCTAGCTGAGGAAGCCACAGAAAGTCTCAAGGGTGTTCTCAAGCCATCGTACGAGTGAGGGGATCTAAATTGGGTCTGAGAGCCTAACGTAACTGTTCGGGTTTCATGTCTGCTCGTTGGGATGTAGATGGAAGCGCTTACAAGCACCCTATGTAGTGGTGCGTGGAAGTGTTCGATGAGGGGTCGAGGGCCTTAGGGGCTCCCCCCGAGCTGCTCAAGCTGTGGGGTTTGGGGGGCGCCCCGAACGCCCCTAAGGGTGGTGCAGGCCCAAGACCGATGCGGGGAAGAAGAGGTGAGGCGATGAAATCGACTTACGTAAGAGCTGAACCCCTTTAAGAAGGTGACAGTAATAGTAAAGAGCTGGAGCGTTATCTAGGTGGTGAAGATGGGCTTCACATACGTAAAAATCAAAGTCTTTAGCCCGGTGGACCCCTCTAGGTTCGAGGAGGTTGAGCTCTTGGTGGATAGCGGTGCCCTCCACACGAGCATTCCTAAGGGGATGCTGGAGGCGCTCGGTATAAAGCCGGTACGAAGAGGAAGGTACAGGACCTTTGAGGGGAAGGAGGTTGAGAGGGCTGTTGGTGAGGCCCTAATCGAGCTCATGGGGGAGAGGAGGCACGTGCCAGTCATCTTCGCTGAGGAGGGGGATGCAGCCGTCCTCGGAGTGACAACTCTAGAGATCTTCGAGCTTAAGGTGAATCCTTTAACGGGAGAGCTTGAACGAGCCCCATACCCGCTCATTTAACGAGAACTGTCGAAGAGCGCGATTCACCATAGGCGTGGTGGCCCTGGAGCACGGGCTTCAGGGTTGACCCAGCGATGGGGGCTCGTCATAGGGCTACCGTTTGCGCTGAACGTTCGAGGCGATAAGAGCAGGTGTCCGGGAGAGCTATCGAAGCGTGGGATTCGCGATCATCGACAGTGCTGTGGTTCTTCGGCCGAAGGCTTCATCGATATCTCTCGCAACAGCCGAAGGGGCTGAGCTGCGCTGAGGAGTTTCAGAAGGCTCTCGAAACGGGGATGTGCCCCTAAAGAGCGATGTCAGCGAAGCCCTCCTATCTAGGTTGCCGCCGCGAGCTCTACATTAGGCTGGGCGTGCTCCCTGGGGATGGTGTAAGCTGGGGTCGCGTGGGAGGAAGGTGCTGGGCATGGCTGTGGGGGGAAGTGGTGAATTGTTGTGAGAAACGCTCGTCGAGCATCTACAATCACTCCTTGGACCGGACGGCCCCGGTTGGGGTAAGCTTGCTGGGCTTTTCAGGAGCTGCACGTCTTCGCGCTGTTTTCCACTTGTTCGCTTCAGCCCTCGCACTCCCGTGCTTCGCACCGCTTAGGGGGTGTAGAAGCCCCTGCTATGGGGTCGCCGTACTTTTGAAGCTTAGACTCCTGCAGGTCCTCATAGGGTTCTCCTCGCTTTTACCACGCTATTTCTGTAGGAGGCTTCTCTCAGCCACTAGGATCGTCGTTTTTGCGGAAAGTGAGGACGCTGAAGTTCTGGGCGTTGACGCCCTAGAGGGCTTGAGGCTCGAGGTTGATCCCGTAACGAAGCAGCTTGGGAAGGTTGAAGCGCTGCTGGCGCTGTGACCTTCCTAAGTTACTCCGAGAGGCTCGGGGGGTGATGTGGGGGCACCGGGTGAAGCGCGTTTTCCGGTGCGCACTAGAGCGCTTTACTCAGTTTCTGAGTAAAACGTTTTGAACAGTTGCAAGCGGTATTAAATCATCAGAAACTCTACCGGTTTTAGCTTTTTGGTTACTGGATCGACTTGGAAACCTAAAGACTCTAAACTTGTTGCTCCAAGCACTGGGGTGTCACCCTTTTCTCCGAAAATCACAGGTACGACTCTGCGTACGCCCTCGTACTCGATTAAAGCCCACCCGATCTCCCGCTCTATAACGGCTCCCCCGTAAACTCTGAGCCTTACGCGGTCGATGGGCCCTAAACCCAAGCCTTTCAGGACTTCGCCGGGTATGGAGGTGAAGATGGCGCCGCTATCCACCAGCAGCTCAACCTCCTCCACCCTCGTTGGGTTTACCGGATTAGCAACTTTCACCTTTACGTGCGTGAAACCCATTGCTAAGCCTAAACAGTCATGCTGAAACGGCCTTAAATGCTTTGACGCAAATGATCGCAGACGCTTTGGCTGCTAACGCCCTCGTTTGATCACCCTAAGCTTTGAAGCCTCTAACCATCGCGGGTAAATTCCAGCATTGAGCGAAAGAGAAGCGTGCTAAGCAGGGTGGGATGGTTTCAACGCGGGCTTAAACTGCTAAAACCATCGTATACGGTTCAGCTCGTAGGGGACAGCGTAGGTAAGCCTTACGAGTGGTAGGGAGAGCCTGATGCGAGATCCTACAGCGTGCTTCAGAAGGATGGAGGTTCGGCTTCGCGGCATCCCGTACACGTGGGGCTAGGTATGCAAAGCTCTCGAAGTGACATCGGATGAGCCTGAAACGCGTGTGGTCTCGCGGTGGGGAACCCTTGAGACCGGGGGGCGGCTTAATCGAATACCGCTTCCTGGATGCTGGTTCAGCAGCTCCTTGCCATAGCTTGCTTGAAACTACACGCGACCATTCACGCTGAGGCCGTAAACACGCGTTTCGATGATCTCGAGGCGCACTTTGATAAGGTATTTATGCGCTCGCGGAGTCTTTTCCGCGGCTGATGCGATGGGGCACATTTGCGTGAAGGCTACGTTCTACAACGCTGTCGATTACGTTCAATACGTGGAAGGGAAGCGTAGGCTGGAAGAGGTCAGGAAGGTGGAGGTGGAGGCTCTCGTCGATACGGGCGCAACCTTCCCAGCTCTGCCTGAAGATGTGGTTGCGGAACTCGCGTTGCCGAGCTTGGGCGTGCATCTGGCTGAAACGGCTGAAGGCGTGGGGAAGGTCAGGCTTGCAGCGAACGCCATTGTAAGAATAGAGGATAGGGTAGCTGAATCGCCCATCATCGTTAGACCGAGGGGCACAGCTCCGCTCATAGGCGTGGGGGCCCTGGAGCAGATGGGCTACAGGGTTGACCCAGCGACGGGGAGGCTCATCAAAGGGCTACCGTTTATGCTGAACGTTCGAAGCAAATACGATTAGGAAGCCGGGGCCTATACCGGTTCTAGGCGCCACATTCCTCGAAGCGCTAGGGTATCAAGTGGACCCTGTTGCAGGGCGGCTTAGACCCGTGGAATTGCTGATGGTCTAGCGTAGCGGAGCCATCGCGTTCGCGCGCTAATCGATGGGGTACGATCTATTCGGTACGGCATAGCTGTAGGCGTAGCGCCTTGGCACGGCGGCTCGATGGTACGGAAATACTAAGCCGTCCTTACGATTATACTACAGTCGTTCTTAGACATCTGATTGACTCTACCAAAGTCACCGTGGGAGGCGTTGGAGCCGCTTGTATGGAGCTGGATGCTGAGACCCTTTTGAAATGGCTGAAGACTTCTGCGAGAGTTCGCAGAGAATTTAGCAGTGCTCAGCTAGGGCGGATGTGCCAGCCGTGAGGGATTCCGCCGAAAAGGTTTGGAACGCGGTTGTACAGGCGGTGAACGCATTGGTGCGTAAGTACATGGAGAGGATCCCCTTAAGCCGCTTTGAGAGGAGGGAAGATGCTCAGGGAGATCGAAGGAAAGGATAGGCGAGTTGAAGAGTTGGGAATCTTGGATGCGTGGCTGGGCATAAGGTCCTTCGGGGGTAACGTTTTATGAAGGGATCATAGGCATAGGGCAATTGAGGGCGGAGATGGAAAAGGCTCGGAATCTAATAGAGGGTATCGAATCGCTGATAGGTTGATGCCCTGCGCGAGGGGAAGTAACGTGGCTAGGATCTGCGCGAGCGATAGAGGTTTGATGGGATGGAACGGGTATGCAGGGCCTGGAGATTGCGTGAGCCATGCTGCGGTAAGGAGGGGCATCAGGTGGCTGCGGGAGTGATGATTGCTATGGAGGATGCCCACCGGTTTACGGTCTGCCTTTCGGGTCCAGACGGCTCCGGCAAGACTACGTTGGTCAAGTACCTCAGAAGCTACCTGCTTTCGCGCGGCGTTTACGCTCACATTTCATGGTTTAGGGGTTCCCACCTTTTCGCCTCCCTCCTCGCTAGGTTTCTCTCGCGGTTTGCCGCCTTTAAGGGGGGTAGCAACCCCTACTACGGAGTTGCCGTGCCGAATAGGCTGAGGTCCGTTTGGATCGTGGTAGAGTTCTTCTCCCTCCTACCGCACTACCTCTTGAGGAGGCTCCTCTCCAAGCTCCACCCGGTGATCGGGGATCGCGGTGTCCTGGACTTCATAGTCTGGATCATCGTGACGCTGGATTACCCCGAGTTCCTAACAAGCCTTACCGGCAGGTTCCTCGCCAGGTTATCCGCTATGGATAGGGCGGTGTACGTTACGGCCGCCTTCGAAGTGTTGCGTAAACGTGCGCACGGCACACCCCACATCTTCCTGCTTAAGGAGTGGGCATGCTATAACGTTCTAGCTAAGTACTACGCGAGCTACACTATAGATACAACCGATAAAACGCCAAAGGAGGCTATGGGGGAGCTGCTGAAATGCCTACGAAAACCTTGAAGCTCTTGAGGAGCATAGATTCGGGCAGTATCGTAGGCGGTAGTATCGAGGAGTTGGCTGAGCTGGCCGAGCTCAACAAGCTTCTGCTAGGCTTCCTAAGGAGGGTGGGTTACGAAGGCCCTCTAAGGGTGAGGGAGGAGAACCGTTACAGGCGTTACATGAGTGGGGTTGCGGAGGTATCTAGGGCTCTAAGCGGCTTAGACTACGCGCTTTTCAAGTTTAGGAAGCCCGTAGAGCACGTCTCAGTCGACATAGATGTGCTGATACGTCGTGCTCATCTCCCGAAAGCCGTAAGGACGTTAGCCGATAGGGGCTTCAGAATCGAGGTTTTGGAGCCCTACACGGTGACGATGGTTAGGGGCGGGACCATAGTGGACTTGTACACGCACCCCTCATTCGCGTGGATCGTATACCTTGACGGCGAGCGCCTGCTGGGGGAGACCGAGCCGATCGAAGTGAATGGTTCAGAGGCAAAGGCGTTGACCCGGGAGGCCGAAGCCGTCGCCGCGGCCACGCACGCCATCTACAAGGAGCACATGTACCTCCTCAGCGACTACTACGTGACGAAGAGATGGCTTAACGGTAAAGCGTTAAACCTAGCGAGAGAGCTCAGAGCAGAGGAGGCGGTAAAGACGGTCCTGAAACTCAACGAGCAAATAGAGCAGGGTAGGGTGGAAACACCGATAAAACTCAAACCGGCACAGTCGATGGAAATCCTGGCGAGGAAATTCATGGAGGATTCGAATTTCAGAGCAACGACAATAAACATACTAAGACTTGCGATGAGAAAAAGAACTGTGCATCAGCTGGTCCAGAGGATCAAGAGAAGAACGTACTAGTAATCGAGCGGTAAAGCACGAAAATAGTATCTGCGGTTGATGGGTCGCGAGTAAAGAGGCTGTTCGAGATCGCTGGACTGATAGTGATCTCAGGTTTTTGATGCTCATGAGATGGTCGACCGCTGTAGAGAGCATCAAAGCATTCAGTTCAAGCCTTAAGTGTTCAGAAAACCTATTCTTGTAAGCGTAGTGGCGCCTACGAGAGATGAAGCTAAATTCCATTTTCTTAAATCTGCGGGCCCCTCATGAAAATCTTGAGATTTTAGTAACGTATGTCGAGTGACGGTACCTCTCGGAGCTCAGCTTAACCATATGGTCGGCCCTGAGCTAGACCCAGGTCCTCCGGAAGAGCCTTGGCGTAGGAGTACGTGAGCGCATCTGCGACTGTTACAACTGCTAAAGCAGACTCGTAGAGAATGTACGTGGCTTTTCTAGCCCTCGAGCCTTCATCCCTAATCGCAGGAGCATCCTTGACCGTAGAATTGATCGAAGCGTTAGCCTCGCCGGCCAGGCTTAACTCCACTGGACTCGGCTTCAGCTGCGGGCTTTAACGCCCCGTTGAGCCTACGCACACGCTCAGCCGCGTCTCCACCAGCCTCGTAAGCTTTAGCGACGCCTCCTGCCCCTCAAGAGTCGCGCATAAACCTGTGGGCGTAGCTAGGATCATACGAGTGTAGAGTGATTATCGTAAACCCAACTCCGGCGTACCCAACACAACCCATATCGAACTTTTTATACATGTTCTATACGCTCCTTACCGTCGTGGTTGAAGTTGCGGGTATGGGGAGGCGTTGAGGTAGATGTCGAAGGGCTCCTCACAAGCCTCTCTCTGAAGATGTTCGGAGACGGCTTGCTGGGGTTGATGCTCTTTGGCTTCAGGGCTAGGGGGGATTACAGGGATGAGAGCGACTACGACATACTCTTCCCTTGAAAGATTATTTTGACGGTGATCCAGTGAAGACCTACTTTAAAGCCTACGAGGGCTTGAGGGCCTTTAGAGAGGCTGTAAACAGGGATACGACGGTCCTCGTAGTGTCCGTTCAAGACCTCGTTAGGAACGTATCGAGCCCCCTGATCCTCAATGCCCTCATAGAGGGAAGATAATCTACGATAAGGAGGGCTTGGTGAAGAGGTTGAAGGATAAGGTCAACGAGAAGCTTCGAAGCTTAGGGATAAGGAGGGTTAAAGAGGACTGGGGCTACAGCTGGATCGTACCGCCAAGCATCGTACCATTCAAATTGGAAGTGGACCTTGAAGACCCCTTAGAATACGAATAGAGGCTTAGGTTAGCCAAGGAACATCCAGTGTTGCATTAAGGCCTTTAAAAGAATGTAAGTAGTGGGTGAATGGTATGATGGCCTGCAGGGTGGCCATCTACCTTGAAGATGCCTTTAGATTCTATGAGGAGGCCTTAAAGGAGTTTGAGGAGGGGGTTAGGGGAAATAACGCGTACGAGATTAGGGATTCGGCTGAAAAGGCTTGGAATGCCGTAGTTCAGGCGACGAATGCTCTAATCCTGAGGCTGGTAGGAAAGCTTCCATCCAGCAACTGGGAGCGTAGGAGGATGCTTAGGGAACTGGAAGCAAGGTTCCCCGAGATTGGGAAGCTGATGCTTAGGGATAGGTATGGGGCGAGGGAAAGGCATCTACACGAAATGGTGTTCTACGAGGGAAACATAGATGTGGAGGATATAAGGTATGAGCTGGAGAGGGTTAGAGCGTACTTAAACGACGTAAGCGGGATGCTAAGGTCGACGAAGAGCGACCCGCTTTAAAACGGCTTGAAAGCAAGGTTTTCGTGGATAGGGAAACTCTACACGGCGGCCTCTCCCTGCTCACCAACTCGCTATCGAATTACCACTATGAGGGAGCGTAGAAAGGCTATAGAGGGAGCGATACGGCCGCAAAGGGGAGAATGCAATGGCTTCGAAAAGGTTGGAGCTCATCAAGCTTCTACTAGCTGAAGCCGAGGAGTTTCTAATGAAGGGGGATGCTGTTCAATCGTCTGAGAAGCTCTACAAGGCTGCTGAGGAGTGCGTGAAAGCCCTATCTGAGATCTTCGAGCTCGAGGAAGTTAAAGCTGCTGAAGAGAGGGGAAGGTGGACGGTCACGCTGCTAGAGAAAGCCGTTAGGAAGCTGACAGATAAGCTCGGCATGGAGGTCCAGCTCGGATGGGATGCCGCAAGCCACCTACACGTATGGGGTTTTCATGAGGCAAAGCTAGATAGGGAGGATGTCGAGAGGAGAATGCCCATAGTAAAAAGACTTGTAGAGTTGTTGGAAAGACAGTTGATCATGAACGCAGATCCTGAGGGGAGTATTTCCTAAGCGAACGGGGCTGGTGTTTCAGCGGCTTTAGAATTGAAGCTAGGAAGCCTGCTGTAGAGAAACTGGCCGGGCTAACCGAGGAAGCATCGAGCCGAAGAGGGGTCTGGCGTTTAACTGAGACGCTTGAAACGCAAATAGCTTGAACATTATCTTAGATGCGCGCGAGTGCTAGTCTTAACGGCTATTGAGGAGGCCGGGGGCATCGACTACGTCGAATATTTAGGGGGCGTGGATCAGAAGAGGCCGGGAAGGAGAGGGCTCTCGTTGATACGGGTGCGGTTTTCCCAGCTCTGCCTGAAGATGTGGTTGCGGAACTCGCGTTGCCGAGCGTTGAGCGAACGTTCGGCTGAAGCAGCCGAGGGTGCTGGAGAAGTTAGGCTTGCAGCCAAAGCTATAATAGAGGCAGGGTGGGGTAGCGCAGCCCCCCGTTATCGTTAGACTGAGGGGCGTGATTCTACTCATAGGCGCGGTAGCCTTGGAGCAGATGGGCTAGAGGGGTGACCCAGCAGCGGTGGGCTTACCAGAAGACTACCGTTTCCGCTCTGGACGTCTGGGACGACGCGGCTGCGGCTGAGCCGTGAGCTGGTGGCCGCTAAAGGTTGAGATCGTGCGGGCCGTTTAGAACTAGCGAGGGCATCTACGTGCTCGATAGGCGTTAGAGTGCTTGAAAAGCTGCAGGGGGGTGTCGAGGAGTGCATTGAGATGCGGCAGCAGGGTTGACTGCAATCCTACGCTGAGAGATGGCCAAAACGGAAAACGTTATATGACATAAACGAGTGCTAAACTAGTGGCTACTCATGGTTGAGGTCGTGTATCTTCCTAGGAGGGCTGCTGAAGAAGCTAAGAGGAGAGGCCTTGACATCGGAGACCTCATCTTAAGGGTCTTAGCTCAGGAGCTTAAGCTGGATCCTGAGGAAATCTCTGAGGCTCGCCTAGAGTTAGCATCGAGGTTTTTTGAAGAGGCCAATTTATACCTTGAGAAGGGTGAAGCGGTTCAAGCATCTGAAAAGTTGTATAAAACTGTCGAAGAGTGCATCAAAGCGTTGGCGGAGGTATTCAACGTGCCGCAGGTTGAAGAAGTTAAGAGGAGGGGTAAGTGGGATACTTGGCTTCTAGGGATGGCTTCGACGGACCTATCCAAGACCCTTAAGGAGGATAGGATTAGACTCGCGTGGAAGGATGCGTGCGACATCCACGTATGGGGTTTCCGTGAGGCGAAGTATAGGGTGGAAGACGTAAAAGCTGCTCTACCGCTAACCGAATGGTTACTAAACTTCACTAGACAAGTCGTAGCAGGAAAGATCAGGAAGACGACATGACGTTTGAAACGCGGCGCGCGTTGGTACGACGATGCGTACTAGAACCGTAGACGCGAAGCTGTGAAAACTTGATTGAGCGCTGCGCGGGTGGTGGAGCCCCTAGCGTCAATGCAGCGTCGGAGGTTCGGAGCTACGAGCGTGAGCGCGCTGGAGCTAGCGACAATAAAGAGGGCGGTACGGCAGCCAGCTTCGTGAAGAAGGGGGCTACCGAGACGGGATACCTGAACTGGGCTAAGACCCTGTTGCGAATCGTTGGATCTGCGCAGCGAATGGGGGGTCTTTTAGCGGGTGGTTTGCCGCTCGGTCGTTGCGAGCGGGCCTTGCTGGCGTGACGGTCTCTAGCTTGACGGACTCTTCGAGGTTTGAAGAGGTCTCGCGATGGGCGGGCTCTTGCCATCGGGGTGCGCTTCGGGGACTGCTCGACGCTCCGTTTTCTCCAGCCTAAGAGGGTTCCTGGGGCCTCGCCCCCAAGGGGTTTTTAGGGCAGCTGCCCCGGTGTTTTCGGCTCGCATGTCCATCGAGGAGGCGTGGAGGGCTTTAGCTCACGCTCGCGAGGGGTTCGAGAGGTTCAAGGAGAACGGGGATCCCCTGCTGCTCAGGGATGCCTGCGAGAAGGCCTGGCTCGCCGTGCTCCTGGCCACCGACCTGCTCCTCGTGAGGAGTGGGGTGGGTAAGCCCTCCAGTTACGTCGAGAGGAAAACCATGCTGCGGAGGCTCGTGGCTGGGAGAGCGGAGCTCGCTGAGCTGGAGCTCGACGACAAGTTCTACGCTAGAGCCTAAAAGCTGCACGTGCTGGGCTTCCACGAGGGAGCTCTCGACCCGGAGGACCGCGAGGAGGAGCTTAGGAAAGCCGAGGGGTACCTGAGGATCGTGGAGAGCCTTTTGAAGTAGGTTGCGAGCAGCTATGCGGGATTGGGGATCGCTGAGGGAGAGGGGCGGGGGCAGGGGATCGGTTTCGTGGCCAGTGGAGGGGGAGAGCTAGGCGCTCGCCGTGGTGCAGCCCTGGGCGCACTCCTCGCTGCGGACCCGGGTTGCTCGAGCAGCAAGCAGTGGAGATGCTCTACCGGTAGCCGAAATCGAGGGAGCTTCCGACGAACATGTATCGCAGTATTGTTGAAGTGGATAGGGTGAGGAGTTTAAGCGGGGTTGCAGTGTTAAGGCTTTGTGGTTTAGTAAAACTTTATCTTTTGGCGGTGGCTGGATTGGTGTGGTTGGGGTGGCTGAGCAGCTGCTGTCATTGGCGCTCGACAAATCCCTGGAGATCATCGTGAGGAAGATGGAGAAGGGTGAGAGGTTGAAGGCGGAGGACTTGGCCGTACTCACCATAGCCGTCGTGAGGGACTTATCGAGGCGGATTGATGAGACAAACAGGCGGATCGACGAGACGAATAAGCGGATCGACGCGTTGGCCGACTCGCTCAACACTCGAATCTCCGAGCTGGACGAGCGGTTGAACAGGAGGATTGATGAAACGAATAAGCGGATCGACGCGCTGGCTGATTCGTTCAACGCCAGGATCACTGAGATGGATGAGCGTTTGAATAGAAGGATCGACATGCTCGATGAGCGTTTGAACAAGAGGATTGATGAGCTGGATGAGCGGTTGAGTGGGAGGATTGATGGTGTTTACCAGGTGTTAGGCGACTTGCAGAAGGCTGTTGTGGAGATGCAGAAGACGATGCTGGAGATGAGTAAGCTGCTCGTTGAAGTGCAGAGGGATGTGGCCGACCTGAAGAGGGCGCTGCTGAAGCAGTGAACCGCGTTAGGCAATCCGGCTGATCGCCCCGTCCCCCGAGGCCTGCCCTCCGACTGAGGTGTGAGGGGTTGGAAGTTTAGTGATCTTTCGAGCTTATCCTGTGCTCCGGTGCTCTTGCACAGTTTTCTGTCACTAGTGCGGAGCCTCGTACTTCCCTGAGCTGGCGTGCCGGCTGGTTCTCGGAGAAGCTGGAGGTTGGGGTGTCCTAGCTGGTGCGGACGCGGGAGCCGTGCCTCTAGCCGTAAAGCGTAAGGGTTGTGGCTTTCCGAGGTTTTCGGACGCAGGTTTGAGATGGGGGGCGGCATGGGGCATGTTTACGTCGACGTCGTGGTGAGGGGTGCTAAGGGAGAGGTACCTTTGAGGGGCGTGCTCGTGGATACGGGGGCGAGCTACACGGTGCTGGACGAGGAAATCGCCGAGAAGGTGGGTGCGTGGCCTATACCGTACAAGGTTCGCTCGGAGCTCGGCGACGGCAGAGTGGTCGAGGCGAGCGTGTACGCGGTCGTGGTGAAAGTTGGGGATCGATCCGCCGCCACGCTGGTCGCCTGCTTTAAAGGGGCTAGAAGTGTTCTCGGGGTGAGGACTTTGGAGGACCTGGGGTTGAGAGTGGATCCTGTGAGCGGTAAGCTTGAGCCTACCAGGCCGGCCGGCTTAGCATACTTCTATTAGGGGCTAGCTTTGGGAAACGCGCCTGAAGATAGCAGAGTGAACTCTTCTCTTTCGCCCAGGGCTTTCAGAGCTGAACACTCCGCATCGGTTTGCGCATGCGGGCTTGCCCCTCGCTCAAGTAAGTTCAGAGCCGGGGCGAGTAACATGAAGTTTATACATGGGTAGCGGCGCACTTGGGTGGGGATCAAGCTAGTGAGCCCGCGCTGGGACCCTGCGGGGTAAGGCCTCACTAGTGAAAGCGCTTTTCCGGAGTACTGCGGGGTGAAGCGGCTGACGGTTTCCTCTTGCTGGGCTTCAGGGCTCTCTCCCCCTCTTTTGAGACGCTGCCCTTCTTTGCTTCCCATCTGATCTGCTCGCAGATCACGCTGAGTATCCCTGGGTTTCTCTACGGCGTCTCGTACTTCTTAGAGCTGGCTGTCCGCGAGCTTCGGGGAGCTGGGGGTTGCGGGCTTAACGTTGTTTCAGATGGCTAAGCTTTATCTGCATCATCCTCGTGGGGATTACTGGCGGTGTATGACGAAGCGTGAGGAGTACGAGTGTCTTCTCGAGAGGTCGAGGCGCTTCTACGAAACCGCGCGCATGCAGATCGAGAGGGGCTTCTTCGACTTGGCCGCCTTCAGCTTTGAGCAGTCTTTGCAGCTGTACCTCAAAGCTGTGCTGCTGAAGCTGGGCTTAGAGTACCCGAGAACGCACAGCGTGAGGAGGCTTATGGAGCTCCTGTACGAAGTGAAAGAGTGCGAGGAGATCAAGACCCTGCTATCTAAGTTCAGCGTAGAGATTGGGGCGCTCGAGGACGCGTACATAACCTCTAGGTGCGTGGCCAGAGCGTACACCTTCGACGAGGTTGCGCGGCTCGAGAGGGTTGTGAGGGAGCTGGTGGATGCTATCGGAAAAGTTGCTGGTTAGTGAGGCGAAGCGCCGGGCGAGGATTTTCAGCGACCTGGACAAGTACCTGAAAACGATAGCGGACACTGTAAAGAGGTTGGATGAAAGAGGTGAAGCGTACCTTTTCGGCAGCGTCGCCGAGGGGGAGTGCCTGCTGTCTAGCGACATAGACGTTCTGGTGGTTACGGACGCGGCGCCGGCTCAGGTGATCGCGGAGCTCTGGAAGAACGGCATCACGGACCCCTTCGAGATACACGTGGTCACGAGAGACGTTTTCGAAATCTACAGGAAGAGGGCTGAGCTGGTCAGGATAGCATAGGAGTTCCACAGTCACTATAGAGATTGTTGGGCTGCGGCTCCGCGAGGTCCTCCTACGCGACAGGGATGGGGTCCTTTCCGGGCGCGTATTCCTCAACCGGGGTTACGCGCGCAGGGCTTCTACTCCCAGCTTTTCCGCAGCGGCTAGCTGAACCTTATCGGATGTGAGGAGCTTCGCGCCTCTCGCTTTTGCCTGTGCGATGTAGAGCGCGTCGTACACCGTGATCCCGCAGGTTAGGGCCATCTCGAAAGCCTCCCGCATGTACTTATCCTGCGGCTCTATCACCACGAGTCCTCCCTCGATCAGCATTGTGAGCGCCCTGTACAGTTCCCTCGCTCTCTCAGGGGGTATTTTCCCGTGAATTACTGCGTGCTTCCACAGAGCGTTGGCTACCTCCTTCACTACATGGTCTACTGAGTAGGTGCCCTCGAGCAGGTGCTTCTCCACCGAATCGTAGCCGGGTTCTCGGAGCAGGTACTTGGCTAGCGCTGAAGCATCAATTACTATCACGATCCTCCCTCACGTACCTCGAAGCCGTCCCTGGCTCAGCTGCAGGTACCTCATCGATGATCTTGCGCACTTCCCTGATTATCCTTAACCTTTCGTAGTACTTCACCCTCTCAATTAGAAACGATACTACCTCTCCTCTCCAGTCCACGTCTCTCAGCTCCCTCATCTTCTCCTTCAGCTCCCTCGGTATACGTATGCTCAGCACCGCACTCACAGCGAAACAACCAACAGTTAAACGTATACAAGTTTTAAAATTTTTTGTATACAGAAGAACGTGAGTGCACGTCCGCAGTTTGACCCCCCTTTCTCCGCTCTGAAAGTGAGACAGGGTTTGAAAAGGAACTTGAGACTCCCGGAGCGTAGAGGGTGAGATTGGTGAAAGCTGTCCAAAACATCATCATGGTAAGGCCTCTGGATTCTGCCAGCTCTGGCTGGAGAGGCTGAAGAGGAGAAAACAGCCTCCTATACCGAGTTTAAAGACAGGGGGTTTCAAGGTATTCGATCGCTACAGGCGCGGGGCTCAGTGAAGCGTATACGAGGGATACTGATGAGAAGCGTCTCCGGGCAGCAACTAGGATCCTGGAGTACGTGATGAGTAATAGCCGCATCCCTCAAAGCGCTCGGGTATCAAGTGGACCCGGTTACAGGGCGGCTTAAACCCACGGGATTGCCGATGGTCTAGCGCGATTATCACGTTTTCCTCAGATCGATCAAAGCTTAATTAACTACGAGTGAAGACGCGAACGCGGTAGCCCGGCCTCCTCTACTTCCCTAAGCCATGGCTGTGAAGCCCTGTTTCTGTCGGAGGGATGATCGTGCTGAACCACGCTTGCGCTCTTCAGCCGATCTGCTTATCCGCTCTGAGTTGAGTCTTAAGAGGACTTAAGGATGGCTTATGAGATTCATCTCAAGGTGCGGTTCAATGGAGGGCATGTCAGTTGTTAGAAGCTTACTTAGCGAATCAGAGGTTTATATCGATAGAGGCGACGTTGTTCAAGCCTCTGAGAAGCTCTATAAGGCTGCAGAGGAGTGCATAAAGCTCCCCGCAAAGGACTTTGGGCTTCGCGAAGCTGAGATTGCCGAGGAGAAGGGGAGGTGGACTGTCATTCTGCTTGAAAGGGCCGTTGAAGCTTTAACCGATAAGCTCGGCGCTGATGTAAGGATCGGATGGGACGCTGCGAATTACTTGCACGTTTGGGGGTTTCATGAAGCGAAGATCGAAATCGAGGGAGTTAAGGCTAGGAAGCCGGCAATAGAGAAGCTGGTTAAGCTAACCGAGGAAGCGCTAAGCCGAAGCGAGCTTGCTCCATCCCTTCCCCCTCTTTAAGCGGCACTGCGGTCAGCTTGGTAACGTTTTTCTATCAGTGTTGACGGGATGATTGTGGCTGAATAGCTGCTTTCGGTGGCGGTTGATAAGGCCTTGGAGATCATCGTGAGGAAGGTGGAGAAGGGTGAGAGGTTGAAGGCGGAGGACTTGGCCGTGCTCACCATAGCCGTCGTGAGGGACTTATCGAGGCGGATTGATGAGACGAATAGGCGGATCGACGTGTTGGCCGACTCGCTCAATACTCGAATCTCCGAGCTGGACGAGCGGTTGAACAGGAGGATTGATATGCTCGACGAGAAATTGGGCGGGAGGATTGAGGAGTTGAACAGGCGGATCGACGAGACGAATAAGCGTATTGATGAGACGAACAGGCGTATGGACACGTTAGCCGGCTCGCTCAACGCTAGGATCACCGAGCTGGACGAGCGGTTGAGCGAGAGGATCGACTCCGTCTACAGGATGCTGGGCGATCTACAGAAGGTGCTCACGAGCATTCAGGGGGTTATTCTCGAGATAAGTAAGGTGCTCGTCGACATACAAAGGGACGTCTCGGATTTAAAGGGGGCTCTAAGCAGGTGAGAGCAGCGGATTGGCTGTAGGAGAGTCGTCGCCCCTCTAGTATTTTGTTACACATGTTTCCTTGATCTATTAGCAGGTTGCGCGAATCTACAAAGACGATTGGTAAAGAAGGAGGGCTGCGAAGATGGTCCAATTACGCCCTTTTCCTGGCCCTTAGAATGTAGCCTACCGCGAAGCCGGCAGCTAGGCCGATCGCCAGCAGCATAACCGCAATAATCCTCGCTGTATTCGCTTGGGAGGTAGCGCTGGCGAGCTGCTGCTCCAGCTCCGCGTTTCGAGTTCTCAACTGCTGGTTCTCCGCCCTAAGCTGCTCGAGCTCGTTACGCGCCGATGAGAGCTCCGCCTCTGCCCTACTGAGGCTCGCGCTTAGCTGCGCCTTCTCGCCTTCGAGCTGGCCGACCTTCCCCTCCAGTTCCCCAACCCTTCTACGCATGGCGTCCAGCATTTTCTCGGCATCAGCTAGCTTCCTGTTCAGCTCCTCCACCTTTTCTTCGAGCTGAGCGCCGTCGGCGATCCTCTTGGCAGCCAGTAGGATCTTAGAGGCCAAATCGATGCTCTCCAGCGAAGCGTCCACGTACGTGGGGGAAACCTTGCCCAGTATGCTATCCGTAGGGTTCAGCAGAGCTAGCACGAGCCAATCGCTCGTAGAGCTCCTCAAGTTGCCCGCGAAACCCCTTAAAGCGTTGACGGAGAGCTCGAAGGCCAGGCCTATCAACTGACCAGCTCTAGCCGAAGCACTGGAAGCCAGGTTGCTGGCGGAGCTGTAGTCGCCGGCGGAGTACTTGGCTTCAGCATCCCGCAGGGTCACGTTCACTTCGACGATACCCTTTGAAACGTCTGCTAAAACCCCCTCAAGACCCAGAGGGTTCAGCAACCGTTTCAGGATGAAGAACACTCTCAGCAGCAACTGGAACCTACTTCTCGCGCCGCTTAGAGCGGCTGCAGCCATCGCAGCTGGGGCAGGAAGTGAGGGAGCGGCTTTAAAGACCAGTTTATTTCGCTCATTTACGCTTCTTTCCTCGCGGAAAGGCTGGTGGAGGTGGCTGGGAGAGGAGTTACCGGTGTTCTGCTCTTCGCAAGTAAGAGGTTGTCCAGGTACGACTTCGCGCTCCGGCCGGCAGAGCTCCTGGGAGTGGAGAGGGGCTTGGTTAGAGCGGTTCCGATGAGCAGCGTGAGATTGATGGCGAGGAAGCCGAGGGACTCCAGCCTCGACACGTCGAGGGCCGCGACCTTGGGCTTAGCTCTACCGCCGCTGAAGGTTTGCCTAGAGCACTTCATTAGGAGCTATCGTGAGGCTTTGGGGTGAGCCTATGCCGTTCACCTTTAAGAGGCTTGAGATCCCTGACGTAGTGCTTGTTGACGCTAAGATTTTCAAAGATGCGAGAGGCTATTTTGCGGAACTCTACAGGAGAACCGACTTCGCTGCAGCGGGAATCCCGTACGACTTCGCGCAGGTGAACATGAGCTTCTCGAGGAGGGATGTGGTTAGAGGTTTGCACTACCAGTTGAGGCCGATGGAGCAGGGTAAGCTGGTTACCGTTGTCTCGGGGCGTGTCTTCGATGTAGCAGTAGATATCAGAAGGGGTTCGCCGTAGTTCGGCATCCAAGCTTTGGAGGACTCGCTTTTCATCTACCTGGTAACAAAGGAGTACAGTCCCCAGCACGAAAGGTGTATCCTCTGGTGCGACCCTAGCTTGGGGATAGAGTGGCCGATCAGGGAAGCTATTGTGAGCGAGAAAGACAGTAAAGGCTTATCGCTAAAGGAGGCTGAAACAAACTTCGTGTATTCAACCTGAGCACTTATAGCAAGCTTGCCGCTAATATTTTCTCAGAACTGAATAATCTGGAGAGAACTGCTCTGTTTTCTTCTACACGGATAGGGAGTTGCAGGTGGCTCTGGACTAGATGAAGGTTTCGTTGAGTGAAGCATTGACACCGGCCGGCAACTCACTGCAAAAGCAGGTGAGCACGCCCGCATTACGTGATAGGCACGATCAGTACGACCGGTAAGGCTCTGAGGAGAGCGTGCTAAGGGCTACAGAAGCATGAGGGAAAGGCGAGCCCGGACTCAAGGAGGGGATTGCCTGCTGCGTAGGGTAGTGCTGCTAGCGTGTTGAGAGTGCAGTGCCGGCGTTGAGAGGGGTCTTAAGGCCGGGTTTTAGCGCTTGTTCGCCTTTGAGGATTTTCGGTTCGACGAAGACGATCTTTATGACCTGTGCTGCCACCCTTAGTCTGGCCTGGTACTCGAGGAGGTCCTTCCTCCTAGTGACTCTATACTCCTCGAACATGAGGTCGGCGATCCTCTCCAGCTCCTTTACGTCTTCGAGCGTGTACTCCTTAGGATCCTTGTCTAGGAGGGCTTTGAGCCTCTCCTCAACATCCCTCGTGTAGTGCTTGCTTGAAGACTTGGGTAAGGACGCTTTTAGGGCATGTATCAGCGCGTAGCCCTCCACGGGTGTGAGGACGCCCTTGGTCTCCAAGATTTTAAGCAGAAGCTCATTGTACGAGAGCAAAGCACTCTCATGCCTGCATATTACGTCCTCAAGCCTGTTAAGCCTAGATTCAAGCTTCTCGAACTTCGATGCTAGCCAGTAGCTTAGCGCGGCAGCCGATGAAATTAC
>JAVYWK010000027.1:0-24583 GCA_038727095.1 Thermofilaceae archaeon | reverse complement strand
GTCACAGATAGACTTGAGAGACCGTAGCGACGTTGAAGAGCTCATCTCACGCCTAGCCTCTCGAGCCGCCTCACGCCCGCTGAGCGAGCTCGAGCTCCAACTGGAGGTGGCCAGGATCGCGCTGTACATCATGGGTAAGGGGTACGCTTGCCCCTTCCACTTCAGGCTTGAACCCTCACTGAGATCCACCGGCTGCAGGGTTTGCCGAAGCCTCTTCGGCTCCAGCCCCCTTAGCTCCTCTCCTCCAGCGGTTGAACACCAGCTCTAAGGCCGCCTCCGTGTGAGTCACCAGGATCAGAACGGCTGCCACGGCTGCCACCACGATACAGGCTCCGCCGAGCACTGGGGATATGAAGTGGAGCGGAGTTGCTAGGAGCAGAGAGTCCAGGAGCACTATCAGCTCGAGAGCCAGGAACCTAGTCACTCTGCTCGGGCTAGCTAAGCTGAGGAAATCGACCAGGTTCACGGTCCCCCAGTAGACTTCAACGGCTATCCCCGCGAGGAAGATGAGCGCTACTATGGGCAGTATCTGCTCCGACGAGGGGGCGCTGGCGGCTGGCACGAAGATGGCTATGAGGAACAGCCAGAGGAGAAAGGCGGTTGCGTACGCAACTACCGCCCTACCCAGCTTGGCCGCTGCCTCCTCGTAGCGCTCCCACTCGCCCCCCGCGGCTCTCCGCTCCACACTCTCAGCCTTTGCTCCTTCTCTTCTCCAGCTCGGAAACCCACTCGCTAGCGTATATCTCAGCCAGCCTCGAGAAGGATCTACCCGATCTAACGAGCGTCACGACGGCCCACACGGCTAGGAAGAAGAGGATGACCGCCGAGAGAGCCGGGTGAATGACGTTGATGAAGTCCTTGAATAGGAGGAAGAGGAGGGATGCGACGAGGACGTAGAAGATCCCTCTGAGCCCAGCTCTGTAGCTGCGCAGCTCCTCCTCGCTCGCCCTGTGCCTCAACCCAACCTCGTGCGCCAGGTAGGCCGCCACCGCGTCGATAACGCCCAAGGCCGTCCTGATCATGCTGAAGGTGATCGCCGCGATCGCGATCACGGCGATGAGGCTGATGAGCTGCGGGAGGGGGATTCCGATCAGCGCGTACTCCCTCGAGAGGGGGATGAACACGTACATCGAGAACAGCCAGATGAGAACCGCAACCCCAACGTCGATGACGATTTTCGGCAACCCCTCCCTAAGCTCGTGAACCATCCGGAGGTAGGCGTCAGCGCCCTGAGCCTTCTGCTGCTCGCCCATAAGCGCCCTGTGCCCTCCGCTCGACCGCTGATAAGCATGCCGCTGAATCAACGGCCTTCAGCGTAAAAGCGGCCACGCGGTCCTCGCATCGGGGCGCGAAAGGCATAAAAACCGAGTATTGACAGCGTCAACTGTGACCACGAGGGAGAAGGTCATAGAGGCTCTACGAAAGGTCTACGACCCTGAGATACCGGTCAACATTTACGACCTGGGCCTGATCTACGACCTACGGATCGAGGGGGAGCGAGTTGAGGTGAAGATGACGCTGACGGCACCAGGCTGCCCGATCTCCGCCTTCATGCCGGCAATGGTCGAGGACGCAATCAGAACCGAGCTGCCAGAGGTCAAAGAGGTCGACGTAGAGGTCGTCTGGGATCCACCGTGGACCCCTCTCAGGATGACGGAGGAGGGGAGGAGGAGGATCAAGGAGCTGTACGGCGTGGATATAGTCGAGGAGTGGCTGAAAAGGACTCAACAATAACACGAGTAACCCTCGGTTCCTGGAAGCCTGTAGGGTATTCGGAAACCTTCAACCTAAGGGAGGAAGACTCCCGTAATGCTATGGGCTAAGCTCCACAACCCATTTACTACCTCGCCCACTAGGTAGAGGAGAGCAGCGAAAACTGCTACTTCTAAGGTCGCTTTAAGCAGAAGGATGGAGAGTTCAAGGCTGTCCACGGAGTGTACTAGGTTAGGGAGCCTTCTGAATGCTCTCTCTAGCCTTTCCAGACTCGAGGACATGTTTACGGCTACTATTACTGATTTTTTAAAAGTATCTTTCCAGATGAACAGATGGCTGAAAATGCTCTTTGGATCCTTTGAACTAACCGGGCGGTATGGTGAAAGCAGGTTCCAAAAATACTTCCAATAGGTGGAAGTAGGCTGCAACAGCGACGAGCATGCCCACAGCTTGGGGGAGCCCGGCTTTAACAGTACCCCTGCTGATCTTGCCGGCGACTAAGCCGCCGACGAACGCTTGTATAGCCGCAGCCATGAAGAACGTCGCCTTGAAGAGTGGAGGGGGAAGAGGTGTTAAAAGCTGCGCAGCTTCCCTGCCGAGCGCTTCCAACGGAGCAATGAAAACTAGCAGAAGGATCGTGGCTACAAGCAGGAAAACAATCAGCGAAACGTAGATGGCGTAGGCGTACGGGGCCATCGTAGCCCTCCTCTCCTCCTCGTAGCTCCTCAGCAGCCCATACATCTCAGCTGCAGCACCCAGAACCTCCCCCACCCTACCCCCGCTCTGGTAGGCGACGAGCAGAAGGCTGACCGCCCTCTTCAAAGCCGGCGCTGGAATCCGCTTCACAAGCCCCTCGAGAGCACCCTCGAACGTATCGCCGAGCTCCACCCTGCTTACAACAGTAAGCATCTCGCTCGCTAAGGGCCCCCCAACGGATTTGGCCGCTGTCTCCACCGCTCTAACCAGGGGCATGCCGGCGCGAACGCCCTCCTCCACCCCCTCGAAGAAAGCCGGTAAACGCCTCTCAATCGCTTCAACGTACCTCCTGTTCATGAAGCTGACCGCCGCGTAAGGGGTGATAGCTGCCGCAGCCGACAGGGAGAAGAGGAAGTACACGTCGCTAGCCCAAGCGAGCGTAAGGCCGGGCGCAATCTCCACCGTAACGAGCTCGCGAGAGCTGAGCAGAGCAATAGCTAATGCCGCAGGTACAACGGCTAGCGCTATGGATAATGCTGCTAGCAGAGCCTTGACGCCCCCCTTCACCTCAACGTAAGGCAAGACCCCCCCACCAGTCTTTGCCAAAGCACAGCATTCAAGTCTAAAACACTATCGCTCATCGAGCTACAAGCCTCAGTTTTCAGCAAGCCTCAACACTGTGCCTTTCTTCACTCCGGTAAATCTAAAGGGATTCGCTCACAACAGAGTCGTTAAACCTTCGAGAGTATGCCATCCAGTATGACGAGCGTAGCTGCGGCGGACGCTGGGATGCCCACCACAAGTATGAGCGCGATTAGCAGTTGCGGCGGCAAACCCCCCACGGCTCCACCCATCATCGCTATCACTGCGAGCATCACGACGAACATTAACGGTGCAGCAACCATCAGCGTGACGTACATCTCAGCCACCATCGAGATGGAGTTCACGATGTTCCTCAACTCGTTCCTCTTCATCTCGAGCAAGCGTCGGGCCATGAAGGCCGCGTACTCGTACAGGTTGCCCGCCGTAATGTAAGCGTCCCTGAGACCCGAGAAGAAGAGGGAGAGCAGGATCGAGGGGCTTGCCCTTGACCTCCTATCGAGAGCCGACAGCACGTCCAAGCCTAGGAGCTTAACCTCCGTTAAGAACAACTCGAGCTCCCTCCTCGTCGCCTTCACCTCCTCGACTTCGGCAACCCTCTCAACGATCGCTTCAAGACCCATCCCGGATGATGCTAGAGCAGCGAAGTAGGCGATGGTGTAGGGTAGCCGCGAGTCGATACCGACCCCCCTGGAGTACCTCCTGTACACGGGGTAGTAGAGGAGGAGGAACGTGAAAAGCAGTGTGTAGATGACCAGGACAATAGCTGTCAATATGATTGTGAAGAGCAAGGGGTACTTGAGCACTAACCCGTGGAGGTAGACCAGGAAGGCGGTAATAGCCGGTGTCAAAGCGATGTAGGCTATCAGCCACTTCCCCAAGTAGGATTCGAAAGGCTCCTCGAAGCCGGCCGTATAGTAGATTTCCTTGAAGACCCCAGCTTTTTCGCTCAAGCGCTTAGCGAGGTTTAGAACCCATCCCGGAGCCACTATACCACCCGCTAGCGCAAATCGTAGAGCCCTCTTTCGATCGCCGTGTAGACAGCCGCGGGCCTCAACGCGTAGTCCCTGACAACCCTGCTAACCCTCGCGTAGTCTGTGATACCCCTCTCCAGAAGGAAGCGCAGCACGGTTTGCCTCCTCTCGATCTCCTCCGCGAGCTCGCTCATCGGGATGAAGCGTTCCTCAGCGATGGCGGGCAGGAGCTTACTCTCGCTCACCCTCTCGATCCTGTTTGAAAACGGGTTGTACCTGAAAACCACGTGGCCCTCAAACCCGTTTTCACCCGAAAACACCTCGCGAACCTCTACCACTCTTCTAACTACCGCCTCCCCCACTTGAACCCTCTTGATGGTCAGCATCACGTTCATCAGCGGGATCAGGAAGGAAGGGACGTTCATGGGCTCCGACACGAGCCGCTTCACAGCGTACTCAACGTTCTCAGCGTGCATCGTGCACATCCCCGCGTGCCCCGTAGCGATAGCCTGGAAGAGCGTGAAAGCCTCCTCCCCCCTCACTTCCCCCACGATTATGTAGTCGGGCCTCATCCTAAGCGCCGACTTCAGCAGGTCGAACAGGGATACGCTCCTAGCCCACGGATCCACGGAGGGCCTAGCCACCAGCGGAACCCAGTTCTCGTGCGGCAGGTTGAGCTCGGGCGTCTCCTCGATCGTCACGATCTTAGCCTCGGGTCGGATAAAGGTTGCCACCGCGTTCAAAGTCGTGGTCTTACCACTGGCCGTGGCCCCCACGATCATTAGGCTCTTCCTCGCCTCAACGAGAAGCCAGAGGTACGCTGCAAGCTCGAGCGAAACGGTTCCAAGCCTCACAAGGTCGACGATCGAGAAGGGGATCTCCCTGAACTTCCTGATGGTGAAAGTGCCACCCCTCCTCGAGACCTCTGAGAGAGTTGCATGCAGCCTGTAACCCTCAGGCAGGGAACCCTCGACGAGCGGGTTTGCAACGGATATGTGCTTCCCCGCTTTATGGGAGAGCCTCACGACGATCGATTCGAGCTCCTCGGGGCTGCTGAACACGATATTGGTCGGCAGCGATTCAAACCTGCTGTGCCACACGTAGATTGGAGCTCCGACACCGTCACAGCTTATGTCCTCTATCCTCGGATCCCTGATCAGGACGTCGATGGGCCCGTATCCGAGCATATCTCTCCTCACGTAGTAGAACAGCTTATCGAAAGCATCCTCGCCCACGGGAAGCTTAAACTTCCTCACGACATCTCTCACTCTCCCCCTCAAAACCTCCTCCACCCCCCTCCTCCTGAGCTCATCGAGAGCCGGCCTCTGGCTCTCAAGCAGCAGCCTTTTTACCTCTGCCAAGGCTTTCATCTCCTGCGGCGTCAAGATCGGCTCCAGCACCCTGTATAGCATCCGCCCCGTCCTCCTATCCCTCGTAATGACGGCGTAGGCGAAGGGTGGTGAAACCTCGTACAGCTCGACAATCGCTTCACTCTCGGGGATGTAGGTTGAGACTGCAGCTTCCTCTGCAACCACAGCTGAGCGATTAGTAACCAATATAAATAACTCACGAATACATATGTGTTAGAGTGGAGGGAATGAGCCGGGATAGGAACATCGCTCTCCACGAAGTCCTCCGAGAGATAGCAGCATCCAACCTGGACGTCATAGAACCTAGCATTTCCCACAGCACCGGCGTAATCTACCCCCTCATACTCAAGATCACAGCCAGGTACGGAATCTCCGAGAAGGAAGCTCTGGAGGAGCTCATCCTGTTAGGCGTTCTCGAGAGAGAGCCCCACGAGAGCATCGTAGTGTGCCCGAACTGCGGTTCTCTACGGCTCTTCAGTAAGCTTCACTGCCCCAACTGCGGCTCGGAGAGCTTGAGACGAATGCTCATCCTGGCGCACGTAACTTGCGGGGGAGTAAACGTTGTAGAGGAAGCAGAAAAACTGCCCAACTGCTCCAAGTGCGGGAAACCCCTGCAGGATGCCAGAACCATCGGAACCCTCTACCAGTGCTTAAACTGCGGAGCCAGGTTTGAAACCCCCCTCCCCTCCTGGAGGTGCGCTGATTGCAAGCTAACGTTCGACTACAAGCAGGCACGCTACACTAACATCTACAGGTTCAGGATTAGGAAGGAGAAGCTGCCGGAAACGGCTAAGCAGCTGCTGGTTGCAATCGCTAGCAGAGAGATCGCAGCTGCGGGGTTGAAAGTCGCAAGCTCGACCCAAGTGAAGGGGAAAAGCGGGTACTACCATAGCGTGGATATTGCCGCCTCGACCAGCGATGGAACCAAGATGTACGTGGATATTGTCGCCGATTCGTCCAGAGCTCTAAGCGAAGTGCTCGCAAGCATCGCGAAGGAGGCCGACTTCGAAGATCGGCACATCGTCTTCGCGCCCAAAAGCCTTGAGAAAAGCGCGCCCAGCGGCATGGGAAGCAACATCACCTACTACGAAAGCGCTAAAGACCTCCAAGAAAGACTCGCGCAAATACTTGAAAAGCTGAAGGCTAAGAAAAGGGGTTAACGGAGCTCAGCCAGCTGGCACGCAACCGACTGCCTCAGTTAACCTGCACCTCAATCATAATTGCTACCCGCCAGACGGGGTAAGCCTGACTATGTGAGTACGAGTACCGGTAACGACCCTAACCTCGTACAACCTGTACAAGCTGAGGTACGTATCGAAGTTAATCTCGAGGGAATCGTTCGGCAGCAAGACGCTCTTAACATCAACCCTCTTCTCCCACGATGAGTTGCGAAGCCAGACGGCGTACACGTCTACGGGTTCCGTGCCCAAATTCGTCACTTTCACGCTTGCATGGGTTGGAGCAAGCACCATTACCTCGAAGTAGTCCAATACCAGCTTGAAGGGTTCAGACGAGTAAGCTATGACGAGGAACTGCGTACCCCCTTCACCTTCGAAACCAACCAGATAAAATGAACCCGCTGGCACAACACCCTTCTCAACGAGAACCCACCCACCATCACGCCAGCGGTACAGTTCGATGGACACTGTTGCATTAGTGCTCACAGTCAATCGCCCGTTAAAGCGCGGCAAAGTGCTCACAGTATCAACGACGAACAAGAGCTGATGATAGGCGATCGGCTGCGGCGGTGGCGGAGCCTGCCCAGAAGCTCTCAAACTAACCTTATCCAGCGTGAATACGAAGTCAGTGGTACCCTTCCATGCCATGAGCAGAGAAAAATTGAGCGTGTATAAACCTGGGTCTGTTACAGCACCTGTCAAGCTTAGCGTCAGACGCCCCTCCTGCCTCCCTGGCGCCATCAGATCTATAAACCAGTACCACACAGGCCTGCCGCCGCGCGAAACTTCAACCACGAGAAAGAAGACCAGTGACTCTCCTTTTTTCGAAATACTACTATTGTACTCGAAGGAAAGAACAGCCATCGCAGCGGGAAAGTCTAGGTTGAAGGATTGCTGGATGAACGCTGAAACACTTCCAGTACCAGTAGCTCGGCAAAAGCACCTCGCTTTCTTGTCGCCACCGACGGTTATTATACTCCAACTGCACAAATCGGTCGATGGGGTCCAATACTGAAAATCATCATTGAATTCCCCGTTCTTTATCAACTCGACCCAACCCGACGCGGGTGGCACGCTACCCGTAGTCATATCGGCCTCCGACTCGATAATAATCGAATTCCCATCCGGGTAGTCGAGAAGCTCCGGGCGGGTATCAGATGATACCCCTTTAGTGACATTAATCCGTGAGATAACGCTGCTCGCCAGGCTCTGTTTCCACGCCATGTAATCGATATCGATATCCAGATGCTCTACCCCAGCTCTCTGATTATTGGTCACCTCATTGAGAGCCAGCACGGTCTCATTGAACGCCCTTAGCGCGAGCGCAAGCAGTAACGATGCTACGAGAAGGAAGAGGAGAGCGCCGATCACAGTCGAAATCCCGCGAGCCACGTGTAAGAGAAGAACATTGCTATAAAAATCCAGCCGTTGAAAACAGGATCTAAGCTCGCATGAAAGGTTCACATGTTCTCGAGTCATCGGGTAGTAACTTTTGACGGTTAATTCAGTAAGTAATTATATAAGGCGTGAAATTACATTATCCTCAGTTAGTATGGTTGGAAAGGGTATTGCGCCCCTCGCAGCAGTGCTCATCCTTGTAGCCATATCTGTTGTAGCCTCGATCATCACATACGTGTGGGTAACCAGCTACATGAGCACGATAAAACAAGTTTCAGAGCCGAGCCCGTTAAGCGAGGTGTTGAAGATAGAGGCGAGCAGGTACAGCAACGGTAGGCTCCACGTAGCAGTGCGCAACGTGGGCTCAAGAACAAGCACAATCACCGCCCTCTACATCCTGAGACAGGATCGCACAACCGTCTTCGCTGACACGGGCTTTTCAGTTGAGCTCGAGCCGGGAGAAGACGCAAGCATCGAAGTAGAAGTCCAGTTGAGCCCAGGCACCTACACTCTCAAGCTCGTAACCACAACCGGTGTAGAAGCAACAACCACCCTCACATGGGTCGCAGCGCAACATAGAAAAGTGAAGGTGTGGATCGCTGTTGAACCCGAAGGGGGTGGAACAACAGATCCTGAGCCTGGTGAATACGAGATACAGGTCGGCGGCATATTTAGTGTCACTGCGATCCCCAACGAGGGTTACCTCTTCCTCTACTGGCTGGTCAACGGTGAGTATTACTCGAGCGACGCCAGCATCAGCATAACGGTGAACGATGATACGAGCTTAACAGCAGTTTTCGAAAAGCAGCAGGGTAGCCCGAGCTTCCGGATAACCTCTTGGAACAGCAAAATCTCAGGGCCCGTAGGATCCGACCAAACCTTCAACACGGAGGTAAAGAACGTGGGAGGGGTGGCTGGTACAGTCCAAGTTAGAATCCTCAACCATGATGGCGGAGTCGTATCCGAGAGCGAAGTAGAACTGCAGCCAGGCGAAGCAAAAACCCTTCAGTTCGCATTGAAGCTGCCATCCACCCGGGGGGAGTACACGTGGCGTGTAATCGCGGTCAACACGGCAACCGGCGAAACGGACGATGAGAAAACCTTCACTATCGAGGCCAAAGACCTCTACCTGACAAAGAGGAATGCGTTACATTACACAGCTTTCGAAACTACGCCCAGCGGTTGGACCAGCTGGGGTGGAAGCTGGACGATAGAGGCCGGTAAGGGTCGCAGAAGCACAAATGCGCTTCAAGGTAGCGACAACGACGGTGGCCCAGGTGGTGCATCTCTCTTCCACAGAGAAATACCATTCGGCGCAGCATACTTAGCGGTACAGGTTCTCGCAGACACTTATCAACCCGATCGATTGGGGCTCGCTATTGCGAAAATCACCTCTCCCGTTAACATCTATTCAGCCAACCTAGACTACAGAGGTAGAGATAGCGGATTCAGAATAGATTACTACGATGGAAGAAGATGGAGAACTCGAGTGGTAAGTAGGTTTACCCCTACAGGAAGTGGATGGTACACGATCGTTATCGAGTGGAGTTCGTCCACGCTAGTAGCATGTGTTTACGATTCTACTGGCACCCTTATAGCGCAGCTGAGCACCAGCATTAGCGGTTTCACGCCGGAGCGTGCCTCGTTGATAGTAGACAGGGACGCAGGCTACTTCGACAACTTCATCATCTCGAGCGTAGACCCACGTCACATTCAAGTCACGGGTCTAGAGCAGGGCTGGAGGGTGGAGTTATACTCGGGTGGCACCTTAATCGGCAGTGCCGTAGCTGACGCGAGCGGCGTCGCACGGGTTACAGTAGTCACCGACCTTATCGTGGTAAACGCGGGGATCGTCGTGAAAGACTCCACCGGTAGCGTAGTCATCGAGAGAGCCTTCACCGAAATTGTTGGAGGAGACGAATACACTTACGGTTCATAGCTTTTACAGAACTCTACTCTTAGATAATCCCCTTAAGCATGGAAAACTGAGCCCTTAAAAATCACAACAGTCGAAAGCAGAGGGCAGGCTTATCAAGCGATAAAAATAAATAAGCTCATTCTAACACTTATGTACGAGAAACATGAAAAGGAGAGGTGTAAGCCCGGTAATCGCCACACTGCTCCTAATCGTAATCGCCGTCGTCGCAGCAGTACTAGCCTACATCTGGGTCTCAGGATACATGGGCAGAGTAACCAGCCAAGCCGAAGGCCAAGCCTCCCAGCTACAAGAAAGAATCAAAATCGACGCCGTTAAAGTAACTGGTGCTAGAGTAGACATAAACGTTACGAATATAGGTGATGTTGATGTTACCATAGCTAGTGCATATGTTCTCTTTGAGAACAAGACGGCTGTGTGTAGTTCAGCTCCCAATAAAAATATTTCCAGAGGTACTGCAGGTTACGTCTCAGTTTCTAATTGTAATTTGGTCACGGGTACGACTTACATAGCGAAGGTTGTCACAAGTAAAGGTGTGGAAGCAACATACTCCTTCACCAAGGGTTAAGGAGTTAAAGTTAAAATTTCTTTTTAGAATTAACCCCTGGGAGCTTTTCTTGTTTAGAACCTGCGTGATGAGGTGTAAGAGTTCACAATCATCCCGCTTGTAACGGGATTCGGTACTGAGGTCGTCCGCCTTCGGTGTGCGCAGTTTTCCGCTAAAGTGCATTTACCACACTTTGGTTTTCGGGGTGCGCAGATTTTTGCCGCGAAGTCCATTATCGCGAGGTTGATTTCACAGGTACCCGCTGCCTCTACTGCTTTCTGGAGCGCTTCCTCGACTTTCCCTCTGTCGACTCCGAAGAACCTGGATGCTACGCGTGCGGTGTTGACGTCGACCACGGCTACGAGCTTGCGCTTGTGGAGGCAATCGATGAGGGAGCGCGCGTAGGGGCCTAGCCCCGGCAGTTTTTCACTCTTGCCCCAGGCTTCCGCGAGCTGGCGGATCTGCCTGGCTCTGGTTTTGTGGAGGCCGAGTGGTTTGAGGAGTTCCTCGATCTCCTCGATTTTGAGTTGGAGGGCGCGCTCGGGCGTTTCTAGTGCCTTGATGATTCTCTCGTAGTGCTTGGCGACGGTTTCGGCTCTCGTCTTCCTCAGGAGGATGGCTGTGAGGGCTGTGATCCACTCGCTGCTCATTCCAACCCGCCATGGGAAGCTTCTCCTGTTGCTCTTGTACCACTCCATCACTTTCTCAGCGAAGATCTTCTCCACTGTAACCCCGCTTAGCTATCGGCCGGTCTTATAGGTGTTTAATGCTTCCCAGCTCGCTCCCGCTCTGTAATAGTTGAGGATCGCGGGGTTGATCACCGTAACTGCTTTAAGGAGGCGCCTCGAACTGGTTGCGGCTGGATGAGGGGGGAGGCTGAAGTTGTTGCTGTGCTGCTTACAACGCTGGTTGTAGTGGGTGGTTTCGCGGTCTTATGGGTTTGGCTTTACCCTAGGTACTTGTGGTGGGAGAGGAGGTTTATCGAGTCGGCTCAAGCTGCTCGGGAGGCTGCGAGGGAGAGGGTTGTCGTGGAGCTGGTTCGCTGCCGTAACGGGTTTCTTGAGGTTGATGTAACGTGCACGGGTGATATCGGTGTGCGTATCGTATCCGTCTACTTTAACGAGAGCTTGGTTTGGAGCGGTTCGCTCTACGTTGCCCCGGGGGAGCGTAGAACTATAGCGACGGGCAGGCAGTGTGCTCCGCAGCTTGTGGTGAAGGTTTGCAGCGCTAGGGGTAACTGCTGGAGCTTTGTGGAAAAGCTCTTTACCGGTTGAGTCGCGCGATTACTCGAGCATTCCTTTTAGCATTATAGGGAGTTTTCTAGTGGAGCGGTTTGGTTACTGCTTGGCCTAGCGTATCTAAACTGTATTGATGTACGGGTGGTTAGCGCATTAAAATTTTACAAAGGCATTTTCAGGATAAAGATTAAAATAGGATAGTGGAAGGGCGTTACAATGCTTGACGTTGAAGGCGAGTACGTTTCAGCGGCGAAGGCTGCGTTAGAGGGTATGGGCTTCGAGGTTTTCGATGACGCCGTTGTTGAGGGTGTAAGCGGGCTTAAGCATTCTTTCGATATCGTTGCCCGGAGGCGTGATCGCTTAGTCTGCGTTTCGATCAAACCTCCTGACCCCGTTCTGTCTTTACTCGAGATGGCTAAGTCGATGGATGTGAGAGGGGAGGTTTTCGTGGCGATCCTGGGTAACCCTCCGCGAGGGTTGCCGAAAGAGTTCAACGGGAAACGTTTCAAAATGTTTTCAGTTAAAACCCCTAAGGAGCTAGCTGAGAAGTTGAGGGAGCTCCTCGCCTAACGGTCGCTGCCGTCCGACCCTTTGAGCCCTACTCCTGGAGGCTCTTTAGGAAGACCACGTCATCCTCGTAGGCGTATAGGGGGGCTTCGAGCTCCTCGAACACTCTGCTCCCCCTTTCGTACACCCTGTAGCCTAGGGATGAGAAGAGGCTTATTGAAGCTGCGTTATCGCGCCTGGTGCTTGCGGCCGAGTACTTGCACCCCTGCTCCACGAAGTACTCCTCTGCAGCCTGAATTAGCCGCCTTCCGATGCCTTTCCGCCTGTAGGCGGGATCGACCGCTACGAATCCGATGACGCCCAGCCTGCCGTAGCCTTTCGCTCTCGTCACGTAGACTTCAGCGACGCCGGCGACGACTCCGTCGGCTTCAGCGACCAGGACGTCGAGGACGTCGAGGAGCCGGAGGCTCCAGTACCTGTAGCTCCCCGTGAACGACTTCTCCAGGATCTCGGCTGCTCGGGGGAGGTCGGAGTCCCTCGCCCAGCGTACTATAACCCGCAAGGGGCGCCACCTTGAGCGGGCTCAGGTTTCAAGCCAGAGCCTCTTCAAGCCGGCTTTATCGAAGTCCCTGTCCTCGCTCGCGATCGCGTGGAGCTTGTGCACCTCAACGGTTGCCGCGTGGAGCGCGTCGGACGGCTTCAAGCCGTTGACCTCGATATACTTCCTCGCGGCCGCGTACTCCTCCAAGCCGAGAGGTAGCAGCTCCACGAAGGGTATGACGGCCCTATCGATGAACTCGATCGTGGCTTCGTACGGTACGCCGTAGCGCCTCCTCGAGACGTAGAGGGTTTCGTCGAGCGCGAGGACGTTCGTGTATAGGTCGTGGCTCTTCAAGAGCTGGGCCCAGAACGAGTGGAGCAGCTCTGCCTCCTCAGCTGGGAGGCCCACGTTGAGGTATACGAGGAGGTTGGCGTCAACGAACACCCTCATCCTCGAACTCCTCCTCCAGATCCACGCCCGCGAGCTCGCCCAGCCTCGCAAGGGAGCCGGTTTTCCTCGCCTTCAGCCAGCCGAGCACCTCGTCCACGCTCTCAGCCCTCTTGATCGCCAGCTCGTCCTCGCGGAGCTCCACGAGGACGTAGTCGTTCTCTCTGATCCCGTACCTTTCCCTCAGCACCTTTGGGATGACAACCTGCCCCTTCGGTCCCACCTTGAGCCTCAGTCTAACCATCGGTTCCACTGAGTGATACCAGTGGTGCTACCATAAATGCGTTGCTCGCGCAGCCTGGATCAGGTGAGCGGCTCCGGCTTCCATTTGAGCAGGGATAGGGCGTTGAGGACGACGGAGATGTCGCTGAGCATCATCGCTGCTGCAGCCATCTCCGGCCTCAGCATCAAGCCGTACTGGTGGTAGAGGAGGCCCATCGCGATTGGGACGAGCGCGATGTTGTAGATGAAGGCCCAGGCAAGGTTCTCGAGCGCCTTCTTCTCCACCCTCCTCCCCAGGTCCAGCAGGTGGACGAGGGCCTCGAGGCCCTTCGAGACCAGCACTACATCGCCCGCCTCCCTGGCGATCTCAGCTCCGCTTCCAACGGCTACGCCGACGAACGCCTTACCCAGCGCTGGCGCGTCGTTGACCCCGTCGCCTACGAACATCACCCTGGCTCCGCGCCTCTGTAGGTCCTCCACCAGCTCAGCTTTATCCTCGGGTGGGAGCTCAGCTCTCACCTCGTCCAAGCCGAGCTCTCGGGCAACCCACTTTCCCGAAGCCCAGCTGTCGCCGGTCGCCAGCACAGTCCGGAGGCCCATCTCCCTCAACCGAGCGACGACCCTCTTCGCCTCCCCTCTGACCTCGTCGCGCACTTCTACCACTCCCGCGAGCCTCCCGTCCACTGCGACGAATAGCGCTGTTGAACCCCTACTCCTCACCTCCTCAGCCAGCCTCCGCGCCTCCCCATCCAGCGCCGCCCCCGTGACGCCCTCGATCAACCTCTCCGAGCCAACGGCAACCCTTACCCCCTCGACCTCGGCGATTACGCCCATCCCGGGTACGTGCTCGAAGCTCTGCGGCTCGGGCGGCTCAACGCCCGCCTCCCTGCAGCGCTCCAGGATGGCTTTAGCCAGCGGGTGCTCGCTCCTCCTCTCGGCGGAGCCCGCTAGCCTGAGCAGCAGCTCCTCTCTGAACCCGTTGAGCGGGTAGATGCTGCTGACGCGTGGCGCACCGACGGTCAAGGTGCCGGTCTTATCGAAGACGACCGTGTCCACCCGGCGCACCCTCTCGAACACGTCGCCCCCTCTGATTAGAATGCCGCTCCGCGCAGCCATCATCGATGCCACCGCTACAGTCAGGGGGACTGCGATACCCAGGGGGCAGGGGCACGTGACCGCTAGGACGGACGCCGCGAAGAGCGCCGCCCTCTCGAGGCCCTCCCCCGCGGCCAGCCAGTAGGCGAACGTGACCAGGCTCAGCGCCATGACGACCCAGGTTAGGAGGCCCACGATCCTGTCCGCGGCCCGCTGGAAGCCGGGCTTCCGGAACTGAGCCTCCCTGACGATCTCGATGATGTGGGCCAGCGTTGTATCCCCGCCCACCCTGGTGGCTGAGACGCGGAGGAAGCCCGAGGTGAGCAGCGTGCCGGCTAGCACGGGATCCCTCTTCTCCGCGGTCTTGAACCTCGGCACAGGCTCCCCGGTGAACGCGGACTCGTCGACGTAACCCCAGCCCTCCACGACTACCCCGTCCACGGGAATCCTCTCGCCCGCGCGGACCTCCACCAGGTCTCCAACCTTCAGCTGTTCCACGTCGACCTCCACTACGCTACCGTTCCTCACTACCCTGGCGCGACCGCTCTGGAGTGCGGCGAGCTCGCTTAACGCCTTGAGGGCCCGCTTCCTCAACCTCTCCTCGAGGTACTTGCCGGCTGAGACGAAGCCGAGGACGCCTGCCGCGGCCTCGAAGAAGCCGGCTCCGTGTCCAGTGGATGCGAAAGCGATGCTGGAGGCGTAGGCTACAGTCGAGGATAGGGCGATGAGCGAGTCCATCGTGGGGGAGAGGCGGGTGAGCGCCCTGAACCCCCTCCAGACGAGCTTGGCGTTGAGTAGCAGCACGATCGAGGCTAGCGCCCCGTAGAAGGCGGCAGGGGCGTGGGGTAGAAGCTCGAAGGCTTCGAGGAAGTGGTAGGTGACCGCCGTCAGTCCCAGCGCGAAGGAGATCAGCGGGACCCAGGGCTGCCCACCCCTCCCCTCGGCGTGCTCCACCTCCCCGACCCTCACCTCAGCTCTGTAACCCAACTCTCTCACGGCTGACAGGATCTCCTCCTCCGAGACGGTGTAGGGGTTGTACGCCACCTTGGCCAGCCCCGTGACCGGCGAGTATCGGCACTCAACCACACCCTTCAGCCTGCTGACGCTGGACTCGAACTTCGACGCCTCCTCCTCGCTCAACTCCACCGAGAGGGTCAACGACCTCTTCTCAACGTCGTAGCCGGCCGCTCTCACAGCCCTCACGATGTCGCGCAGCGTGACTCTCGAGGAGTCGTACACCACCACAGCGTCCCCCGTTGAAGCGTCGATCTCGATCTGGGCGCCCAGCTTCGACAGCTCCCTCTGTATCGAGAGGACGCACGTTGGGCAATCCACGCCCAGTACCTTTACCCTCTCCCTAACCATTCCTCCATCACGCGGGCATGCCCACGGGCCCCTTCTCAAGGTAGAATTCGGGGTTGGCCTCGAAAGCCTTCCTACAGTGAGCGCTGCAGAAATAGTAGACTCTACCCTTGTAGACGGTCTTGTGCGGGGTTTTCTCCGTAGAAACCTTCATCCCGCAAACCGGGTCAACAGCTTCAACCACAGGGAAGAGGAAAATGACAGTGTTATAAAGCTTCCTTCACGAGTGTACAGTATTCCTACTCACAGTTTCCCTGAACCTCGCGTAAATGAAAGTTTAGGTTCAAGACCCTGAAGTATAGCTTCCGCCCTCTCCAGGGCTCTCAGCATCCACGACCTGTACTCCTGTTCGCCGGCCCAACGCTTCAAGCTGGGGAGTGCGCGCTCTACCTCCTCAACGATCCTGGCCAGGTGCCGCCGCTCATCGTCCGCGCTGGCCGGTTTCTCCCCCTGCAGCTTCGCTTCACCCTCCATGAAGCCCTCGGGGATGTAGAAGTCCTTCAGAACCGTGAAGCCGTTGCGAAGAAGGAGGAAGCCCAACCTCGTCACGTGAGGAGGGAGGCCGAGGCGCAGCAAGCGCTCCGTCTCCTTATCGTAGCCGTACTCGATGTACATGAGCTCCCCACCCTTGAGCTCGCCCGCGAGGGCCTCCAGGAGCTCGCGCTCTAAGGCTGAGCCCGCGAAAACGAAGGTACCCTCCCCCGTCTCGATATGGTTATTGACGGCGAAAACCTCGATCCACCTCGCGTAGTAGGGAGGCCTACCGTTGAAGCACTTCGCCACGAGAAGACGGCTCCCGGACAACCACAACTCGAAGTTCCTTTCCTCTCGAAAGCGCCCCGGCTTCTCAACGACCACAAGCCCATAGCGTTCCGCTAGATCCCTAATGGAGGCGCAAAGCACAGCGGAGCATCGGTTAATCCCTTATGAAAGTTCTGCAACCACGAGGGTGATCGATCAGCAGGTAGATGCTTACATAACCGATCTAGAAAGATAAAACAAAATCCGTTTTTGGTTTCTTTTACTCTATGGTGATCGCGCCGGTCGGGCAACCCTCGGCGGCTGTCTTCGCGTCGTTGGTGAGCTCCGCGGGGATCTCTCCGATCGACTCGGACTCGCTGTCGCTCTTCCTGTAGGGCTCCCTGATCCTGCTCTTGAAGGTCTCAGGGTCCTCCTCGAAGATCTGCGGGGCGATAGCCCAGCACGCGCCGCAACCGATGCACAGGCTCTTATCCACTCTAACCTTCGCCATGCCGGTCAAGTGGCTTACATCAACCCAATTATAAGAATTACTTTCAAAGCTCCTTCAAACTAAGCAGCTCAAGCTAACGTAAGCCTTCAGAACCTTAAGCTTAGAGCTCTACCCCTTGGGGGAACCTCCCCCCTCTGTATCCTTTCCACCAGGTCGAGAACCCTCCGCTTGATCTCATCCCTCCAACGCCTCGCCTCCTCGAGGCTCATGCGCGCCGGATCCGGAATCTCCCACTGCTCAACGTACTTCGCCTTAACAACTGGGCAGGTACCTCCCTCTGACCCGCCGCACACGACAACCCCGATTTCAGCGGCAGCCTCAAGGTCCGGTGTCAGGAGCTTCGGCTTCTTCGTGGATATATCGATCCCTTCCTCGAGCATCAGTTCAACCGCGTTGGGGTGCACCGAGGGGGCTGGCTGCGTTCCAGCGCTAATGGCCCTCCAGCCTGGAGGGGCGTGAGCGTTGAAGTAGGCCTCCGCGATCTGGCTCCTAAACCGGTTCTCGGTGCAGACGAAGAGTACCAGCTTCTCCCCCGACATCGGATGAAGCTCGAGAACCAGCGATATAAGTGCTTTCT
Organism: Thermofilaceae archaeon; assembly: GCA_038727095.1. Taxonomy (GTDB): domain Archaea; phylum Thermoproteota; class Thermoprotei; order Thermofilales; family Thermofilaceae; genus JANXEW01. The sequence continues at coordinate 6,930 of JAVYWK010000027.1, read as the reverse complement.
ACATAAGTCTTCATTGATTTTTAAGTGCAAAAATTAACTTTACCCTGGTGCATCTTTATTTACCACTCCAATACAAAAATTTTTATTCATTAATAATTTGGTAAAATTTATTTTTGATATGTTTTTATAATAGAATAAAGAGATTTTTATACCAGTGGTGTAAAGGGTCTATTGATGCCCGTACGACCGATGACGCTTGATGCTCTCCTCAGCGCGTTCTCGGGCGAATCAATGGCGCACATGAGGTATCTCGTATTCGCGGACGTCGCGGAGAGGGAGAAGTTCCCCAACGTCGCCAGGCTGTTCAGGGCTATCGCGTACGCGGAGTTCGTTCACGCTCGCAACCACTACAACAACTTGAGCGAGTACAACGGTGAGTTCAAGGCTGTAGCCGGCACTCCAGCGGGCCCGGGCAGCACGTCGAAGAACCTGGAGCTGGCCATTCGAGGGGAGGAGTACGAGGTGGCTGAAATGTACCCGGCCTACGTTGAGCTCGCCAGGTTCCAGGGGGAGGGCAGGGCTGAGCGCAGCTTCCGGTGGGCGCTGGAGGCTGAGAAGATCCACGCCCAGCTATACCGTGAAGCGAAGAGCTACGTGGATAAGGGTCAGGATTGGCCCCTAGAGGGCAAGGTCTGGATCTGCACCATATGCGGGCACACGTACGTCGGAGACCAACCGCCAGACAAATGCCCGATCTGCGGGGCTCCGCGGGAGAAATACACCGGCTTCTAGACCCCGAAGAACTCATCTTTTTTATAACTCCGAGGGGTGAGCTAAGTTTATAACCGCTCTTATGACATAGTCATGGTGGTTGCGTGAGCACTCGTATCCCACTCCCCTACAGCCCAAAGGTGCTGGAGATATTCAGGGAGCCGAGGAATCTTGGGCCGCTTGAAGATGCCACGGTTGTCGAGCACGCTGGTAGCCCGGCGTGCGGCGACATGATCCGCCTGTACCTTAAGATTGTGGAGAGGGGTGGGGAGGACTTTATCGAGAGGGCTACCTTCGAGAGCTACGGTTGCGCCGCTAACATCGCAGCGGCCAGCATCCTGACTGAGATGGTTAAGGGGAAGAGCTTGAGGGAGGCTTGGGCGATAAGCTGGAAGCAGCTCTCCGATGAGCTGGGTGGGCTCCCCCCGATAAAGTACCACTGCAGCATACTGGCTGTGGGTGCCTTGAAGAGGGCGATTAGGTCCTACTACGAGAGAAGAGGTGTGAAGCCCGGCTGGCTGCCCGAGCAACTGACGGTTGAGGAGAAGCAAACGCTCGAGGAGGAGGAAATGATGGAGCGGTACCAGAAGACGATAAAGAATCTAGAGGGTGATGAGCGATGATCTTGCTGGACTTAAGGAGAGGTGCTGGGTGCACTGATCACCCGGCGGTTAAGCTTCCCTCGCTCCTTTCGCGGTACGCCGGGGAGAGAGAACTGGGCTTCCTCTTCGACCCCAACGACCTGCCCGCCGAGGTGGTTAAGCTCATCCTCACCAGTCACGGGTACACCCTATCAGAGCTCCGCGAAGCGGAGGGCGGCATGCTCATACTTGTAGCGAGGAGAGGTGGTTAGATTGAGCCTCTCAGCGAAGGTTCGGGAGCTGCTGAAGGAGCACGGGCAGCCAGAGAGGGAGGTTTACTTCGACTTGGAGAACAGCGGCTGGGTCCCGCCAGAGGTCGTAGAGGCGATGCTACCCTACTTCAACGCGAGGGGCTACGGTCACCCCTCGATCACCCACAAGCCGGGTTGGGAAGCGCTGGAAGTGGTCTACGAGGCTAAGGAGCTGATCGCCCAAACCCTGGGTGTTAGGGACTTGGAGGCAGTCTCCTTCACCCACAGCGGGACGGAGGCGAACAACCTCGCGATCCTCGGCTACCTGCTGGCGAACCGAGAGAAGAGGGGTAAAGTCATTGTCTCAGCCGTTGAGCACTTGAGCGTGATCTTCCCGGCTGAGCACGCGGCGAAGCTTTTCGGCTACAAGGTGGTACAGGTCCCCGTCGATAAGGAGGGCTTCGTGGATCCCGAGGTGATGAAGCTGTACGTCGACAGAGATACGGTGCTCGTGAGCGTGCAAGCGGTGAACCACGAGATTGGCACGATTCAGCCCATCAAGGAGCTGGTGGACGTGGTGAAGAGCGCTAACCCCGAAGCTGTTTTCCACACGGACGCGGCCGACGCTTACGGCTGGATCCCGTTCAACGTTGAGGGGTTGGGGGTGGATATGGCCACCCTGAGCGGACACAAGATTCACGGTCCCCGCGGCGTAGGCGCGCTGTACGTGAGGGAGGGGGTGAAGCTGGAGCCACCGCTTCGGGGCCAGTTGAGCGCGGAGAAGCTGTGGCCTGGCGTTGAAAACGTCCCCGCGATCGCCGGCTTTAAGAGAGCTGTTGAGACCGCGTTCAGCAGCTTCGAGGAAAGGATCTCCTACGTGAGGAGCTTGAGGGATAGGCTAATCAGCGGGGTTCTGGAGAGGACGCCGCAGGTGCTCGTGAACGGGCCCCTGGGGGATAGGAGGGCGCCGAACAACGCGAACCTCAGCTTCCTCTACGTCGAGGGCGAGGCTCTCACCGTCGAGTTGAGCATGCGCGGCATCTACGTTTCAAGCGGCAGCGCGTGCAGCAGTAGGGTGCTGGAGCCGAGCCACGTGCTACTAGCGATTGGGCGTAGGCACGAGGAGGCTCACGGCAGCATCCTATTCAAGCTCTCGCACTACCACAAGCCCGAAGATGTTGAGTACGCCCTTAGAGTTATCCCTGACGCTGTCAAAAGGTTGAGAAGCTTAAGCTCCTGGAAGATAGATTAGAGAACATCAAATGCATTTTCCGAATTTTTACAGCAAGCATTAAATACCACGACACCAATCACTTGGGTGAGCGGGATATGCTTTCGAAACACCCCCTCGAACTACCGGTTGGGAGGAAACTCTCGAAGGAGGAGTTGGCTGATGCTCTCCGCCTATCGATCATCGCTGAGCTCGACGCGATCAGCCTCTACCTCCAGCTGGCCAGGTCGATCGACGACGAGAACGTTAGGCGGGTTTTCGAGGATATCGCGAGGGAGGAGAAGACGCACGTCGGCGAGTTTCTAGCGGTCTTGAAGACCCTGGATCCTGAGCAGGTTGAAGAGCTGAAAGCTGGTGCACGGGAGGTAGCTGAGCTCACCGGCGTTACCGTACAGGATCCTCCGGCGAACCAGGAGCCCCTATCCGAGGAGGAGTGGAGGTATCTTAGAAGCCAGGTTCTCTCCGCAGCCGACTCGGTTAGAGTGTTTAGGAAGCACCTCCCTCTGACTAGGGTAGGAAGGGGGCCCCTCTACGTCCCCGTCGAAAAGCCCGGTGAAGGCGTCTCCCTCCTGAAGCTGGCTGAAATCTCGCAGAAGTTCCGTATTTCCCAGAGCGCCATCGATTACGCTAGAGCCTCGAGGCAGCCCTTGGAGCTGGGGGACGCTCTCAGGGCAGCCGTTGAGCTTGGGCTCGGTGAGGATCACCTTGTGCTGCAAACGCTAGAAGAGTTGAAGGGCGCGCACAAGCTCGCTATGAGCGATTGGTCGAAGCCGGGTGCAGCTGTCGAAGAGGTTTCCGCAGCCGTTGCGAAGCTCCTGGAGAGCAACGCTACCCCGCCCTTCGTCCTCTTCGTAAGCCCAACCCGCTACGCGAAGCTGCTAGCTGTCCACGAAAGAACGGGGGTGATGGAGCTGACTAGGCTGAAGGCTCTGACCGATGTTGTTGCAACCCCTGCTGTGCCGGATGACACGGCCATCCTGGCTTCAGCAACGGCTAGGACAATCGACCTGGTGGTAGGGGCCGATACTGAGGTCGAGTATCTGGGTCCTGAGGATGGGAGCCACACCTTCAGAGTGTGGGAGACGGTAGCGGTTAGGGTAAGGTACGATCATGGGGTTGCAATCCTCAAGCAGGTGTAGGACATGGAGGAGCTTGTTCGAACTTTAAGGAGGCTCGCTGAGGCGGAGAAAAGCTACGCCAACGAGCTACGCGAGCTGGCCAAATCGGTTGAAAGGATAGCCCCCCTCTCAGCGATCATTGAGGCTGTCGCCAGCGATTCCGACAAGCACGCGAGCATCTACGAGGCCCTCCTAAAGATAGCCACGGGAGCCTCGCAGCCGAGGCTCGCGGGTGAGGAGCTCGAGCTGATAGCCAACGTGATAGATAGGCACATACAGACCGAGCTCAAGATGATCGAGGAATCGAAGAAGCTGTTGAACGAGGCTCGAGACGCTAGAATGCAGCTCCTTTTAGCGGCAATATACGAGGACGAGGTGAAGCACCACAAGGTGTTGACTGACATAAAGGATAAGATTGCCAGGTTCCGCGTTCTCACGGACGAAGAGTTCTGGGAGCAGGTGTGGAAGGACAGCCCCTGGCACGGAACTCCCGGAGGCTAAAAAAAGAGGAAAAAATATTTTTATTTTTCTTTATTTTTTCTCCTCACTTACCGTACTTCCAGACTCCTCTACCCCTGAAGTTGTAGACTATGGTTTTGTAGGCGCTGACGTACTCTACTGAGTAGGCGATCCCCTCACGCCCTATACCCGATTCCTTGCGGCCTCCGAAGGGGTAGTAGCCTACGCCGTGCCTCGGCATGTCGTTCACGTAGACTGCCCCGAACTCGAGGAACCTGATGAGCCTCCTGATCCTGTCCATGTCCCAGCCGAAGATCGCGACGTCGAGCCCGTACCTCCTGCCGTTGGCGAGCTCGATCGCTTCATCTTCGCTCTCGAAGTCCGTGATGAGGGCTACTGGGGCGAAGACTTCCTCCCTGTAGAGCGCCATCTGCCTTAGAGCCGCCTTGTCCTTCACCTCGATCAGCGTCGGTTCCACAAGGGTTGGACCCAACCTCCTACCCCCGTGGAGGATCCGGCCTCCCTTGCTCACAGCGTCCTCAACGGCCGCCATCATCTCGTCAGCCGCGCTCGCTTCGATGAGCGGGCCCATGACCGTCTCGGGGTCCCTGGGGTCGCCGACCGTCACCTTGGAGAGCTTTTCCACAAGCCTCCTGGTGAACTCCTCATACACCGGCCTCTCCACGAGGACGAGTTTTATTGCGTCGCACCTCTGGCCGGCGTAGCTGTGGATCCCCGCCGCCACCCTGTCAGCAGCGTAGTCGAGGTCGGCGTCCGCGAGCACGATGGCTGGATCGCCGCCTCCGAGCTCCATGATGTACTGCTTGATCCCCGCTACGGCCAGCACTCTTTTACCTGTCGCGCTGCTGCCGGTGAGACTGATGACGTCGATCCGCTCGTCCGATACCAGCTTATCGCTCTCCGCGCCCGGCACGGTGAGCACAGCGAAGGATTCGCGGGGGAACCCGGCTTCTTCAACGAGCTTAGCGAAGAGGATGACCGGCACGGGGTCGGCTGATGGGGGCTTCACGACCACCGCGTTGCCAGCTATCACGCTGTAAGTGAACTTCGACACCGTGTCGAAGAGCGGGTAGTTGAAGGGTACGATGGCGAGCACGATGCCGTAGGGCTCCCTCCTAACAACCGCTTCCGTTTCCACAGTCGTGGGATCCCAGTCGCCCGGCGCGTACTCGCCGAAGATCTTCCTCGCGTCGAGATCAGCCCTCCTCAACCTATCGATGCTGGCGTCCACTTCCCCCGCTGCCTGGCCCCTCGTCTTCCCGCTGTTCACGATGAGAGCCCACTCTAGATCCTCCCGGTAGCGCTCCATCAAGTCGGCGAGCTTCTCGAGGAGCTCGAGCCTCCTCCAACCGGGCATATCCCTGATCTGCCACTTACCCATTTGACGCATTCTACTGAGGGCCCTATCGATCTGCTCCCAGGAGAGTTTCGGGACCTCCGCGATGATTGTCGAGTTGATAGGGGTTTTCACTCGTGTATACTCCTTGCCCTCAACCCATTCTCCCGCAGCGTAAGCCTTGAACCGGTAAACGCCGTTTACAACCTCGTAGATGCCCGAAAATACTTTCCCGGTTATTTTTAGCATAACTGTCACGCAACTTGGAAGGATTTCACTCTTAAACTTGCCGCACGCATCGAAGAGGATTTAAGCAGAGGCGCTGTCTTTGAACGGGTTCGAGTGTCGAAGGAAGAGAGGCTTAGTGTGCAGGCGGTGAAGAGGTACTTGAGAGCTGGGTACGTACTCGTGGGTAGGCACTCTGCCGTGGAGGTGTGCAGGTGGACGAAGAGCGCGCTGAAAGGTGGGTACGTGTGTTACAAGCGCTGGTACGGTGTGAGCAGCCACAGGTGCGTCCAGATGACGCCCGTCCTCAACTTCTGCAACTTCGCGTGCGTCTTCTGCTGGAGGCCGCACTTGGAGGGGAGGTTCGAGATACCGGCCGGGTGGGAGTGGGATGAACCGGCCGACATCGTTGAGGGGGCGATCCACGCCCAGAGAAAGCTGCTCGCCGGCTACAAGGGCAACCCGCAGACTACGATGGAGCGGTTCCTCGAGGCGATGTTCCCGAGGCACATGGCGATCAGCCTGGACGGTGAACCGCTCCTCTACCCCAAGCTGGCGGAGCTGATTAAGGAGGTGAAAGCGCGAGGCATGACCGCTTTCCTCGTCACTAACGGCTCCCTCCCCTCGAGGCTCGATGAGCTCCTCAGGAGGGGTGCTGAGCCAACCAACCTGTACCTCAGCGTCTACGGCCCGAACCCGGAGGTCTTCGCGAAGGCCGCGAAACCGCTGACGCCTAGAGCGTGGGAGCTGGTGCTGGAGAGCCTGGACCTCCTCCCCAAGTTCGCCTGCAGGACGATCATGCGGCTCACCATGGTCAGGGGGTTGAACATGGTTGAGCCGGAGGGCTACGCGAAGCTGATTGAGCGTTCGCAACCCCGCTTCGTCGAGTTGAAGGGCTACACGTGGGTCGGTGAGAGCCAGAAGAGGCTCCCGATCACGGCGATGCCCACCCTGAAGGAGCTAGAGGAGTTCGCTCAAAAGATCGCGGAGCTGACCG
>JAVYWK010000026.1:0-25677 GCA_038727095.1 Thermofilaceae archaeon | reverse complement strand
GCTCAGGAAAACCGCGACGAAGATCAGGTGGCGGTCGTAGGGGTCGACTGAGAGCCCCAGGCCCCTGTGGGCAGCAGCCAGCAGGGGGGCCCGCTCCTCCACGGCGAGCCTATCGAGCCAGAGCCCGCTCCAGTGCAGCAGCTCCTCCGCGCTGCAGCCCTCGCCCACCACCCACTCACCCTCCTGGTAGACGATGGCCCCCCGGCTCCGCCCCGCCAGCTTGACGTAGGCTGAGCCGCGCCTCTCGAAGAGGGCTCGAACGAAAGAGGGTTTCAGGGTGAGGTCCAGGCTGTAGCCCTTCCAGGCCCTCAACCGGGGCATCAGGGGCCGAGGTACCTCTCGATGCCCAGCCTCTTCAGCCAAGCGCCGACCAGCTCCTCGGCGCGATCCACGTCCCCCTCGTAGACGACCAGCGGGTCGAGCACGGTGGACCTGGGGCAGAGCTGCTTGACGGCTGTGAGCATCCGCTGCAACCCGCCGCCGCCGTGGCTGAAGAAGGGCGCAACCACTTTGCCGGAGAAGTCGTACATGCTCAGGAAGCTGGCGACGGGCGGCGCGATCGTCCCCCACCAGTTGGGCGACCCGACGAAGACGACCTTGAAGGGTTCGATCGTCTCCAGCCTGGACTTGAGCTGGGGCTTGTAGCCGCGCCGTATCTCCTCTCTAGCCTGCCTAACCGTCTCGTCGTAGTCCGCGGGGTACGGCGTGGCCGGAACGATCTCAAATAGGGTTCCGCCAGTGAGCCTGTAAATCGCCTCTGCGAGCCTGCGCGTGTTACCGGACCACGAGTAGTACGCGATTAAGACGCTTCCCGCCATGCAGGCTACGCATGAGCCGCGTATATATGGCTTGCCCGATCAGTCCGCTGAAGTTCGGCCACGGCTAGCCACGGCCTCTCTCATCACCGGACCTCCTCCATGGGTGAGCGAATTTATACCCTTGGCGCGGAGCGAAAGCGATGAAGGCCTACGTTTCGGTCGACATGGAGGGCATGCCCTTTATCGTATCCAGGGACCACTTGTCGCCGGGTAGGCCCCTCTTCGACGAGGCTAGGAGGATTGCAACGTCGGTCGTCTCAACCCTTGCCGAGGCGCTCTACGACTTGGGGTTCGGGGAGGTGATGGTCGCGGACAGCCACGGCGAAATGGTGAACCTGGACGTTGAGAAGCTGCCCGAGTACGTGGAGGTGATCAGGGGCTTCCCACGACCAGCGAGCATGGTGGCCTGCGTCGAGGAAGCAGATGTTGCGGTTTTCGTGGGCTACCACGCGAAGTTCGGGACGGAGAGGGCAGCGTTCGACCACACTTACAGTGGCCGGGTCTACAGGTCGATCCTCGTAAACGGCGTTGAAGCCAGCGAGTTCCTCCTCAACGCGTACGTCGCCGGCTTCTACGGGAAGCCCGTCGTGCTCGTGGCGGGGGACGAGAGGCTGCTGGAGGAGGACGTGGCGAAGCTAGCGCCTTGGGCCGTCCGCGTCCCGCTGAAGAGGAGCTTGGGGAGGTTCTCGGCGAGGAGCTTCAGCCTCGAGCGAGTTAAGCGTAGGCTGCGGGAGGGCGCGGTGGAAGCTGTGAGGAGGTTCAAATCGGGAGAGGCGAAGCCCCTGCGCGCGGCGGAGCCGGTGGAGCTGAAGGCCACCTTCAACTCGACGGCGTACGCCGAGGTAGCCTGCCTCGTGCCCGGGGCGAGGCGGTCAAGCCCCCTCACCGTCGAGTACACGGCGAGGAACATCCTGGAAGCCTACAAGCTCATCGAGCTGTGGGCGCTAGCGGCGTCAGCGCTCGAGCGCTGAAACATCGGCGAAACCGCCTTGAGCGGCGAAACACCGCTCGGGGTTTAGACGCCGGCCCGCGAGAGGGCTTCGAGCAGCACGGTGAACCTGCGGTAGAGCGCATCGTACTCTGCCCTTCGCGAGGGCTCGTAGCTCCTCAAGCCGAAGGCAGTCCTCCTCAACCCCTCCTCCATGCTGCTGTAGACGCCGGCGCCCTTGAAGGCCGCTATCGCCGCGCCCAGCACTGTGGCTTCGCTCTGCCGCGGCACGGTGACGGGTTTGCCCAGCACGTCGGCTCTGATCTGGTTCCACAGTTCGTTCTTCGAGCCGCCCCCCACGACCCTGACCCCCTTCGCCCTGAAGCCGTAAGCGCGCTCCAGCGACTCGAGCGCCAAGCGGAGCTGCAGCGAGAGGCCCTCGAGAGCCGCGCGGTACAGCTGCCCCCGGCTACTCCCCAGCCTCAGGCCGACGATGGCTCCCGCCACCCCGTACTTCGCCAGGGGGCCCGAGTCGGGGACGAAGCTGGGGATAAACAGGAGACCCCCGGACCCCGGCGCCACGGAGGACGCCTCCTCCACCATCCTCGCGTACTCCCCCGGCCCGAGCTCCGGGTAGGCTAGGCGCTTCAGCCACTCGAGCACCGCGGAAGCGATCATGAGGAGCTGCGGGTTCCACTTGCCCCTCTCGACGTCCGCTTCGATCAGGACGCCCAGCTCGAGCGCCTCATCGTTCGGGTCGAAGCGGTCCATGCGAAGAGCCAGGATCTCCCACGTCCCGCTCGAGAGCACGGCTTCGTCAGCGCTCGCGCCGGCCGCGAAGATCGCGAACTGCGTGTCATGCCCGGCCGCGACCACGGGGACCCCCTCGGGTATGCCAGCGGCCTTCGAGGCCTCGCCGGTCACGTGGCCGATGACCTCCCCCGGCTCAACCCACTCGGGGAAGAAGCCGGGGTCGAGCCCGACGAGCGAGAGCATCTCGCTGCTCCAATCCCTCTTGGCCAGGTCCATCGCCATGGCCGTCGAGGCGCTGGTCGGATCTACGTGGAACTCGCCGCAGAGCCTGTGGGCGATGAGGCCCGGCATCATCAGCCAGGTGTGAGCGCGCTCGAAGGCTTCCGGCTCGTTCCGCCTGATCCAGAGCCACTTGAACAGCGTGTTGAAGTGGATCACCTGGTAGCCCGTCACCCTGAAGATCTCCCTCGGGCTCACCAGCTCGAGCAGAAGCGGCACCACCTCCCGCGTCCTGTTGCACTGCCACGAGATCGCAGGGTAGGCGAGGCTCCCATCCCTCTCTACGAGCGCCCCGTCCGCCCCCCACGTCGTCACGGACACCGCAGCTATGCGCACACCTTCGAGCTGCTCGACGACCCTGCGTGAAAGCTTGCACAGCTTCAACCAGATCGCGTCAACGTCCCAGATGAGCCAGTCCGCGCGCCCCGGCTGGGGGACGGGCCCGTTCGGCTCGCTCGCCTGAGCAACGATCTCCCCGCTCTCGCTGACCGCTGCCACCCTGAGGTTCGTTGAGCCGCAGTCGAAGACGAGGGCTACGCTCACGCCCTCAGCTTTCACCCTCAGGTAAAAGTCGCTTTCGCGGGGGTACCCCCAATCGCATGGCCAGCTCCTCGAGCTTCCGGATCTGCTCGCGCCGGAAGCCAATGAAGATCCCGCCCTCCTTCCCCCCGACGTACACCACGTCCCGAACAGGTCCCAGGGCTTGGGCGAGCTCGGGGCACTCGACGGCGATCTCCCTCACGGGGCCGAAGCCGAACTCCAGCGGCTCCCGGAACCTCACGCGGAGAGCGCCAGCTTGAGTGTAGGCGGTCGCGTACATCGAAGCGCGAGGCGGGATAGCCTCGTTCAGAACGTCGCTTTCCACATCGAGGTGCGTGACCCTGGCGAGCGAGTACCCCTTGACGTGCAGGTAGACGTCGCAGTCCACCCTCCTCGAACCCAAGTACACTTTGGCCTTGAGAGCGATCTTACCCTCGCCGGGCCCCGTCATCGCGGCAGTAGACCTATGGACGCTATATATGCGAGCGGCCCCCTCCACAGCATCTTAGCGGCCGCCTAGCGCTTCGGCGGGCGTTGCTCGGATCTCACCAGCCGGGCTTGGACTCGGTTCACGCCAACTATCATGATCAGCTTCGCCAGCGCCCTCTCGCTGAGCTCCCCCTCGAGCACGCCTCTCCCCCCGCTGCGCCTCCAGACGAACCTGGTGAGCCCGCTCCTGCTCCTCCACTCGAGCTCCTCGAGCCTATCGACGGCGACCAGCGCCACAAGCTCGCGACGGGTCTCGTAGGTGTCGATGATCCGGTAGCTCCCCTTGATCCGAGCCCTATCGAGGGGTATGGTCCAGAAGATCCCAGCCGGCCTCTGGTGGAGGAGGGAGAGCACGTACTCCTTCAACTCGTACTCGCTGAGGGGGGCCTTAACTCGGAAGATCAACGCCTCCCGCCGCCCGCTCTCTCCGCTCACGCTCTCTCCACCTTAAACCTCTTCTCGATTAAAGCGTTTTCTCGCGCGCTCAGACGGGCCTAAGGGGGCCGATGCGGATGCGAAGCGCTTGACAAAGGGTTAAGAACTGGCTGACGCTTTTATCGACTGTGAGAGAGGAGGCTAAAGCCTGGTACGATGGTTCGCTCGTGGATCTGGAAGAAGCGAAATCCGCTTTTAGGGAGGGGAGGTACAACTGGGCGGTTTTCGCAGCCCACCAGGCAGTCGAGAAGGCGCTGAAGTCGGCCATCATGGTTCTCAGGAGGGAGCCGCCGCCCAAAACCCACGATTTGTCGCGCCTGCTATCGGCGCTCGGAGTGGAGCTGCCGGAGGACCTCAGGGTGGGGGTGCTGGAGCTGTCACCCTACTACACTGTGGCTAGGTACCCCAACGCCGGGCTGGAGAGGCCGTGGGAGAGCATCGATAGAGCGCTAGCCAGCAGGCTGTTGAGGATAGCCGAGGAGGTGGTGGAGTACGTCGGCAGGGCAGCTGGGCTCAGGTAGCACCGGCATTCCTCCCGAGCTCGAGGAGATCCTGAAGAGCTTCGTGGAAAGGGTGGTGGAGCAGCTGGGCTCAGCTCAAGTGTACCTGTTTGGGAGCTACGCGCGGGGCGATTGGCTCAGGGACAGCGATGTGGACCTCATCGTGGTTTCCCCAGCCTTCCGGGGGCTGAACTTGGGCGAGAGGTACCTTCTCGTGAGGAGGCTGCTGCCCGACACGATCTCGGTGGAGCTCCTGCTCTACACTCCTGAGGAGTTCGAGAGGCTCAGGGGGAGGAGCGTGATCCTAAGGGATGCGGAGAAGTACTGGGTGAGGTTGCTTTAGCTGACCGCGCCACATACAGGACCGTTTCTCCTAGACCGCTGGAGCCCCGAACCCCTTAGCGGCGTTACACATTTTACGATGCTTCCCGCAGAGTTGCGCGTGCCCCGGCGCTACCTGCCTCCGGGAGCGGAGTCTGTCGGCATCTACCGCGACGGTTGGATCGACTTCAACAAGAACGGTGTGATGGACCCCTACGAGGACCCCACCAGGCCGGTAGAGGAGCGCGTCGAGGACCTGTTGAGCAGGATGACTCTCGAGGAGAAGCTGGAGCAGCTGAGGTCGGGCTTCGAGTTCGGCCCCTACGGCAATCTCTCCATCATCCTGAGGGGCCTGCCGCCGAGGGAGGGGGCTCAGCTCGCCAACGAGGTTCAGCGCAAGCTGATCGAGGGGACGAGGCTGGGGATCCCCGCCATCATCCACGACGAGTGCTTGCACGGCTGCATGGCGATGCACTCCACCCAGTTCCCCCAGGCGATCGCGCTGGCCGCTACGTGGGACCCCGAGCTCGTCTACAGGGTTGCGAAGGCGATCGCGAGGGAGGCGAGAGCTAGGGGGATCCGCCAGTGCCTCGCCCCCGTGGTCAACCTAGCCCGCGACGTGAGAGCCGGTAGGACGGAGGAGACGTACGGCGAAGACCCATACCTCGCCTCCGTCATGGGGGCTGCCTACTGCAGGGCCCTGCGAGAGGAGGGCGTTATCGCGACGCCGAAGCACTTCGTCGCGAACTTCGAGGCTGACGGCGGAAGGGACAGCCACGAAGCCCACTTCTCCGAGAGGATCCTGCGGGAGGTGTTCCTACCCCCGTTCAGAGCCTGCGTAAAGGCGGGAGCCCTGTCCGTGATGGCGGCCTACAACTCCCTCGACGGTGTCCCCTGCTCCTGCAACAGGTGGCTGCTGACCGACGTTCTACGGAAGGAGTGGGGGTTCGAGGGCTTCGTCGTCTCCGACTACGGCTCAGTCACTGGGATAATCACGCACCACCGCGTCACGGATTCGAGGGAGCTCGCCGCGAAGCTGGCGCTGGAGGCGGGCCTCGAGGTTGAGCTACCCCGAGTGGACGTTTACGGCGACGCTCTGGAGAAGGCTGTGAAGGAGGGTCTCATCCCGATGGAGGTTGTGGATGAAGCGGTGCGGAGGGTTTTGAGGGCGAAGTTTTTGATCGGCCTGTTTGACGAGCCCTTCGTCGATCCCGAGGAGGCGGAGAGGGTTGTCGGCTGCGAGGAGCATAGGCGGCTCGCCCTCGAGGCCGCGAGGAAGGCTATCGTCCTCCTCAAGAACGAGGGTGTGCTGCCGATCGATAAAGGCAGGATCAGGAAGCTCCTCATCGTGGGAGGAGCCGCCAAAAACCTGAAGCTGGGCGGCTACAGCGGAACGCCTAAAGCCGTAACGACGCCGCTCCAAGCCATAGCCGAGAAGCTAGAAGGGTCCGCGGCGCGGCTCGAGTACATCGAAGCGATACCCATCGATGTGGGCTTCATCGCGCGCTTCGTAGCACCACCGAAGGGGATGCAGGGCTGGGGGGTGAGGATTCAGATCTTCAACAACCCCAACTTCGAAGGGGTACCGGTTGCCGACTACGTGGGTATGTACTGGGGCGGCTTCAGGTTCGAGTGGGGCTACCGCAGGCCGCACGGCGGCGTTGAAACCGATACCTACTCCGTGCGCTTCACGGGCCGACTGCTACCTCCAAAGCCTGGAAAGTATGCGCTCTGCCTGGGTGTTTCTGGCGGTAGGGCTAGGCTAATCCTAGACTCGAAAGTATTAGCTGAGGTGGACGCGACGGGGGTCAGCACGTACAAGACTGTTGAAGTCGATTTAAGCGGAGAGCACGACTTCTCCATCGAGTTCTCAAGAACCAGCGGCTACGCAGCTGTAAGGCTCGGCTGGGACCTCGTCAACTCCGAAGAAATCAGTAAAGCCTTGGAAGCGGCGAAGGACGCCGACGCTGTCGTTACCTTCGTAGACATCGTGGAGGGCGAGGAGAGGGATAGAGCAATCCTCAGGCTCACGAGATCTTGGGAGCAGCTGCTCGAACGCTTGTTAGAAGTGAATCCTAGGGTTGTGGTGGTTCTTGTAGCAGGCAGCGCGGTGGTTGGCGAGTGGTTGTACAAGGTTCCTGCTGTCGTCTTAGCTTGGTACCCGGGGCAGGAAGGGGGGCGCGCTATCGCAGACGTGCTCTTCGGCGACTACAACCCCGGCGGTAGGCTGCCTTTCACCTGGCCCCACAATGAGGGCCAGCTACCCCTCTACTACAACCCGAAGCCGTCGGGCAGGGTCTACGACTACGTCGACACGACCGGTGCACCGCTGTTCCCCTTCGGACACGGCCTCAGCTACACCAAGTTCGAGTACAGCAGCCTGAGCATACGCGTGAGCGAGGACGAGAAGCGGGTTGAGATCTCGGTTAAAGTCAAGAACGTTGGCGACAGGGAGGGGGACGAAGTCGTCCAGCTGTACGTGAGGGACCCTGTTTCGAGCGTTGCGAGCCCCCTCAAGCTGCTGAGGGGGTTCAAGCGGGTAACGCTGAAGCCGGGTGAAGAGGCGGAGGTCCGGTTCACGCTCACGCCCGACGACCTAGCGATTTACGACGAGGGGGTGCGGAGGGTTGTTGAGCCGGGAGAGTTCGTGGTGATGGTCGGGTCCTCGTCGGAGGACATCAGGCTGACAGGGTCGTTCAAAATCGCGGGGAAGCATGAGGCGAAGTTCGTGCTCGAGAGCTTTGAAGTGAAGCGCTGTGACGGCGCGCTCGCCGTTAGAGCGCGCGTAGCTAACGCGGGCGACGTGACTGACGTGGCTAGGATCGCTGTGCGCGTCGACGGAAGGTGCGCTTGCGTCTACCCAGTGGAGCTGGCACCCGGCGAGCGACGCGATGCTACCATCCTCCTGGAGGGGGTTGAGGGGAAGAGCGTCGAAGCAGTGGTCGACGGGAGCGTCTGCTCTACTTGAGGCTCTCGATCAGCTTGACGAGGGCTCCAACCGCGATATTGAAAACCTTTTCCCCCTTTTCTCTCGTCGCGGTTCTAGCAACTCCGAAGACGCCGCTGCCCGTTCGATCGTGCGTGTACTCGGGGAAGTAGGCGACGTCGTCTGTCGGCAGCTTCTTCGGTTCCTCATCGACGGCCGCCTCCATCTTCACGGCTTCCCCGTGCAGGTACAGGTTCAACGACGTTTCCACTGCCGCGGCGTGCCCCAGCTCCTCCCTCGGGAAGTACTTCTCCAGCTCGGGCAGCGTCCACCACTGGTACACGACAACGAGAACGCCTTTCTCCCTCAGCTCCCTAGCCAGGGACAAGAGGGCGTGCAGGTTGCCGCCGTGGCCGTTCACCACAACGACCTTCCTGACGCCGTGGCTCGCGAGCGAGGCGATCACGTCGCGCACGTACTCCTTGAAAACCTCCTCCCTAACCCATACAGTCCCGGGGAAGCGGGAGTGGTGTACGCTCACCCCGAAGGGGATCGGGGGTAGGACGAGTGTGCCAGTCCGCTTGCCAGCCTCGAGCGCCAGGGCGTAGGCGATCAGATGGTCGGTTCCGAGAGGGTTCTGGGGGCCGTGCTGCTCCGTCGAACCGACGGGGAGGATCGCTACGTCGCTGCGCGAGAAATAGGATTCAGCCTCCCTCCACGTAAGGTTCGAGAGGCGGATCTCGCTCACGGGACGGGGATGCGGGGCTGGATTATTTAAGATGTTAGCTTATCGATGAAGTCCTTCAGCTTCCTCAGCTTCTCGGCGGCTGTATCGAGGTACGCGGCGCCCTCCTCGGTGATCCTGTGGATCCTCCGAGCGGGGCCTGGCCCCGTTGTGTCCCAAGTGGCCACGACGAGGCCGAAGGCTTCGAGCTTCTTCAAAGCCCCGTAGACAGCGGGCCCCGAAACCTCGAGGCCGTACCGCTCCTTCAGGAGCCGCTGTATCTCGCTGCCGTGCAGGGGTTGCTCCTTCAAGATCTTGAGTATGGCCAGGTGCAGCAGACCCCTGACGTGGAGCCCCGGCGGCGGCCAGAAGCCGGGCGGCCCTAAGCCTGGGGGTATGAAGGGCGGTGGTCCGCGGAAGTGCTTGTGCTCCCACTCGTGCTTGTGCTCCCACTCGTGCTCGTGCATCAAGTTTCTAAGCTAACTTAGTTATTTAAGCATTGTGGTAAACGAGAGCGAAATAAGGATAAGGGTGGGGGGCACGCGTGCTCGTAGCTTCCTACCACGACTTTGGCGTTAAAGCGGTCGAAGCCGCGCGCCGAAAGCTGCTCGAGGGAGGATCAGCCCTAGATGCCGTGGAGGAGGGCATCAAAACGGTTGAGCTGGACCCGGCGAATCGCACCGTGGGGCTCGGCGGCTACCCCAACTATGCGGGGGATGTGGAGCTGGACGCCGGCATCATGGACGGGGACTCCCTGAGGGCTTGCGGCGTCGCGGCGGTGAAGCGGGTTCGCAACCCGATTAGCCTGGCGAGGAAGTGCCTCGACCTTCTACCGCACATCCTCATCGTTGGCGAGTCTACGACGAGGCTCGCAGAGGCATTGAAGCTCGAAACCGTCCCCAGCTCGAAAGCGGCCCCCGAGCTGCTGGCCGAGAGGGAGAAGCTGGAGGAGAGGGTTGCGCGGGGCGCCGGGGATCTCGCAGCCTACTACTCGAAGCTGTTCAAGGCCGCCGCCCAAGTCTACCACGACACGATAGGCGTCATCGCCGTGGACGCCAAGGGGAGCGTAGCGGCCGGCACTTCAACGAGCGGGATAGCCTTCAAGTTCCCTGGCCGGGTGGCGGACTCAGCCGTCGTTGGCGCGGGCTTCTACGCCGACAGCCGTTGGGGGGCTGCGGTACTGACCGGAGTAGGTGAAGTTGCCTTGCGCACCAGCGCGGCCTTCCGGGCCGTTTTCCTCCTATCCAAGGGCTACACGCCACAGGAGGCGGCCGAGGCAGTCATCGAGGCTGCCGCGGAGGTCGCGCGGCTCGACGAGGAGGCCTACAGGCTGGGAGTAGTCGTAGCATCAAAGAGGGAGATCGGCGCTGCAGCGTTGAACTGGCGCGGTTTCAAGTACGTCTACTGGCTCGGAGGCGAAGTCGAGGTCAGGGAAGCCCGATGGTGGAACGTCTAAGCTCAGAGAGTGCGGAGTACCCACCTCTATTCCCCGCGATTTGCTGCCCAGCTAGTCGATGAGCTCGATCCCCTGCGCTGGGGGCGGCGGTGGGGGAGGCGGTGGCGGAGGGGGTAGAGGCGTTCTCCTCCCGATCCTCACTTTCGTCGCGAGCAGCACCGCTAGCGCCAGGGCAATGGTCACGGCAACAGCTAGAGCCAGCTTCAAGCTCGTTACCTCGGAGAGGAGGCGCTCGTTCTCCTGCTTTATCCTGCCGACCTCAGCTAAGAGTGCGTTGTAGCTGCTTTCGATGTTGACGAGCCTCGACGAGAGACCCCCCTTCTCCTCCCTGACGGCGAGGAGCTCGTTCCTCAAGGCCGCGTTCTCGGCGGTTAGCTGAGCGACTCTGGCGCTCAAGCTGGCGTTCGCGGCTTGCAGCGCTCCGAGCTGCAGCTTCAAAGCGTTGTTCTCCGCGCTCAGCTTCTTCACCTGCTCGCTCAGAACAGCGCAGACCCCCGACGCGTTGGCGAGCTTCAACTCCAACTCGCGGACCTGCTGAGCGAGCTTATCGGCCAGCTGGGCCTTCTGCTGGGCTTCAGCCAGCGCGGCTGTCAGCTCGCTGTACGTCATGCGGGTCACGATCGAGATGGAGGCCTTGTGCTCGAAGAACCGGGGGGTGCCGTCGACCGTGTAGTTGACGATTATGAGCATCTCGAGGAAGGGGTCCACCGGCGGCCTCGGTGCGGGTATTGAAGCTTGGAACTCGATTGCTTGCTGGACCTGGTGGCCGGGCGGCATGTACTTGTCTTTGATGAGCAGAGCGTCGTAGAGCGTGGCAGCGCCCCCTTCGTGGACAAGGGTGATCCTCACCCTAAGCTCCCGCACCGTCAGGTTGGCAGTTGAAGTGACGTCAAAAACCATCCTGACTCTGCTGCTATACTTGACCTCGAGCGGGTAGCTCGCGATGATCTTCAGCTCCCTATTAACGTTCAAGGTGAGGGGGGTGAGCGTCTGAGCAGCAGCGAGCGCGGCTACGAGGGCGATGAGGGGTACAGTGATCAGGCTGCTCCGCATAGCGGGTAGAAGGTGCCTAAGGGCTAAAATGCTTTGCCTTGTTCACTCGCCTAAACTACTACAGGCTCGCGACAAAGCTGAGGCGAGCGCTTCGAGGAAGAGGAAGCCCTCTCTCACCGAGGGCTCGATGTACGACCCTTCGAAGAAGTCGTTCCACGTGTCAATGCGAACCTCACCGCATTCAGCCGCGACCTGCAGGGCAGCCTCGAGCATCGAGGCGAAGCGCGTAGGGTCGCGCGGGATGGGCCACGGCTGACCGAAGCCCGCATCGTGAGTCCTGTCGAAGCCCGGGCTAACGGTGGGGATCAGACACTTCCCCCGAGCCTTCGAGAAGCTCCACCAGGAGTGGAGGTGCTCCCTGTAGAGGCTCTGGTACTCCGCCAGCTCGCTTGGCGAGAGAGCGCGCTGTCCCTGCACGGAGTAGAAGCCGATCCACGACGTGTAGGCGTCCACGTACGCGTCCGCCCCGTCTCCGCGGAGGAGCAGGTTGTCGATGTACCAACGACCCCCCGGCGTCCCGGGAACGAGCTTCTCACCCCGCTGGATTCTCGGAAGAGCATCCGCGATGAGGTAGGGCTCCACGCCCAGCTCCCCCTTGACAAGCTCCCTGAGCGCCCTGTAGGCGTCCCGCCTGTTGTAGAAGGCGGCCTCGTTCCAAACTAGGAGCGCGGGGCGACCTTCAACCCTGTAGTAGTTAGGGTGCTTCATCAGCGGTAGGGCTCTTCGCACGAGGTCGAGAAGGATCCTTGCGTTCAGCTGGTCGCCGAGGTCGATGGAGGGGTAGCCGCTCCCCCAGCGCATGTTCACCTGCGGGCCAATCATGATTCCCACGACCATCCCCTTCTCCAGCAGCCCCCTCGTGACCTGGAAGATTCTCTCGCCGGCTTCAGTGCTGGCGTACATCGTCCAGTCGACCCAGAACACGTGCACGCCGTACCCCCTGGCCAAGTCGATGTGGCGCCACTGCGCGTAATCGTCGGATGCATCGTAGAGGCCGAGCAGCGGCTGATCACCGCGCCAGTCTGATCCCAAGACCTCCCCCATCCTCCAAGGCATGTAAGCGGCGCTAACCACGACTCCCCTCTCCCACAGCCTTGAGGCTAGATCCTCAAACTCCCTCACGTAAGGGACAGTGATCGTAGCCCTCCCCTCGCCTGCTTCCACCGTCACGCTGTAACCCCTACCTCCCGCCACCTCCACGATTGCTGTACAACGGCCACCGCACTCCAGCTCAACCACCCTCTCCCCCTCGCTGGGCGGCTTAGGGTAGCCCGACGGAGGATCGAGGGGCCGGACTGCGATCCTGACCCTCCCACTGGCGTTCAATTCGACGGTGAGGCTTCTAACCCCCGCTACCGCCTTAACGTCTAGAGGCGCCGGCCGCTCGCTCTCACTGGGGGATCGGAGCAGAACGAGCAGCGTTAATGCCAGCGCGAGTAGCGCTGATGCCAGCAGAGCGTAGCGGTACTGCATCGTCTGGCACCCGAAGCCGCACTAGCGGGAAACCTGCTTATTTCAAGGTTGCTGAACGAGCGGCATCAGCGACCAGAAACACGATCACAGTTCACGCGGGGAGTTCACTCATCATCTGCGCGCGGTCAAGCAGCTTACCCTCTCAATCACCTTTCAGTCTGCCATCGGCCGATCATCCCGCAACTCTCCATCCACCGGCGGCTTAAAAGCGAATCGGCGCGATCGCGGAGCCCACCGCTTTGCAGAAGGAATTTCTACGAGTTTTCGGCGACTCCACCCATGAGCAAGAAGGCGCTCATCGCGGCTCTGGGCGTTGTAGCGCTGCTCTTCATCGTTCTGCTTCGCGTCGCCCCTCGAGGCGTGGAGCATCGACCCCCTCAACAGGAGCGCTTGGAGCTGCCGAGCCTGCTCGTCGAGGGTAGGGAGCTCGCCAGAAGGGTGGCGGAGGAGGGCGTGGTCCTCCTCAAGAACGATGGGGTCCTGCCGTTGAACCCCAAAGCGAGGATCGCGGTCTTCGGGACTGGGCAGAACGTCACGTTGTGGTACCACGAGGGAGGGTCGTCCTTTGTCCCGCTGGATTCGCGGAGGGTGGTGACCCTTCTCGAAGCTCTCCTCGAGTACGGCCTCGCGGTGGACGAGGAGGTTTCAAGGGCTTACAGCGCTACCAGTCTGCCGGCTAGGACGAACGAGATGCCCTTCACGGAGGATGAAGTGAGGAGGTTCGCCGAGAGGAACGATGTGGCCCTAATCGTGCTGAGCCGCTACACCAGCGAGGACTTCGACCTGCCCAGGAGGGGCGGGTGGTTCAGCGCCGGGTGGTGGTTCCAGTACTACACTGAGCAGCTGTCGGGCTCTTACTACTTCAGGGGCTACGAGCTGGAGGATGACGAGCTGCAGCTCATAAAGACTGTCGCAAGGTACTTCGAGAGGGTGGTTCTGATCCTCAACACGCCCCACGCTCTCGGCATAGCGCCGGTCGTGGACGACGTCGATGCGATCCTCTGGGTTGGCTACCCGGGCGAAATGGGTGGTTACGCGGTGGCGAACGTGCTTCTGGGCAGGGTCTCGCCATCGGGTAAGCTGCCCTTCACCTGGGCGAGGAGCTGGGAGGACTACCCCTCGTCCAGGTGCTGGGGGTCGGTGGACGTGGTCTACTGCGAGGGCATCTACGTCGGGTACCGGTACTTCGACACCTTCAACGTCGACCCGCTCTTCCCCTTCGGGTTCGGCCTCTCCTACACGAGCTTCAGGATAGACGTGGAGCGAGTCGAGCTCCGTGGAACAAGGGTCGCTTTAACCGTCAAGGTCGCCAACGTTGGGGGGTACGACGGGAAGGAGGTCGTCCAGGTCTACGTTACTCCACCTGCTGGCAGGCTCGAGAAGGAGCACCAGAGGCTGGTGGCCTTCGCAAAGACCGACTTGCTCAAGCCCGGCGAGTCCCAGACACTCAGGATCTCCTTCGATATGACGAGCGCGGCCTCCTTCGACGAGGAGGAGGGGGCTTGGATCCTCGAGGAGGGGGTGTACCTGGTCAGGGTCGGGAACTCGTCGAGGAGCACCCAGGTCGTCGCGAAGGTCGTCCTGCCCAGGAGGGTCGTCGTTGAGAGGGCTTCGATCAAGCTGGGCTCGGACTACTTCCACCGGAGAGCGAGGGAGCTGGGCGTCGAAGTACTGCGCAGGGGGCCAGACGTTAAGCCGTGGAGCTACCCTGGCGAGCGCGCGGAAATCGAGGGAGCGCCCACGCTCACCCTGGACCCAGGGCTGATCAGGGAGAGGGTGGGCACGCTTCCCCCCTACTTCCCGCCCGAACTCAGCAGGCCGGACGTGGGGGAGACGATAACCATGAGGCACGTCGTTGAGGGCGCCTACACGCTCGAGGAGCTAGTGGGGCAGATGAGCGTGGAGGAGCTGATAGACGTGACCATAGGCCTCCGCGGTAGCGCGGTGCCTTCCCTCGCCGCCCGCCGCATACCCGAGCTCAGGCAGACCGACGGCCCGAACGGAGCGAAGCTATGGCTACCGGGCAACCTACACGGGACAGCCTTCCCAGGGGCGTCGAGTAGGGCGGCCACGTGGAACTTGGCTCTCGAGTACGAGGTGGGCCGGCAGATCGGGAGGGAGCTGCTCTGGGCTGGGATCAGCCTCTGGCTGGCTCCCGGCCTAAACCTCCACAGGAACCCGCTCTGCGGCAGGAACGCCGAGTACTACTCGGAGGACCCACTCCTCGCGGGCACAATGGCGGCCGCAGCCGTAAAGGGCCTGCAGGGCAACCAGGGGGTGGGGGCGACGCTGAAGCACTTCGTCGCCAACGACCAGGAGGCGTACAGGTACGTCTCCGACTCGATAGTCTCGGAGAGAGCGCTCAGGGAGATCTACCTCAAGGCCTTCGAGATCGCCGTTAGGACGGCCAGGCCCTGGGCCGTGATGACCTCCTACAACAAGCTCAACGGGGTCTACACCGGCAACTACTTCGAGCTCTGCACGGTGGTGTTGAGGGGGGAGTGGGGCTTCGACGGCCTCGTGATGACCGACTGGTGGTCGGCCAGCTACAACTACAAGGCCTACGCGGCGGGGAACGACGCCCTGATGCCTTACACGGAGTACGTACCTTGGGCGCCCCACACCGCCTATAACCTCGTGGTGGGGCAGGTGAAGGAGGCCCTGTGGAACGGGACGCTGACCCTGGGCCAGCTGCAGAGGAGCGCCTACAACATTCTGAGGGTGGCGTTGAGAAGCCGGGCGCTAGCGAACATGCTGAGGATCAGGCAGGAGGAGATCTACGTCTACGAGCCTCCTCCCGACTACTTCGAGGTGGAGCGGATCCAAGGCTGAAGGTGGCCCAGCCCGCCGGCAGCCATCGGTGCTAATCGGCACCCCTCAGCTCTCGCAGGAGCACTCGGGCTGCGACGATCAGCGGGTCCCAAACCGGCGCGAAGGGCGGGGCGTAGCCCAGGTCGGCGAAGAAAAGGTCCTCGACCGTGGCCCCCCGCATCAGGAGGGCCGCGAGCGTGTTGACCCTGGCGAGCACGCCCTCCCGCCCGATGAATTGGCCCCCCAGTAGCCTCCCCGTCTCCCTGTCCGCGATCAGCTTCACCGTGATCTCAGCTGCACCTGGGTAGTACGACGACCTTGTGCCCGCCCTGATCTTCGCGGAGACGGGTTTGAACCCCTCCCTCTCGGCGCGGGCCTCCGTCAAACCAGTCCTACCGATCTCCAGGTCGAACACCTTTGTAACAGCCGTGCCCACCGCCCCCGGGAACTCCGCGTAACCCCCGGCAGCGTTCGCGCCGGCCACGTAGCCCATCTTGTTGGCTACCGGAGCGAGGGGGAACCAGTCGGGCTTGCCGGTGACGAGGTTGACCGCTTCAGCAGCGTCTCCGGCCGCGTAGATGCCCTCCACGCTCGTCTCCATCCGCCGGTTGACAGCGATTGCCCCTGTCGGGCCCAGCTTGACGCCCAGCTTCTCGGCCAGCTGAACCTCCGGTGCAACCCCCGTGGCTACGAACACTGCGTCAACCTCGTAAGCGCCCCTGTCGGTGATGACCCGCCTCACCCTACCGTCGCCCTCCAGTTCCCTCACCCCCTCGCTCAAGTGCAGGTTGACACCGTTCCTCCTCAGCTCACCCTCGACGAGGGAGGCCATGTCCCCGTCCAGGGTGGGCATCACGTGGGGGAGGATCTCCAGGATTAGAACCTCCTTGCCGAGCCTGCGCAGGTTCTCCGCAACCTCAAGCCCGATGTATCCGGCGCCGATCACAGCCACCCTGCGGGCCTCCAGGACGTGCCTCCTCGCCCTCTCCGCGTCCTCCAAGGTTCGTAGGGTCAAGACCCCCTCTAGGTCCAACCCCCTCACCGGGGGTAGGCGGGGCCTGGCGCCGGTCGCGAGGATCAGCTTGCCCCACTCGTATACCCTCTCGCCGTCGCTGAAGCGGACTCTAACGAAGCCCTGGCCCGCCTCCACGACCTCGGCATTCGTGTACACGTCTATCCCCCGCCGCCTGAACTCGTCGACTGTGTAGTGGACGAGCTTCCCCAAGCTGTCGACGAG
Organism: Thermofilaceae archaeon; assembly: GCA_038727095.1. GTDB lineage: Archaea > Thermoproteota > Thermoprotei > Thermofilales > Thermofilaceae > JANXEW01. The sequence goes on along the minus strand of JAVYWK010000026.1, from coordinate 8,934 downwards.
CCCACCGATGTAGTAGGGGGTGCCACAGGGGGCGTAACTGACGAAGCCGCTCCTCTCGAAGACTGCGACGCGGGCGTTGGGCTTCAACCTTTTGATGCGCGAGGCGGCGGTCATCCCCGCGGGCCCACCGCCGACAACGACGTAGTCGTACCTCCCTGTCACTGTCATACCGCTACCTTTACGGTGGCCTTAAATAGCTTTCCCATCTTTAGATCGAGCATAGAATAACAAATTCCTTAACAATTTAAGCTTAAACCCTCTACTTCAGCTCAATGGAGCCGAGCTGGTAGAAGACGAGAGGTTTCTCGTCCCTCAGCTTCTGGGCGCAGACTACGCGGCCCACGGCGAGGATGTGGTCGCCAACCTCCACCAGCTTCTCCAGCTTGCACTCTAGCGCCACGATGGCGTCGGCGAGCACGGGAGCTGTAACGCACTTGGCCTTGGCTAGTTTAACCTTGCTACTCTCGAACTTGTCGGTCGTCCTTCCAGAAACTGAGCCGAAAACCCCGAACGCCTCTTTCTCGAGGCTCTTGCCAATAACGTTCACCACGAACTCCCCCCTCTCCTTGATGAGCTCCAGGGTGTACCTGGCCGGGGCCATCGCGACTGCTAGCAGGGGCGGGTCCCACGATACTCGCGAAACCCAAGCCGCCGTCATGCCTCCCCTACGTCCAGCCCTCTCCGGGTCTCCCGCTGTGACGATCACGAGCGGTTGGGGTAGGTAGTCGAGAGCCTCAAACGGATCTAGCTCCACGCGGGCTCAGCCCGTGGAAGTTAAAAAGGTATCCTCGATCAAGCATCGAATGATCGTTGACGCAGCCCTGTACTTCGCAACGGTGGGGGTGAGGCGCTTTCCTCAGGCCGCGCTGAGCTTAGGGGCGGCATTGTGCTTGAGGTCTGCACGGTCGAAGAGCCTCGTCAGGCTCCCCGCGCCAGCGGGACTGACGGTTTACGCAACCACCGACATCGTCGACTCGGTGGTCAGGAACATGCTGCACATATTCTACTTCAGGGATTACGAGGCGTTCCCCGGTTTTGAGCCGAAGCGTGACTGGGTCATTGTTGACGCCGGGGCCTACGTGGGGCTCTACACCCTCAGGGCGGCCAAAGTCGTAGGCCATAGGGGGCGCGTGTTGGCGATCGAGCCTCAGCCCGAGGCGTACAACCTCCTTAAGTTGAACGTGGCTTCGAACCGCCTTTGCAACGTGAGCACGCTGGGCGCCTGCCTGGCGGACCGCTGGGGCGTCGCGGAGCTCCTCGTACCACCCTCACCGATCAACGCCACCCTCTACAAGGAGTACGCTGAAGCCTACGGGGGGCCTTTGAGGAGGGTTAGGGTGCGCGCAGTCCCTCTCGACGCTGTGCTGAGCAAGCTTGGGCGCGTCGATCTGCTGAAGCTGGACATAGAGGGGGCTGAGCTGGAGGTCGTGGAGGGGTCCAAGCGCCTGCAGCCCAGCGCCGTGGGGCGCGTGATCATTGAAGCTCACCCGCCCTTAACTGAGCCGGGCGAGCTCGCGAGCCTCCTCGAGGAGAGGGGTTACAGCGCGGCCGTGTACCTCCCCGACGAACCTCTACACCAAGCCTTCGTCTACGCATTTTAAGTGAAAATTGACCATATAGAAATCTTAAAAAGTGAATGGGGCGCTGGTTTGCCGTGCCTGTGGAAGCTGAGGACTACCTAGCGCTGCTGTACCGGCTTCAGGAGCTGGGTGTTGAGCCGCGGTTGAGCATGGTGGCGCGCGAGCTCGGTGTCAGACCCGTTACCGCCGTGAAGGGGTTGGCGAGGCTGAGCGCAAGGGGCTTGGTTGAGAAGAGCGGCTTGAGGTACGAGCTGACGCCGCTCGGCTTCGAGAGGGCCGTGCGCGTCGTGAGGAACCACAGGATCATCGAAAGGTTCCTGGCCGACGTGATGCTGGTGGACTCCTGCAGTGTCCACGAGCTGGCCCACTCGCTGGAGCACGTGGAGGGCTTCGCCGAGCTTGCGGACGATAGGCTCGGTAGGCCCAGCCTATGCCCCCACGGCAATCCCGTACCAGGGCGCGCCTCCGTCGAAGCCTTCCCGCTGAGTAGGGCGTGCTCAGGCGTTTACCGGGTGGCCCGCATCGGCGAGCTCGGAGGTTCTCTACGGTGGGCGTGCGCAGTCGGTTTGAGGCTCAACGACCGGATCGAGGTGGAGGGCTTCTCCGGCCGCAGCGTGGTGGTGCGGTACGGCGGCGCCAGGTACGACCTACCGTTGAGCGTTACGAGCTTCATCTTCGTCCGGAGGGTGTGACCAGCGTGGCGACGCTTCTCGACGTACCGGAGGGGGGTAGAGCGGTAGTAAGGGGGATAGCCGGGGGTGGGCACGGGCTGAGGAGGAGGCTGCTCGAGATGGGCCTCGTCCCCGGCACCGAGGTTGAGGTACTGAGCAGCGGGTGGGGCCGCGTGGTCGTGAGGTTCCGCGGCTCCACGGTCGCGGTCGGCCGTGGGTTGGCGCGGAGGATAATCGTGGAGGTGGTTAACAATGCCGACCATCCCCCATCGGGTTAGGCGGTTACTTGCCCCGGCCCGCCGCGGGCTTTTGCACAAGGAGAGCAGCTGGAGGGCGGGCGTGAAGGTGGCGATCGTGGGGAGCCCCAACGTTGGGAAGTCGACGCTCTTCACGCGCTTGACGAAGCAGATAGCGCACATAGCGAACTGGCCTGGTACGACCGTGGAGAGGAAGGAGGGTTTGCTGCATGCTGAGGGTCGCACTCTGATCCTGGTTGACACCCCAGGCGTCTACTCGCTCTCCGGCGTCAGCGTCGAGGAGAGGGTTACGAGGGACTACCTCCTGGAGGGCGATTGGGACGCCGTCGTCGTCCTCGTCGACTCTCTCGCCCCCGAGAAGACGCTCTACCTGGCGCTCCACGTGCTCGAGATAACGGGTCGGGCTGTGGTAGCTTTAACGAAGTGGGATGCCGCACACGCGAAGGGAGTCCACATCCACGTGGACGAGCTTGAGCGCGCCCTGGGCGTACCGGTGGTACCGGTCTCCGCGGTCACCGGTGAAGGGCTGGACAGGCTAGTGAGGGAGGTCCTCAGGGTGGCTGAAGGGGGGCCGGATAAGCCCCTCAAGCTCGACTACGGGCCGCTGGAGAGCTCGATAGTCGAGCTCGAAAGGTTGCTGGAGGGGGTTGGGCTCAACCTCAGGGCGCCGCCCCGCTGGATCGCTGTGAAGCTCCTCGAGGGCGATGCCCACGTGGCGGAGTTGGTGAGGAGAGTGGGCGCTGCTCGCGCGCTGGAGCGCGCCGAGGAGCTGAGGGTCGCCGCCCGGGCGCGCGGTTGGGATGTGGAGGAGGTGCTGGTCTCCGCCCGCTACCGATTCGTCGATACCCTCAGCAGGAAGGCTGTCGTGAGGCTCGCGGTGGCGGAGGGAAGGGGGTTGCTGGAGAGCGTCCTCCTCTCCCCCCTGCTCGGTCCGATACTGTCCGCACTACTTCTTTTCTCCCTGTACCTCCTGGTCTTCACGCTAAACACCGGCTTCCCCCTGAACGTCGTGTTCGAGGTTCTCGGTTTAACCTGGGCTGCTGAAGCGCTCGAGAGGTACACCCTGGCGGGTGCGATCTCCAGCCTCTTCGAGTCGCTGGCCGCCTGGGTGGGCTCGCAGGGCCTGCCTGAACCCATAGCCCTGGTTGCGACGGAGGGGGTCATCCCAGCGCTCGCGCTGGTAGCCTCCTTCCTCCCCCTGATCTTCACAGCGCTGCTGGCCCTATCATTCCTGGAGGACAGCGGAGTGGGCCCCTACGCCGCCGCGTCGCTGCACCGGGTGTTGCAGAAGCTGGGGGTTTCGGGGCGCGCGGTGTACCCGATGCTGATCGGGCTGGGCTGCAACGTTCCAGCCGTCATGTCGGTTCGCGCAGTCCCTGAGGAGGCGGAGAGGAGGCAGCTGTACGCGGCTGTCCCCTTCATACCCTGCCAGGCCCGCCTCGTCGTGCTCCTCGCCTTCGCCTCAGCCTACTTCGCCGGAGCGCCGCTGCCGGCCGCGGGCGCTCTCGCGCTCGTCTACGCTACAGAGCTGGCGCTCTTCGCGATCACCTCAAGGGCTCTCAGGAGGCTAGCCGGGGCCAGGGAGCCCCCCGTGCTCCTCATCGAGCTGCCGCCCATCCATCTGCCGGCGCCGAGGGTCCTGTGGTGGATCAGCTGGGAGTATACCGTGCACTACTTGAAGAGAGCGGGCATCATCATCTTCGGCTTAACGATCCTCCTCTGGCTCTCGACGCGCTTCGGCCCCTCGGGCCCCGTCGAGACCGTCGAGCAGAGCTTCGCTGCAGCTACGGGCAGAGCCCTAGCGCCCCTCATGGCTCCCTTCGGCCTCGCAGGACCTAGGGCGGAGGTGCTGGCTTTTGCGGCGCTGGCCGGCTTGGTAGCCAAGGAGACGGCAGTGCTCGCTGTGGCTGTGTACGTGGGCGCCCGCGATCCCCTCGAGGCTCTCGCGTCCCTCCAGCTCAGCAGAGCGCAGGCTCTCTCTCTGATGGTCTTCTTTGCGGCCTACATGCCCTGCATCGCCACAGCGACTGCAGTGTACAGGGAGACGGGGAGCGCTAAGTTCGCGCTGGGTGCTACAGCCTGGTCCATCGCCTCCGCCCTCCTGCTGAGCTCAGCCATTTACAGTCTAACCCGTTTTCTCTAAAAGGCTTCGCGCTCCCCCTCCCTTGGTTCAGCGCGAGCCCCGTGCTCCGCTCAAGTTTTTAGCAGAACGGGCTTTGGGAAGTTAAAAATTACTAGGAGTAATCCTTATAGAGTTTGCGAGCGCCCTTAAAGAGGGAATCGGTGAAAGCCGATCGTTACCTCTCGAGGAGGGCATCGCTGATGCGAGCCTCGCAAGTCAGGGAGCTGCTCAAGTGGATCGGCCGAGACGTCATATCGCTCGGGGGTGGAATCCCGGATCCGGCCAGCTTCCCCCTCGAGGAGCTCAAGCAGATCATCTGCGAGGTCATCGACGCGAGGGGCTCCAGCGCGCTCCAGTATGCTCCCACGGAGGGCATTGAGGAGCTTCGCCGCGAGCTGGCTGCTTTCATGGTGAAGCGCGGCATCCGGGCGAGGGCAGAGAACGTGATGATCACTGCGGGGAGCCAGGAGGCGCTCGAGCTGATCGGCCGGGTGTTCGTAGACCCCGGAGACGTGGTGGTCTCCGAGAATCCGACGTACCTGGGGGCTCTGCAGGCGTTTGCGGTCTACGAGCCGCGCTTCGTGGGCGTGGAGATGGACGAGGAAGGGTTGATGGTCGAGAGGCTCCAACAGTGGTTGAGGGAGCTGAAGAGCCGCGGTGAGCGCGTGAAGCTCTGCTACCTCGTGCCAACCTGCCAGAACCCAACGGGGAGGTGCTTGAGCGTGGAGAGGAGGAAGGCCCTGCTCGAGCTGGCTGAGGACTACGACTTCCTGATCGTTGAGGACGACCCTTACAGCTACTTCTACCTTGACGGCGTGGAGCCGCCCTCGATGAAGTCTCTCGATCGGAGCGGGCGCGTGATTTACGTGTCAACGATCAGTAAGGTGCTCGCTCCCGGCCTCAGGCTGGGCTGGATCGTTGCCGAGGAGGAGTTCGTGGATAAGCTGGCGGTAGCCAAGCAGGGTGGCACTCTGCAGTCACCGACGCTCAGCATGCACGTGCTGTACGAAGCCCTGCGAAGAGGGCTTGTGGAGAGGCAGCTGCCCAAGCTCAAGGAGATCTACGGCTTGAGGAGGGATGCCATGCTGAAGGCTCTGGATGACTACATGCCACGACTTGTAAGGTGGACGCGACCGTGCGGGGGCATGTTCGTCTGGATCGAAGTTCCACCCCACATCGACATGGACGCCCTACTGCCCATCGCTTTGAACGTCTACAAGGTTGCCTACGTGCCCGGCAGCGGCTTCCACGTTGATGGGGGCGGCAGGAACACGGCCAGGCTGAGCTTCTCCTACCCGCCGCTCGACAAGATGCGGGAGGGCGTCGCCAGGCTGGCGAAAATGATCGCCGAGCACGCCCCCGCGAGGAGCGCGATGGCAGTTACGGCTTAGAAGATTCTCCCACCCCTCTCCAGGGCGCTTCTGATAGACTCCCAATTCTCTTGCACGTCCATTTTGAGGAGCTCCAGCAGCTGCTCGTTCTCGGGGCGGAGGAGGTGTGCGAACCTCCCCTGTCTCTTCAAGTACTCCTCGAGCGGCTTCCTCCGCGCCGGGTCGAGCAGGGACGCGCTCCTCCCGGTCAACCTCAGCACGCCGTCCTCGATCTCGTAGAGCACCCACGCCCCCGTCTCGACCGCAAGCCTTCCGATCTCGACGGTCTCGCTGGGCGGGAAGCGCCAGCCGGTGGGGCAGGGAGCGTGCAAGTGGATGTACTTGAAGCCCCTCTTTGAGACCGCCTTGCGAACCTTCTCCACGAAATCGAGCGGGTAGGCGATGGAAGCTGTAGCCACGTAGGGCACCCTGTGGGCTGCCACGATCAGTGGGGCAACCTTCCTCCGCTCGCGCTTACCCAGGGGCGTCGTGGTGGTCCAAGCGCCGGGCGGCGTAGCCCCGCTCCTCTGAATGCCCGTGTTCTGGTAGGCCTCGTTGTCGTAGCAGATGTAGAGTATGTCCTCGTTTCTCTCGGCCGCCCCGCTCAACGCCTGAAGACCGATGTCCACCGTCCCACCGTCGCCGGCCCACACTACGACCGGCACGTCAATCCCTCTCAACTCCAGCGCCGCCTTCAGCCCGGTGGCCGCTGCGGCGCTAGCGGCGAACGCGATGTTGAGCAGGGGCACGCGAGAGGGTGTCTTAGGGTACATGCCCTGGATCACTGTCGTGCAGCCCGCGGGTACGACGAGGACGAAGCGCCCCTCGAGCGCTTTGCCCAGCATCCTCAGCCCCAGCGAGGCGGGGCAGCCGGGGCAAGCGGCGTGACCGGGCAGCCAGTACTCCTCCCTCGGTAGCTGCTTTACCGTTACCATGGCGTCACCCCCCTCAAGCCGATCCAGGCCACTTCCGCCGGCTCCTCCTCCTTGAGCGAGGATTCGGCGATCCGCTCGAAGTCCTTGGGGGAAACGTCTCGACCGCCCAACCCCGCTATGAAGCTTCTGACAACCGGCCTCCGCTTCGCGTTGAAGAGCGCGGATTTCACCTCAGCCGAGAGGACGCTCGGCAGGCCGGGCGACAGGCTGCGGTCGACGACGGCTACAGCGCTCATTCCCTCGACCGTCTCTCTCAGCTCGCGGGCAGGGAAGGGCCTTGTCACTCGGAGCCTTACGACGCCCGCTCGAACCCCCCTGCTCCTCAGCCTATCGACGGCCTCCTTCGCGTCGCCGGCCCACGAGCCGATGAGGACTATACCCACATCGGCGTCGTCGCACCGGTAGGCTTCGAGAAGACCGCCCCAGTTTCTCCCCGTTAGCCTCCCCCACTCCTCGTCGACCTCCCTGATTACTCGGGCAGCCTTGTCCATCGCTCTTTGCATCTTCCAGCGGAACTCCATGTAGTAGTCGGGGTTGGCGATCGTCCCGTATGACATCGGCTTGTCCACATCGATCCAGTAGGGTGCGGGCGTCTTCTCGGGTAGGAATCGGTCGACGGTCTGCTGCTCGGGCACTTCCACCGGCTCGTACGCGTGGGACAGGTAGAAGCCGTCGAGGTTCACCATGGCGGGGAGCAGCACCCCCTCGTTCTCGGCCACCCGGTAAGCTTGTATCACCATGTCCATCGCTTCCTGCGCGTTCTCGGCCCAGAACTGTATCCAGCCCGCGTCCCTCACGGCGAAGGCGTCGTTGTGGTCGCACCAGATGCTCCATGGAGGGGCGATCGAGCGGTTCACAACGGCCATCACTATCGGTAGGCGCGCGCCGCCCGCCCAGAACACCATTTCACCCATGTAGAGCAGGCCCTGCGACGAGGTGGCCGTGAACGTTCTAGCGCCCCCCGCAGCTGCGCCAATGCAGGCGGCCATCGCGCTGTGCTCGGACTCAACGTTGATGAACCGGGCTTTCAGCTCCCCCTTCTCGACGAACTCGGCTATCTTTTCAACAATAGTCGTCTGAGGCGTGATCGGGTACGCTGCGACCACCTGCACCCTGACCAGCTTAACGGCGAAAGCGACAGCCTCGTTGCCTGAGACCACTATGCGCGGCACAATCTCACCCCTCCTCCACCATCGTGATGGCCTTGGTGGGGCACTCGCGAGCGCAAATGCCGCAACCCTTGCAGTAGTCGTAGTCGATGGCGATGCTGTCGTCCTCGCCCCTCACCACGGCCGCTTCGGGGCAGTAGAGCCAGCAGAGCAGGCACTTGACGCACCGACCCTGGTCCAGCACCGGCCGCTCCGTCCTCCACGAGCCCGTGGGGCCGGCTGAGCCCTTCACGGGCGAAGCCATCGGAGTCAGAGGTAGGCTAGCCAACCCCCTTCACCTCCTCGTGCGCTTTCCCTGCCGCCTCAGCGTTGAGCTCGCCGAGCCTCCCGCCCCACGTGCTCATTATGGCCCCCCTCACCGATTCCAGGGAGATTAGAGGCCACACCCTGGTCAAGGCCCCCAGCATGGCCGTGTTAACGACGGGCCAGCCGGCCACTACCAGCCCCAATCCCTTCGCAATCGCGGTTGCATCCACCCAGTAGACGCGTTTAACGGGGACCTCGGGCCTTGAGGGCGCGTTCGCGAGGAGCATACCATCGCCCTTGACCTTGAACGGGATCGACCTGAGGAGCGCCCTATCGAGGACGACTAGGATGTCCGGCTCGCTAATTTGGCTCCTTAACCGGACGGGTTTATCGGAGATCCTGGCGAAGGAGTAGACCGGCGCCCCCCTCCTCTCCCCACCGAAGAGCGGAACAGCCTGTCCGTGCAAGCCCTCTGCTGCCGCCGCGTGGACTAGCAGGCGCGCCGCTACGACGGCGCCTTGCCCTCCCCGGGCGTAGAAGCAGATCTCCTGAAGCATCATGCTCGAGAGGAGAGCCAGACTTAA
>JAVYWK010000025.1:0-27312 GCA_038727095.1 Thermofilaceae archaeon | reverse complement strand
GGGCGCTCGGCCGCTACAACTGCTTCACAGGCACCCCCCTACAAGGGGGATCCGCCTTTTTGGGGCGGAGGGTGGAGAGGGGAGGGTTACAGGCTGATTAAAAGACTGGGCCTCCAGAATCCCCCCAATTGCAAGCCGCGCGCGGAGCGGAGACCCCGCTTTAGCGTCCATCCGCTTCCAGTGCCGCGTTAGTGTCCTGCTGTCTTCGTGTTCTACCGCCCCCAAACCCCTCTTGTCCACCGAGCCTCGCTGGGGTTTGGGGGTTTTGTTTGCTCGGCCCGGTGGACGCACCCATCAGGCTTGTGGAGTGCATGTATTTATTTCTAACTCTAGTGTGAACCTCCACTTGTTTGGGTGGAGGAGGAGTGCGAGGAGCTTTTCCAGCCCCTCCTTCTGCTCCCCCGGGATGGTCGCGTTGGCCGGCTTCACCCTCCAGCCGTTGGCGAGCTTCTCGATGATGATGGTCGCCCTCGCGCCACCCTCGTGCCTGAAGACCGCCACGTCAGCCTCCAATGCCCTCCTCACGACTGGTAGGTAGAGCTTCCAGTCCCCTAGGGGGCCGATGAAGCCCCCAACTTTCACTCTAGCCGTAGAAGCTGGGCCGGTTGAAGGCTTGCAGGTAGAGTCTGGCAAGCGCTCTCACCCGAACCCCATCGAGGTTCAAGCCCCTTACAGCGTCCAACTCCTCAGCAGTCATCGGCTGCTTCAAAGCGAACTTGACGATCTCCCGGGCGTGGGGTAGGTGGAGCGCGTACAGCTCCATTAGCTCCAGCCTATCCAACCCGAACTCCCTAGCTGCACCGTCGAAGTCGACCGGCTCACCCAGCATCCTCAACCGGTCTGCAAAGCCTGGCAGGTAGGGTACAACCCGCTCGTACCCGTAGCAGTCGAGGAAGGTGAGCTTGGGGAGTGTCGCCACCTTCGCGCTCTCAAAACCCAGGGAGTTGAGGTACTTAGCCGCACCCTCAGCAGTGCACTGGAAGAAGAAGCGGTACCTGCAACCCTGTAGGGCTGCGGGCACCCTTGAAACATCGTGTGCCACGGCCCAGACGTGCACGTCGAACTTCCTCAACTCGTCAACCACCTGGCTTAGTGCGGCGCAACCCGGCCCCAAACGGTCGGCCTCTTCAACAACCACTAGCCCGGACCAGGATCGCCGGTATGCGGCCCAGTAGACGGTTCTGAGCAGGGCGATGGTGAAAGCGAGCCTCTGCTCCAAGCTCCTCAACATGCGGGGCATTACCAGCACCACCCTACCCTCCGGTAGCGGAGTCCAACCGGCGAGAGAGGGGTGGAGGACGGGTAGAAGCCTGCGCAGAGCGGCTTGAGCCATCTCACCCCACTCCCCTCCAGAGTGGGCTCGGCCTCTCAAGCGCCGGGCTGCTTCGAAGAGCGTGGAGGAGGATTCCAGAGCCTCCCTCAGAGCAGCGTAGCTCCCAGGCCCGTAGCCCCAGTGCAACCCCTTCAACTCGACTGTAGCTCCCTCCACCACCTCCAACGCCACTTCAACGCCCAGCGTCAGGGGGTTGATGAGGGCGTCAACCCCCGGCTCCAGCACTCGGAAGCCGTACTGCGCTAGTACCGCGTGCTCACCCGTCGGGTCGAAGACGAGGATGCTCCCGGGCCACTTGTACCGGGAGAGCTGGGAGAGGAGGTAGTCGATATAGACGGACTTCCCAGTCCCCGGGTTCCCCACCGCGAGGAGGGAGTTGCTCCCACACTTGCGGAACCCGAGGTAGAGGTCGTCGGCAGCCTTCACTAGAGCTGCACAGCCCATCTCCACCTCCCCCCTACCAACGGGGTTGACAACCATCCTCCTCGACAAACCCCTGACCAGTTGGAGGAGTTCGTCGGGGCTGAGGAGCATGGGAGCGTAGAGTAGGCTGGGCTTCCTGAGCTTCAGCAGCCTCCGCGTCGGCCTCAAACCCCCGTTTGGCGTGAACATGACGGCGCAGACTTGAAAGCAGGTGTAGCCGAGCTCTTGCACGGAGAAAACCCAGCTCCTCGATAGTAGCGGTACTTCACCGCCACCCTGCTTAACCAGCTCCACTACCAGCCTCCTCGCATCCCTCACCTTGAACCAGGCCGCTCCCAGCCTGAGGGAGGAGACCTCGATGGAGAGCTCGCTCACCCTCCAAGGCTTCGAAGGCTTCAACACGGGCGGGTTGCATGACTCCACTCTCACGTGCTCCCCCACCGCGGATTCAAACTCCACGGGTACAGCCAGCCTCAACCCACCACCGCTGTTCCAGACGAGACCTTTACCAGCCGCTTTCAACGCGACGAGGAGGCTCCTCTGGATCGGGGGCTCCACCCTCAACCAGGCGAAACCCACGATAGAATAAATTCTGGAGGGGATAAAAGCGTAGCGGTATTAATACCGTACCGGTGTATAAGGGGAAGTTTACATAGGTTAGCCTCTGCACGGCGAAGCAGTCCATCAGCGTGGACGAATCTCACCCGCTCGGAGTAGCCCGGAAACACCCCTGGAGCTGCGAGTACGCTTGGGGCAGCTTGAGCCAGCCCGAGGCGGGGTTTGAAGCCGTGAACGCTCCAACCGGCTTCGACGGGATCCTGCGCTACACCGGGCTGCAAGGGTTGCGGAGCACTACAGCTTCAGCTGTATACGCGGCTCTAAGAGTGGGAGGGGGGTGTAAGGGTCAGCGAAAGGCGGGCATTCAAGGGTTTTGGGGGTGAACAGGCACCTCGAGAGTCTGGCACCCTCGTCAACCATTGGAGTCCACGCGTGGAAGCTCAACCTTGTTGAGGGCCTTGTTAAGCGGGCAGAGGAGGTGCTGTTGAAGGCGAAACGTTTAGGGGTAGGAACCTCCAACTCATTGCGCCAGTCGCCATCCACTCGGCGGCCGAGAGCCTGCCAGCGTGCAGCGAGCTAGCAAAGGCTGCCAGCCCGCTAGCTAAGAGTGCTCTAGACGCCGTAAAGCGCGGTGGGGCATGGGGGGGTTGGGCATCGATCGGTTGAACGAACCTCCAGCGTGAGGCTGCCCCGCTGACTGCGGACTGCTCTATCGATTCCTCAGACAGTATCCGTTGTACTTAAATTCGTGAGGGTAAAAGTTGCAGAGGTGGTCTGGTATAAGTAGGGAAAGCGAGGTCGAGAGTAGGCTTTACCATTACATCTACAGCGTTTTGGAGAAGAGAGGTTTTGTCATTGAGGGTGTCAGGTTTGAAGAGCCTAAGACTCAGTACCCCGTCGATGGTCGCAGGGCCGACATAGCGGTCATCCTAGCTGATGCCAAGAAACCCCTTCTGATCATCGAGACCAAGCGGGAGTACGTGAGGGAGGGCCGTTACCGAGCCGTTCGAACCTTCATGCCCACGAGTAGTACCGTCATTGAACAAGCATTGTCGTATGCTATCCACTCCGGAGCCCCCTACTTCGCCACGACGAACGGTAGGATCCTCGCCCTATTCAGGACGCCTAGCTCCGGCGAGAAGTTCTCCTTCTACACGCACAGGGTTCTGCTGAAGGACGGTATAACCATAAGCGAGGAGCTCGCCGAGGAGATTCTGGTCACCGTCGCCCGCCTCTACAGGCGGGCTCCTGTGGCCATCACGCCGCTCGACTGGTCTTTCATCGTCAAGCTCAGGGATTTCGTCGGGTGGCTCTCCGAGGTTATAGAACCTCTGGTCGGTGAAAGGCTAAGGGCCGATGAAGACTTTAGGCGCCTTTACGAGGAGTTTGCAAGTGAGGTGGGCTACAGGCCCGATGCCTCCCAGCTGGCCAGGGAGATGGCTTACATCTTCATGAACAAGATAGTGTTTTACAAAGTTTTGGAGAGGCACTACGGGGAGCTTGGGGGGCGCAGGCTCAGGTACATCGGAGCCCCTGACGCCAGATCGTACCTGGAGACGCTGCAACGCTACTTCGCCAGAGCTGTCGAGATCACCGGGAACTTCGAGCCGGTGTTCTTCACGGGGATTTACGACCAGATAGTGCTCCCCGACGATCCCATGGTGCTCGAGGAGGTGGACTCGTTCATAGAGGACATGGATCGCTACAAGCTTGAGGAGCTGAGCTCCGACGTCGTCGGCTTCGTTTACGAGGAGCTCATCCCAGCCGAGGAAAGGCACGCCCTGGGCCAGTTCTACACCCCTCCGGCCATCGCCGAGCTGATCGTGAAGTGGGCTGTCAGGAGCCCTGAGGACAAAGTCCTGGATCCCGGCTGCGGGTCAGGGACGTTCCTGGTCAAGGCGTACAAGCGCCTACTGGAGCTGAAAGGTTACAAGGAGCCCGACGAGAAGGTGCACAGGGAGATACTCAGCCAGCTCTACGGCTTCGACATCAACCCATTCCCGCTCCACTTAACCGCTTTGAACCTCGCCTCCCGCTACATCAAGGCCCCATCGGCTGACGTCAACACCGTCCTCACGGACTTCTTCAGGGTCAGAGCCGGGCAGGTGGTCTTCACACCTTACGTCATTAGGACTCCGGCTGGGGAGAGGAGGCGCTAGATGGTCATCCCGAAGTTCGACGCGGTGGTCGCTAACCCGCCGTACACCCGTTGGACTGAGATCCCGGAGGGGATCAGGAGGGCCATCAGGGATGCGATCGGAAACCTACTGACGAAGTACAACCTGACCGCTCAAGTTCAGAGAGGCGTGGAACCCGGCATTTACATACACTTCGTGATGCACTCTTTGAGCATGCTCAAGGAGGGAGGGAGGCTCGGGATGATCATCTCCGACAGCTGGCTGCAAACAGACTACGGGATCAACTTCGGCAACTTCCTGCTAGACCACTTCAAGATCAAGGCTATAATCGACATCTCCGCTCGCGTCTTCCCGGTACCGCTGATCGGCGCCTGCATCATACTGCTCGAGAAGTGCTCAAACGAGGAGGAGCGCAACGCAAACCGCGCCGTCTTCATCTACTTGGATTTGGAAAGGGGTGGAGAGCTCAGGGTCGACGAAGTCCTCGACGCCATCGAAAACCCGGAAAAGTATGAGGGCCGCTACTACATCAGAGTCGTAAAGCAGGGAGACATACCGAGAGACCGGAAGTGGATCAACCTCATCTTCGACGCCGACGCCATCCTGAGCGAGCTCAGGAAGAGAACCATTCGGTTAGGCGATCTATTTGATGTAAGCCGTGGAAATTCGGTTTGGTCGATTTGGGCTATTAAGCACGGGAGAAGACCCGATTTAGGCGCCAACGAGTTCTTCTATTTAGACGAGAGGGAGGTTCAGCAGCGCGGTTTGAGGGATTACGCTTACCCGGCCTTGCCGAGCCCGAGGTATGCCAGGTGGTTCACCTTCACCAAAGATGACTGGGAGCGGATAAAGAAGGGGGGTTCGAGATGCTATGTCTTCATGTGCCATGAACCCAGGGAGAGACTGTCGGAAAACGTTCTGGAGTACATTAGGTGGGGGGAGACCGATTGTCGCACAGGAATTAGGGGGACGAGGGGCGGCGGGAGAGTGTGCAGCCAAGCGCTAGCATGTCGCGAGAGAGAGGGAAATAGGGATCACTTTTACGGCTGGTACGACCTCGGGGGCCTCAGGGAGGCGCCGATATTCGTGCCACGTTACGCGCGGTACTACCACAGGTTTACGCTAATGGAGTTTCAGGTGATGCTGGATGAGGACTTCGTAGCGCTCGTACCCAGGGTGAGCTTACCGGCGGAGAGGCTGAAGGCCCTCCTGGCCTACCTCAACTCGAGCTTCGTCAAACTCTACATAGAGACGCATGGGAGAGTACCCGGGGGGCTGGGGCCGATAGCACTGGAGGTTAGGCATGCTGAAGAGCTTCCGGTTCTGGACGTCAGAAAGCTTAGCCAGAGAGACTTGGAGCTGCTGGTCTCCCTCTTTGACGAGCTCGAGGCTGAGGCTCGCAGGCTTGGCGGGGCGGACACGCGCGAGAGCGTTGAGAAGCTCTGGGACACTGTTATCGAGAAAATCGATGCGGAGATAGCGAGAATCCTCGGGCTGTCAGTGGAGATGGCGAGGATAGCAAAAATGCTGGCTAAAACGATGATGAGGAGGAGGCTTCAAAGAGCGGAGGAGGCTAGACCAGAGGCCATAAGAGGCGAAGAGGAACTGCAGATGAGGCCGCCTAGAGAACGTGATACCACGTTGCTCGAGTACCTGTAAAAGCAGTCTCCATTTAAAGCCTCATCGATCAGACCCAACTCTAGCTCCTAGCCTCCAGATCTTCTCGCCGTGGCGCAAATCGCCTTCCCCATAGTGAAGAGAGCCCTGCGCGTATCTCTCGGGGACTCTACCCTAAGACTGTGAGCGCGACCCTTTCTGAGCCTTCAACAGCTGTCTGTAAAGCGTGGGCTACATCGCCACCCCTCTATGAATCTAGAGCTCAACTTAAACACGGGAGAGGGTTAAAGTGGTTTATAAACCTCTTTTCGAATAAAACCGCAGTATAAGGAAAGGAATAAAAGGGGAACAGTAGCGATCAAACGGGCTCATAGGTGGGAGGCTCCCTGAAGGGTAAAAACGGGGTTGTAGGGCTGCAGCGCTACGTCGAGCGGGGGGTAGAGGATGAATTAATCAAGCGCCTGGAGAAACACGAGAGCGTCGCCTTGGTGGGGCTCCCCGGTGTTGGGAAGTCTACTACAGCCAGAATGATCGTCCTCAAGCTCCAAGAAAACGGCTACATTCCCGTACTCATCAAGCCTTCAAGAGGCGGAAAGCCCCCGGAGTTGTTATGCGAGAGGTTCATTGATACGGACATACCCTGCATCGGGGTATCCGAGCACATCGGGAAAGAGGAGTTCAAGCTGTTCATCAGCATGGTAGCGTACATAGGCAGGACGCTGGAAAAGAAGCCGGACATAATGAAAGATCTAGAGCCCAGTATGAAAGGTCTAAAGTCCAGTCTTGAAGACATCAGTAGTAAACTGGAACGGGGACTTATCGCCGAGTCGGTCGCGTTAGAAATGGCCCGATCCGCGGCGGAAAGTAGCCTCAGAGAGTTCTTGAACAGCATCGGGGGGTTCCTCGACCGTCTAGGGCTGTCTAAATTCATCGATGAGTGTGTTAGAAGTGCCGGGGAGATTCTGACAGCAGGGGGAATGGGAGTTATTCTTGCAGCTTCAGCATTTCCAGCATCATGGCTGGTAAGCATAGCAGCTATCGCTCTCGCCAGGGTCGTGGGGGCTGCCGCTAGGTCGTGGCTCGAGAAAGAAATGCTCGAGGGGATCCTCGAGTCCACCGAGGCTCAGAAGGTTGTGCTAGTAATCGACGACCTCTCCACGATAGGCTTTGGCTTCAGAGGAGGCCATCCCTTGGTTAGCAGGGAGGCTATGCGAGCCGTAAATTCACTGTTGAGCCGATTGCTGAAGCGGGGAGTTAAAACAGTGCACGTCGTCAGGATCGATTTCGAGGAATGGCCTAAGTACAGGAAGTATCGCGTGAAATGGCTTGCCAAGCATGGGCTGGCGAATGTACGCCAAGAAGAACAAGTAGTAGAACTCCTCAGCCCCAGGCCAGAGATTTTCGCTGAGATCATCAGAGCTAACGTGGGAGACGTGGACGAAGAGATAATCGCCAGACTTTACCGAGCCAGCGGGGGTATCCCCGCTCTCGCCCTAATGATCTACGCGATGGGGGAGCAGACCTTGAGGGAGATCCTGAGCCCCCCTATTAAAGAGGCTTTGTGGCCAACTTTCGACGAGGTAGCTGCTTTGGGAGAAGAGCTTAGGAAGGCTGAAGAGGTCGGGAAGAAGGAAGCAGCTGAGCAGCTGGCCAGGGAGCTCCAAAAACTGTACGAGCTCGCTTTGAGGAACACCTACAGAGCTGCTAAAGTAACGTATGAGGATTTGAGGGAGAGTAAATTCTCCTACGCAGCTCTAGTTGCCCAGCCCCTCGGAGTAGCGGAAGACGAGCTGAGGGAGTTCTGCCAGCGAACAGAAGAGTACAGGAACGGTAGGGGTTTCGGCTGCAAGTGGATCCTAGAAGGTGAAGAAATCGTAGAGACGGACCGTGAGCAATGGTTTCAAGAAGAGCGTAAATTCTACAGTTTCAACGAGCTCTGGGCTCATCTACCACCCCTAATCCTCACGTTGTCGGAAAAGGATGAAGAGTTGGCGCGTGAGATGGCCTTAGCCAGAAAGCTGTTGCTGGAAATAATGTATGAAAAATCGATGAGATTCGGAAGGAGTACTGGCAGGATGATCCTCTCAGCTCTCCGGCACATAGCATGGCTTGGCACCGTATTCGAGGACTCCTCCCTGTCTAAGTGTCTCATTGAAGTCGGTATAACGAGTGAGTGGCTGGCTATCCAGGCGCTCTACTGGGGCCACAAGGCGTTATTATTCAGTCCCCTGTACGGGATAAGGTTTGTTCCAGTAGCTTCGCATCTATTTAGCAGATCAGCTAAGGACGAAGAAGTTCTCTTGCATGCGGCAGTCTACTCGATTGAGTTAGCAGATGCGATTGCCATGGTGTCGATGCCCCCAGAGGAGTTAATAGAGAAATTGCGGATATGCGAAGATTTGATAGCCGAGCCCTGTGAAGACCCTGCGGTTATTGCGCATAGGGCGATCGCACGTGCTGCGATGATTAGGTTACTGTTGGATCTTCCCGCCCTATTGGTTCATATAGAATCTAAGCATAAAGAATGCTTAAACCTGCTTAAAAAGCTGGAGGAGGAGGACTCTGAGAAGCTGAAACTACATGATATTGCGCGCGTAGTAGCTGGCGCACATCTCGGCGATGCTTTGCGACGTATAACGGGGTACGAGGAGGAGGCAGAGATGCACCTAAAATCTTCTATAGGAATCGCAGAAAAGGTGCTGAAAGAATTGAATGAGTACGCAAGCGACGAGCACGTAGAGAAATTCCTCAAACCTCTCGGCGGCAATACAAGAGAGGGACTTGAAATAATGGCCAAACGAACACTTTACACTGCTCAATACAATTTGGCACTCTTACTGTGGGATCGTGGACAGATAACTGATGCCAAGAGATTGCTTGAGGGGGGCCTGAGCGTGCTCGGTGATGCAGTCAGCATACGTGATGAGCTAGTCGTCAGGAGCAGGCTTCTGAGGCTCGAGGTGATTGAGCGTGGGCTTGATGCGGTGAGAGAGCGGAAGGACGGGTTTGGAAACCTTTGGAAGAGGGCCGATAAGTGGAAGCTGGAGGATCCTGACGTACATGACTTTACTCTGGCGGAGTATATGCTCGCCTGCTTGATCAACGACAGGAGACTACCCGCTGAGCTTCTCGAGAAGTTCGTCTTAGGCGGAGAAGTTTATCAGATGCTTTTGGGCATGGTGTACCTAGTTGAGGAGTTCTACCGGCTTGAGCACAGGGTAAGTAGAGATAAAGTCTTAGAAGAGCTGACGGAGCTAATCGCAAGGAACTCCATCATGGGCAGGCTAGTAAACAGCTTGGGTTATTTAGCGTCCATAGTCTCATACATTATCGAAGGGCACCTCCTGTATGCTAGGAAATTCGCACGGCATGCCGCACGTGAGGATCCGCTGTTCAAAGAGCTCGCTGAGGCGCTTGAAGAAGGGTGGCCGAGTGAGAGGGTTTTGGAGGCGTTAGTCAAGCTATTCTACTTGCACTTCTAGGCGAGAGAGGATCCTCTGCCGGTTGAGCCTATCTGAAACTCTGCCTGCACTAGTCGATCCACTCCTCCCACCACGTTTCCTGAGACCTTCTCTCCGAAAGGTGGCCACCAGCCCCTTGGCTGGTGCATGAAAACCGGGTGCTGAAAGGAATAGGGTTTATGCCTGGGAAAAGAGTATGCTTAAAAGGGAGAAGCTTACCTCTTGTAGGTATACTTTCCATTTTCGCTGTGGGCTTCGTCGAGCTTGCTGTTGCCTGCTATTGTGGCTGCCCTCCTGTATAGGCTTGCTCTCGCTGGGCTTTCGCGTACTCGCCTGCCATGTCGTTGAGGTTCTCGCCTAATCCGCGCACCTTGTCCATGTGAGGGTCTTTAAACATCGGCACGGTGTCCGCGGGCTGCGGTGCGAGCGTGTAGGCCGGCGGTTGCTTGCCCCTGCCCCTCCCAGGGTATTTCCACGCTGATGACCGGAGGCATTGCGGCGTACAGCTCCCTTCTCCCCGGCTGCAACCATCACGTGCATGCTCCTGAAGCCAACGAGAGAGTTGGCAGTCAACAAGGTGTAAATTTCGGAGCCCCGCAGAGAGTTCACCCTCACCAATTTGAATTCATCAACGCTTAAGGACTCAGACTACAGTCAAGATGGAATGCCCTGCTCACAACTATATCTCCAAAATTTAGCATCGCCCTGGGCTTTCTCAGTACATTCGTCCCATTACGTTCATCGTAGAGTCCAACTCAAGCCGCAGCTCCTCCAGCGCGCTCTCGGAGCTTTATCGTCCTCCTAGGTGGGAAACGCTGGTGTCGTAGCCTTCTCGCATTCGAGCTCAACTACAGCTTTTGAGTTTTCGCCCGCCCCCTTTCGATCCTGAACCTTCTCTTTGAAGCGGGCTTGAGCAAGCTCCTCAAGCCCGTCCCGTTTAAACCGCGTGTAGGTTGAGCCGTGCCGGTGGGGGCTAACCAGAACCGTGGGTTGCTGCTTGCTCGCGACGTCGTCAGCTGCCAAGTTGCCTATGTCCACGCCCACCCTCCTTCACCTCTAGGCGCTCGCCTTCTTCCGCTCGCGCTCACCCGCGTCCAACCGTCATGGAGCTCAGGTTCGAGGCTGATAGAGTGCAGTAGACACAGCCAAGAGGTTAGGATCAGTTTCGCAAACAGTTTTGAGTAATCCACTCACGTATCGACACGATCAAGGGATGTGGAGGGGATTGTACCGTGAGGATCCCCTGCTTCAAACAGATGCTCGCAATCAAGAGGTGGGAGAGGCTCTTCACGTGCGGGCTTACGCAATATGCGAGCTGTATGCAGCGCAGATGGTAGAGAGCGTGATCGCAGGGTAGCTTTCACCTGTCCGCCCCACGATCGTGGCGCAACCGAAAGGTTGGTAAAAGTGAAGCAAATGTGTATTTTATTTTTGGTTAACTTTCAGTTTATTATCCACGCTGGTTTTAACCCTCAGGGGCGGTTCCTTCAGCTTGGTGAACCTAGACAGGCTCCATAGAATTGCGGCAGAGCAGGGGATCCCCCGACCTGAAGTGGACGCCGCCCCATACCGAGAAGTGATACGGTTTTCCCCTTGAATCCTTCAAGGAGGTTCTCAGGTTCGCGGGGTGGAGGAGGGAGAAGTGGAGGGAGAGGGGGCTGCTGGAGGACTACTGCCTCCTTGAGGTGAGGGGGGAGAAGCTGTGCATAAGGGCTTGCGGACGCACGTTCCCCGCGCTGCTGAGGGGCTGCACGGAGGAGCTCAAGGTGAGCGTGAAGTTGAGCTACATGGCGGAGGCGCTGGAGGCCTTCGAAATTGCGGGGCTGAAGCCGGGGAGCATAGCGTTCACGCGCAGGGAGGGGAGAGCGGTCTTAATCCAGCTGAGGGGAGGCTGGCTGAAGGCGTACATACTAGCTGAACCCTTTTGCCCCAGCTTAAGGGATTACTCGAGTGTAGCGGCCCTCTACTCCCTCAACAATTGATCTGAGTGCTTTCACGCTCCCTAAGGCCACGTTAACTCCTCGTTCTGCGGCATGGATAGCTTCATTCAGTTTTAGCATTAACCCGCCCGTTACATCAACGCCTGAGCTCCCGCCTCTTATGCGATCCACATCGCTTCGTCTCAATACGGTGAGCAGAGTTGCAGAAGGGTTCACCCGTGGATCTTCGGTGTAAACCCCTTCGACATCCATAAGGAAGATTAGTGCTGAAGCTGGCAACTTGACGGCGAGTTTGCTAGCTAGGGTATCACCTGATAGGATCTTGAAGCCTTCATCGGTATTGATCAAGCCTCCGTGAGTAACTGGTACAACTCCAACCTCAAGCAGCTTCGCCACTAGTCCTGTTTCAACGTGAAGGCCTTCCTTCGAGCCTCGCGCGACGAGCCACGTGGGGAGCCCTACAGCTGATACGCCGTGCTGTATGAGCACGTGCACGACTTTATGGTTTAGGAAGGCCATCCAGTACGCGACGTCGGTCAAGAGCTTCTGAACGTCCCCGCGGGACTGCTGTACAGCGTAGTGGCCGAAACTTCCACCCCCGTGCACTATTACGATCCTTCTCGCTCCGTCACGGATAGAGGCGATACCCTCGGCAACTTCTTCCAGCGCGCGTTCATTCAGCGTGAAAGGCCTCCGTTTATCAGTGATTAGGGAACCTCCGATCTTTATCACAACCGTACTCATCAGAACTCCCTTACAGCTACGAACTCGGCGAGCTCCCTGAGCAGCCTCTTTCCATCGTTTTCGGGAAGCTGTTCTAAAGCTCTCTTTGCCGCGTTAGCGTACGATCTTCTCATCTCTTCAGCCCTCTTCCTAGAGTGTGTCGACGATATCAGCGCGATCGCCCTCTGCACGTCCTGTGCAGAAGTAGAGTCACGCTTTAGTATCGAAAGAAGCTCCTCTCTGCCCCTCTCGGAGAGCTCCTCCAGTGCGAGAAGCACCACGATGTTGCCCAGCTTATGCTCTTCAATATCTTTCCCAACCTTCTTACCGGTTGTTTCCTCGCGTCCGAAAATATCGATTATGTCGTCTCCAATTTGAAAAGCTAGACCCAAGTTTCTACCATAATCCCCCAATGCCCCCACAAGCGGCTGTGAGGCTCGTCCTGAAAGAGCGCCGAAAACGCAGGCCGTTTCGATGAGCGCGCCGGTCTTCTTATAAACCATGTCGAGGTAATCTTTCACGGATACTGTGGTCCTCCTCTTCTCGAGAATATAAGGTTCATCGCTTCTCCCAGCCTGCTCGAAAAGTACGTCTAGGCGCTCCCCCTCGACTAACAGCTTCAAGGTTCTAGCCATTATTTCACTGAAAAGCCTGGGATCGCTGGTGTCATTGAGAGCCTGGCTTATCGACTCCCTGTAGTGGACAGCCACGAGGATTGCGGTTGTAAGACCGTACTTCTTCCATAAAGTGGGCTGCCCCCTTCTCAGCTCACTGTGGTCGATCATATCGTCGAAAATTAGCGAGTAGTTGTGGGCTAGCTCGACCGCTACAGCAGCGGGTACCGCTTCTTCAGCTTTCCCGCCCACCGCTAACGATGAAGCTACCGTTAAAGCCGGTCTCAGTCTCTTCCCACCGGTTTTAATGGGGTAAAGGACTGCTTCGCGAAACTCCTCATCGGTGTCCCTTAACAGGTATTCCTCGAGGGCCACTTCGATGAGGCTACCCAACTTCATTAGATCCTCGAGCACTGCCATAACCACCTGAAAACAGATTTCCCTAAAACCTTAACGTTGTGCTACACAACCAGCTCAGACAAATCTGCTCGATAAAACTCTGGCGAGTTGGCGTTACTTCTAACCCATAACCACTTACGTTTATTGTAAATGCTGTCAACGAGTTTTTAAACCCTTCAACTGTTTTTCGCGCTGTGAGGAGGAGCTTCATTAAGGCACTAATTGTAGCATTGGCAAGCGTCTTACTGGGAGGGGCTGGCGGCTGGCTTTTGCATACTTCTGGAGTTTCGGAGGAGCTTGAAGGGCCCTTCATAAGGGAGGAGGGAGCAAGCGCCGCTTTGCTCAACGCCGCGATGTTCGTAGCCATGCTCCTAGTCGGTGCACTATTGCTGCTCGCTCTACTTCGTTTCAGAGTATCGGCTTTGAAACTTCTCGGCTATGCTACTTTCGCCCTCTCTGCTTTCACCGTAGGCGAAATCTACCTAGCAGCATTGAATCTCGATCCTGCACATGCAACAGTGCTTTCAACAGCTTTTACGGCACTCACAATCATTCTTATCGCATTTCAGCCATTGGCAATTTACACAGTATCGATCCAGGTTCTCGTTGGCGCACTTATCGGGGCTGTAATAGCCGCGATGGTTCCGCCACTGAGCATGATAACCATGCTCGTAGCAGCCGCACTTTACGACGTTTACTCAGTATACCGCGGTCCGCTTAAACGAATTATCCAGAGGGTTTCCGGTGAGCAACGGGACGCAGGGGAGCAACGGCGCTCTCTACTGACACCATTCGCTGTAAACGTTGGCGGTCTAGCGCTTGGAATGGGGGATGTAATACTGTACAGCTCGCTCAGCTCCGTCGCTCTCTTAACCCCTACCCCCGACTACTGCAGGCTGGTCGTGATCGCAGCTGCTGTGCTCATAGGGCTCTTTTCGACACTAAAAATCGTTGAAAAGAAAGGCTACGCACCAGCCCTACCCCTTCCCGTCCTGCTCTCGATCGCCGCATTCTTACTCTACAACTACGTGCTCTTCGGCTCCGTAATCTGATAGCACTGCCAGAGCTGAGTGGGGTCAGGCCGCCCATCGAGCCACACGAGATAGGCCACCAACGCGGTCGTCATCCCCCACTGTTAAGTCATCTAGGCTGATATCAATGTTATGCTCCTCTCCACTCCCGGTACCCTTCGTATGAACATCACTGTTTTCTCGAGCTCAGCTAAATCGGTAACCTCTAACCTGGCTATAATATCGTACTCACCGTAAACTATGTGAGCTTCACTCACAGCATTCATTTCTAAAAGTTTCCTTAAAACCTCATATTCCTTACCTGCCTCGACGACTAGAATCACATAAGCTGTAACTTTTATTTCTTCTGAAGCCATACGTGCTCACTGAAAGCCGGCTTTAAATGTCCTTCGCGTGAAGCGAGGTAAAGGCTAAACCGATATAAGTTCAGGCTCCAACCGAATGAGCGTGAATGAGGAGGTGGTCTACGAGGGATACCGTTTCCCTCGAAACCTGAAGTACAGCGAGTTTCATGCGTGGGTGAAAGTTATAGGTGAAAAGAGGGTGAGGATCGGAGTAACCGATTTCGCTCAGAAGAAGGTACGTGCCGTGGTCTTCATCGATATGCCCAATGTGGGTTTGAAAGTGAAGCGCGGTGACGTTCTAGCAACGCTGGAATCCATAAAGGCGGTTAGCGAGGTCCTATCCCCAGTCAGCGGTAAAGTGGTATTATGCAACGAAAGGCTTGATGACGATCCAGGCTTGATAAATAAGGATCCCTACGGTGAAGGCTGGATAGCGGAGGTCGAGATCGAAGAGCTTGGAGATCTCGAAAGACTCCTATCGACAGACGAATATTTAGAAAGAGTTGTAAAGGCTAGCTTGGGCGGAGCAAAACCTTAACGTCGATGGCTAGACCTCCCTTACCCTTCTCATAAACGAAGAGTGGGTTTATGTCGATGTCACTGATTTCAGGTACATCCATTGCCAGTTGAGAAACCCTCAGCAGCGTATCTATAACTGCGTTAACGTCCAACTCTGCCTGCCCGCGGAAACCTGACATCATCATGTACGCCTTCGTCTTCTTAACCATTTCTTCAGCATCCTCCAGAGATACTGGAGCAACCCTGAACACAATGTCTTTCACGAGTTCTACCAGAATACCTCCACTCCCGAATGCGATGACCGGACCGAAGAACGGGTCCCTGTGCATGCCAACAAGTACCTCCAATCCACGCGGTGCCATTCTTCTAACAACGATCCCCTTCACCTCCGCGTGGGGCGCTTTCTCTTTCACATTCGTCATGATGGTCGTATATCCCTTCGCAACTTCCTCTGAACTCTTCAAATCTAACAAGATTCCTCCGACCTCTGTCTTGTGGATTATCTGCGGGGATTCCACCTCAAGAACAACGGGGTACCCTATCTCCTCTGCCACTCTGACTGCTTCTTCCTCGCTCGTGGTCAAGCGCTTCTCGAGCACGGGGATTCCGTAGCACTTGGCCAGTTGCGCAGCCTCAAAGGGGGTTAACGCGTTTCTCCCCTCGGCTAAAGCCTTTTCCACGATGCTCCTAGCCCCCGCCCGATCTACGTGAAGCGTAGGGTACGTCTTCCCCTTCAGCAGCCTTTCCCGTAACCTCTTGTACTTGTAGACTGCTCCCATGGCTGCTACAGCCTTCTCCGGGGACTCGTAGGCGGGCACACCCTCGCTCGTAAGGCGCTCGATCTCCTTGAGGCACTCCTCACCACCGATTAAGCTTACGATGATTGGTTTTGGAGACCCGGCCTCCCTCTTGGCTTCAAGTATCGCGTCAGCTATAGCCTTCGGGTTAGTAACCGCCGTATGGCAGTACAGGACTATAACGGCGTGAACCCTCTCATCCTTCAATGCCTCAAGTATCGCTCCCTTGTACCACTCCTCTGTCGCCATTCCCGTTAGATCAATAGGATTGTAAACGCTGCCGAAGGGGGGCATGTACTTCCTAAACCTTTCCGCCAGGTCCGAAGGGATGTCCATCAGTTTGACACCGTACTGCTCCGCTGCATCGGTAGCCATGACACCTGCTCCTCCCCCGTTCGTAATGATCACTACGTTCTCACTAAGAGGAAGGGGAACCTGAGCTAGCGCTACAGCCCAGTCGAAAAGCTCTATGAAAGTTGGTGCTCTAATGACTCCGCACTGCTCCAGAGCAGCATCAACGACGGCATCTGCTCCAGCTAGCGAGCCTGTATGGGACATTATGGCGCCCAAAGCCCTTTCCCCTCTTCCAACCTTGAGAACCAGGATCGGTTTCAACAGAGCGATTTTCGATGCCACCTCCATGAACCTCCTTCCACTCTCTATACCCTCCAAGTAAGCGGTTACCACCTTGGTGTGAGGATCATGCCCGAAGAACCCTATGAAGTCCACCTCGTTTAAATCAGCTTTATTACCCAGACTAACGAGAGCCGAGAGCCCTACACCCTTTAACGCCGTCCAGCCCACGAGGGCTATGCTTAGAGCGCCACTCTGGGAGATGAATGCAATGCTACCCCTTATCGGGGTTCCTTGGCAGAAGCTAGCGTTGATAGGCGTTATGCTGTCACATACACCGACGATGTTGGGTCCGAGGATTCGGATTCCGTGTTTCCTTGCTGTTTCAACGAGTTGTTTCTCGAGCTCGATGTTCCCCACTTCCTTGAATCCGCTGGAGATGACGGCTACCGCTTTCACACCCTTCCTCCCGCACTCTTCAACAACCTGGGGTACGAGCTTCGCCGGCACAGTAACCACAGCGAGGTCAACAGGCTCCGGGACATCCAGGATACTCGGGTAACACTTCACACCCAAAATCTCCGAAGCATTAGGATTCACCGCGTAAACCCGACCACGGAAACCGGAGGAAAGAATATTCTTGAGCACCTGGTACCCTATCTTCGAGGGGTCTCTAGAAGCTCCTATGACGGCTACATTATGGGGCCTGAGCAATCTTAGCACGCCATTCTCCACTCCGCTCATCGGCTGGTCTCACATTGGTTTGTTTAAAGCCTTTAGGTTAGTAGGTGTAGGCTATAGAGAATTAGATTACGGCAATCGCCTAACTCACTGCTTTTATCAAACGCTTCACCAAGTAACCTGTGCGCGTAGCGGTGATCGGTTACGGTGCGGCGGGAGCGGCAGCAGCGCGCTATGCTCTTTCAACGAACAGGCAGTGTACCGTCACCGTTTTCGAGAAGCGGAGGCATGCGATTTACCATCCATGTTCGCTTCCTAGGGTAATAGCCGGTGAGATACCGCTGGATAGGATAGTTGAAGAAGCCCCTGTTACACCCCGTCTATCACTGCATACGTCAACAGTGGTGCAGGACATCGATGTTGAAGGACGCATAATCCACGCCCGAGATCTCCGGAAAGGATGCGTAGTGAAGGCAGAGTATGACACGCTCGTATTGGCGACAGGTTCCAGACCCTACATCCCCAGTAACCTTAGGGTAGAAGATAGCAGTGGTGTCTTTACCCTAAAAACCCTTGAGGATGCTAACCAAGCGTTAGCCGCTGTCAGCAAGTACAATGATGCGGTCGTTATTGGAGGCAGTATTCTCGGCATCGAGATTGCACATGCTCTCGGTCAGCGTGGTAAGCGAGTTACTTTGATTGAAAAGGAGTTGCAGCTTCTACCGGGCAGGCTTGATGAGGGGATGGCTGAGCATGTGAGCGAGCACCTCATGGGAGAGGGGGTTGAAGTGCTATTGGGTGAAGCAGCTGTGGAAGTGAGAGGCGATCTGGGAGACGTTAATGTCGTGACGAGCTCCGGGCGAGTCCTTAAGACCGGGTTCGCTATCATCGCTACCGGTGTGAAACCCGACACTTGGCTCGCGAAGCGGATCGGGCTTGAGTTAGGAGTAACAGGTGGAATTAAGGTAGATGAAGCGATGAAGACGGGCGAACATTCAATTTACGCGGCGGGAGACCTCGTCGAAGTCAGGAACATCTTAACTGGAAAGCCTACACTCAGCCTCTTCGCTAGTACCGCTTTCCTCACTGGCCGCGTAGCCGGCATCAATGCTGCTGGAGGCGAGGCAAGGTTCCCCGGGACATTGCAGAGCTGGGTTGCCCACCTAGGCGCCTTTAGGCTGGGAGCAGTAGGCTTAACTGAGGCGGAGGCCGAGAAACAAGGCTTAGAGCCCGTCTCCTCTACAGTAACCCTACTGGACAAGCCGCCGTTTCACACTGAAGCAAACGCAATAACGGTGAAGCTGATCGCTAGTGGACGGGACGGTAGGATTCTGGGGTTGCAGGCCGTTGGCGAGGGAAACGTGCTTGAGCTGCTTAACGTCGTAGCGTTTGCCGTCGCTAAGGGTACAATGGTAGAAGAGCTCTGGCGTCTTGAGCACGCTTACACACCAACGCTGAACGACGTAGTACATCCACTTCACGCAGCTGCGGAAGCATTGGAGAAACGGTTAGGCACACGAGCTATCTCGCATTAGCGGAGCTCTAGACATTCGAGCTCAGTTATAAAGAAGCCCTTGTTCAAGTTGAGGAGGAGCCAGGCCCTTAGCTCCTCACCCTCCTCCTGGTTCAACTTTAACACGACTCGCTCACCGCGAATCTCCATCAAGAGAGGCTTCAGATTCCTCAAGTGCTTCCCAACGACCCTAGCGAAAACCGTCCTATGGAAGTTGAACGTTATCGAGCCCCTTTCCCTTACTACGAGTACCTCCTCCTCCATGAGATCAGCGTCTCTCCACTCCACAACTAGCATACTGGGGGGCGAGTTGAAAATGGTAACGTTTTTCTAAAACAGTTCGCGGCCGAGAGGATGAGGGGGCTGGTCAGCCTATAATGCCCACATAACTTCCCTTTGTTACGCGAGCTACTTGTATCAAGAGTTCCGTACCGCTGATGACCATGCCCTCAGCCTCCATCGAAGGCTCTCTATGCTTTGTGTTCACAACCACGGTCTCGATACTGCTCCTCGCTATTTGCGATGCCACATCCATGACCGATTGAACGGCCGGATCAAGCGCGGGCTTCCACACGCTTCCCCTCCGTTTCTCAAGCGGGACATTGGCGTTCCCGTCACTAACGATTACGATGACCGGTTCGTATCCTCTCCTCTTCTCCGCGAGAGCCACGTTAAGCCCCATGTACATTCCGGCGGCCAGCGGAGTGAAATCGTCGAGGCCGATTCGTGATAGCTTGCTCTGCACCAGATTGAAATTCGTTGTAGGATGCTGAAGCACTGCAGCACCGAATCCCTTACACACTACGACCGAAACGCGATCCCTGTACCTGCGCGCCTCCCTCTCTATTGTCCTTAGAGCCGTGAGAATTCCTCTGATCGAGTACATCATGGATGCGCTTGAATCAAGTACGAGCACCAACGAGACTTTCGCTCTGCCCGCAAACAGCTTCGCTCTGAGCGAATCTAAGCCGATGCGTGGGAACTCTTTCAGTACAGCGCTGCGCCTCAACGTGGCTGGAATGTGAAGCTTATAGTAGAGTCCTTTGGGTAACGTGTAGTCTATCACCATCGATGCGCCACTCATCTTCCTCCTACCACGCATTCTGGCCCTTTTACGGGACACTCTAATCGCCAGTTCTATCAGCTGGCTGGGCTCGATCTGAACTCCCAGTACCTTCATGCCACGCGAAACTTGAAGGAGCGTTTTTCGGAGATCAGCCCCACCCGAAAACGTAGCGTAGATTGCCCTCCTTGTCCTGATGAGCGCCCTCCTCCCCGAGTACACCGAGTCCCTCCTCAGTAGCATGCTCAAGAGGAGCCAGAGAAGGATGGCTAACGCGGCCAGCCTCAGATCCACAAACGCTAGCGCCACGAATAACAGCAGCGCGAGCAGGGACGCCAGAACATCGCTCTTACCTGATACTATTCGGCTAATACGCCCATCGGGGAAAAAACCTTACTTGAGGTTTCTTCTCGAGACCGTCCTCTCTTTGCACCGTGGGCTTCTTGCCCAATGCTTCGCTGAATGCTGCGTAAATCTCCTCTTTCGCAGGTGGAGGCTTTAATCCCTCAGCTCTCGTCCTATGGCTTAACGCAAGCTCCAGACCTATGCGCAGATCCTCCTCGCTCACCTGCGTTCTGCCGTCGAGGGCAGCGAGAGCCCTTGCAACTTTCACAGTGACGATGTCCGGCCTGTAACCATCGACCTCTAACCTTGTGCAAACTTTAGCTACGAGCTCGTAGTATAGGTCATCAACGCTTACATAAGGTAAAAGTTCTCGAGCCCTAAGAATTCGAAACCTGATCTCCTCCTCGATCGGCCTCCATTTCTCTTCGAACGCTGCTGGGTCGCTATCGAACTCTATGTTCCTCCTGATGATCTCGGCCCTCAGTTTAGAATCTTTGACCGTCTCTGCTCGAACACCGATAGCGAAACGATCGAGCAGCTGCGGCCTTAGTTCACCCTCCTCGGGGTTCATCGTTCCGATAAGGATAAAACGAGCAGGGTGGCGCAGCGTAATCCCCTCTCGCGCTACCGTGTGCCAACCGGAGGCAGCAGCATCAAGGATAGAGTCAACAATGTGATCGGGAAGGAGGTTGACTTCATCGATATACAGGATACCTCTATTTGCTCTTCCCAATAGACCCGGCTCAAACACTATTCTTCCCTCTTTCAGCGTTCGCTCGATGTTTATCGTCCCGAGAACTACGTCCTCCGTAGCCCCTATCGGTAGCTCTACGATTGGCATCGGAGTTTCCGCTACTGGAAGCTCCTCTCCACGCTCGAGTCTCAACTTGCAGATATCACACATCTCTCTCAGAGAATCGGGCTCGCACCTAAAGGGACAGTCCGAAACAACTCTTGTTGAAGGCAGCAACCTAGCGAAGCTTCTAACTATACTCGATTTTCCCGTCCCCTTGGGACCCATTATCAGTAAACCACCTATGCTCGGATCAACAGCGAGGGCTAGGAGCCCCCTTTTCAGATCATCTAGCCCCACATACGCTGGAAACGGCAGTATCCTCACTACAGGCGTAGAAATACACTACAGCCTTATAAAGACTGTGTTTTCAACAAGTTGTTCTCCCAAATATTATCCGAACCTATCCGAATTGACTCTAACCCTAACTTTTGCCAATTATCTTAAGATCTTAACACTAATCATAATATGATATAACATAACAATGCAATTTCTAAATAGTAACCATTAAAGTAAACTTTTTAAAATAGTCTGAAGACTATTTTCTCATACCCAGTTATTTTCTCCCCTTCTTCCACTTTCATTATCACTATTTGACCACCAATTACCTCGGAAACACCAGCGCATTCTACCTCCTCTACTTTAGCATTAGGTGGAAAGAACCAATAAGCTTCATAGGGATACTCTGCTACTTTTTCTTCATAAATATTTTCATAATAGTTCAAACCCCTCCGCGGTCGGCCGCGAAAACGGATAAAGAAAACCAAGTAAGGCTCCTCAGGATCGCCTCGAAAACCTAGGTTGACGCCAACCACTTTAGGGCGAAGTCGATCACCATTGATCACCACCTCCTCTCTATCTAAGTAGTGTTGCATGTTGGCCGCTAGTCTTTCAAGTTCCGCGTTTAAACGGTCGATATCCCTAGCGACGCCAGCGTAATACCGGCTGTAATCGATGTACTCGTAGACCACGATCTGGTTCACTTCCAAGCTTTCGCTAACCGAAAAGAATCCGTAAGCGTGTATCGGTTCTACGCCCTCACTCATTACTTCAGCACCGGTCTAGCGGTATCTCATCACCTTGAGACCCGCCACCTCCGGATCGATGCCGTTCGCTTTCAGGATTTCCGCTACGAAGTAGCTGTCGGGAGCTGCCCCTTCAAACTCGCTTTTATCCTCCCCATCGACTTCGATGACGACTTTAGGGACTGCGTAAACTCTGTACTCATCTGCTAGCCCAGCGAACTCGAGTGCTTCAATCATGTCTCCGTAAATCATGCGGTTCACCATCGCGTAGCGGTGAGCCGCTCGTACAGCTGCAGGACAGTAGGGGCACGTAGGAGTCACAAACACCTTTATCCGGGTCTTGCGCGTAACGTACTTTCGAATCGCGTTAGCTAGCTGAGGAGAAAGGTTTCTCGGCTCACCTCTCGATGCATCGATAACGTCCTCAACGAGGGCTCCAAACTCGTAGCCAGCCGGCATACCAAAGAAGCGAATGTTGTACTCTTCGACTCCATGAACTACGATAGCTGGGAACAAGGAGATCTCCAGACGTGTAGCTTCTTCAGAGTTTTCTGTCAGCTCCACGACCTTAATTTTATCGGAAGCTTTTTCTAGAAGACTTAAGATCTCCCTTATATCGTCGCAATGTTCACACTCCTCCCTTGTATTTCGGAAGAACAGTAGCTTAACCGGAATGATCAACCCGCTTAGCGCCTGCCGAAGTTCGTTCACCAGCTCGGCGTCATACTCAACTGGCATGATTGTCTGCGAGACTCTCTCAGCACCCATTAAAAAACGCATTGTTGTAAAGGCATGAAAAGAGGTTCTTAAAAGGCCTTGTAAAGGGGTGGGTCTGGTGATACTTTGCAACTGGAGCAAATTGCTGGTGCCACTTTAACGGTCACGGCGGTGGTTATCGCAAAGAAGCATAGGGCGCTTGATAATCTGGGTATAATCGCGGCTCTTATGATCGCGTTCATTCTCCTGGCTTTTGAGGCGAAGCTTCTGTTTCTCATGATGCTCTTCTTCTTCACTTCGTCGGCGTTCACTTTCCTTGGATACGAGAGAAAGGAGAAGACTGGTGCCGCTGAAAGAAAGGCTGGCAGAAGCGCGTCGCAAGTGCTATGCAGCGGCTCCGTCCCAGCGTTTCTCGCGCTCGTGACGTCTATGTTGCCACCCGGCGGTAGGCAGGCTCTGGTTTTAGCAGCTGCCGCGTCCATCGCTTATGCTAACGCCGATACGTGGGCCGCTGAAATCGGTTCGTTGAGTAGAAGTCAACCAGTGCTCATCACAAATCCACGCATAAAAGTACCTCATGGGGTTTCTGGAGGCGTAACTGCGCAGGGAGAACTTGGTGCGATTGCAGGTTCAGCAGTAATTGCCCTAGCTGCAGGCTTGCTGAAGATTTCTAACTCAATAAGCATTCTTCTGATTTTCGCGATGGGATGGGCTGGGGAGATCGTTGATGCCGTAATCGGCGCCTCGCTGCAAATCAAGTATAAGTGCCCCCAGTGCAACGTGCTTACTGATAAAGAGGTACACGTATGCGGTACTCGCACCGTCAGATCTGGGGGCATAAAATTTATGAAAAATGAGATCGTCAATCTCCTGACCGAAAGTGTGGTATCTCTTGCGACTTTCGCTTTTACTTTATAGTGTCTGTGAAGTCGAAGCCCACGGGGCCCAACTCCTGTGTATCGAGCTCCAACTCCACCTTGTGCTCGCCGGGCTCTAGGCCTTTCCCGAGCTCAAGCGTGATGATTATCTCGTCGCCGACAGCAACGTAGAAGCTCTTATCGGCAGCCTCAGAAGCCTTAAGCTTCCATCCTTTGAACTCGAGCATTATCTTATCGGTAGGTACTTCAATGTTGTCAACTTTCGCGCGCAACCTACCTCTCACCGTGCCGCCCCCTAACGTGTTTCGCAGCTTAAAGCGCACCCCGTCCGGTATGCCATCTCCGTTAAGATCTACGTTCTCTAAACTGCCTCTGACGTAGAGCTGCCTCAAAAGGTACCTGGGTATGAACATGTTCCTCATAATGATTGATGGCTAGAGGTAAAAATGGATTACCGTCTAGGGGCGCGAAAGGTACTCCCTAAGTTGGCATGCTTTGCAAATGTCACGTGACGAAGGCATCCCGCAAAGCTTGCACATCTTTAGCTCTTCCGAAGCTTCTAGTTGGTACCTCTTACTCAACGCGATTTTGAGGGATAATGCGCGGTGTTTTACGCCGGGATCTTCTTCAGCCACCCTGTTTAACCATCTGCGTAGCGTGTGCCGGAACGAGTACACTATGTAAGGGCACTCTACATCAGGGGTTTCTATCTTCTGGATCAGAGCGTATATGAGGACCTCCCTCTCCGGGACGAAATAGAACGGTTTAACGCGTGGCACGAGCAGCGGGTGCGTCCTTGGTGCCACCGCATCCTCTCTTAGAATTGCCTGGTAGTTTGCCTGTACAGCATTCATTAGAAAAGCTTGAACTTCGTCGTCCAGGTTATGCGCAGTAGCCAATTTGTCTGCGCTGAGCTCGAGGCAAGCCTTATTCAGGAGGTAGCGCCTAAAGACCCCACATACGGTGCACGGCTTGTAGATCAAGCCCTTGTGCATCAACCTGCGCACTGCTTCGTCAAGCGTCAAACCGAACTCCTCCTCGAAGCTTTTCACGACCAGCTCAACCCCCCATAGCCTGGCATAGAACCTGGCTGCCGCAGTCTTCTCACCCCGGTAACCGCGAATCCCCTCGTCAACTAACACAGCGATAAGATCGATACCGAGGAGATCCTTGAACTTCGAGAGGAAGTGTAGGAGAGAGAGACTATCCTTTCCACCGGAGACTGCGACTGCCACCCGCTCACCGCGTTGGAACATTCCCATCGCCTGGATGCTCCCGAGAACTCTGCTCTCGAAGAAGTGGAGGAAGTGATCAGAGCACAGATACAGCTTCGCGTAGCTCAATCTCGTGATAGCTTTAGCCCCGCAAACCGAGCACCTCGTCGCGCTGGGCTCCACCTTCAAGCGTGCCCCCACCTCAGCCGAGCCCAGCGTACCAGCTTATAAGCAACCCACTAATACGTGCACTCGTGAGCGACAAAGACATTGTAGTGGTCAGGGTGGGAAAGAGGGGGGTGACGGACGAGTTGATCGCCGAGATCGACAACGTCTTGCGCTCGCAGGGTATCGTTAAGGTTAAACTGCTGAAAAACTTCAGAGAGACGTTCGAAGTTGATAGGGAGGTTAAGGAGGAGTTAGCCAACGCATTAGCCAAGAAACTTAATGCTACGATCGTTGAGCTCAGAGGTTACACAGTCGTTTTAAAACGGCCGAGACGGAGGTCTCGCCGGACGAGGGGGTTCTAGTGGCTGGAGTTTACGTACATCCATCCGCCATCGTTGAGGAGGGGGCTGAAATTGCTGAAGGAACTCGCATCTGGCACTTCGTTCACGTGAGGAAGGGTGCGAAGGTGGGGAAAGGCTGCAACATCGGTAAAGACGTTTACATAGATGCAGGTGCAGAGTTGGGGGATGGCGTTAAAGTCCAGAACTTCGTTTCCGTCTATCGCGGAGTGAAAGTCTGCGACAAAGCGTTCCTCGGCCCCAGCGCCACGTTAACCAACGACCGTTATCCCAGATCGTTCGTTGATAGCTGGGAAATAGTTCCCACAGTGATAGAGGAGGGAGCTTCCATAGGCGCGAACGCTACCATCGTGTGCGGAGTTCGAATAGGTAAGTACGCCATGGTGGGTGCGGGAGCTGTTGTTACTCGCGATGTTCCGGCGCACGGACTAGTTTACGGTAACCCAGCCCGTTTAAGGGGTTTCATTTGCTTCTGCGGCAGGAAGCTCAGGAGAGTCATACGTTTTACTCCCTCAACTATAGTTTTCAAGTGCGAGAACTGCGACCAGACTGTGGAAATCCCGCTTCAGGATTACGAGCGCATGATAATCGAGAGTTCGGATCAACGCGGCTAACGCTATCCACTCATGAAGAGAGCCTTGCTGAGCAGCTCTACGGTGCCGAAATCATAGATTCCGCTCTCAAGATCAACCGCGTACACTCGCATGGATTTGACATCCGCGCGCTCAAGTATAGGTGAGAGGTACCTCACGCGTGGGGCATTGACTTCCGTCCCCGGCATCAAAGGCGAGAGAGCAGGCAAAACGATTAGCCTAGCCCCCTCAAACGCGCCAACTAGGAAACTCTTCAACTTCATGCTTACTCCGAGCTCGTCACGGAGAAGCACAGCCGGGTGTTCGTGACCGATTACAACGTACTCGACACCACCCCAGGCATCTATGGGCAGCTCCTTATGACCGTGCATAAACAGGTACCTGCCAAGCCTCAAGTGGGGGTCGTAGAGCGGTACTTCGAGACGCTTCAGCATCGGTATCAGGAAGTTGTCGTGGTTGCCCCTTACAACGCCGACCTCCACCCCCTTCTCCTTCAACCTCGAGAGCAGCTCGATAGTCTCACCCCACTCCTGTTTCAGGGCGCTACCGAACTCGTGCTTAACGTCGCCCAGCATCAACAGACGTCGACTGCCGGTCTCCTGGAGGGCTTCTAGTATGAATGATGCAATGAACCTGAATTGAACTGGGGGGATGAAGACTCCCGACTCCTCTAGCGCCTGCTCGTACCCCAGATGCAGGTCGGCTACAACGAGAGTGTCAATATCCTCTAAGTATAAGCCGAGCCCAACGGCCCACACTCCGTCATCCAGCTTCAGCCATGGTAGCTCGCTCTTCAACTCAAGACCTACCGTGCCCGCTACCATCCTTGGGCTGTATTATGAAGAGGGGGCTTGAAATCCTTTCGCTCCTGCACCTCGGGCACCTGGAGGGCCTCTTCGGCCTATCAAGGTCTTTGAAGACGTACCCACATGTTTTACAAGTTGGTGGTACCATCAGAAGCACTTTGCCGCTCGTTCGAAGGCTTTTCGCCACGTGCTCCAAATCCTCGTAAATCGACCTTGCCTCACGCGGGCTCAGACCGAGTAGAGCTGCTATCTGGTTGATGTCCAGTGGCTGATCCGTTGACGAGAGGATCTCGATTATCCTCTCCCTCCGGCTCACTTAGTCCCCCCTGCTAGTTGCGCTACCACGTCGTTGTGGTTCAGCTCGGCACCGCAGTACTCGCAGCGGAGCCTGAGCGGCCTGATGGTTAAAACTCTGAACTTGGATGTGACAGGTTCGTTCGGCTGGTTTGTGATACAGTTCGGATTAACGCACCTTAGGAGGCCCTCGACGAGCGGCGGTACGCTCACTTTTACTTTCTCGATTACGTCATAGTTCCTGATTATATTGATCGTCGCGCTGGGAGCTATCAACGCGATCTTACTGACTTGATCCCGCCTCAATGTGACCCCCTCGACCTTCACGATATCCTTCCTCCCCAGCTTCTGGCTGGGGACATTCATCACAACGGCTATCGTCAGACCCTCAGC
>JAVYWK010000024.1:0-27956 GCA_038727095.1 Thermofilaceae archaeon | reverse complement strand
GGGACCCCGCTTCTCGAGCTACCGCAAGCGCAATCCCAAGGCATCATCATCGTGCCGCTCGAGCTTGCCCCACCCGGGCTGCAAGTGTACAAGCTGCTGCTAGAGGGTGACCCTCCAGCAGGTTTGAGGGATCAGCTCGTTAGGATGAGCTACGTGTGGAGCGGCAACATGACGACCTCCGGCGGCGCCCAGATAACCACGTACGTGTACGAATCGTTCAGAGCCTGCGAGGCCGACGGGTCTGCAGCATCCTGCCTTGTGATCGTGGGTGAGTTCGTCCAAGCCACAGCGGTTCCGGAGTTCATGATCGTCCTCCTCCTTTCCGCCGCTGTAGTGGCGATCTCGCTGCTCGGCTCGATGTACGAGAGGGGGAAGGAGTACTCAACCGTCAGCGCGCTGGGAGCCAGCCCCGCCTACGTCTCAGCTCTCGTGCTGATCGAAGGGCTCAGCTACGGCATCCTCGGCGGAGTTGCCGGCTTCATCCTTGGCCAGTTCTTCCAAAGCCTCATCCCGGTGAGAGTCGTAGCTGTCAAACCCTCGCCCTTCAGCCCAGCCCTGATGAGCGTTCTCGTCGCCCTACTGCCCTCCGTGATCGGGAGCGTACTGCCCGCTAGAGAAGCGGCGCTTAAAGTCGTACCGAGCCGCCTCATGCTGAGGAAGTCCGCCGAAGTGAAGGTCTACCAGGATATGGCGGAAGCGTACGTGCCCCTGAGGATAACGGGCGACGCGGAGGAGTTCGCCCGCTACGTCCAATCCCTCGTTCATAGGGCTCCGCCGGTGGGTTGGGGTCCGATCTACATGAGGGTTGACGTCAGGAGGAGGGACGGGAGGATCGAGGAGATCGAGGCGCTCATCAGCTTCCGGTCGGAGAGAGCGGCTATGTACCTGGCTAAGATACTCCTCCCGAGGGAGCCGGGGGAGACTGTGAGGGTTGTGGCTCACTCGTCGACAGGTGAGTGGACGATAGACCACAAGGCGTGCGCGAAGGACTTCTTAACCTCGCTCCGCGATGATCTGCTACACTACATTGACTGGAAGAAGAGGGTTTTGCAGGCTAAATAAACTCACCTAGTATACGCCTTGCGAGCTCCTTCGGTAACATCGATTAGTAATTTCAGAGGCGATCCTAGTGATCGCTCAGCTAGGCTACCGAGTGGACCCCCCATTCGTAGTTGATAACTTGCAGCTTTCAGGAAGTTGACAGCTTAGACGGGATCTTCTAGGGATGACACGTTGGGTGGGGTTAGAAACAGGCTCGTCGACGGACTCGGAACTGATTTGATGAATAGATGCGGAAACCTTGATGCTCGGGCGCTTAATCATCTTAACCATCGTACCGGTATTTACCGCTCTGACGGTATTCGTCTCGTCAAGAAAGGCGGGCGCTGAGCAATTCATTTTTACCATTACGTAATCGATCAGCAAGTGGCGCAGCTGGAAATCTCGAAGGCTGTCGAACATCTCCTCTCGCGGATGACGCTGGAGGAGAAGGTTGCGCAGCTGCTCTCCGTCCCTGTCGAGGAGCTGGTCGAGGGTAGATCCTTCTCGCGTGAGAAGGCTAGGAAGCTCCTCTCGAACGGTATCGGCCAGATCACCAGGGTTTCCGGCAGCCGGCTGGGTTTCTCGCCGAAGGAGGCAGCTAGGCTGGTTAACGAGGTGCAGAGGTTCCTCGTTGAGGAGACTAGGCTCGGGATCCCCGCGATCGTGCACGAAGAGTCGCTTGCGGGGCTCATGGCTCCAACTGCTACCTGCTTCCCGCAGGCGATCGCGCTAGCCGCCACGTGGGACCCCGAGCTGGTGCAAAGGGTTGCAGAAGAGATCCGGAGGCAGGCTCTAGCTGTGGGCTGCAGGCACGTTCTCGCCCCCGTGCTTGACCTCAGCTGGGACCCGAGGTGGGGTAGGACGGAGGAAACCTACGGAGAGGATCCCTACCTGGCAGCTGCTATCGGCGTCGCATACGTGAAGGGTGTGCAGGGGAGCCTGCGGGGCGGCGTTTTAGCGACGGGGAAGCACTTCGCTGGCCACGGTTTCCCCGAGGGTGGGAGGAACACGGCACCCGTGCGCGTGGGCGAGAGGGAGTTCAGGGAGGCGGTGCTGTACCCCTTCGAGTCGGCCGTGAAGGAGGCTGGTTTAGCGGCGATTATGCCGGCGTACCATGAGATCGACGGGGTCCCGTGCCACGCGAACAGCTGGCTTCTTCGTAGGATCCTGAGGGATGAGTGGGGTTTCGAGGGTATTGTCGTCTCCGACTACTTTGCGGTCAGGCAGCTTCAGACCTACCACAGGGTGGCGGGGGACGACTTGGAGGCTGCTATTAAAGCGCTGGAGGCTGGGGTCGACATAGAGCTGCCCCACCCGGACTGCTACCGGAGGCTGATCGATGCGGTGCGGGAGGGCTTGGTCTCCGAGAAGAGGGTTGATGAAGCTGCCGCCCGCGTCCTCCGTGTAAAGGCCCTTTTGGGCCTCTTTGAGAACCCCTACGTCGACGAGAGCAGCGTCCCTGACGTTCTCGACAACCCTGAAGCGAGAAAGCTTGCGCGCGAAGCGGCGAGGAAGTCGGTAGTCCTGCTGGAGAACAGGGGCATGCTGCCGCTGAAGGCGAGAAGGATAGCCGTTGTTGGACCCTGCGCTGACGATCCGCTCTGCATGCTCGGCGACTACCATTACGCGGCCCACCTGGGCTTAGACGCGCCGGCCGTCGAGGTCGTGACAGTTCTTGAGGGTATCAAAAGGCTCGCGCCCAGCGGCATCGAGATCTACTACGCGAGAGGATGCGGGATCCTCATGGAGGACAGGAGCGGCTTCAGGGAGGCTATCGAAGCCGCCGAGAAGGCTGAAGCCATCGTGGCTGTGCTGGGTGAGCGGTCCGGCGGCTTCTGGCTGGGGAAACCGGAGCTCTGCTCGGGTGAGGGGTTGGACCGGTGCGAGCTCGGCTTACCCGGCGTCCAATCAGAGCTGCTAGGGGAGCTCCTCGAGTTGGGGAAACCCGTTGTTGTCGTGCTCGTCAGCGGGAGGCCTTTAGCGCTACCCGGGAGGCTTCTGGCCAGAATCGGGGCGCTACTCGAAGCTTGGCACCCGGGTGAGGAAGGCGGCACGGCAGTGGCGGAAGTGCTCTTCGGCTACGCGAATCCGGGAGGGAGGCTACCCATTTCGGTACCAGCTCGCGCTGGGCAGATCCCAGTTTTCTATAGGCGCAAACCGTCGTCCTTTAACAGGTATGTTGAGGCCGATGCGAAGCCCCTCTACCCCTTTGGCTACGGCCTCAGCTACACAAGGTTTGAGTACAGGGACTTGTTAGTCGAGCCCAGCGAGGTTGGGCTTGAAGGCTCGATCAGAGTTTCAGTCACCGTTGAGAACGTGGGCGGTAGGGAGGGCGACGAAGTTGTCCAGCTCTACGCGTCTAGACCTACAGCTAGCGTCGCGAGGCCCATTAAAGAGCTTAAAGGCTTCAGGAGGGTTACATTAAAGCCCGGCCAGAGGGTGAGAGTCACCTTCTCTCTACCTCTCGAGCTGCTAGCCTACTACGACCCCGGTATGAGGCTCGTTGTGGAGAAAGGCGTCTACACTCTCTCAGTGTCTAGGCACGCGGAGGATGAGGGGCTTAAGGGGACCATCAGAGTGCGCGAAACCGTTATTGTGGGTAAGCGGGGTAAAATGCTAGCCGAGTCAGTAGTCCAGCCAATCTGATTTTGCTGTATTTTCTTTTTTGACTTTTAAAATATAGGATTAAGCTTATAAGTAGCTATATGGTTGATAGCATTAAAGAAAATTTAGCCTAGAAGGCTGCTTGCGTTATAGAAAGTAAGATTTTTAAAGGGGGTATTATGAAGCCTGTGATGCAGAACCGGGGTAGGCGAAGTTTACTCTTGATCGCTGCAGCGGTAATTTTGATCGTGGTTGCAGCGATTGCTGCTTTCATGTTTCTCCAAAAACCAGCAGCTCCCCAGCCGCCAGTTGAGGAGCAACCTGTTGTGAAGCCCCCCTTCCACAAGGCGATCCTCTACGTCGTAGTGAACGATGAAGGTACGAGAATCAACATGTATAAGACGGGTGTTTTCGACATCGCAGCTGTAACGCCCGCGCGCTGGCCCGATGTGAACAACACTCCCGTTGGTAACTTCACGCTTCGTCTCGTGCGGAGACCGGATAGGCCAGGCCTGACGATACAGTACATAGGATTGAACCCGATGAGCGTGCCGCTCAACATTACGGAAGTTCGTTTAGCCCTGGCTTACGCCACACCCTATGACGTTATCCTAAACCAAGTGTTTAACAGGCTGTACACAAGGCTTTACACCATCGTACCCAAGGGGTTGACTGGGTACACCGAGTTTGGAATCGCCAAGTTTGAGTACAATATGTCAAAGGCCAAAGAAATCATAAACTCCCTGAAGGATAGGGGCTTCGACCCCAGTAAGTACACAATCACCATCATCTACAACGAAGGCAGCACCGCCCGGCAGCAGATCGCAGCGCTGCTACAGCAATCGTGGGGTGAGCTGGGCTTCAAGGTTGTCGTCGAAGCCTACGCGTGGCCTAAGTACCTCGAGCTTGTGGACCACTTCCAGTACGACGTGATGCTGCTGGGCTGGATCCCTGACTACCTCGACCCCGACAACTACCTGATGCCCTTCGTCTATGGCGGTGGCGTGTTCGAAGCGATCGATTACCGAGCTAACGTGGCTCCAGCCGATGTGGAGAACTTCATTGCTTCAGTTGATGAGGCCATCGAGACGGAGCGCTTCATCGTCGTGGTCGGTCCTAAGGGCACGGGGGCCGCGTACACGGGCCCAACGAACAAGCCCTTAATTGTGGTGAGTTACAGCGTTGATTGGAGCGCTACTGAAGCCAACTGGGAGAACCCCGTGAGTATGGTGACCCTCGGCGCGGGCGGCCTGAAGGACATAGTTCTAAGTGCCCTTTGTAAGGCTTCGCAGAAGATCGTTGAGCCCAACGTGCGGGAAGCCGTGATACAGGCTGCTGTCATCAAGTTCAACCGAATGTGCTCGATGATAATGATGGGCCAGAACATTAGAGGCGAGAACTACGGTAGCTGGGTCTACGGGATGTATTACCCGCTTTCCACGTTCGCCCGGTACGACCTCGTTTACGAGGATCGGAAGGCACCGGTCGTCGACACAGGCGTCCTTAACGTGGTTAACGATCCTGAGACGATGGTCATCGGCACGATAGGCTGGCCCGATACGTTTGACCCCGCGAAGTCCTACGAGTCTTTCGGCTGGGAAATCTTCTGGCACGTTTACGGGAGGCTTGTGACCCTTTGGAAGGAGGAGACAGAGCCTGTTCCCGAGCTCGCGGTGGCGTGGGCTTTCAGCAGGAACATGACGGATCTCTACTTCATCATCAGGGGCAATGTCGTTGCCTACGATCCCTGGAACAACAAGACGTACCCCATAACCGCTGTCGACGCTCTGTTCAGCATATGGAGGGCAGTGAGAGCAAACCTGCCAGGCGGGCCTCAGTGGATGATAGCCGAGTTCATCGATATCAACGCCTCCAGCGTGCTGACGGAGTCTGAACTGGACAGCATCGCAAGGAGCGAGGGCCTAGTGACGAGCTTCCGTGGCAGTAGCGCTGAAGTTACGAGCCTAGAAAGCCTGCTCAACTTCTTCGGGTACTCAGGGCCGACGGCAGGCGTCGTGCGGTTTAAGCTGAAGTTCCCCTACGTGCCGATTATGCAAATCTTCGTGACAGGCGTGGGCTCCATCTTCCCGATGCAGTACGCCTTAGGCGACCAGTACCGCGCAGCT
This sequence comes from Thermofilaceae archaeon, assembly GCA_038727095.1. Taxonomy (GTDB): domain Archaea; phylum Thermoproteota; class Thermoprotei; order Thermofilales; family Thermofilaceae; genus JANXEW01. The sequence goes on along the minus strand of JAVYWK010000024.1, from coordinate 22,185 downwards.
CTAGCCGACTCGAACAACGGGAGGAACCCTGCAGCATGGGCAAAGTACGTGAGCCCAGGCAGCGACGACCCGGTCTTCATGCTGTTATCCACGAAGCCTGTATCAACGGGACCCTACTTCGTGGCGGACTACAAGGAGGACAGCTACATCCTGCTCAGGTACAACCCGTACTACTGGAACGCTACGTTGTGGCAGGAGCTCTACGGATTCAAACCGTGATGTTTTTCCGATTTTTTCGGTGAGTAGGTTATGGGGTTAGCCAGTTTTTTAGCCAGACGGGTAGTCACTTTTGTCCCGAGTGTAATCGGCGCCCTCCTGATCACGTACTTAATAGCCTACGTGATACCGACCGACCCTGTTAGAGCGTGGGTTGGGGAAAAGCTACTCAACCCCGAAACACTGGAGCAGCTGAGAAAAGAGTACAGGTTCGATGCACCATGGTACGAGCAGTTCGGCTTCCTAGTTTACCAGCTGGTAACAGGGCGGCTGAAGGATCCGACGAGGGGCGAACTCGTGGTAAAGCAGGTGACCGACCGCTTCCCCATAACCGTGGAGCTGGCTATATTCGCGTTTGCCTTCACAGTGCTGATCGGCATTCCGCTGGGGATTATAGCAGCTGCTAAGCGCGACAGTTTCGCCGACCTCTTCGTAAGGGTCTTCGCACTCGTTGGGAGCTCGATACCGGGGTTTGTACTCTACTACTTCCTGATCCTCCTCTTCTATGTTCAAGTGAAAGCCTCTCTGATGGCCGGAGTCCCGATATTCTCACGCTCCTGCGCTCTGATGCTGGAGGGGTTGAGAGAAGGTGTTCCAGTAATCGGTTATGTCGCTTGGGCTCTCGGTCAGGTACCAATATTTGGTGCGCTGATGTGCGGTGAGATGAACGTGGTTTCGAGCACCTTCGCGAGGATGTGGCTTCCGGGGTTTGCGCTCGGTGTACTCTCCGCGGGCTTCCTGGCGAGGGTGGTAAGGAACAGCCTCCTCGACGCGCTGAGCTCCGATTCGATTCTCTTCGCTAGGGCGCGGGGGTTATCTGACATGAGAGTTTGGAGGCACGCGTTGAAGAACGGCTTCGCTCCCATCGTGACCATACTAGGCCTCCACTTCGCCGGCCTACTGACGGGGGCGATAATCGCTGAAACGGTTTTCAACATTCCGGGTGTGGGCAGGTACATATACCAGGGGATTTCGCGCCTCAACTTCCCCGTCATAATCGCGGGGACTTTCTTGTTTTCTCTGGTCTACATAGTTATGAACCTTGTTGTCGACATCGTTTACGCGCTGATTGACCCAAGAGTGAGGTACTAGGTGGGCTGCATGAACATCCTGTACAAGTCCTCCACTGTGCTTCTGAACAAATACGCTGAGCTCAGGGAGAGGTTCAACCCGGGCTGGCTCGAAAGAAACAAATCCAAGCTGCAGGAGATGAAACTTACGCTGTACGCGCTGACGACCTCCAAGACGGGTGCCGCCGGCCTGGTGCTCGTGCTCACTACAACCTTTCTAGCCCTCTTCGGGCCGTCACTCTCGTGGGAGCCCTACGACATGTACCCCGTTTTGAAGAACCCTGCTCTCGCGGGCAGGCTACCGCATCCCCCATGCATGAACGACTGCAGCGGAATGCCCCTGAGCGGAACGGACGTCTATGGGCGCGACATCCTCTCCCTCATCATGAGGGGCTTCCGGATCGCGCTGGTCATGAGCCTCATCATCGTGGTGGCCAGCGCTGCTCTCGGCGTGCTCCTCGGCTTGGTCTCGGGCTACTTCGGCGGCTTCATCGATGAGGCGATCATGAGGTTTACCGACATGATGCTCGCCTTCCCCGGCCTCGTGCTCGCGATCGCCTTCAGTCTTACACTGCGCATATCCCTCAGGAACGTCCTGATCTCTAATACGGCGCTCACCGCACTCCTAGCAGCCCTTTTTGCGTTGAACCCGGCCGACGCGCCGAACATCGCGAACATCCTATCTCTTTTCCTAGCCCTGATCCTGGTCTGGTGGCCGCCGTACGCAAGAGTCGTGAGGGGCTCGGTGTTGACGCTGAGGGAGCAGGGCTTCATCGAGGCTGCGAGGGCTCTAGGCCTTTCTACGTGGAGGATCCTCATGAAGCACGTACTGCCGAACATCTCCTCACCGCTGCTCGTTATGTTCACGTTCGACATGGCCACAGCAGCTCTCTCCTCAGCTGCTCTCTCCTTCCTAGGCTTGGGAGCCCAGCCGCCGGTGCCCGACCTTGGCCTCCTCATCTCGATGGCCGGCCAGTACTTCCCTGAGAGGAGCTGGTGGATCGTGGTGGAGGCCGGTTTTGCCCTGCTGCTGATCTCGCTGGGGTGGAACATGCTGGGCGACGCCCTTCGAGATGTGTTCGACCCCAAGACGAGGAGGTCGATCGAGTTGAAGGCGAAGTTGTAGGTGACGACCATGGCTGAGATGATGGATAATCAGGTTCTTAGGGCTCGCGGGCTGACAGTCCGCTTCTACACTTACGCGGGCGTCGTCCACGCGGTCACTGAAGCCTACTTAAACGTCTACGAGGGTGAGACCGTAGCCATCGTGGGCGAGACGGGTAGCGGTAAGAGCGTCTTCACAAGAGCGCTGACTGGCCTCATCGAACCCCCGGGTAGAGTGGAGGCGGGGAGCGTGCTGTTCAAGAGGAAGGATGGCTCGGTCGTGGATCTGGCTAAGCTGAATAAGGAGGAGCTCGGGGAGATCAGGGGGTATGAGATAGCATACGTGTTCCAAGATCCCAGCAGCGCGTTGGATCCCCTTTACACCGCTGGCGACCACATCATGGAAACTATACTTGAGCACCAGAAGGTTGGGAAGGGGGAGGCGAGGAAGGAGGCCGTCAGACTCCTGAAGGACGTCCTTATCCCGAACCCGGAGGTGCGGGTTAAGAGCTACCCGCACGAGCTGAGCGGTGGGATGCGGCAGAGGGTCGTCATAGCTACGGCGATTGCGAACAAACCTAAGCTCGTGATCGCCGACGAGCCTACAACGAACCTGGACGTAACCGTCCAAGCGCAGATCCTGGACCTGCTCGATGAGCTGCGGAGGAAGTACGGGATGAGCGTGATCTTGATCACCCACAACTTGGGGGTTGTAGCAGAGGTGGCCGATAGAGTTTACGTAATGTATGGAGGGAGGGTTGTGGAAACGGCCGATGTCTTCACGATCTTCGAAAGCCCGTCCCACCCCTACACAGAGATGCTGCTCCGTGCCGTACCGGATCCTACTAGAAGGGTGAAGAGGCTCGAGTCTATACCCGGTTCCGTTCCCAACTTGATCGACATGGGACCGGGCTGCCCGTTTGCGCCTCGATGCCCCCACGCCATGGAGGTCTGCGAAAAAGAGTTCCCGGGTGCTCTGCAGCTGGCTGATGGGCACATCGTGCATTGCTGGCTCCATCTGAGGAGGTGATGGCCATGGCGCTCATCAGGTTAGAGGGTGTGAAAAAGTACTTCCGTGTTAGAGGGTCGCTGTTCAGTGCTCTGAAGGCGGTCGACGGAGTGACCTTGGAAGTAGGCCGAGGAGAGACGCTGGGTCTAGTTGGCGAGAGTGGCTGCGGGAAGTCGACGTTGGGCCGACTTTCAATCCTGCTGATCGAGCCCACCGAGGGAAGGGTGCTATTCGATGGGATGGATGTAACAAAGCTGAAGGGGCGAGCGCTTAAGGAGTTCAGGAGGAGGGCTCAGATGGTGTTCCAGGATCCTAACACGTCGCTGAACCCCCGAATGACGATTTATGAGATCCTCCTCGAACCCTTAAACGAGCACGGCTTGCTCCCCGACGATCCGGAGTCTTTCATCGTTGAGCAGCTAAGCTCGGTCGGCCTAGGAAAGGAGCACCTCTTCAGGTATCCGCACGAGCTCAGTGGGGGACAGAAGCAGCGCGTCGCGATCCTGCGGGCACTGCTCCTCAATCCTTCGCTGATAGTTCTCGACGAGCCCACGTCCTCCCTCGACGTGTCGGTTCAAGCTCAGATCCTCAACCTGCTGAAGGATCTGCAGGCTCAGCGTGGGATCTCCTACCTCTTCATCTCGCATGACATCGGCGTGGTTAACTACATGAGTGACAGGATTGCCGTCATGTACCTGGGAAAGATCGTCGAAACAGGGGGTGTGGAAGCGGTCTTCGAGAACCCCGCCCACCCCTACACGAGGTACTTGCTCAGCTCAGTCCCCATACCGAACCCGAAGCTGAGGAATAGGAGGAAGGAGAGGCTACAGGGAGAACCCCCGTCCCCTATCAACGTGCCGCCCGGTTGCCGTTTCCACCCGCGTTGCCCCTTCGCGACCGAGAAGTGCAAGAGGGATGAGCCCTTCTTCACCGAGCTGGAGCGCGGGCACAGTGTCGCCTGCTGGCTCTACGCGAAGTAAAGCTAACCTCGCGAAATATTTCTCCAAACATCCTCCCTCATCAGGTATGCCTCGTGCAACGTGGATCTAACCCTCCGTCCGCCGAAGATGAAGAAGGCGCGCCTCTTCTCGTCGATTTGAAGCAGGACGTACAGAACCCCCCAGTAGGTCAATCTTTCCGGTTTCACAGCTTCAAGCAACGCCTCTACCATCTCGTGCGGCTTAACGAAGCCCTTAAAGAACTCTTCAATCCTCCTGAGCGCCAACCTCGATCCGAGCATCCTGACGGCCGCGTAATCGACGGGCTCGAAGGGCGAGAAAGTCACCGATGTTCCACCGGGTCTACCGCGGAGTGTTTTGATCTCCTGCAAAACCTCCTGCCCGCAGGATACCGGTTCAAGCCTTGGCGCGTCTATGGGGGGCTGCGGATGCAGCTCGAGCCGGGAAACTTCGAGCCTTCTCGAAAGCAGCAGCCTAGCGGTCGATGAGCCCGCGAGCGCGGCGGCGAAGCAGTCTACTAGGAGGCACCACCCCTCCTCATCGGGATCCAGCCTTGCGAAAGGGTACCATATGAGCTTCCCAGCCCCCTTCAAAGTGTTCTCGCGCACGCCGATGTACGCTAAGCGCACGCTCACACCTAAGACCCCTTTAGCTAGTTTTTACCGCTAGCGTCACCAATGCTCACCTCAGCTGAAGTCTTGCTCCGATACTTTGAAAAGCGCGCGCTGGCAGGATGAGCAGTGCTTGCCAAATGGAGCTCCTCGAGAAGCTTGAGGCTTACCATACTCCTCCTTCCAGCTGTTATTGTTTCGTCCGCGGCTTTCTGGCTTCTCTCCTCCTCAAGCCGCGCTGAAGAGTGGAGGAGTATGATCGCGGAGAGGGATCGCCCTTCACCTCCTCCGGGGCGGGAGTGGCACGTTATCCCTTTCGGAGCGGTGCCGGTCACCAACCCGCTGAAGGGTTTCGTACCCTTTGTTGAAACGGCGCGAGCTTTGAGGGGGCGCGCGCCCCTCCCCTACTCTATGGAGTTCGCGTACGTCCCCGTGAACAGCGTAGTGAAGTGCAACGGCTCAGCGTACTACTTTGACTTTACCCGCCTGGAGAACCTTCTCAACGAAGTTGCGGGGCGAGGGCACCAGCTGATACTCCGCTTCTACTTCGACTACCCCAGCCTGCCGACGGGGGTTCCCAAGTGCTTGATTGAAGCGGGGGTTGAGATGAGGAGGTACGAGGAGTACGGTGGCGGATTGTCGCCTGACTACGATGACCCTCGCATGGTGAAGCTCATGGTGGAGTTCATCCGGGTGCTGGGTAGGAGGTACGACGGTGACCCCAGGATAGCGTTTATCCAGGTTGGGCTTCTAGGCTTCTGGGGGGAGTGGCACACCTACCCGCATAACGAGTGGTTCGCCAGCGAAGAAACGCAGCGGGCTGTGCTTGAGGCTTATGATCGAAGCTTCAACGTAACGAGGCTGCAAGTTCGCTACCCGAGCAGGGTAACGCGGGACTACAACGTAGGCTTCCACGACGATTCCTTCGCCTACGCCACGCTGGGGGAAGTGGACTGGTACTTCTACAACCAGCTACGGAGGGCTGGGTTGACTGAAAGGTGGAAGACCGAACCGATCGGGGGCGAAGTCCGCCCGGAGATCCAAGCGGACGTCTTCAGGAGGGCCGACCTGTTCGAGCACTTCATGCAGTGCATTAAAGCTACTCACGCCAGCTACCTACTCATGGATCGGCTCTTCTCCCATCCATACACATCGGCGGAGCTGAGAAGGGCAGCTGAAGCATCCCAGCGGATGGGCTACACCTTCGCTGTGTGTTACGCTTCCGTCGAGCCTCTCCCGGGCGATTCTGTGAGCGTACACGTCGTAGTGAAGAACTTCGGCATAGCCCCCTTCTACTACGACTGGCCGGTGGAGTTCGGCATTGTCACGGCCAGTGGGGAAGCAGTCTACGCAGAGGTGAGCGGGAACACGGTTGCAGGGATACTGCCCAACGAGACCGTCGTCTGGTCGCACGTGCTCCACAACGTCTCCCGCTACTGCAGCGAGGGGCGGTACTTCGCCGTAAGGGTCCCGAACCCGCTGTCCAAGGGTCTGCCCATCATGTTCGCCAACGAAAAGCAGCTGCCTAACGGCTGGCTTCTCCTGATCGAATGCGGGCAGCAAGGTAGGCGCCGCTAGCAAGCGAGCTGCACCCTGGCCTTTGAGCACCCGAATTCACGGCTCGGTTTAGGGACGCTGAGCGGCAAGGCATTTTTACTACCGTGCCCTTTGAGCTGCGTGCTCGACCCTAAACTCTTCGCGGAACCCCCGATGGAGTACAGGGGCGCCCCCTTCTGGTCGATCAACGATAAGCTGGACCCGGAGGAGGTGGCGAGGCAGGTCGATAGGATGGTTGACGCCGGCTTCGGCGGAGCGTTCTTCCATGCGAGAGAGGGACTAGTCACCCTATTTCTGGGCGAAGAGTGGTTCGAGGCCTTCAGGGCTGCTGTCGAGGCTGCGAAGCGGTTGGGCGCTTACATCTGGATGTACGACGAGCTGAGATGGCCCTCCGGCTTCGCGGGAGGGCTCGTGCCGGCACGCGACCCTGGAGCAGCGGCTAAAGCACTCGTCGCCGTCGCGTCGGAGAGGGCGTTCAGCGGTCCACGCGTTGTCGCCGCTTTCCGGGTGCACCTAGACGAAAGAGGTGTTCCGATCCGCTATGAGAGGGCGGAAGCCGGGGAAGCGGGGAAAGCTCCGCTGTACCTGACGTTCGTCGAGTACGTCGCGCAGCCGGGCGAGACTTGGTACGAGGGCTTCTGCTACGTAGACCTCCTAGACCGGGGCGCCGTGAAGCTGTTCATCGAGGAGGCCTACGAACCGTACCTGAGGTTCAGGGAGGAGTTCGGGCGCACGATACCGGGGGTCTTTACAGACGAGCCGAACATCGAGTCGAGCAGACCCCACCCCCGCGTACAGCTGCCGCCGCGCGGCCCCCGTTTCCCAGCCGTCTCCCTGCCCTGGACCGGGAGGCTACCGGAGAAGTTTAGGGAGCTGAACGGTTACGACATCGTGGGGAGGCTACCGGAGCTCATCTTCGACTTGGGGGACTACCTCAAGACCCGGTACGACTTCTGGAGGACGGTGACGCTGCTGTTCGTCGAAGCCTTCTCCCGGCAGATCTACGAGTGGTGCGAGAAGCACGGCTTGAAGTTCACCGGCCACTACCTTGCGGAGGATAGCCTCCTGAGCCAGTTGAAGTGCGCGGGCGCAGTGATGCCCCACTACGAGTACCAGCACGTGCCAGGGATCGACCACCTGGGCTTCCAGATCTGGGGCAGCCTGCTGACCGCGAAGCAGGTGGCGAGCGTAGCCAACCAGCTGGGGCGGGAGCGCGTGCTCTGCGAGACGTACGGCTGCACCGGCAACTGCCCTACCTTCGCCGACCGGAAGTGGATCGGCGACTTCCTCTACGCGCTCGGCGTTAACCTCCTCAACCACCACCTACTCCCCTACTCGCTGAGGGGTAGGCGGAAGCGGGATTACGGCCTCAACTTCCACTGGGCCCAGCCCTGGTGGAGGTACAACCGCTTAATCGAGGACTACTTCGCCAGGCTCAGCTACGCTCTCTCGCGGGGCGTCAGGGTGGCGAACGTCCTAGTCGTTCACCCGATCGGGAGCGCTTGGGCTCTCTACACGCCGTTGGCCGAGAAGAGGGTTGCAGAGCTCGACGAGAGCCTCGGGAAGCTGCTGAGGGAGCTGCTTGCCTTACACATCGACTTCGAGCTGGGCGACGAGACGATCATGGCGAAACACTCGTCCGTCGAAGGGCGCAAGCTGAGGGTGGGGAGGGCGCTGTACGACGCGGTGATAGTGCCGCCGAGCGTCACAATCGCCTCCACAACCCTCAAGCTGCTCACCGAGTTCGCGAGGGCAGGTGGCACTCTCATCTTCACGGGAACCCCACCCGAGAGGGTTGAGGGCGTGCCGTCCAGCGAGCTAAAGGATCTCGTGAGCCAAGCGAAGCTCGTACCCTTGGAGAGGAGCTCGCTGGAGGAGGCTCTGAAAGGCGTCCCGAGGCCCGTTTTGATCGAGGGCGACCCCGAGGGCTCTGTCCTCTACCACTTAAGGGAGCTGGACGACGGGTTGCTGCTCTTCCTGGCGAACACGGATAGAGCAGCCTCGAGGAGCTTGAGAATAGGCATTGAAGGAGCGTGGAAGCCGGAACTCTGGAACGCGTTCACAGGCGAGGTGCGCGACCTCGGGGCGCGGGAGAGCGGAGCGAGGACGTGGGTTGAGCTGGAGCTTCCTCCTATTGGCTCAACCTTGATACGCTTTACCCGGGGTGAACCACTGCCGCCGGAGCCCAAGCTCAAGCCGGTGCTCGAGGTGACTATTAGCGAAAGCGGCTGGGAGTTGAAGAGGCTGGAGCCCAACGCGCTCGTCCTGGACTACTGCAGGTTCAGCGTTGACGGAGGATCATGGAGCGATGTTTTACCCGTTTGGCGCGCGCAAAGGTTGATTTCGACCAAGGGCCTTGGTACGTGCTTCGCTCTCAAGTTCGAGTTCGAGTGCCTAGCCGAGCCCGCCTCTACGGGCGCAAAACTGGTGCTGGAGCAGCCGCACCTCTACGATGTTAAAGTGAACGGTAAGCCGGTGACGGATTGGGAGAGGAGCTGGTTCGACCCGAGCTTTGGGGTTGCTGATGCATCCAGCCTGCTGGTCCAAGGGGTGAACACGGTCGAGCTGTCGGGCACGGTTGGTGTTGAACCGGAGCTGGAGCCCATCTACATCTTCGGCAGCTTCGGAGTGGAGCCGCGGCCTAGAGGGGCTTCGCGGATCGTGGAGGAGAGGAGGATCGTCGACGCCTCCGACCTCTGCCGCGAAGGCCTACCCTTCTACGCTGGCTCGGTGGAGCTGAGGAGGAGCTTCGAGCTCCCAAGCCTTGCGAAGCGGGTCGCGCTGAGGTTCAGCGAGTTGAACGCCGCGCTAGCCGAGGTCTACGTCAACGGGGGCAGAGCAGGGGAGGTCTTCCTACCCCCCTTCGAAGTGGACGTCACGGGCTTAGTGAAGCCGGGCGTCAACGATGTCAGGGTTGTGCTCGTCGGGACGCTGAGGAACCTCTTCGGACCACTCCACTACGCGGGCGGGGACCCCGCGTGGACGGGCCCCGAGACGTTCACCGACGAAGCCCACTGGATCGATGAGTACGTGCTGAGACCCTTCGGCTTCAAAGGTCTAAGAGCAGTCCTCTACGGTTGAGCGCTACTCGGGAGTGAAACTCTTTTTCTAGCCATACCGCTTCTACGCGGTGCGAGCGTACACGCTCGGTTACGGGGGTGTAAAGCCTGAGCGCTTCCTCGAGATAGTGGGAAAGCTCGGCTGCAGGGTGGTGGTTGACGTGCGCAGGTTCCCCCGCTCGAGCGTCAGCTTCTACACCGGTGAGAACCTGAGAGCGGAGCTGGAGCGGGTCGGGGTCTCATACGTCTGGCTCGGCGAGCTCGGGGCGCTTGGTTTGAGCAAGAGGTACAGGGTTGCAGAACCCGTGACGTGCACTAGCTCGCCAACATTCCAGTCGTACGTGGTCTACCTGACGACCGAGCCCCAAGCTCTCAGGGCCTTATCGCTGATACGGGGTATGGCTGTCGAAGGTTTGGCCCCGCTGATCATCTGCAGGGAGGGGAAACCCGAGTACTGTCACAGGCAGTTCATCGCTGACGCGCTCACCGCGACGGATGTGGAGGTGGTGCACATCATAGGGGAGAAATCGGTAAAGCACACGGGCTCACCCTGCTACAGCTATGTAGCTGCTAAGCTCGCTTCAAGAGTTTACACGAAAGAATGGTAAAAATTTTTAATTAATTTTACTAAATCTTAATGCTAAAAAGTGAGATTAAAGGGTATTTTATCTTGTCATCTCGACGGGTGCGTAGCCTGATGCGAAGCCCCAGTAGTACTCATCGATCAAAGCTTCTTTAGCCATTTTATTGAGGTATAAGACCAGTATTGGGCCAGCTATGAAGACTATCAGGCTCAAGTATTCGAAACTGCCTATTGTGTTCCAGCACATGTGGAGTGTTGCGGAGTAGGCTAAAGCGGGGAGAATGTTTGTGAGGTTGATGCTTATACCGTGAACTTTCAAGTAGCCCATCCACCAGCCGATGAGGCCTGTACAGAACATGTGCATGCCTATCGTTATGGCTCTGATCCCGATGATCAGTGGGTTCTCACCGACTAGCCGCGTAATATACAGGATGTTTTCCACGAAGCCGAAACCCAACCCTGCAGCTGCGCCGTAGATTAGACCATCAAGGTGATCGTTAAACTCGTTTCTCAGGTTGGGGCTTACAGCCATAAGGTAAACACCAAGCATCTTTGACGGCTCCTCTGTCAATCCCGCTACCCCGCTCCAACCCCCTACTAGGGAAAAGGTAAGATCGTTTAGTATTATGGCTGGAAGTGTTGAGAGAGCCCCCCAACCGAAGGCTAGAGCTATCATCCATGCTGGTTCAGGCTCGAACCTATCGTTCCTGCTCATCCAGAGCAAGTACATTAAAGCTGGTATGATCGCTGTTACAAACGCTACGACGAAGTAATCGACCACCCCCTCGGTGAGGGATATGAGGAAGACAAGCCCGACTCCAGCCAGGATCGAAAATAGGGCATAGTTGAGGTACTTTCCAGACGAATTTATGGTAGACCATGGTAGCCTCCCATAAACCTCCTGAGAAGCCCTATATATCGGGGGTCTTTTACTGAAGATTAAATTGTGAATCAATTTAACATTTTCAATGAGGCTTCTCCGCGGAGTAAAGCTCGGTTCAACGTAAGGGGTTGATTGGTTCATCGAATACCTGTAGGCTGAAAGGCTTTGAGGCTGGAACGAGTAGCCGCAACGTGGGCATGCGTTAGCGTTCACCTGCACCTGTTGCCCGCAGCTTGGGCACATCTTAGCACGTAAGGGTTGACCACAATTGATGCAGTAAAGGTTCCTCGAATCGTTCTGCTGACCGCAACTCCAGCAAGTTACAGAGGCCATGATAAGAACACCAGCCGTCTACGATAACCGTACGCCGCAACGTGGACAGTAGGATTCGCGCCCCGATAGTAGTTGACCACAGTTCGGGCAAACGTAGCGTTGAGCAACCATCGGCTGCTGCTGTTGGACGGGAGGTGGTGGCGGCGGTGGTGGAGGTTGAACCGGTTGCGGGTAGTAGAAACCGTAGGGGGCCTGTGGGGGCATGTAGGCTGGGGGTTGGGTTTTCCTTCTGAGGTAAAAGCCGGCTATAATCAGGGGTATGCCTAGGAGAATGTTGATGAAAAGTAGAACGAAGACTCCTAAAATTATTAATACCGTACCGAGAGTTTTAGACACTACTTTCCACCAGTTTTTTCTTTTGAATAATCCCTAAAAGTTTTCCCTTGTCCAAGTTCCGCAATCTTCTCATCGTAGAAATCTGCAAAACTGATTATGGTGTTCAAAGCTTCTTCAAACTCGATTTTATCGAGTTTTGCGCCTAGAAGGGAGTGCGTAAAGAATACCGTCGGTTTCATGTCCAATCCCTTTTCAACAAAAGTGAATTTCCCGAAAGGAGTTTCAGCATTCCTCTCGAGGAGAAATCTGAAGAGGTCGAGGCTAGGTTTAACTTCTACAGCTACCGTAGCAATTATCTCAATAATATTTAAACCCTCTTTCCATGAAAATTCCCTAATAGCGACAAGCGTGGATTCAAAAGGAATAACTATAGTTTGACCAGCTTTCTCAAATTTTATATTCTTTTCTTTTAACCATCCCTCTATATCGCCAATTTTTACGGGTTTCACATCTTTCGATAAGATGGTAAAAATAGCCTATATAAATTTTTCTCAAGATTTTACCTGAGAGAATTTTAAGGTTATAATCTTTAAAAGTTAAGAATAAAATAAATCTAAAAATTTATTTTATAATTCAAGAGATTCTTTATTGTTTCTAAATTAAGTTAATTCATATTAATTTTGTTTTTTATTATTTTTCGGTACTTATAAACTTATTTTTAATCTATTTTTATCAATATTAAGCGACTTTGTAGTTTACACTATGTTAGCAATTTTATGGGAAATATCGAGTTTAATAAATTGAATTTTTCGATAATTTGTGGTCTTCTGCTTCCTGAAATTTTCCAGAGCCGCTGATCGATGTTTATGATCGGGTGTGAGGAGCTTACAATATCGTGTGCACTGAGTGTGGAGACTGCTTAACGGGTTAGCAGCAGCATGAATATTGTTGGTAGGCGGCTACAGTTCGGTGAGGATTTTTAGCCCGAAGTTCCTCAGTTTCTCGTAGTGCTCCAGGTCTCTGGAGAGTAGCGGGGCATTGAGTGTGAGAGCGGTTGCTGCGATTAGAACGTCAGCCTGTGGGATTGAGAATCCCTGCTTCCTGAGTTGAACTTCCAGTTCCATCGCTTTGAGCGTGATCCGCTGGTCGGGGTAAACAACTGCGAAGAGTTTCTCGATTAGCTCCTTCTCCCTCAGGTAATCGCGGCCGATGTAGAGGTACCCCCACAGGTATTCATAGAGGGCGACGGAGGGTACAAACACCTCAAACTCCAGGAGTTTCAGCAGGAGCCTCTCGTTTCCTCGCTCAAAGATGTCGATTAGGATGTTTGTATCGACTACGATCTTCTCAACCACACACCTTCCTCCCTCAGTCTCTCTCTCAGTTTAGCTAGAGCTTCAACCTCCTCCCTGCTCAGCTGCTTGCTTCTCACGTGCTCCAGCGCTTCGACGGCGAGAGCCCTTTTGGAGAGCTCCGCCAACCTTCTCACCGTTTCATCCATCGTTCTGCAACCCATCTTCTGCTTCAACTCTACAAGGATCTTGTAAGTCTCCTCCGTAACTGCAACAGTCTTCTTCGCCATCAAGAGCGAAAGCGGTGTACCGGTATATCAATGTATCGATATACCAGTATACCCACGGAGCGGAATGATCAGGTCAGGGTAGTTTGATGCGACGCCGTCCACCCCCCTACCTTTCAGCTCGGCCGCTAGCGCCGGATCGTCCACCGTCCAGGCTACAACCAACAGCTTCATCCTATGGGCGAAAGCGACGGCCTTCTCCGTCGCCAGCCGGTAATGCGGAAGCACGAACTCGCAGCCCAAGCGCTTCGCCTCGACAATTCCCCCCTCTGGTCTAACGTAGATGAGGCCTATGTGCGCCTCGGGCACCCTCGCCTTAACAGTCGATAATGCTACTTTATCGAAGGAGATGAATAGCACTTGATCAAGCATCTTGCGCTCCTCTACGAGGCGCAGCGAAGGCACTACAGCTTCCACCTCCTTCAACTCGAGGAAAAGCACCACTTTTCCCTTCACCTCATCGAGAACCTCCTCCAGCAAGGGAATTCTCTCACCCTTACCAGCGTCCAGCTTCCTCAGCTCAGCCACAGTCATATCCTTGACCATGCCCCGCCCGCTCGTAGTCCTCTCCAAGCTCTCGTCGTGTATCACAACGGGAACTCCATCTCTGCTCACCCTCACGTCAACCTCTACAGCATCGACTCTCATCTCGATGGCTCTCCGCACCGCTCTCAGGGTGTTTTCAGGCTCGTAGCCGCTCGCCCCCCTGTGCGCAACGATGAAGAACCGTCCCCGCAAATCGCTGACACGCATGAATATGCCGCTACGGCCATTGCTATTAATCTGTCCTCACTTAAAGATATGCTAGAATGGTGCAGATGGACGAATAGGTTCGAAATGCAATGCTCCCGTGGTGGGGTCGAAAACCGGAGGAACGGATAGAAAAACGCCTACACTCTTCTGGGCTTTACGAGGCGTGTCGCGATGAAAGTAGACACGCCCGATATTACGAAGAGTAGAACGGCGTAGGCTGCAGCTGTGGATGGGTGCCCAGAGGTTATCTCGATGAAGAGCTGTATGGTTATCGTCTCCCACCCGGGCTTGTATATGAAGAGGGATGCTGTCAGTTCGTTGATGATCTCGATGAAGGAGAAAAGCGTGCCCGCTAGAATCCCAAATATGGCGTTGGGCATCACTATCTTGAGGAAGGTTAGTGACGGCTTTTCTCCAAGCACGTAGGCTGCTTCCTCGAGACTCCTCCTTATCGTTAGGAGAGTGGCAAACGAGTACCTTAATGTGTAAGTGATCCTGCGCGTTGCCAGCATCAGTGGCATGATTATCCATGTGCTCCCGATAAAGTTCAGCACGGGGATACGCCAACTGAAAGCAAAGAGGTAACTGATTCCAACAACGATGCCTGGGACGATGAACATGATCGATAACAGCGAGTCGATCAACCAGTTTAAGGGGTTCTCGGTTCTCAACACGAGGTATGAGCTCAGGGAGCCTATAACAAAGCACAGTAAAGTTGCGAGGAAAGAGTAGACAGCAGTGTTGGTTAAAGGAGCAGTCGCCGTGAGGATTTTTACGAAGTTATCAAGAGTGTAAGCTGTTGGGAACGGGGAAAAGCTCCAGATCCTTGAGAGGCTGATGATGAATGCGTAGATGTGGGGAAGGAGGCTGAGCGCCAGCATCGTATATACTCCAAAAGAGACTGCCGCGCCCCTAACCCCGGAGAGACTCAGCTCTTCAACGGGCCTGGGGATCCTCAAGCTGGCGTATTCCCTCAACCTTATGTATTTCCTCATCGCGAAAAACACGGCGAGAACCACTACTAGCATAAAGAAAACGATGTAGCTTCCAATGCGGACGCGCTCCTCGCTGATTGCTTGCTGAACGTTGATGAAAGCCTGAGGGGCCAGCAGTTGGTATTGACCGACGACTATCGGCGTCGCGTAGTCTGTGAACGAGAACGAGAAGATCATGAAGACACCAGTTAGAACGCCCGGTGCTATAAGGGGAAGTGTCACGGTAGAAAACCTCGTCAACGGAGTGGCGCCGAGGCTCTCCGCAGCTTCTTCGAGCGACCGATCGATTTTCAGTAAGCTGTTGTACACGTTGATCGCCATCCAGGGGAAGAGAGTCAGCGTCTCCACAAGGATGACTCCATGGAGCCCGTAGAGGAAATTAATAGGTCTACTGATGAGACCCGCCTCCAGTAGTAGCAGATTGATTGTTCCAAACCTGCCGAGAAGGAAGATTAGAGAGAGGGCTCCCACGAAGGGTGGCACCATGACTGGAAGGAAGGTTAATGCTAAGACTAACTCCTTCCCTCTTATCTTGTACCTGTGCAGCGAGTACGCGTATGGTACTCCAATTAGCAGCGTTAACGCAGTAACGGAGAGAGATACGAAGATCGAGTTACGGAGTAAAGAGATGAAAAGAGGGGACGTCACCGTGTTGATAAACTCCCGCAGACCACCCGGCGAGATGACGTTAAAGGTAAAGTAGGCCAGAGGATACAATATGAAGAGCAGCACGTAAGCTAGCAACAGAATCCTGACAATATCGAAGAAGGATACGCGAATGCGCATCAATCGCACCTATCTTGATAGGACTCTTATATGCTCAGGAGGCACCCTTAAGTAGATTCTCTCCTCAACTTGAGGCAGCTTGAAATTGAGCGGCTTGTGTATCTCCACCTTCAGTGGTACATCGTTTATGCGAACCTCTACTCTAACCATGTTCCCTAGAAACTGGATGACATCAACGACCCCCTGGAACGCATTGAAATCGTCACTTGGCTCTCTCAGAACTTCGACGTATTCTGGCCTAAAGACAGCATAAGCCTTGGATCCGGGCTGGAAGGCATCGTAGCTGCGAGCTAGCAGAGGTCCAATTGCAGTTTCGAGGAGTACCTCACCCTCACGCGTGGAGCGTACCTCTCCCTGAAGCATGTTCACTTGGCCGATGAAATCGGCGACATATGCGCTCCCTGGGTTGTAGTACACTTCGAAGGGTGTTCCTACCTGTTCCACCTCCCCCATCCTCATGACGGCTACGCGATCCGAGAGCACCAGCGCCTCCTCCTGATCGTGGGTGACGTAGATGGTGGTGATCTTAAGCTTCTTCTGTAGCTTCCTTATCTCTGTCCGAACGTTAACGCGTATCTTAGCGTCAAGGTTGCTCAACGGTTCATCCAGCAGTAGGACACTCGGGTTGATCACTAGAGCCCTGGCCAGAGCTACTCTCTGTTGCTGCCCTCCACTCAACTGGTGAGGGTAGCGCTTGAGAAGCTCCGAGATTCCCAAGAGTGAGGAAACATTCTCTACTCGTTCATTAATCTCGCTCTTAGGTACACCGCGCCTTTTAAGCCCATAAACTATGTTGTCGAAGACCGTCATGTGAGGCCAGAGCGCGTAATCCTGAAAAACAAGGCCAACGTTCCTCTCCCATGGAGGTTTATCAGTTACATCCTCATTATCGAAATAAACCCTCCCGCTCGTCGGTTTATAGAGCCCGGCGATAATCCTAAGCAGTGTAGTCTTCCCGCATCCACTCGGCCCCAGAAGAGTGACCAGCTCTCCCTCATTTACTTCAAGGCTGATATTCTTCAAGGCTGTGACATCTCCGAACCTCATCCAGAGGTTTCTAACGGACACTCTAACCATGGGGTATTCACCTTATCACTTAAAAGGGAAAAATGGAGGGTATATTTACCATTACTAATACAGTTCACTTGCGCTTACGCCTCACTACGACGAATACCGCAGCAGCTATTACCGCGATAACAACGATTACTATTGCTGCCTGCGTCATCATCTGTATCCTCGCTCTTTCTCCAGCAGCTACTTGCTCAGCCTCTAGAGCTAAAGATTTAGCTGTGGCGTAATCGCCCGCATCGAATGCCTTGACGGCCGACTTTAGCTTCTCCTCTGCAGCTGAGATGCCCTCAACAGTCTCCTCCACCGAACGAATCGTTTTCCACGCCTCCTTTAGCTCGTTGTGACGTGCGACTATCGTATCGTCGAAAATCTTACTAACGTTGGCAAATGCCTGCTCGGCGAATGTGAAGTTGTAGAACCTGACGTTTGCGAACGTGTCGAGGTACTCGTACACGTTGCGTTTACCACCCATGTACTCCTTCAGTATGGCGCCTGGAGTGCCTTCTTCTCCTTCTATGACCACTTCTGGGAGCACGGGGATACCGCCGAACCTGAGCGCTATGCTCTGAGCTTCAGGCGTGTACCACCAGTCCAGGAAGAGCTTAGCGATGTTGGGGTGGGGTGCACCCTTCAAGAGCGAGACTCCACTGACGATGAAGCCGGTTGGATCCATGAACACTGCAACGGGATAGCCTTTCGCCTTGTTCAGCACGACACCCTGCGCGTAGATGAAGCCAACCGCGTACTCACCCTTTGAGACGAGCTCTAGCACATCGTGGCTTCTAGGGACAAAAGCGCCAACATTCGCTGCAAGCCGCCTCCAGTAGCCCCAACCTTCATCCCACCCCCTGTTCTGGATGATTATCATCACGTTGATGTAGGTTGACGACGACCTGGAGGGAGTGCACATCACGATCAAATCCTCCCACTTCGGATCCAACAGTTCATCCCAGCTCTTCGGAGGCTCCAAGTTGAATCTTCTTAGAACCTCAGTGTTGTACATGAAGCCGTGCCCCCACCAAAGCTTTGGATGCCACATTTCATCGGGATCCTTTATGGGGAGGCCCCGATAACTGCTCGGCAACCTGTCATAATACGGGGATCGCGGCTTGTAGGATTCCAAAAGACCTAGGCTTTTCAGCTTCCAGTGGTAGATTATATCACCCCCATAGAATATGTCAGCTTCAGGTCGTCCAGCCCACGCTATAATCCTGTTCATCGCCTCTGGAGACCCAACACGGATCAATTGCACGTTGAGATCAAAATCCAGCTCCCTCTTCACGTAATCCTTGAAACCTTGTACAACAGCGTTAAGCAGGTCAGCTTGCGTAGGTGTGATTATGACGAGTGTATCTTCGTACTTTACGTTTGGATCCGGTTTTACTTCAGGGCTTGCATAGCTAGGCGCGAGAACTAGTGCAACCGATACGAGAATCACGATAAGGAACGCTTTTTTCGCGTTCATGTAATGCCTTGCAAGGTTGTTCCTTATAAAGCTTGCTGATGAGAAATTTAAGCAAAATTATTAACAAATATTTAAAGAATATACTTTCAAACTTATTCAATAAAAGTAAATGTTAGTATAAATTTTTAATTATCATAAAGTTTGTATAATTGCTTGCACATAAAATGTTCATCTTCATTATATGCATTTAAAAGGAAAACTTACGTGTCTATCTATCGTCTTACTTATCCCTTGAGCATCATAGAGTAACACCCAACTATCAATGCTAACAGTTCTAAGCGTGTTGACAGCAAAACCCGCTCTAGTAATGCCGGTGAGCGGGCCTACCGAGCACAACCGAGCCCAAGTGACCGGCTTTTTAATCTGTGAATAGAAAATAGGAGCTATCAAACCCGATTTTGTTTGAGTTTCGAAGGACATGTAGCGATTTCCGCAAGCTTTGTCGAAAAAGCTACCCGATTTTTCACTGAACGCTGCTCGGTTGCTAATCAAATATAAGGCTGGTTTTATGTAAGGGAAAGTTTATATGTATAGTCGGATTGAGGGGTGCGGTAAGGGTGGGCGTAGAAGCGGTCGAGTTGGGTAAGCGGTTTGGTGAGACTTGGGGGGTCAGAGAAATCACATTCTCCGTGAAAGCTGGATCCGTAGCTGTTCTTGCAGGACCTAACGGCGCCGGTAAGACTACTACGACGAGGATTCTAACAACGTACTATAAGCCGGACAAGGGTTGGGCTCGAGTTTGCGGCTTCGATGTTGTGAGGGAGTTCCGGGAGGTGAGGAGGAGAGTGGCGTACCTGCCGCAGGGCTACGGGGTTAGCGGGGATTTGACACCGGAGGAGCTTGTTGTGGCTTCACTCATGATTAGGGGGTTTAGCTACTTCGAGGCTAAAAGAGCCGCTCGGGAGTGGCTGGAAGAGTTGGGTCTCTGGGAGATAAGGAGTAGGAGGTTGTGGGTGCTCAGCGGTGGGGAAAAGAGGAGGGCCGTCGTCGCGTCTGTCCTAGCGGAGCCAGCAGAGGTCTACTTCCTGGATGAACCGACGACGGGCATAGACGTTGAGGGGAGGTACGAGGTGCTCAGGGTTATCAGGAGGGCGGCCGCGAAAGGCGCTACGGTTTTCATGACTACGCACAACCTATCTGAGGCTCAGCTAGCTGCTGATGAGGTTTTCTTCATTAACGCTGGTAGGACAGTTCTCTCGGGAAAGCCCTCCGCTCTGCTTGAAGCGTTTCCCTGGAAGCACAAGGCGATCGCTGATAGAGGCAACGGGGATCTAGAGGGCCTGCCACACCTCGATCTAGGCGACAAGGTGGTGATCTACGCGAAGGCGAGGGATGAACTTTTCAGCTCGCTTAGTGAGCTAAAGCTGACTATCTATGAGGTGCGTGAAGTTGACCTGGAGGATATCTACCTGTACGCGGTGAGGGTGAGGTAGATGGGGTGGGTTTGGAGGATCCAGGGCGTAGCTTTTAGGCAGTTTGTGCTGTTCAAGAGGCAGTGGATGTGGCTGGCGCAATCCGTAGTGGCTACACTGGGCCTTATAGCAATCTTCGGTCTATGGGGAGGAGTTGAAGCCTTAAAGCACATGGTGGTAGTCCTCCTAGTGGTAAGCGGCTGGAACATAGGCTTGAACATCGCAGCTCAATCTATCGGTTGGGACAAGGTATCCTTCGAATACGAGAAGATGGTTGCATCACCCTTGAACCCCCTAGAGTACATGTTGGGCTCCTTGATCGGCGCATTCCTACCTTTCTTCGCCAGCGAGCTTCCCTTAGCCCTCCTACTAGCAGCATTAACCGGCGTGAGCCTTCAGGGTCTTGCTCTAGTCATCCTCCTATCGATTCTGGGCACGTTCCTAGGGCTATTCCTCTCCCTCTCGATAGTTTTAAGACTGAAAAACCCCATGAACGTTTCCGCTGTAACAAACCCGCTGGCAACTCTTACAACGATGCTGCCCCCCGTCTACTACACACCTTTAATGCTCCCCGAACCTTTACGCGCAGCTTGCATCGCAGTTCCGACAACCGTTCTAGTCGACCTGGGTAGAGCGACAACGATGCAGGCATACGCTTACCCAATCCCCCTCTCCCTAGCCAGCCTCGCTGCCTGGACAATCACTACTGCCCTGTTAACGAAGTTCAAGCTTAAATGGGGCCTAGAGTAGCTGCGCTACCGGTTTAACCTTGATACTTACGCCAGCGCTTCCCCACTCATCGTATCAAGCGCAACCCCTCGCCCCTTCTGGGCAACCTCATCGAGAAGTTCGTGCCGCAATGCAACACTGTTCGACAATCGTTAGAGAACTTTCGGCTTAACAGTTGTAGGGTTTTCGCCGCTTGAGGCTTACGTGCGTTTCTCGCTGAAAATCGAGTACGTCCCATGTTCACTGGCGCGGCTTTCCCAGCATGGCTAGAGTTGCGATCTGCGTGAGCGTAGCTCCCAGCGCGAGAAGCCAGATGGTGACGGGGTGGAAGCTGTAGAGGAGCCCCGCTAGCGCTGGCGCTGGGACGCTGACGATGCTGCTGAGCGTGTATGAGAGTGTTATCGCGTGCCCCCTCTCCACGGCCCCCCCGCCCAGCAGGGTGATGAACAGAGCCCTCGAAACGGAGAACTCAGCCCCGCGCAACCCCGATAACGCGGCAGCGGCAAACGCGAGCCGGGGCACCACGCTCGACAGCGAGAAGAGCGTGTACGCCAGCGATCCAGCGGCGGCCGATAGGATCAGGTACCTGAGCGGGTTGGGCGGCCTCACAGTGACCGTTAGGACGGCTAGCAGGGAAACAAGCGATGAGATCGTTGAGACGAAGCCGGCCTCCTCGACGCTCATCCTAGCCCCCCTCTCGTCGTGCAGGTATAGGGAGAGGTAACCGAAGACCGAGTAGAGGATCGAGGACAGCACGAAGTAAAGCAGGAGCATGCTCGCGCTCCTATCCGAGAGAACCGCCTTGATCGATCGTGTGAAGCTGGGCCGGCTTATACCATCCCTAGGGGCTCCTTCGCGGGGCTCCTCCAGAGCGAGGGCGAGGACGGCTGTTTTAGCCAGGAAGCTGGCGAGAGCAGCGAAGGCGACGAGCCTGTAGCCCTCCACGATCCCCATCCGCTCCATCACCATCCCCGCTAAAGGTGGGAGCGAGCTGCCAGCGATGTAGATCACCGACGGTACCGAGTAAGCGGTCACCAGAGCCTCCTCATCGGTTCCCGTTACGAGGAGCACCTCCCAGAGGATTCCTGAAGCGGAGAGCAGCGAGCTGGCCACGAAAGCCAACGGTAGGAGCTCGCGCCTTCCTATGATGAGGGGGGAGAGGATGCCCACGTTCGCCAGCAAATCCAGCACTAAGAAGGCCCTCTTGAAGCCCAGCCTGGATGCCACGGGGACGGCGGTGAGAGGAGCCAGGATCGAGAAGCCCCTCGAAACGCTCATCAGAAGCCCGTACTCAACCTCCCGGAATCCCAAAGCCGTCATGTAGAGGGCTTGGTAGTAGAAGACAGAGGGCATCGGGATCGACCAGCCCAACTCCGTTACGAGCAGCCACTTAGCGTTCCTGCCCAGCCTACCCTTGCGCTTAAGCACACCCCACCACGCCCCATACAGTTTAAAACTGTAGGCTGAACATTCAGAGCATCAACTGCGCGAATTGAACCCCCTCAGATGCCTCCGGTGTTTTCGCAGGTTCGCCGGAAAGCTATAGTACCGCGGTGCTCCTCCTGGTGAATGTGAAGGTCGATTACAGGCCTAAACTGGATCTGAGTGGTTTCTGGAGGTTTAAGCTCGACCCCTCGGATGAGGGGGAGGGGCTGGGGTGGTACAGGAGGTTCGATGCTACCAGCGTCATTTACGTGCCATCATCGTGGAACGAGCAGAACCCGGAGTGGGATGC
>JAVYWK010000023.1:0-28361 GCA_038727095.1 Thermofilaceae archaeon | reverse complement strand
CGTCTTGCTGGCCATCGGGTAGAGACCGTTGAAGGGGCCGACCGCGAACACGATCACGTTCTCAGGGCCGAGCGGGTCGGCGTTCCTCGGAAGCTCCTCGCGTAGCAGGTTGATCGCCACTCCCGCTCCTCCGATGTACTCCTCAAAGAGGTCCCTGCGATCCTCGACCCAGTACTTCTTAGTCGTTAAGTCGATGTAGAGGACGCGGCTGAGGGGGTCTCTAGCCTGCATGCTCCACCACCCCAACCTCCTCCAGCTTGATTACCCCGTAGGGGCAGTATCGGACGCAGTACCCGCAGTACGTGCAGACGATGGGCTTGTTGATCTCCTCGTCCCAGCTTATGGCGCCGAAGGGGCAGGCTCTCACACAGTTGCCGCAACCGACGCACTTCTCGAAGTCGAGGATTACGCCACCCCCCTTCCTCGGCTGGAGAGCGCGAGTGGGACAGACGGATGCGCAAGGCGGGTCCGTGCACGCTCGGCACACGATGACGCGGAACCCCCTCTCTACGCCACCGATGCTCATCACCTTGATTGCGGACGCAGCAACACCACCGTTACCAAACCTCCTGTTGCAAGCGAAAACGCACATCATGCAGCCTACGCAAAGGTCAACGTCAACAACTGAAACTCTCCTAACCTTTACCATGGCGATTATAACTTGAGGGAGGTTATTTAAACTCATCCTATATACTCAGAACCTTTAAAATAAGAAATGAAATAGAAAATGTTCTAGGAAAGCCTATTGGTTAAGTGTGCCACCCTTACGGTTATCCACTCGGATCTCCTAAAAACGATGCTGGCCAGGTAGCCGCCGATCGCGCAGGAGAGGAGCCAGTTCACCGAGGAGAGGATCAAGGCAGCGTACAGGACTGCAGCCCCGACGCTCAGAGGTGCGAAGAGCAGGTACGGTGTATAGCTGAGCGCACCCCCCACGAGCCCCGCGAGCACGCAGCTCCATGCGTCGATCCGCTTCACCCCGATCATCCCCAGCTCAACCCCCACTCCGAGCATGATGTTCCGAAGCACTCGCAGGCTCAAATCACGCGGGTGGAACACGGCGCCCAGCAGAGCCAACAGCACCCCCTCCTTTACCGCTGCCCCTCTACCGAGGTATGCTCTCGCTAGCACGGTGACAGTAACCAGCGGTATGAAGCCTAGCCTGGGGGCCACCGGGAAACCGAAGGCTCTAGCGGTTGCGCTCAGAGCTCTACTGAGGGGGCCGAGCACGTACCCCAGCGCTGTGGGTACTGCCGCCAGTATGGATAGCACAGCTACCTCTACCACTGCTCTCCTCATTCCTTCGTGATCACCTCAACGGCGACCAGGTGGCGCACCCACGTGCCCCTGGGGGCGCCCACGACGGCGCTGCGGAGCGGCCCGTATCTGGGCCAGTCCTGCGGGTTGATAAGGAGGACGAAGGCTCTCGTGGCGTTCCCGCCTTTGAACACGCTTCTGTAACCGTCGGCTCCCACAAACTCGAACAAGCTGACGTTATCTTCGCTCAACCCGATCGCCCGGAGGATTTCCACGAGAGGGACGGCCTTCCCGATGCCTTCAACGTCCCGCGCCAGCCTCTCGATCTCCTCCAGAGTGAAAACCCTCTTAGTCTCTCCATCGACCCTCACGTTGAGGACCCACGATCCCAGTTGAGCGTTCACGGCGACCAGCTGCTTCACCCAGTATTTGCTACTTAAGCCTTCAACAACGAGCCTCACGGGGCCCCAATCGGGGTAGGCTTCCCCAGGCAGGCAGAGGTAGGCTTTACTCAGGTAGAGGTAAGCTTCCTCAACACTCCTCGAATAGCCGTCGGCGCCGACTGCGACCAAGCGGTGGACGAGCGTCGAGTTTAAGTCAACCCCGCACTCCGCCACCAGATCGACTAAGGGTACGCAGCGGAGAACGCCAGCACCCCGAACCTCGCGCTCCGTTGACATCTTCTCCAACTCGGGTAGGGCGAAGACCTTCCTGCAGTCCCCAAAGGTTACCTCTACGCGCCACTCTTCGGCTCTCGTTTGGAGCAGAAGGTAGGCTGTTACAGCGGCTACGGTGAGCACCGCGAGGGCTGAGGCCGCGATCAGCCTTCTCGTTACCCGCATCGGGCTTCGTTTGAGCCGAGCGGATAAACTTATCCGCCTGCGTGGTGGCGTGCAAGCTCGCTCAATGCGGGGCAGTTTTCGTGCTGATGCTCGATGAGGATGGGGGCGGTGATCGCCGCGATATCGTTCTCTCTATGGTACGGGTCCCACGGATCCTCGCAATAGTTGAGCACCTCAAGCCTGAGAAAAGCCCGGTCGCGCAGGTCCACCTCCAACCTCTCCACGTACGGGTCGCCTTGAACTTTGCATACATGCTCTACGCCGCTGTCGGAGACCAGTCGAGCAAGCCTACCCTCCCCCCTATCAACACGCACTATAGCAAAGCTTCGCGCGGCGGGCGCGCTATCGCCCAGCTGGTACAGGGTTTGGCCGTGTTGCAACTGCAGCATGACGCGGGGGCCGCTAGGGTCCTCGGAGACGAAAACCCTCTGCCTCAACAGGGCTTCAAGCACCCCTTTCTCGCTCAGCTCGTCTACGTAGAGCCAAGTGGTGGGGGAGCCAATCCTGGAAACCCCCGCGTCGCTCTTCAGCTTGTGCACGTCGCTGCCTCCAACCAACCCCAGCTTAAGCCCGCGCCGGAGCTCTTCATCCCACTTCTTGAGCGAGATGTAGTTGTTGAACCCCCAAACCGAGTGGTACACCTCAACGAAGTGCGCGAAGCCTATCGACCCCCACTCCCAATCTGGCCCCAGAGGTTTCGGGTGGTTCACCGAGATCAAAGCCCCCCGCCCCCTCAATTGCTCCACGACGCGCAGTAAATCCTTGTAGCTGCGGATCCGGAACTCAGGGGTTGAAAGGAAGCCGTACACGTTCAAGTGCCCCCTGTAGGTCGTCAACTCAACCCCTCTGACGAGTAGAACTCCGCCAACCCATCCGCTACCCATTTGAGCCATGTGAGAGTGCGTGTTGTGGTCCGTTACAGCGACGAAGTCCAAGCCCCGCTCCCTCGCTTTCTCCGCCACCTCCTCGAGCGTCGAATCCCCATCGCTGTGTACGCTGTGGACGTGGAAGTCCCCCTTCACCCAGCCTCTCTTCCGGCAAACGTTCGACGCAGCTCTTAGCTGCTGCCCGCCGCTGCGTGGAGCGTCGCTGACGCGAACCACCACCTCGTAGGCGCAGCCCTCCGCTGGAATCTTGTAGAGGCCCAGCACGATGTGCCAAACCCCCGGTTTCAGGGGGCCCGGCAGGTAACCCGGCGTTGCCGAGCTCTCGGAAATGTAGAAGCTCCTCCGGCTGGAGCCGCTCCACCCCCTGAAGTTGGTCATGGCTTCGATCAAGTCGAGGGGGCCGGGCTCGAAAACCCCGATGTCGACCGTGCACTCGCCAGGCCCTAAACCCCTGTAGCTGTACTCAACCTCGATGGTTTTAGCCCACTCGGGGACGTTGAAGGGCAGGTAGATGAAGCCGCCCGCCTCCGCGCTCCTAACGGTGCCCGCGAACCTGACGACCCTGCTGAGCATCACGGGGTTTGCGTGCTACGCCACAAAAACCGTAACGGCTATGGCACCCGTTGGAGCTTAAAAACCCCAGGAGTTAAGGGAGGCGATGCCTTCTCAACGTACCGTCGGCTTGCTAGCGCTTGTGACGCTGACTGTGATCTGGGGGACCACCTTTCCAGCCATCAAGATCGTTGTGGGTACGGTCGGCTTCCTCTACTACGTCGCGCTCCGCTTCGCTCTCGCGTCACTCCTTCTGGCACCGGTCGCTCTCGCTAGGAGGAGCTTGCTGTCCGCCTACCTGCTCCCCGGCCTCCAGCTGGGCGTCCTCTACTTCCTCGGAATAACCCTGCAGGGTTGGGGGATGGAGTACACTCGGGCTTCGAACGCGGCCTTCGTGACGGGCTTGAGCGTCGTCTTCGTTTACGCCTTCGAGGCGTTCCTCGGCAAGGCGAAACCCTCGCGTCGCCTCGCTATGGCCGTGGCGCTCGCGCTACTCGGCCTCTACTTGATGTCGTTCAGCGGGGGGGCCTTCGAGGTGATGCTGGGGGACGCGATCGTCCTGGCGGGCTCGGTGTGCTGGGCGCTTCAGATAATGGCGGTAGACCGTGTGGCTAGGGGGGACCTGTTCTCTCTCCTCTTCCTCGAGTGCTCCTTCACTGCTCTGGCGGCGGCCTTGATCGCACCCCTATCCGGTCTCCCCAGCGGCTCGGCGCTGGGGGCTGCTTTACCTCCACTAGCCTACCTAGCGACTGTGTGCACCGTGGGCGCGAACGCGCTCCAACTGTACGGGCAGCGCTGGGTGGGAAGTGTCGAGGCTGCTTTCATCTACTTGCTCGAGCCTGTCTTCGCCGCCGTCTTCTCCTACTTCGCGCTCGGGGAAACCCTCACCCCGCTCCAGGTTCTCGGTGCGGGAGCGATCGTATCGGCAATGGCGCTCAGCACGATGAGGAGCGGGCAGGGGAAACTGAAGGCACGCTCTTCAGCAACGGAGTCGGAAGGACTCGGTGAAGTCCTTCGAGCGATCTCAACCAATGCTCCTCTGCACCCGGCGCGCCTTAAAGCGTAATGCTGCTTACGTGCTCAGTGCTCCACAATCGAGCTGGCGAAGCCTTCATTGAGGCCGCCCGAGCTTTAGGTTGAAGGGATCCTCTCATGACTGTTACTGAAACTGGGAAAATTTTTAAGAGGAGCTCATAGGCTTTCTACTGGTGGTTTAGAATTGCTAGGAGGGTAGCTCTTAGAACCATTCTTCCCGTGGTTGCCTTAGTGCTTCTGCTTCTTCCGGGGGCTATAGTCGCCCAGGATCCTCTCGCGTCTCCGGAGGTCTACCAGCTCTTCCTCGATTGGCTGAGCGGGAGGTCGATGGCTCTGATCACCTTCAACATTGAGCCGGTTGATCAAGACGGTAGGCCTGTCTCTGACCAGTTCATGGTCTTCATCCACAACTTCACTCGGTACGGGTCGAAGAGTATGAGCGAGCGGATTGAAGCTAAAGGCTTGCGCCACTCCATCAGGATCTGGAGGCTGCTGAACATCTTCAACGAGTGGGAGGAGCACGAGTACACCATCGTCCTGGCGGGTAGCGAATACTTCGGGGCTAAGCTTGTGAGGATAAGACCAGAGAAGCCCATTATGGAGCTAAGAGTGAAAATCCCGGTTGAGAGGGTTGGGAAGCCTGCAGCGAAAGCTCAAAGCATCATCGAGGCTCAATCAAGCAGCTGTGTGCCCTGCGCCAGTCGCCCCCCAGATAGCGAGACTAAAACGGTAACGGCTCTAACAAAGGCTCTCCAGGTGCACACGATCAACGGAGTCACCGTCTACGTCAAGTTCTACTCCGGGAACTACCTATACTTCAGCCAGAAGGCTAGGCATTTCTCCGTCTATACTCCCTCGGGTCAGGGCACCTGCTGCTACAGCTTCCAGAACTGGATTACCACTGGTGATAAATTAACGCCATGCGACAATGACGTAGCCACCACCTCCCTCTCAAATGGAGAGAGCAGGTGGCTCCTCGTGTATGTGACTTACAAGTACGAAAGATGGCTTTACCGCACTGATCCGACCCCGGTCTTCTACTACTACGAGCTTGTCACACCCATCAGTTTCGGCGGGTACTCTTGGGGTGAGAGTAAGCAGTGCACGCTGTGCGGGAGCCAACCCTCAGGGTGGATCCGCGGATATCCAAAGGGAACGCCAACGCCAATCCAGATAGACCTCGGAGGGGGTACACAGGAGGTTGAGGAGATCGGGGCCCGAGTCACCTTTACCGTGAGTTACGGACCAGTCACCGTCCCCGTCGAGCTATGGAAGAAGATTGAGAGGGGTGGTAGCTATACGCCTCCAAAGCTGGTGATCTCGAGCATCCAGTGGACGGGTGACATCCTCTACGCATTTGATGCGGACAGCGGGAAGAAAATCATCTACTTTACATGGGGGTGATTCGTGAGCACAAGCTGTTTCAAGCTCTAACGAATGCACCTGGTGTCCAGATGTTCCCACGATGAAGTAGCACCTCGCTCAGCCTAAGGGATTGGGCAATCCTTAGAGGCCTAGCCCGCTCCACCCACGTAGCATCATACGTACGAGAAGTAAAGGATAAATTGTTAGAGTCTTGATTGTTACAATCATGAATGTAAAATTCGTCGACCGAAAGGAGGAGCTGAGCCTTCTCGAGAGGCTGTGCGACGAGGGTAAGCCCCACCTCGTCTTGGTGTACGGGAGGCGGAGGGTGGGGAAGACGAGGCTTCTGCTCGAGCTGCTGTCCCGGAGGCCGGGCCTGTACTTCTACGTCCCCCTCGGAGGGAGGGACACTGTGCTGGCGGAGCTCTCGAGAGCGGTGGAGGGCGAGTTTTTCAGGGGTTTCCGCTTCCCCGATTTCTCCTCCTTCCTAGAGTACATCGCTGTGAAGCTCGAGAGGGGGGTCACAGTGGTGGTGGACGAGTTCCAGCGGCTGGCGGAAGTCGAGGGGGCCACATCCCTCCTCCAGAGGTACTGGGATGAGCGGTTCTCCAAGTCCCGCGGTGTTCTCATCCTCTCCGGCTCAACGGTGGGGGTCATCGAGAGAGTCGCCCTGAGGGGCGATGCCCCCCTCTACGGGCGCAGAACGGCCGTGCTGAAGCTCGAGCCCCTAGGCTTCCGTGCGCTAGCCGAGTGGTTCACCAGGTACAGCTCCCTGGAGCTCGTCAAGATCTACGGGGCTTTCGGGGGTACGCCAGCCTACCTCGAGCTCGTCGATGAGGGGAAGAGCCCCGAGAGGAACATCATCGACCTGGTGCTGAGCAAGCGGGGCCCCCTGCACGAGGAACCCCTCTTCCTGCTGCTAGAGGAGCTGAGGGCTCCGGCCCGGTACATGGACGTGCTCACAGCGATCTCCCAGGGGAGGAGGACGCTGAGCGAGATCGCCAGCGCGGCTGGGATCTCCAGGGAGAACTTGACGACTTACCTGGCCACGCTGGAGCATCTCGGCTTGATCGAGAGGGAGAGACCGGTGCTCTCGAGGGGGCGCTCGATGTACTCGATCAAAGACCCCTTCTTCGCCTTCTGGTTCCGCTTCGTTTGGCCCAACAAGTCGCTGCTCGAGAGGGGGTTGGAGAACGAGCTTTGGGCCAGCGTCGCGGTCGACTTCAACACCTACCTCGGCTGGGTTTTCGAGAAGGTTGCCTTAGAACACGTGGTCAGCGAGGTGCGAAGCGGCCGCTTCCCCCTCGAACCCGACGTTGTGGGCAGGTGGTGGGCGAAGGGGGAGGAGGTCGACATTGTGGTAGCGTCCGCGAGGGAGGGGGTTGGAGCGCTAATCGAGGTGAAGTGGTCCGACCTGAGCCACCACGAAGCCAGAGCGATCCTCAGAAGGCTGTCGGAGAAGGGAGGTCAAATCCAACTCCGCGAGAAGCTGTACGGGCTAGTAGCCCGGAGCCTCGAGGGGAAGGAGGAGCTGAGAAGGATGGGCTACCTGGTCTACGACCTGTCCGACATCGCTGGGTAACCGATTTTTACGCCGCCGGAGACCGCTGACTGTGAGCGGCGAGCTCATCGCACGGTTCAGGAGGTTGAGGGTGGCGGACGTCGTTGACGCCCTCGACCGGTACGGGTACCACGATAACCTTCTGATCTCAAGGGAGATCAGACCCCTCTACCCCGCAGCGAAGCTGGCCGGCTACGCTGTCACTGTGAGGACGAGGCGCGTCCAGGAGGAGATACCCACGATGGGGCCCGATGAGTACGACAGGTTCGCCGACAGGTGGTACGCGACTCGGGCCAACTACGAGCACTTCATGAGGCACGCCGGCCCTGGCACGGTGATCGTCGTGGATGCGTCCCACAGCCCTGACGTCGGTTTCTGGGGGTCGACGGTGGCGCTATATGCTAAAGCGAGGGGCGTTGAAGGCGCCGTCGTAGACGGAGGGGTGCGGGACGCGGGCGAGATCGAGAGGATCGACTTCCCCACCTTCTACCGCTACCACGGTAGGACGGAGGTGGTGGGGAGGCTGGAGTTCGGGCCCGAGGACGTCAACGTGCCAGTGACAGTAGGAGGCGTGACCGTGCGCCCCTTCGACATCGTCGTCGGCGATTACGACGGCGTCGTGGTCGTTCCGAGGGAGGTGGCCGAGAAAGTCCTGGAGAGGGCGGAAAGGCAGCTCGAGCTGGACAGGGCTTCGCAGAAACCCCTGCTGGAGAAGCTCGGGTTGAAGCTGTGGTGAGCGGCTTGGAATGCTTCTCGGGCTACGCTGGGAAGCTGCTCGTCATCCGCCTCGACCCCGGCGACCTGCTGCTGGAGAGCATCGAGGATGTAGCTCGAAGGGAGGGGTTCGAGACGGCGGTTGTTCTCTCCGGGATCGGGACGCTGGACCGCTGCTACCTGCACGCGGTGACGACCACCGGTTACCCAGTGAGGGAGCAGAAGCTGGTTTTCGAGGGTGTCCCCCTCGAGCTCCTCTCGCTACAGGGGGTGGTCGCGGGCGGTAAAGCCCACCTGCACGCCGTCGTATCTGACACTAAGGGAGCTTACGGCGGCCACGTGGAGGAAGGCTGCCGCGTGCTCTACCTCGCCGAGATCGTAGTGCTCGGGGTGGACGGGCTAACGCTGGCTAGAATCCCGGATGAGCGCGGGATCGGGAGGTTGAGAAAGAAGCCTTGATTTTAAAACCTCTTTCTAACACACCTTCAGTATCGCGTAGCTCCTGGGCGGGAGCTCCACCTCGAACCCTCCGCCGCCAACCGTGGAAACCGTGGCGCGACCCCGCACCAGCGTCGGTGAGCCGGAGAAGCCGCACAGCTCGGGGTTGATGTCAACTCTGGCTGAAACCCAGTGGCCGTTGTGGTTCACGAGCACGAGGTGGCCGTCGCTGTACGCGTGCAGAGAGACGTTCGTCAGCGGCCCCCTCGCCGGGCTCAGCTTGATGC
The DNA here is from genome assembly GCA_038727095.1 of Thermofilaceae archaeon. GTDB lineage: Archaea > Thermoproteota > Thermoprotei > Thermofilales > Thermofilaceae > JANXEW01. The sequence goes on along the minus strand of JAVYWK010000023.1, from coordinate 19,423 downwards.
CGAGGTGCTCGCCGACCAGATCCCTCACGGCTTGCCTAACGATTTCCGGGTACTCGCCCAAGAGCTGCGGGTAGTCCGTGATGCAGAGCGCGATGACGGGTACCCCCCTAGCCGCGAGCCTGAGTATGGCAGCCCTCCTCTCCCAACCGTCGCTCACCGTCACGATGCTCTCACCCTGCCTGGCGTTGAGCACGGGCCCCACCGGCAGCAGGCTCGCCCGCCTGTGCCCCTCCATCGCCGCGGCGCCCCGGTACTCGAAGATCGACGCGGCGAAGTGGTCGTAGAGGAGCTCCGCGCCGGCCAGAACATCGTAGCCGGCTTCGCCGGCGTCACCGCGCAGCAGGCGCCTGATAGCGCCGGAGGTGAGGAAGAGGACCTTCACTCTAGCGAGCAAGTCCTCCAGATCGATCAGGCCAACCTCCTTGGCTGTGAGGAGAACCGCGGAGCCCTTGGGCACTTCCCGCGCGGGCTTCAGGGGGACGCCGATCGACCCGATGTAGTCCTCGATGTAGCGGTCCTCCAGCGGCGAGAATGGTGGGAGTAGCGCCGGCCTTACGAGGCCGAGGGGCTCGCCCCCAACCCTCGATAGCGCGGAACTCAGAGCTGGATAGTGCTGCTCGACGGCTTCGACGTGCGGCTGGCACTTTGGTTGGAGGAGGTCCCAGAGGTTGAACAGCGTCAGCTCTGGCGGGAGGGGGGTGAGGCTGGAGAGCAGCTGGTCGATGTAGGTCTCCACGCTGACGGGGTGCTCCCAGCCCAATCCGTCGTACGTGTCGAACCACACCCCCTCAACGCCACCCGCGAGCTCGCGCACGAGGAGTGTGATGTAGTGCGAACCGTAGCTGCGCACCCGCTCCCGGGACTCTGTGCCAACGTATATCCCGTCGAACACCTTTACGAGGGATGGAACGTGAAGCCCCCTGGCGTAGAAGTCCTCCCTCCACTCCGCCACCTTGACCACAACTCGCCTTCCACCGGCCTCGCGGAAGGGTTTAACGACACGCTCCTTCGAGACCTCCAGGAGCAGCTCGGTTGAGAAGCGGGACCAGAGCCTAGCCGTGGGCGTGTCACCCCTCGACAGCTCGCGCAGCAGCACGCTCCTACTGACGGAGAGCCCGAACCTACGGTTGAACTCAGCCACGCAGTTCGGGCAGGTGCACCACTGCGCCCAGAAGTCGTCTATCAGGATGCTGTCGAATACCGCTCCAGCCTCACGCATCGCCTTCTCCAGCAGCGCCAGGTTCCTTTCATCGGTGAGGCAGATCACGCGGAACCCGAAATCCGCGTAACGCCCCCAACCCTCCCCCCACGTACCGATGCAGCTCCCTCCCGCAACCTCGTAGCCCTCACTCGAGAAAACCTTTCCAACTTTCGCCAGCTGGTCTGGTGGCACGAAGAGGCCCATCCGGTAGTTCTCAACGTAAACCCTTTCGACGTTCAATCGGCGTAGAAGCTCCAACGCCTTCTCCGCGGGTAGAGAGGCCTCTGCCAGCTGTTTCACCGTTTGGGCTGTGACGTAGACGGCCAACCTTGTCTCGGGCACGGGACGCCCGGTGCGAGGGGGCCAATAACTGTGCTCCTCCGACACGTTTAAAGCTTCTCGAATCCCGCGCCGCGCGTGCGTGAGGAGGTGAGGGTGGCCAGCGGCGGGAGAGGCGTCTACGACATCACGGCGCACGTCGAGAGGCTATCGAGGGCCTCGGTGGCGGAGCGGGGCATCATCATCCTGTACTGCACGGACCCGCTGTGCCGGCTGATCACGATCGAGTACGACGGTGACTTGATCGAGGATCTGATGGCGCTGATCGACGGCTTGAAGGCGAAGAACCCCTACGTGGTAGCTTCAATCTTCCACCCAAGCCTCGTGATCCCCTTCGAGCGGGGGCTTCTGCTCGGCTCCTTCCAGCAGATCTGCCTGCTCGACCTCAACGAGTCGGCTGGCGAGAGGGTTGTGGTGGCTGAGGTGATCACGTGAGGGTAGTTAGAACGTCGAGGATCGAGCTGGTGACTTATGGGCCCAACAAGCTCTTTGACATCACCGACCGCGTGGCAGAGCTCGCCAGGGGTGTGGAGGAGGGCGCGATCGTGCTGCAAGCCGTCGGCTCGACTGGGGCGCTCGTAGTGCTCCCCAAGCGCAGGGAGGTTATCGAAGCCTTCGAGAGCGATCTGTGGGACCTCGTCCCCACCCTCGGTTGGAGGCACCCTGGCAACGCTTACGCGCACCTTCGGTCGACGCTCATCGGCACTACGCTAGCGCTACCCATCGTGGGCGGCTCGCTACCCATCGAGGGTAACGGCATCTTCTTCCTCGAGAACCAGCCTGCGCTGAACCGCCGGAGGGTGGTCGTGGCCGCCGTCGTGACGAGAGGTTGATAAACCGCGACGAGACGCAGGTTGGGATGAGCTACGAGAAGCTGGCTGAGCTGAAGGCCCGGTGGCTCCCGGTGTACCTGATCCTCCTAGTAGTGGTTGTACTCCTCGTGATCCACTTAGTCGTGATGTACTTCATGACGGGGAACGCGATTTACGCCAACCTAGCCATACTCACGGGACTCGCGATATACTTCTTCTACGTCGGCTTCGACAGGCTCAGGAAGATGAAGATCGAGAGGAAGAGGCTCCTCGAAGTCATCTCCTGCAGCAGCTGCGGCTTCCGCGAGGAGAGGGACCACGAGGTCGGAGACTACGTCTTCAAGGAGAAGGGACCCTGCCCCAAGTGCGGGGCCCCGCTTCTCGTTACGGCGATTTTTTCGGTGGTGGAGCGCAGATAACGTTATATACCGCTCGCTCGACGTGAATCTATGACCTCCCTTTTCAGGGTGAAGCACCTAGGCTTCAGCAGCGGTACGCCGCTCGTAGTCATCGATGATGGCTCCGCCGCTGCGCTCGGTGTGAGAGCCCACGACCGCCTCCTCCTCCGGAAGGGCGGGAGGGAGGTTACAGCGATCGTCAACGTCGCCATCCAGATGCCCGCGGACACGATCCTCGTGAACGAGGAGGTCGCGCGGAGCCTAAACCTGAGCGAGGGGGATGTTGTGGAAATCGAGCCCGCCCCTCCACCCCGCTCCTCCCGCTACATAAGGGAGCTCATAGATGGGGCGTGGCTCAACCCCCAGGAGATCAGAACCATTGTGGAGGACATCGTCAGAGACCGGTTGAGCGACATTGAGCTGGCGGCCCTAGTCGTCGCTGTAAGCAGGAGGGGGCTCAGCGTCGAAGAGGCCTACCAGTTCTCCCGCGCCATGGTTGAAACGGGGGAGAGGCTGGACCTGGGCGTCAAGCCCGTGCTGGACAAGCACAGCATCGGCGGGATCCCGGGGGATAAAACCACGCTGCTCGTAGTACCGATCCTAGCCTCATTGGGTTACTACGTACCCAAGACCAGCTCCCGAGCCATCACGAGCCCCGCGGGCACCGCGGACAGGGCGGAGGTGCTGATGCCCGTCAACCTCTCCCTTGAGGAGATCAAGCGCGTGGTGCTCAAGGTCGGCGGATGCATCGCGTGGGGTGGCGCACTTCGCCTCGCCCCAGCCGACGACAAGATCATCAGAGTGGAGCACCCGCTCTCCATCGACCCCTTCCTCGTCCCCTCGATCATCGCCAAGAAGGCGGCCGTGGGGGCAACGCACGTCGTCCTCGACATCCCCGTGGGGAGGGGTGCGAAGGTTGGGACGATGAGGGAGGCGGAGCAGCTCGCCAGGATGTTCATCGAGGTGGCCAGGAGGATGGGGATCCAGCTCACAGCTGTAGTTACGTTCGGGGATCAACCCCTCGGGAACACCGCTGGCCCCGCGCTGGAGGCACGCGAAGCCCTGCTAGCGCTGTCCGGTCAAGGCCCCGCCGACGTTGTTGACAAGGCTACGAGCTTGGTCGGCTCGCTCCTCGAGCTCATAGGAGTCACCAACGGTAAGGCCCTAGCGTTGGAGGCCATACGAAGCGGCAAGGCTCTAGCAAAGCTGCGGGAGATCATACGGGAGCAGGGAGGGGATCCCAATGTGAAGCCCGAAGACCTGCCAGTGGGAGAGAAAACTTTCACGATCTACGCGGAACGCGACGGGGTTGTGACATGGGTGAACAACACAGCGGTTGCCACGCTCGCTCGACTCGCGGGAGCCCCGAAGGACAAGGGGGCGGGAGTGCTGCTGCACGCGAAGCTGGGGGATGTCGTCAAGAAGGGTGACCCACTGCTCACCGTGCACAGCGAGCACTCCACCAAGCTTCAGGTGGCTGAAGCCTACCTGGAGACTGCCACCGTGTTCGAGGTGGGAAGGCCAGGGCTCGACACGGTCATGAGAAAGATCGTGGAACCGGTTCTACCCATCCAGCAGGTGGCCGTGGAGCACTAGGGTCTCCTAGCGCCGATCTCCTCGTAAAGCTCCGCGACTTTAACGGGTCTACCCAGCTCCACGGAGCGGTAGGCGGCGTCCGCAACCTCCTGCATCCTGACTCCGCAGATCGGTGGGCTCCCGTTCTCCTCCATCCCCAATACCGACTTGACGAAGTTGAAGATGGGCCTGGAGGAGGGGTAGGGCGTCAAATCGACTGCCTCTCCACCCTTACCCCTCCTCTCGATCAGCACGGCTGGCGGTTGGACGATCAGCCTGCCCTTCTCACCCCAGAAGATCTCCACCTCCAGCCACCCCGGGTCGTCGCCCGCGACGGTGAAGAGGAGGAGGGCACCCCCCTCCAGCTTCGCGACGAGCGCGGTGTTGATGTCGATCTCAAAGCCCCTGTAATCCTGGTAGGCGAAAACCTCATCAGCCCTGAGACCCGTAATCCAGAGCGCGATATCAAGGAAGTGGCTCCCGCTGTCTATCAGCTCACCACCGCAGCTGATCCTTTTGACGGCCCTCCAAGTACCCTTGACGCCCGTGTAGGCCTGGCCGAGGATCATCGAGATCATCTCAATGCTGCCCAACTCACCCTTCGACACGAGGTCCCTCGCGGCCACCCAAGGCTTCTCGAAGTGCCTCTGGAAGGCGACTTCAACGACGAGCCCGCTCCTCCTCCAAGCTTCGTAGACATCCAGCGCCTGCCTCAGGTTGCAGACCATGGGCTTCTCAACGAGCACGTGAGAGCCGCTGGCCACGTAGTCCATGACCTGGGAGTAGTGCTCGGCGTGCGGCGTCGCTATGACAGCCGCGTCCACCTTGCCCAGCGTTTTCCGGTAGTCTGTTAAGACCTCCGCGCCCGTCAAGTTGTGCTTCTTCTTCAAGTTCTCCGCGCGCGCCGGGTCCACGTCAACCAGGTACTTCACTTCCACGTCGAAGCCCGCCTTCTTCAGTTGCGCCAAGTCCCTAACGTGAGCTTCACCCATCCCGCCGCAGCCCACTATCGCGAGCTTCATCAGCACGCCTGGGGGCCGGCCGTAAAAATGGATAGCTTCCGGGAAAGGTATTTTTATCGGTTGTTCGACCGCTATGCGATGAGCGCCGTTCTCGACGTTATCAGGAAGAGGAGGAGCGTTAGAGCGTACAAGCCGGATCCCGTCAAGGACGAGGATCTCAAGGTGATGCTGGAGGCTGCGAGGCTAGCGCCGTCCGCGGGGAACAGGCAGCCTTGGTACTTCATCGTAGTGAGGGATCCGGAGCTGAAGAGGAGGCTTGCCGAAGCAGCCGCCAGGCAGATGTTCATCGCTGACGCAGGGGCGATAGTCGTCGCCGTCTCCGACCCCAACGCTTCGCCCCGCTGGCACGATAGGGACGTGATGATCGCGATGGAGCACTTGATCCTCACCGCGACGGAGCTCGGCTACGGGACGTGCTGGATCGGGGCTTTCGACGAGGGGCAGGTCAAAAGGCTCCTCGGTATCCCCGACCAGTACAGGGTTGTCGCGCTCACCCCCGTCGGCGTTCCAGCCGAGACTCCGGGCCCGCGGCCCCGCAAACCGCTCCAGGAGATAGCTTTCGAGAACACGTGGGGCAACCCCCTTAAACTCCCCTCCTGAGGATCAGGCTGCACAGGGCTTTTACTCGATATAACGGCAACTCTTATTTACTTTAATGGTTCACTCACGCGAAAGGCCATGGTTAAGGCCCTGATCTTGGGGGCTGCGGGCGCGGTTGGCAGGGCGTGCTGGCTCTTTCTTTCCCAGACTGGCGCATTCGACGAGCTCGTCCTCGCAGATAAAAGGGTGGAGGAGCTCCGAAGGCTCGTCGAAGCAGCCCGGGTAGAAGGGGTTACGGTGAGCGCCGTGGACGCGGATGACCGAGCTTCTCTCGCGAGCTTGATGAGGAGCGCCGACATCGTCCTCAACGCGGTAGGCCCCTTCTTCATTTATGGGCCCAAGATCCTTGCAGCGGCCTTGGAGGCGGGCGTCGACTACGTCGATGTGTGCGACGACTTGGACGCTACCTTGCAGATGCTGGAGATGCACGCGGAAGCCGTCCGGAGGGGGGTTCGGGCGCTGGTCGGGATGGGGAGCTCGCCCGGTTTGAGCAACTTGATCGTTAAGTTTGCTGCCCAGCGTTTGCTGGACGAGATCGAGAACGTGGACATCCTGCACGTGCACGGGGGCGAGCCCTACGAGGGGCCAGCCGTCATCCTGCATAGGGCCCACTCGATGATGATCGACATACCGGTGTACCTTGAGGGGAAGCTCGTATACACCAGCCTCGAGTCGGATTTCGCCAAGCAGTTCGAGCAGGAGTTCGATTTTCCCGGACTTGGTAGGGTTCCCGTGTACCTGTACCCGCACCCTGAGACCTACACGCTGCCGAAGCACTTGAGGATCAAGGGTCGCGTCACCAACCTCGGTACCGTGCTACCGCCCCAGTTCCCGGCCCTCATCAGGACGCTCGTGAGAGCCGGCCTCTTCTCCGACGAGGAGGTTGAGGTGGGAGGTGTGAGGGTGAAATGCAGGGACTTCGCTGTCGCCTACGTGCTCAAGAAGAGGGGGGAGCTGCTTGCGAGGCACGGGCCAAGGGAGCCGGTGGGCTCGCTCGCAATCGTCGTAGAGGGGCGGCGCGGCGGGAGGAGGTGCAAGTTCACCTTCTACACGACCGCCCGCGGCCTGGGCATGGGTGACGCGACGGGCATACCGCTCGGCCTGGGCGGCATAATGATGGTCAGGGGCTTGATCAAGGAGCCGGGCGTCCACCCGCCCGAGGCGGTCATCGACCCTGTGGAGCTGTTCAAGCTGGCTAGGGAGCTGGTGGTTACGAAGCTGGGCAAGGGGATTCCAGTGAACGTGATCGAGGAGTGCGACGGTGAGAGGAGGGAGTACAACGTCGAGGCGCTCTTCGGGTAGGGTCGATGAGGGTCCTCGCTGTAGACGTTGGGACTTCGACGGTTAAGGCGGCCGTCTTCAACACCGAGTCCTTCAGGTTCGAGAGGTTTACCTTCGCCCCTCTAACCCTCTCGATGCCGCAGCCAGGGTTCGCCGAGCTCGACCCTGAGCGGCTTTGGAATGCTTTCGCCGAAGCGGTCAGCGCTGCTGCGGCAGGCCTCGAGGGCATTGAGGCCCTGGTGATGGATACCCAGATGGCCGGCGTTGTGCCGGTAGACGCGAGCGGCGAGCCCCTCTCCGGTATCTTGACGTGGCTGGACACGAGGGCCGCGGGGTACCCTAAGAGGCTCTTCGAGGGGTCTCCAAAGGTCTCCGGATACCACCTTCCCACGCTCACGAGGCTGCTGAGGATCAGCGGGGGTGCGCCCGGGAGGCTGGGCAAGGACCCGCTGCCGAAGTACGCCTGGTTCGCCTCTGAGCAGCCAGACGCTTACGCTAAAACGTGGAAGTTCCTCGACGTTAAAGGGTACCTCTTGCACAGGCTAACCGGCAGGGCTGTGATCACCGTTGATGAGGCCAGCATAACCTGGCTCGTGGACACCCGTAACCCTCTCGCTGTGGATTGGAGCAGGAGCCTCGTGGAGCTCTTCGGCCTGGATTTGAGCAAGCTGCCGGAGATCGTTAAGCCGACGGAGATTGTTGGGGGGCTGAAGCCGGAGGTTAGCGGGGAGCTGGGCTTGAGCGGGCGCGTGAAGGTCGTGGCGGGCTGCGGCGACGTGCCAGCGACAGCCGTGGGCTCCGGAGCTGTCGAGGACTTCGAGGTGCACGCCTACATCGGGACTGGGGACTGGCTCGCGGCTCACGTCCCCTCGAGGAGGTTGGACGTGGCCCACTACATGGGCTGCATACTGAGCGCGATCCCGGGCAGGTATCTGCTCGTAGCTGAGCAGCAGACGGGTGGGGCGGCGATCGACTACGCGATCAAGATCCTCAAGCTCCCCGGACCGAAGGAGGCGGAGAAGCTCCTGTCCGGCTACAGGGTTGGCGAGAGCAGGCTGCTCTTCCTCCCGTGGCTCTACGGCGAGCGCTCACCTGTGGAGGATCCGAGGCTGAGGGGGGCCATCCTTAACCTCTCCCTCGACGCTGGTGACGCCGAGATCCTCGCGGCCGTTGTTGAGGGAGTGGCGCTCAACATGAGGTGGGAGTACGAGTACTTCAAGCGCTTACTCGACCGGGAGGTCTCCAGCATCAGGGTGGTGGGGGGCGGAGCGCTCTACGACGCTCTGTGCGCAGCCCTGGCGAGCGCACTAGGGGTGGAAGTGGTGAGGGTGGCCTCTGCGAAGGAAGCCACCCTGACGGGGGCTCTGACGGTGGGTCTCGTTGCGCTGGGGCGCTGGGACTTCAGGGTGGCGAAGGAGCTGGCTCAGCCCGAAGCGGTCTTCAAACCGGATCCGAGGGCCGTCGAAGCCTTTCGGAGGAAGTTCGAGCTCTACGTCGAAGCGTACAAGCGCCTTAAGGGCCTGTACAGGAGGCTCAACGCCTGACAGCGACCCTGCAGCCGACGGGGACGCCGAGGTAGCGGGCTACGGGCTCGCACTTTGGCACGAGAAGGTAATAGGCGGGCTTCCCTCTGATTTTCGCAACCTCCGTGAACGACTGGAAGTTGCCCTGCCCCTTCAGGATCGCGACGTCGGCTTCGGCCAGCAGCCTGAGGAAATCGGGGCTGCACCTCCTCGCGCTTACGCCGGGCACGCGGCAGCCCGTAGTTGTCAGCTCAGCGTACTCGCCTAATCCGGCCTCCTCGGCCTCCGCAAGGGTGGCGTCGTTGAAGACAGCCGCTCCCCTAGCAGCCACGACGATTCGCGCCTGCTGGGAGAGGAGCTTTACCAGCGGGAGGTCGAGGACGCACTCGCCCGCGTTGTCGAGGACGTAGAGGACCGTCTCCGCCGCCTCTAAGTCCCTCTCGAGCTGGTCGAGGTTGTCGATCGCGAAAGGCTCCCTCAACCTCCTCTCGAACTCCGCGGCAAAATCGCTCAGGGAGACGCTGTACACGCCCGTCGCGAAGTCGAGCGCGTTCCCCGCTACAGCCACACTAGCGGCTCGACGTAGAGGGTCGCCCCCCTCGCTGACGTAGCGTTCAGCAATGGGTAGGAGGCGGAAGGCAGCTTCCATGCTGCTCCTCTTAACCGATGAGTAGGGGTCGCCCAGCTCCTCCGCTACAACTCCGGCAATCCCCGCGGACAGCTCGACGTAGTCGTCCAAGCTGCTCTTAGCCACCTTTGCGAAGCGCTCCGCCAGCTCGAGCGCCTTCACGACGATCTCCCTTTCGTTGCCGGAGGATAGCGTAGAGAGGTAGAGCGCCAGCCTGGCGATGCATGTAAAACAGACGCGGTTGATGAAGGGGTTCACCGGCCTCCTGAGGCTGCGAGTAGAAAAGGCTAGCGACTCGTGCAGGCACCAATTGCTTCAATAGGCCAGAGCTACCACGTGAACCCTGAGGGCAGGTACCTTTCTCTCGTAGCTCGTCCAGCCGCCTGTTCCCACATAGAGCGTCGGCAGATCTGGCTCAGAGACCGGACGCTAACGTGTGACGTCCACCTGGATCTTGATGTACTTCTCCCTTCCCTCATCCATTATCCTGAAGCCTTCCTCGAGCCTCTCGAGGGGGATCTTGTGCGTCACCAGGTCCGCGACCTTGACTCTACCCTTCGCGACGAGCTCGATAGCGGGCTGGAAGGCGTTCGCGTACCTGTGCACGCCCCTGATATCCACCTCCTTGATGATCGCCTCGAGCACCGGGTACTGGAACTCATCGCTCGCGTACAAACCGACGAGGACGACGACGCCTCCCCTCCTCGCCACCTTCACGGATTGATAGGATGCCTTCTCGGCGCCGGACACCTCAAAGACGTAGTCCACCCCTTCACCCCCCGTCAAGCGCTTGATCGCCTCCACGGGGTTCTCCCTCACCGCGTTGATCGCCGCTTCAGCTCCTCGCCGCAGGGCTAGATCCAGCTTCCAATCGTCAACGTCGACGACGAAAATCCTCCCGGCGCCCGCCGCTCTTACAGCCTCGAGGGTGACCATCCCTATCGCTCCGACGCCGAAGATCGCGACGCTCGAACCCGGCTCCAATCTAGCCCTCCTCACCGCGTGAACCGCGACGGACAGCGGTTCGATGAGAGCGCCCTCCTCGAAGCTCATGCCGGCCGGCATCTTGTAGAGGAAGTCGGCGGGCCAGGAGACGTACTCCACGAACGCCCCGTCAACGGGGGGCGTACCCATGAACCGGACGTGGGGGCAAAGGTTATAGCGGCCAGCGCGGCAGTAGAAGCACCTACCGCACGGCACACCGGGCTCGATCACCACCCCGTCGCCCGGCTTCAACCGTTCAACCCCCTCGCCGACCTCCTCAACGATTCCGCTCGCCTCGTGCCCCAGTATCAACGGCTTCCTAACGACGAATTCCCCGATCCTCCCGTGCTTCCAGTAGTGAAAATCTGAGCGGCAGATCCCGCAAACCTTCACTCGGACGAGAGCCTCACCCGGCCCCGGAGCCGGCTTATCCCTCTCCTCAAACCGCAGATCCCCCGGACCGTACAGAACAGCTGCCCTCATACTCCACCAACCCCGCCCGCACACCTACGCTTACCGCGACCCGCGCATGGTAATAAACGTGACCTTTCGGGATCGTTTGTGGGTCAGTCTTAACGCGTAAAACTGCTCCTTGGACTCGCATGTCCTCAACGAAGTGCGCCGAATTAAGCACGCTAGATAAGTCAGCCGAGGAAGGGTATTCAAAAGGATTACGAGAGTTATGGGTCACAAGTCGATTGTCTGCGCTCTTGTCTTGCTAGGGCGCAGCTAATATGTTCAAAAACCTCTAATTCTTCGGAAGTGTGCTATATTCCTAGTCACTAGCGTGTAGCCCTCTGTCACAGCGACAGCGCCGATCAGTACATCCCTCAAGTCGATAGGGCGTCCCTCCGCTTCCAGCTCGGCGTAGATCTGTCCCGCTTTCTCAGCGGATCTTTCGTTTATCTTGAGGACGACCATCCTGCTGAGCAGCTCTCTCACAACAGCCAGGTTCCGCTGCACTTTCTTCGACTTATAAGCTCCATAGTACAGCTCAAACGCGTTGATGACGGTAGTTGCAAGCCTAAACCCTTCGTCCTCCAAGCGTGCTACGTAAGCAACAGTTTTTCCCGCACCTCTTAGGACGTTTACCAGCACATCGGTATCGACTATCACGCGCCTCCGGGTACCCATCTTTTCCAAGCCCTCTCCAAGGAAGCTTTAATCTCAACCCATTCCTCCTCGGACATGTCCCAGGAACCTGCCAAGTCAGTTATTTTCAAACGCCCTCTCCTCTTCCTGAGGCTGAGCAAGTACTTTAAAGCTTCGTCGAGCGATACGGGGCGCTTGAGCCTCGCCTGGAGCTCTCCAGCTACCTTAGAGAGCTCCGCTTATGTTTCTTCACTCACCTTTACGGTTTTCCACGTCACTTTCTCTACTATGTGGTTCAAGGCCCAAATTTAAAACTCTAGCTTAGAAAGCGACGCTTCAGCCATATCCCCACCCGGCACCGTAAACGCCCAGCGCTTGCTAGAGCCGGAGAAAAATGCTAGCCTTGCAGATGGCCCGACGACTGCCAGCTCATGTCTGAACGGTAACGGTACACCCGGGCTTCCTACATTACTGCACTCGCTCTCGGATAAGCTCATCCTAAGTACTCCTCCTATTGTCCGCCGATCCCTTCTTCTCTATCGATGGCTCTACTTTCCCCAAAGGACCCTATCGTCAGCTACAATGTTTCGACTAAAGCGCTAAGTGATAGTGAGTTGTAAAGCGGCAAAGGCTATTAGATTCCACTATTCATCATTATAATGAAATATATACTCAATATATAAGCTATAATGAATTGGCAATATATTTTTTACATTATAGACTTTTATAAATATGATGAAAACTGGTATAAAGTGGTCTGTCGGTAACCTCTCGATGCAGAAGTGGATAAAGCTGGCCGCAGTTGCTGTAGCTGCTGCCGTCATTGTAGCTACTGCTTCAGCCCTATACCTGCTTCAGAGAGAGGAGGCCCCCTCAACGCCCGTCCAGCTACTCGGGAGCGGCGCAACCTTCCCGATGGAGCAGATTCTGGCTTGGTCAAGCCAGGTTAGGCAAGTTCGTAGTTGGGTGCAACCCGAGTACTCTGGGGGCGGTAGCGGCAAGGGTCAGAGCGACTTCCTTCAGGGTGTTGTCGATTTCGCGGCCTCTGACACTCCACTGAAGACGTCCGACTGGGAGAGGGCGAGGAAGGAGTTCGGGGGGGTCTATCAAATCCCGTTCATCCTGGGCTCTGTAGCTGTAGTGTACAACCTGCCTGAGGTTCCAGCTAACGTGCACCTGAGGTTGACGGGCGAGGTGCTCGCCGATATCCTCCTCGGCGAAATAGAGTACTGGGACGATCCGAGGATAGCTCAGCTGAACCCCGGCGTCAGCCTGCCCAGAGCCAGGATCATCCTGGTGCACAGGAGCGATTCGAGCGGTACGACGGAGGTTTTCACCACGTACTTGAGCCTCGTTTCGGAGAAGTGGAAGACTCGCGTTGGCGCCGGCAAGCTGGTGAAGTGGCCACTTGCGGAAGTGGGCCGGGCGGTGGGAGCCCCCGGCAACCCCGGTGTAGCTGAGGCCGTGAGGACCACCCCCTACTCCATAGGATACGTGGAGCTGGCTTACGCTAAAGGCCTAGGAGTAGCGGCTCTAAGGAACAGAGCGGGGAACTTCGTTCTTCCCACGAGGGAGACTGTGAGAGCTGCGGCCGCGGGAGTCCCCGCGATCGAGGATGCCAGCGCGAACATAGCTGAGCTGCGCCTACTGGAGAAGCTCCTCACGTCAGAGGACCCGAACGCTTACCCGATAGTCTCGCCCAGCTACCTACTCATCAAGCACCCATCAAGCTACACGCCCGAAAAGAGGAGAGCGCTAGCAGAGTTCCTCAATTACATATTCACGGAAGGCCAGAAGCCGGAGAACATTGTTGAGGGTTACATACCGGTGCCCGAGAGCTGGGCTAGACTCGGGCTGAAAGTAGCTGAAGAACTAAGGAACTATAGAGGTTAAAGAACTATAAGGAGGATTGAAGAAATGGTAAAATGTAAATATTTTTATATTTTTATATGCTACTCTTTATGCTTCGGAGTTCATTATACACTTACAAATATAGGTATAGTGAGCTATATAAATGATGGGGGGGATAGGCTTCGAGGTGCGACGATGGTGGATGTGCTTAAGATAGCGCTAGCGCCGGCCGCTCTGGTACTCGTTCTCACATCGGTGACCATCGTTGGCATCCTATTCGTGGAGTCGCTGGATGCGTGGAGGCACGAGGGGTTGGGGCTTCTACTTAATGCCGACTGGGAACCCAGTGAGTGGGAGCGCGGAAGGTACGGTATGCTGGCCCCCCTTCTCGGCTCACTACTTACAGCTAGCTTAGCCACTCTGATAGCGGTTTCCATTTCGGTGGCGGTGGCCGTGTTCGTCAACGAGTACGCTCCCGAATGGTTACGCGGCTTGATCAGCCTAGCTCTCTACGCGATGGCCGCCCTACCGACGATCGTCTACGGCATGTGGGGGTTGGCGGTAGTCTCCCCTCTGATCAGGCAGAGCGGTCTTCCCCTGCTCTGCGCTCGAGGTTCACCAACCGGCCAATCATTGTTCACGGCCGGCCTGGTGGTGGGGCTTATGATTACCCCCTTCTCCGCCGCCATGGCGCTGGAGGCCTACCGCGCTTTCCCCTTCACTTACATTGAGGCCCTCCACAGCTTGGGTGCGAAGGGGTTTGAGCGGGCCAGAATCGTTCTCGGCTACATCAAGAACAGCATCATTGCAGTTGCCTTTCTGAGCTTCGGTAGAGCGGTGGGTGAAACAACGATCGTGGCCTTGACCGTGGGCAATGCGTTCAACGTGTCGCTCTGCCCCTTCGAGCCCGCTCACACGATCACAAGCGTAATCGCAAGCCAGTTTGGTAACGCCTTCCTCTACCCCGGCATGCAGAGCTCCCTTATGGCGGCTGCCCTAGTGATGCTGCTGGGGAGCTCGGTGAGCACCTCGCTCGGTCTGCGTCTCGCTAGAGCTGCAGCCAGTAGGGCTGCAGGTGAGCAGGCGTGAACTTCCACGAGCTATCTAGGAGCGTTAAGGATAGGCTTGTGTTAGCTGCCGTAGCGCTCGCCACCCTGTCGCTCCTTGCGGCAGGAGCCCACCTCATCCTGACGGCTGTCGTTGAGGGTCTACCTGTGCTGCTCGAGCGCGGGGTTGCTCTCGTGCTCGAGCCCCCGGGGCCGCCCGGCGGGAGGTTGGGCGGGCTCGGCCCCTCGCTCGTTGGAACCCTCGTGATGGTCTCGCTGGCGTCTCTCGCTGGGGTGGCGATCGGCGTTCCAGCCGGCATACTGATGTCGGAGTACCCGGACGGGTGGCTTTCGAGTGCTGCGGCTAGAGCTCTGCAACTGATCGCGGAACTACCCTCGATCATCGTGGGGTTAGCCGTGTTCACTCTGCTGGTCGTCCCAATGGGAAGGCCCTCCGCCATCGCCGGAGCCGTTAGCCTCTGCATCACTGCACTCCCCTACATCGCCGCTCAGACGCGGGAGAGCCTTGCCGCCATCCCACTGAGCTACCGTGAGGCTGCGTTCTCTCTGGGCCTGCCGAGATGGAAGGCTGTGCTGATGATCCTCGTCCCCATGAACTTCAGGGGTATCGCCACCGCTGCGCTGCTTGGGACGATGAGGGCTCTGGGCGAGACCGCGCCCGTGCTGTTCACAGCCGGGGCCGCTTTCTTCGCCTTCTACGGGCTCGACCGGCCTTCAAGCACCCTCTCCCTCCTCATCTTCTTCTTCGCTCAGACGCCCTACGAGAACTGGAAGAGGTTGGCATGGGCTGCCGTCCTCCTCCTCGCAGCCCTATCAATGGGGCTCGCTTTCGCCGTTAGGAAGCTTTCGGGTGAGGTGAGGCTGTGATGGAGGCCGCTGTCAGAATCGAGGGCTTGAACGTGTGGTACGGGAGCTTCAAAGCGTTGAGCGACGTCTCGCTCCTCGTTCCAACCGGCACGGTCTACGCCATCCTCGGTCCATCTGGCTGCGGGAAATCCACGCTCTTGAGGACGATCAACAAGCTCATTCTCCTCCGAAGGGGGGTGAGGGTGGAGGGCAAGGTCGAGGTTCTGGGCGTCGATGTTTACAACAGCTCGAACGCTGACGGCGTCCTCTCCAAGGTGGGCATTGTGTTCCAGACGCCGAACCCCTTCCCCCACCTCTCCGTCTACGACAACGTGGCGATAGGCCCCAAGCTGCGCGGAACCATTAGAGGCCGGGAGCTGGACAAGCTGGTGAGGTGGGCTCTCGAGAAGGCTGGGCTGTGGGAGGAGGTGAAGGATAGGCTGAGGAAGCCGGCCTCCGACCTGAGCGGGGGGCAGCAGCAGCGGCTCTGCATCGCGAGGGCCCTCGCGATGAAGCCAAGCCTCCTCCTCATGGATGAGCCGACCGCCAACCTGGATCCGCTGAACGCGGCGAAGATAGAGGAGCTCGTGAAGGAGCTCTCCCGCGAGATAACGATCATCATCGTCACCCACGACGCGGAGCAGGCGAAGAGGTTGGCCAGCCACGGGGCGCTGCTCTTCATGGGCAGAGTGATCTCCGAGGGTCCCATCTCATCGATCCTAAGCGAATCTTACAACGACATCCTTCAGAAGCTGGTCAACGACCGGCTTGAAGCCCGAGAAGCTAAACAAGCCGCTTGATAGCTAGAAGCCGTAAGGAGGGGCAAAGCCGCATCCCGTTGCGGTAGCGCGGAACAAAGGGTTTTCAGCTTTTCCAAACTATTAGCTTCGCTCGCCCACCAGCTGAGAGGTGGCTCGGCAAAGCTTAAGTACTTTTGTACTTTAGTACTATTGTGCGAGAGGAAGTCGAGGTAGTGAAGGTGGAGATCCCGAAGCGCTTAGCGGAGCGGTTGCGCAGGTACGCAGCCGAGAAGTACGGCTTGAGGAGGGGGGCTCTCAGCAAGGCTGTGGAAGAGCTGCTGGAGAAGTCTCTAGGTCCGCCGAAGGGGTCGGAGAGCGTAGAGGGGATCGTGGGTTTAGGCCTGCTCTCCGACTACACCTGGGAGGGTGAGGATCTAGTGGAAGCCCTGAGGAGGAGGCATGGCCTGCGTGATCGACGCTAACGTTTTCCTGGAGGTCTTGTACAAAAGGGGTAAGTGGGAGGAATCGAGGGCCCTGCTTGAAAAAGTGAAGGCTGGGGCCGCTAGGGCTTACGTCCTCCACTTCACTCTACACGGAATCTGTGCGCTTCTAGGCAAGCCAGAGCTGGTGTCAAGGTTCCTGGCCGAGCTATCCACGTGGCGGGGAATCGAGGTTGTCGAGACGACGGTTGAGGACGAGATCTTAGCGTGCGAGCTGGCGGGGGCTAAGGGCTTGGACTTCGACGATGGCCTCGTCTACTACCTGGCGAAGCGGCTGAGGGTGCCGATCGTGAGCTACGACAGGGACTTCGATGGCCTCGACGTTGAGAGGCTGGAGCCCGGCGAGGTGTTGCGGAGGCTCGAGGAGCGGTAGCTGCAACCGTTTTATACCAGCTGGGCCTCGTCACGGGCGTGGGGAAGCCAAAGGTCGTTTTGATCTCGCACACGCACTGGGATCGCGAGTGGTACTACACGTTCGAGAAGTTCAGGTACAGGCTGGCCCAATGCCTCGATCAGGTACTCCGCCTGCTCGAGGACCCCTCTTTCCACTCCTTCATGCTCGACGGCCAGGTGGCGCCGATCGACGACTACCTGGAGCTGAGGCCTGAGATGCGCGAAAAGCTGGTGGAGGCCGTGAGGAGGAGCCGCCTGCTGATCGGTCCTTGGTACGTGCAGCCCGACGAGCTCCTAGTCGATGAGGAATCGCTCGTAAGGAACCTGCTCTACGGGAAATGGAGAGCGGTTGAGTACGGGGGGTGGACGCCGATCGGCTACCTCCCCGACACCTTCGGCCACACAGCGCAGCTACCGCAGATCATGAGGAGTTTCGGGATCGACACGTTCGTTTTCCACCGGGGTCTCGGCCCCGAGTTCGAGGAGGTGGGAACGCCCTTCATCTGGGTGGGGCCGGACGGGAGCGAGGTTATAGCCCTCTTCCTGTTGGGCGGTTACTGCAACCTGGCTTGGCTGCCGCCCGACGTGGAGGCTGCAGCGGCTTTCACCGTAGAGCTGTACAAGAGGTGGGAGAAGCACTCGAGGATCAGCTCGATCCCGGGGATGGTCGGCTGCGACCACCACCTGCCGAAGAGCTACCTACCATCCATCGCTAGGGAGCTGGCAGCGAGGGATCTGCCCGTGGAGGTGGTTCAAGGAACTCTTCTGGACGTGCTCGCTGAAGCGAGGGCCTCAACCAACCGCTTGAGCAGGTTGGGCGGGGAGCTGCTGAGCAGCCACTACCACTGGGTTCTCTACGGGGTTTGGTCGACGAGGAGCTACCTGAAAGTCGCGAACTTCGAGTGTGAGAACCTGCTGCTCTTCTACGTTGAGCCGCTCTGGGCGCTCGCCTGGCTCCTAGCGGGGCGCTACCCTAAGCGGGAGATCTGGGAGGCCTGGCGGTACGTGCTCCTCTGCCACCCGCACGACTCGATCTGCGGCTGCGGCGTGGATGAGGTGCACCGCGAGGTCATGTCGAGGCTGGAGAAGGCCAAGGGCCTCGCAAGGGAGCTGCTCGAGTGCACGGGTAGGGGTCATGGAGCCCTCGACTACTTCCTCGCTGGGAGGGCTGGTTACAGGTACGAGTGGCACGCCATGCCTCTCATCGCTTCAACCGTGAAGCTCAACTTCGCCGGCTATGACGCGTCGTACTATATCGCCTTCAACACCCTTCCCTGGAGGAGGAAGACCGTTGTTAAGCTGAAGCTGAAACCCTACGCGCTGGCAGCCCTCTCCCTCGACGAGTTGACGCGCACAGCACCCAGGAGGGTGGTCGAGGGTGTCGCCGAGCTGATCAAGAGGGGCCTAGTGGTCAGGTTCGACCCCCGGGGCATCGTGCTGAGGGATTCGCGCGGGAGAGTCGTCCCAGTGCAAGCGAAGGAGCTGGACGGCGGCGTGGTGTCGGCCGTGTGGGTCGACGAGCTCCCGGCGGCAGGGTTCAAGGCGTACGCAGCCCAGCCCGCGGAGCCCCTGCAGACGGACCTGAAGTGGGGAAGAGCGTTCATCGAGAACCGTCACTTGAGGGTGGAGTTCGACCTAGAGAACGGCGGGGCGATGAGGATCGTAGACAAGCGGAGCGGGGAGGTGTACGAGGGCCTCGCCTACCTCGAGGATGGGGGCGACATCGGTGACGAGTACGACTACTCGCCACCTGAGCATGACAGAGTCGTGACGAGCAGGGGTTGCAGGGCGAGCTTCGAGATCGTTGAAGCGGGTCCCGTGTACGTGCGCGCAAGAGTCAGCTTCGGCCTCCGGGTCCCCGCCTCGGCATCCCCCGACAGGAGGTCCAGGAGCGAGGAGGAGGTGGAGCTGCCCGTCGAACTCTACGCGACACTTTACACCGAGCTGCCACGCGTAGACGTGGAGGTTAGGGTCGAGAACCGGGCACGAGACCACAGGCTCCGCATCGCCTTCCCCACGGGCGTCAGAGCGGAGAAGCACGCGGCAAAGACCCACTACATGGTCATCGAGAGGCCCAATAAACCCCCGTACTACTACGTCAGAGGGGAGGGGAAGATCCCCCTCAGTACCTGGCCGACGAGGCTGTGGGTGGACGTGAGCGATGGCAGAAGGGGGCTCTGCGTCGCGGCGAAGGGCTTGCACGAGTACGAGGTTCGCGAGGGGGCCGGGGGCTGCGAGATCGTCTACACGCTCCTGAGAGCAGTTGGTTGGCTGTCAAGGAACGACTTGCTCACGAGGCCCGGGCACGCGGGCCCCGAGATTCCGACTCCGGAGGCGCAGTGCCTCGGAACGCAGAGCTTCGAGCTCACCATCATACCTCACACAGGCTCCTGGAGCGACGCTGGTGTGCACAAGGCTGCGCTCGAGTGGGCCGTCCCCGGCTTAGCTCATGAAGACGTACCGCACCCGGGCGAGCTGCCACCGGAGTTCTCCCTGCTCGAAGTCGAGGGAGACCCCCTGCTGTTCTCCACCATGAAGCGGAGCGAGGACGGTAGAGCGCTAGTGCTCCGC
>JAVYWK010000022.1:0-30951 GCA_038727095.1 Thermofilaceae archaeon | reverse complement strand
GGCTTGGCCTTTCTCCTCATCGTGAACGCCTTCGTTTTCCTGGCCGTCGTGACCCTGATCTGGGCGGGGATGTACAGCACCGAGGGTGCACTGCTGCTGGCCTGGGGCTTCTTCCGCATCACCGATGTGGGGCTTCTCGTAGCGCTCGGTAAGTTCCTCCTCATCATGAACCCCGTTCTGGCTTTCGTAGCCTTCTTCGCATCGACGAAACCCTACCACATAACCTGGAGCTTGGAGAAGCTGGGCATGCCCTCCAAGCTTGCGATGACCTTCACTCTAGCTCTAAACATGATGCCGCAGACGGTAAGGATCGTGAGGGAGGTAACCGAGGCTCAAATCGCCAGAGGCCTCGCCCTCGACAGCGGTGGTCTAATCCAGCGCTTGAGAAACTACATGCCGATTATCATACCCGTGATCTCGCGTTTCATCACAGATGTATGGGATCTCAGCATGGTTCTTGCATCCAGGTACACCGGCTACACAAGGAGGACGTACCTGTTTGAACCAAGATGGACGCTCAGGGATACGGGCTTTACGCTAGTATCAGTACTGGTCTACGGTGGGGTGATCGCGTGGAGCATGCTTCTGTGATCGTTAACAAGCTGAGGGCAAAGTACGCCGTCTCGAGTGAATGGGTTCTGAAGGGCGTGAACATAACCGTAGGGAGGGGGGAGATGCTAGTACTCATGGGACCCAGCGGCTGCGGTAAGAGTACGCTGCTGTACGTGCTCGCGGGGCTTCTCCCATGGGTGATACCGGGTCAGGTGGAGGGCACCGTTGTTATCGAGGGTAGGGATGTCGTAAAAACTGGCTACAGGGGCCTGGCCGGGGTCGTCGGCATCGTGTACCAGAACCCGGAGATGCAGGTTGTGACGCGCTCGGTTTATGAGGAGCTCGCAATGACGCCTGAGAACCTAGGCCTATCCAAGGAAGAAGTCGTGCAGCGCGTGGAGTGGGTGGTCGAAGCTCTAGATTTGCGCAGGTACCTTGATAAGGATCCTCAGTCGCTCTCGGGCGGTGAAAAGCAGCTCATAGCGATAGCTAGCGCCCTAACGATGAAGCCGAGGGTGCTGCTCCTCGACGAGCCAACTTCTATGCTGGATCATAAGGGGACGGCCATGGTTCTCGAAACCGTGGCGCAGCTGAAAAGCGAGTACGAGCTCACGATCATAGCCGCTGAGCACCGGGTTGAGTGGGCAGTGGAAGTGGCCGATAGGATAGCGATCATGCAGGATGGGCAAGTAGTCCTCGAGGGAACCCCTGACGAGGTGTACAGCAGGGTGGAGGAAGTCAAGGAGTACGGCATCAGACCGCCGGGGGCCAGTGAGGTTGCTTACGAGCTTCTCAAGAGGGGTATCCGCCTGCAGGTACCTGTTCGCCTCAAGGACGCCTTCGAGGTGTTCGCTAGATGATTACGCTGGAAGACGTTCACTTCAGATACCCGAATGGTCCTGAAGCCATCAGGAGCGTCACGTTAGAAATCGGCAGGGGAGAGTTCATCGGGGTCATCGGACATTCGGGCGCTGGTAAGACGACACTAGCGAAGCTCATAGCCGGCCTCTTGAAACCGACGCAGGGGCGTGTTCTCGTCGACGGCCTCGATACGCGGCGCGTGCCAGCCTCGACCCTCGCTAGGAAAGTCGGTTACGTTTTCCAGAATCCCGAGATGATGATTTTCTCGGCCACAATCTACGATGAGGTCTCTTTTGCGCTCAGGAATATGGGCCTGCCCAACGATGAGATAGCAATGAGGGTTCAGGAAGCGTTGAAGGTCGTTGACTTAAACAAGCCCCTTGATCACTCGCCGCACGCCTTGAGCTTCGGCGAGAAGCGCAGACTAGCAATCGCCTGCATTCTCGCGATGAAGCCTGAAGTATTGATACTCGATGAGCCGACGACAGGTCTCGACTACTCTAGAAGTCTGGTGCTCTTCGAGGCTCTTTCCCAACTTCACAAGTCGGGAGGGACGGTAATCGTGATCACGCACGATACAGACCTGCTGGCCCGTTTCGCCTCGCGAATCTTGGTCTTGAGGGAGGGGGTTGTTGTGAGCGATTCGGCGGCTGAGGATGTGCTTAGCGACGTCGAGTTCCTCAAGTCTCAGGGGTTCATCCCCACGCAGCTCCAACTGCTTGCTTCGAAGCTAGGGGTCAGGCGCCCGAGGGCAGATGCTGTAGCTGAGGCCGTCGCCAGCCGGTTTGAGGTAAGGGTATAAACTCTAAGCCCGAAGCAGACCCTCTGTGAGAAAGGTTGGTGGCCCACACCCGATCGAGGCGATCGTCGCGGAGGTAATAGCGGCCAGTGAGACTAGGAGGGAGAGCTTAAGAGCAGTCATGGAGGAGTACTTTAGGAGGAGGCCGCATCTAACTGACGCTAAAGGTCTAGCGAGAGCCTATGCCACGGGCGTTCTGCGCACCTATAGGCTGCTCGACGAGATTGCCCGCCAGCTGCTCAGCGTTGAGCCGAGCCGCATGAAGCCGTTCGAGAGGAACCTGCTACGCGCCCTCCTGTACGAGGCGAAGTTCAGGTCGGCGAGCCCTAGTAGGGTTGCCGGTTTAGCGGCGCGTTTCTGCTTGCCCTTAAGGTCGAGCGACGTATCGAGAGTAAAAGAGGTTGATCCTGAAGACTTGGCGCGGGGGAGAGGTGAGATCGCCTCGCTGTCGCTCACGTACTCTCAGCCGGAGTGGGTCGTCGAGTACCTCGTGAAATTGCTGGGGAGGCGCGAAGCCGAGCTTCTGCTGAAGACTTTTAACAGGAACCCCGTCGTATGGTTGCGCGCCAACACACTGAAGATTGGGGTGGAGGAGCTCGTAAGGCGGCTTTCAAGGAGAGGGCTCATAACTGAAGTTGACAGGGATCTACCCTTCATGCTCAAGTTGGTCAAGGGGGGTGTAAGCCCCTCCCGAGTACCGGAGCACGCGAGCGGCCTCTTCTACGTTCAGGACAAGGCTTCAGCTCTCGCCGTCTATGCTCTGAGCGGCTCAGAGCAGGCCGTTGATCTAACTGCGGCACCCGGTGGCAAGGCAAGCCTCTACTACCAATTGTACGGTGCTGAGGTTCTAGCTCTCGATCTCCGCGCGAAGAGGATCGCCGTGATGAAGAGGCTCCTCGAGAGGCTCGGGGCTTGGGGAGTTTACGCCATCAACGCTGACTCCACGATACCCCCGCTCCGCTCAAAATTCAAGCGCGTGATCGTCGACCCGGATTGCTCGAGCCTCGGCAGGCTGGGGCACAGCCCAGAGATCAGGCTGTGGATCAGGCCTGAGCACGTGATGACCTACTCGGCTGAACAGAGGAGGCTTCTGAAAGCTGCCAGCGAGCTCCTCGAAAGGGGAGGAGAGCTCGTGTACTCCACGTGCACACTGACTCTTGAGGAGAACGAGGAGAACGTGCTCTGGGCTCAAGAAGCACTGGATTTCGAGCTGATCGAGTTTGAGCCCTACCTGGGTTTGCTGGGAAAGCTCGGAGCAGCCAAAGCGAGAAGGCTCTACCCCCACCTTCACGAGACAGTGGGCTTCTTCCTTGCAAAGCTGAGGAAGGAGTGAAAAACAGTTCATATGCATTGAAGTGTTTAAACAGCAACCTCAAAAAATGCCGATGGAGGGGACGACCGATGGCTCTGCCCAGGAGCTACGCGATAGCCGTGACTGCGGCTATGTCGGCTCTCGCAATCGTCCTCGCGTTGTTCAGGGTGGAGTTCCCATTCTACCCACTCACTTTCCTCAAATTCGACCTCGCCGAGCTACCCTCAGTCCTCACGCTCGCGCTAGTTGGGCCTAAGTGGAGCTACCTGTGCGCGGTGATGCACGCTTTTGGGCTCCTGGCCAGGGGAAGCGACCCGCTGGGGGCCTCAATGAAGTTCCTTGCCGTTGCCTCCATGCTGGCCGGCCTCCACGTCGCAAAGCGGCGCTGGAGGTACGCGATAGCGATAGCCACTGTAGCTAGGGTGGCAGCTATGTCCCTGGCCAACTTCGCTGTGCTCGGTTTCCTCTTCCCACATTGGTTGACATTCACCCAGAGGTTACTGAACGCTGCGGGAATCCCGGTGAAGGGTTGGATGGATACTCTCCTGGTCACGCTCGCGTTCGTAGCAGTTTTCAACACGCTCCATGTTCTGCTCTCCACGATACCTTCGGTAGCAATAGCAAGGAGGGTTCAGCGAGTCCTAGGCTCCGAAGGTCAAGGGGGTCAGTAAACCCCGGGCCTTCTCCGCACTAGTCGGCTTCGCCCTCGTTCATCACGCGAGATAACCGTGAAGTATGAACTTTAAGCTTTTTTACGGATTTCCGACATAGGCCTGTGGAAGCCGAGATCCTCATCGACGCTACCTCGAGAGTCGCGGCTCTCAATAGAGGTATTTACGGTCAGTTTATCGAACATCTCGGCCGCTGCATCTACGGCGGCGTTTGGGTAGGTCCCACCTCGAGAATCCCCAACGTGAAAGGCTTTAGACTCGATGTCCTTAACGCGGTTCGGGAGATCAGCCCGCCTATAGTTCGCTGGCCTGGAGGGAACTTCGCATCGTCCTACCACTGGGAGGACGGCATTGGCCCTCAAGAACGGAGGCCGAGAAGGTTCGAGCTCGCGTGGGAGGCAGAGGAGCCGAACGAGTTCGGTACGTGCGAATTCATAGAGTGGGCTCGAATGGTGGGCGCGGAGCCCTTTATCGTCGTGAACGCGGGCAACGGTACGCCCGAGGAAGCCGCGCGCTGGGTGGAGTTCTGCAACTCGACGCGTAACACGCACTACGCGAACCTTCGGAGGCAGCTGGGGTACTTGGAGCCCTTCAACGTGAAGCTCTGGGGGGTGGGCAACGAGCTCTACGGTAGCTGGCAGGTCGGGTTCTGCGAGGATGGTGAGGAGTGCGCTAGGAGGACGATCGAGTTCGTCAACGAGATGAAGCGCGTGGATCGAACCATCGAGATCGTAGCCGTGGGCTGCGACTACGACCCCCAGTGGAACATCGATATGGTGAGAGTCGCGGGCAACTACTTCGACTACCTATCCGTCCACAGGTACATATTCACTGAGCATCAAGGCAGGAGCTACGAGGAGCTCGTCGCGTGGCCGGTTGAGATCGAGGAGTGGCTCAAGGCCACCTACCACACAGTTCAAGCGGCCAAGCGCAGGTACGGCATCAGGAAGGACATCAAGCTGGCCTTCGACGAGTGGAACGTGTGGTACCCTGAAGCTAGGCCGCCGCTG
This sequence comes from Thermofilaceae archaeon, assembly GCA_038727095.1. GTDB lineage: Archaea > Thermoproteota > Thermoprotei > Thermofilales > Thermofilaceae > JANXEW01. Next base: position 25,746 of record JAVYWK010000022.1, on the reverse strand, counting down.
CTGAGCCAGAACACAGCCGTGCGCGACGCGCTATTCACCGCGCTCGTCCTGAACGCCCTCCAGCGGTTAAGCAGGAGCGTGCCCATAGCCTGCTTCGCGCAGACGGTCAACGTACTTCCGCTCATCCTGACCGACGATGAGGGGCGGATCCTGCTAACACCGCAGTACTTCGTCTTCAAGCTCTACTCGAGCGTCCAAGAAGGTGACGTGGTTAGGACGGTTTGCTTCTCTCCATCCTACACCTCGAAGGAAGTGGGCGCCGAAGTGCAGTACATCGACGCGTCGGCCGTGCGATCGGGTAGCAAGCTGCACCTCTTTGTCGTCAACCGGCACATCGATGAGGGAGTTAGAGTCAGAGTCTTCATCAGGGGCTTTGAGCCTTCGGCTGTTCACCACAGGTGGATCTCAGGAACTTCCGTGGACGATAGGAATACGTTCGAGGAACCGTCGAGAGTTGCGATAAACGAGACTAGCTACGCCTTCAGGGGCTTCGTCGAGCTGCCGCCGCACTCTGTAAACGTCCTAACGCTGAGTCCTACGGCCTAACCGCCTTTCTCTACAGCCGGCGCGACTACGCGTAGAACCCTTTTCCTCCTCCATTGAGTATACTCGTAGGCGATTACGAACAGCACGAGCGGTATCAACGCGAGCAGCGCAATCATCAGCATAAACTCCCCAGTTGAAATCGGCAATCCCCCGATTTCGCCGAAAATATCCAGCTGAAGTGTAACCTCCGTTGGGCCATCGACTTCAACCCTCTGCTCACCTGCTCTTCCACCGTACTCGGCCACTACGGTGTAACTGGCTGCGGGGAGCAGCGTCTTGTACGTGCCCGAGGCGTCTGTTACACCCCTTTCAATCTCCCGGCCCTCATGAAGGATCCTGACGGCTGCGTCGGCGAGCCCCTGCCTTCTAGCTCCAACAACGTTTACAGTGAAGCGGTGAATCGCTGGCACCCTGATCGTCGTGTTCAGCGGCGTCACTAGGCAGCGGTAATCGATCGGAACGCCCTTCCAGCTGATAACCCTCACCCTGAGGATCCCCCGCGGGACTTCCCGCACTACTATTACTCCCTCAGGCCCGACCGTAAACACCTGGCGCTCACCGTCTAGCTTCTCAACTTCAACGACAGCCCCTGTAAGCGTCTCCCCGCTTGAAGCCACCAGCATTATAGGCTGGGCAAGTGCGAGCTGCGCTAGCGCGATCACCAGCACGAGGGGCCAGGCTCTCACGTGGTTACAGTAGGCAGTGCCGCTTTAAACCTTCGCTGAAGACACCAGCTTTAGTAAGCCCTTAACGCACGGGTAGATGTGCTCACCCAGAACCACGACGTACGTTGGCGCGAGAGGGAGCTGCACCAGGGCGTCGTGTAACTGGGGGGCATTCGATTTCAAGTCGTAGCCCTCAACTAGCGGCAGAGAAAAACCCTTTTCACTCCGCTCGATTATCAACGCCATGTAAGCCCCAGCTCTCACGGCCTCATCCCGTGCCTCCACGATGTTCCCGACCCTTCCATCCAGCGCCGCAGCCACGCCCCGAAACCTTCTCCCCCAAGCTTCCACGTCCTCAAGCAGTACAGCATCCATTAAGCGCCACTTGTTGAGAAGCCTGCGCAGCTCTTCCAAACCCTCGCGCGTCAGCCAGGTACCGCCTCTACCGACCCGCACGTAACCCCTCTTCGCCGCTTCAGCGGCAAGGCCGCGGAGCACGCCTTCGCCCAACCCAAGCTCTCTGCTGAGGGTGTACCTACCCTTTGCCCCGCTCCTTAAAGCTAAAAGAAACGCGAGTATCCGGGTTTCGCGCTCCTCCCTCATCTAGAACTTCCAGTGCTCGAACCTCCACATAACTGTGTCTCCGTCCTTCAGAACCTGCTGGTCGGCAGCTACGGGACCCAGCACCCACTTCCGCTGCCCAGCATCGTAGATGTACCAGAGCCAGGAGTAACCCTCGTTTGCCGCAAGGATCTTCTCGGCTACCCCATCGATGGACGTTACGTAGGCCCCCCATGCTCCGTAGGTGTACTCGACTCTGGAAGCTACGGCTAGGAGGGCTTTGAGTACAGTCGACCCTAGGGGGAGAGGTGTCGAGTTGAACCACACCACGGTACCATTGCCGTAATCGATGGCGATGTTCACGATGATTACGCGTGCGCGCAGGGAGCGCAGCTCGCTCTCGGTCTGCGTGAGGGCTGCACGTAGTGATGAGAGCTCAGAAGTCAGATTCTCAACTTTCGAGTAATTTAGAGCGGCTAGCGCGCTAGCCGCAACAGCCCACGCGAGCAGAGCGATTAGTAAGGCATCCCCCCATCTCCCGGGCTTAACTCCCGATTTAACCCCCGAGGTCACAATCAGACCTGGCTGAATATCCTAAGCTTAAAGTTTTCCTAGCAGCACAGGTTAGACCATGCGGGACTGTCCCGCACGACAATTCCATCCACTGGGATTGGTCCCTAGCAGCACAGGTTAGACCATGCGGCTTAGAGTGCTAGAAACATGGCAGCTGTTTGCTCGCAGAGCCTATCCGCGACAGCGTGGAGGTCGCTTCAGCCTTTTTCCGAAAGGAGGAGTAAGCGACTCCCTTGTATTCCCAAGTGGTAAAGCGAGTTATCCTTGAGGGCCAGACGTCGATCTCGAGAACCGCGGTATCCTTAGTACCCTTGGGCTACTTCTTTAATTGGAAAACTGCGGATGGGTTTTCGATGAATATCCTCTGTATCAGGCTCCTGTCAAAACCTCTCTCCTCAAGTAGAGGAATGAACTTCTTAACTATGAAAGAGTATCCTCTGATTCTACCCCCTCTCGGTTCACCGACGTTGTACCAGCCCGAATCCTGTGACAGCAAGATCTGTTCATCAAAACCGTGAGAAACCACGGATTCTAGCAGTTTGAGCGTTCGTCCGACAGTTTCTTCGCTAACACCGTCATACGACACATTGGCTCCGAGCTGGAGTATCTCCATGTGGTAGTTCCAATCCTCAATCGCATCGCAGTGTGCTACAATCAACCTACCGGCGTCAAGCCCTTCTTCTTCAATCACTCGGAGGAGCCCGAGAGCAGCTGTACCTTCTCCCGTGTGGCAGACTATCGCCGCACCTGTGTAAAGGCTGCATCTAGCAGCAGCTCTGACAATCTTCTCCTGTATAGGGGACAAGTGGCCGGGGTTCACGGCGATCTTCACGAAACCAGCCTTGACCGGGAACCTCTCAACTCTGCCCGTTCGCGCCCTCAGGATCTCATCTTCAACCCCCTCCTCTACCTCGAGAGCCCAAATTTCCGCCAGCTCATCGGCCGATAATTCGAAAGAGTACTTGGGCAAGTACGGCTCCTTGTACAAGCCCGTGTTCGTAAGTATATGCACGCTCGAGGCTCTTGAAAGTTCCGCTAATAGAAGTGGGTCCCTCCCAATGAATGCGGGCGTGCAGTCGACAAAACCCGTTACCCCCAATTCTCTTATTTCTTTAAGCAGCGGCAGCATGATTTCAAAGACTTCGCGCCTATCGTACCTCGACCTATCGACTTTATCGGCTCCAACGAAGTCGCAGAGGATGTGCTCGTGAGTGAGAGCCATTCCGAACGATCCGGGTGAGATATCCCCAAGTACGGTCCTTATGGTACCCATAGGCACCCTTCAACGCGTACTACAGAGGCACTATTTAAAGCATGAATTCACAGGCTCGGTCTAATCTACTCTCGTAGGACAGTCGTCCTCAGTGCTCGGGGAAAAGAGGGCTGGCGCGCTTCGCGCGAAACAGCTCGATAATCCTAAGTTGCTCCTCCTCGGTTAACATTCTGAACCTTTCGCCCGCGCTTATGATGTGGGGCCATAATCTGACTTCAGCTGCCATCGAGTACGTTGCAACACCCGGCTGAGATAGCGTGTACCATACTGCGAGGTCGATATCCTCCTGGCTGTCGAAGGGCTCGTACCAGGTCGTGAAGGGCCTATCCCCAATCATCTTCCGTTCGCCAGACCACCTCCTCCTAGCGATAGCCTTGATCGCAATAATTCCAGTGCCTCTGTCCATGGCGGCCTTAAGCACTGGGCGATAATCGTTCTCAGGGCTGGGGGCGATCATGCTGGCCGCGTTAACCGGGATTAGGACTGTGTCGAAGTCGAAGCGTTCGAGCGCCTTCAAAACGATGCGCATATCGTTGTGAACGGTGATTCCGATGAACTTGATCAACCCCGTATCCCTAGCCTCCAGGAACGCTTCGATGGCGCCACCCCTGTCGAAGATCCTATCGAGCTCCTCCAGCGAACTGACAGCGTGGAACTGGTAGATGTCGAAGTACTTAACGTTCAGCCTAGAGAGCGACTGCTTCAGTTCCCTAAATGCGCCCTCCCTGGTTCTCTCAAGGGTCTTCTCCGCGATTACAAGCTTGTCCCTGTACCTGCTTATCAGAGGTCCCAGCCTAACCTCTGCTTCACCGTAGCTCGGCGCGATGTCGACCATGTTCAACCCCCTCTCGATTGCCATCTCGAACGCTCTGACGCCCTCCTCGGCGAAGGGGGTGAAGCCGGGGCCAGCTCCACCGATAGTCAAAATGGTAACCCTGTAACCCGTCCTCCCGAGGATCCTTTTCTCCATGTGGTACCGTGCCGTATGCTCGGATTTAACCCTGCTGGCCTAAATCGCCGCGTCCGCGTAAATCGTAGATGCTGTGCGGAGGCTGCTTCTCATCAAGCCACAAACAGCATTGCACTCGAGGAGCACGTTGCTTGGGCGGCAGGTTGATTTTCGCGCCTCTCGCGCTCTACATGTGAGACCCAGAGAGAGGGTTCTCAGAGCGGTTCTCCGGGAGGAGGTTGACGCCGTGCCGATCAGCATATGGGTGGAGTGGCCGCAGCCGGCTCGCAGCCTGATGGACGCGCTCAACGCGGACACAGTGGAACGCATGCTGGAGAAGCTGGAGGTGGAGTACCGGGGCTTCCTCCCAAATATCAGCTGGCTGGGCGTTGGTTTGGTGGGGGGCTACGAGGAGCGATGGTTCACCGACGAGCAGGGGAGGCGCTGCCACCGGAACATGCTCGGTGTCGTTACCGCTTTCTCGAGCGATGGGCGGACGAGCATGTACGTGGAGCACCCGCTTCAGAGGATCGACGTGAGGGAGTACGCGTTCCCGGAGGTGCGGGAGGAGGACTTCGGCAGTGTTGAAAAGTTCCGGAGGCTTCACGAGGACTACTGCGTGATCGCTGCAACGCTCCAGCCTTTCGAGACGGCGTGCGCCCTCTTCGGCTACAACCTGATCTACAGGCTAATGCTACGCGAGCCCTGGAAGGTGGAGTACGTGCTGGATAGGCTCTTCGCGATCGCCGAGCAGCAGGCTAAGCTTCTGGCTGAAGCGGGTGTCGACCAGGTCTACGGGGGCGACGACGTGGGGGCTCAAACCACGATGCTGATCTCCCCCCAGCTATGGCGCCGCTTCCTGAAGCCCCGGTACAGGCGCCTCGCCGACGCGATTCACAAGCGTGGAGTCTTCTTCCACTTCCACAGCGACGGCTGGATCGAACCCATCATCCCCGATCTAATCGAAGTGGGGGTCGACGTCCTCGAGCCCCTCCAGCCCGAGTGCATGAACTTAAAGCAGATTAAGGAGCGATACGGCGACGAATTGAGCTTCGAGGGAGGCATCGGCGTTCAACGCCTACCCCTCATGAAGACCCACGAAGTCGCAGAGGAGGTTAGGCGCGTGCTTGAGGCGATGGGACCCACGGGCTTCACCCTCAGACCCAGCCACACAATTCTTCCCGAAACACCGCTGGAGAACATCCTCGCCCTCTACGAAAGCGCCAACAAACTCAGAAGACTCTCAAAGCACTAATCCCGAGTCCACCAGCAGGCTCCTTAAGGGACTCTGCAGGCATTCTAAAATCAACGCCCCGCATCTGCTCTCCAGCCTAGATCGTAATGCAGGGCCAAAACGGGCTGCCGATGCTTCCACCAAGCTGCACGCTTGAAAGCCCATCAAACCCTGTAACTAAAGCCAAAGCGTCGATCCCTGTACAAACGCATCCAGCATCGTCCTACTCATCGGGTTACGCAGACCCTATCGCTAAACCGAGACTTTTACTGTTTACCGAAAATCCCTCCTGCTACCCTCAGCCTAGCTGCTCGGGATATGTGTGAATTCCTCCCTAATCAAGGTAGTTTTTTATTATGTTATTTGGCTGATAGTTAAGGGGGTAGGATAATGGCTGATGTATCTGGAAAGCCTTCGAAGTTAATTGCGTGGTTTTCTGGGGTAATGCTCGTTATGGCACTTGGTTTCTTGATCGCAGAAATTCCAGTAAGAATTAAGTCAGGACGTTTAGACATCACCTTTCTCACGGATACTACAACTGTGTTTTCCCTCATGCTTTTCAGCTACGGCCTTTCATCGCTCGTTGAACTAAAGAAACCGGAGTGGAAGCCCTACCCGTCCCTTTATGCAGCAATTTCAGTATTCGTTGTGACAACGCTGTGGTTAGGGGTTCAGGCTTACTACGCGCTAACAGGAAAGCAAGCTCACTTACTCGGAATACCTACCATCGGGTTATTTTGGCTCTTTTCGCTTCTAAGCATTATCATGAAAGGGTACACACTAAGGTCTTCTTCTAGGGTTCAGTAGATTTTGGTCTTCCCGCTCTGTGGAGAATCCAGTGGGCGTGGGGGCGAAGCGTGGATAGCGGCTTCTCTAGGGTGCTCTGGGGCTGCTGCCAATGAGAGTTGCATCTCGTTCTCCAATAGCTTGCAGAAGGCTTCCCCGATCACGGCTTCCTCGGTTACCGTCTTTACCAGTCGAGTTCCATTCGTGATTCAGCCTCGTTATCTGCGGATACCCTTGTGGAGTCCCAGAGGTGTGGAAGGAAGACTTCGGCTATGCCAAGAAGTTCCGGAGGATACCTTAGATGCCTAGGAATTAAAAACTTAAAAATGGTCTAAAATTACATAAGCTGGTGCATCTGTATGCCTCGATCGCGGGGCGATTATGGAAGTCTTTTCTTCACAGTGCTCTGCGTTACACTCGTAGCTGTAAATATTTTTCTTTACGTGGAAAAGGTGACTCGAACTGGGCTTTGGTTTCACCCCGGCGCTTTCACGTACCTTAGATGGGCCTTCCTGTTGTCCATCTCAACTGTTTGGGATTTCGCGGGCTTTCTAACTGGTGGGGATCCGCAAAGGAGAAAGTACCTGACCTTTCGTACATCTCTCCCAATTCTCGTCGCTTTGACGCTGTGGGCGTTCATTGAGGGCGCCCTAGTGCGCTCTTACGGCTGGGTACTATTCCCCGACTTACCCCAAATCGTCTTTTTTACATCTTGCTGGCGCGCTCCCTCTGGTTTTCGATGCGATTCCTCGCGCCCCAGGCGCACGGCTTTTCACACTTCAAACCGTAGTGCTCGCGTGAACTAGTCACTCCCCCTCGGTAAGGGACCGTTTTCCTTATATTGTCGATTCCTCAGCTCGCAGGCTGTATGTCGATTGTGGAGAGCACCGTAGAGGCTGCCCTCACGCTCCTTTCGGGTATGGGGCTCGCGGGGTTGTACGTGCTAGCAGTGCTAGAGCTACTGCTCGCCCCGATACCGGGGGAAGTGGTGATGGCTCTCGCCGGCCTCCTGGCGAGCAGAGGTGATGCAGCTCTCTGGCAGGTGGCCATAGTGGGCACTTTGGGCAACCTGACTGGCGCTTTCATCCAGTATCTGCTAGGCTGGAAGATTGCCCGCCCTGCCTTAATCAAGCTGTTAAAACGCTTCTTTATAGATGAGCGGGACCTTGAGAAGGCAGAAAGGTTCTTCAGCCAGCGGAGCGGCTTCGCGGCTGTTGTCGGAGGTAGGCTGGTGCCGGGTGTGAGGTCCGTCATCAGCCTGCCGGCTGGCATGGCGAGGATGAGCCTGCCGGCGTTTACCGCTGCGACCCTGATTGGTAGCCTCCCCTGGAACGCGATTTTCGCTTACCTTGGCTTCGTGCTGGGGGAGAACTGGCACGTGGTACGAACGTACTCCACCTACCTGGACATCGCGGGTGCCGCGGTGCTGGCCGCGTTAACCGTCTACATTGCCCTTAAGCTGGCTGAGCGTAGTCGAAGAGCGCGCGCCAACCGCACACAGAGTACTCCTCCAACACCCTCCGGTACACGTGAAGTAGGTACCTGACGATCTTATCCCACCTGTACAGCTCCTCCACCCTCCTCCTCCCCCTGAGCCCCATCTCCCTCGCAAGCTCAGGGTTGTTCAAGAGGTGCTCGATCGCTGCAGCCAGTGCTCCAGGGTCTTCGGGTGGCACTAGCAGACCCGTAACGCCGTCCTCAACGATCTCTGCTAGCCCGCCGACCCTTGAGGCTACGACCGGCTTGGCGGCCGCCATAGCTTCGAGCGCGACTATGCCGAAAGGTTCGTAGCGGGAGGGGATGACGACGATGTCCGCCAGCCTCATAGCCCTATACAGCTCGCTGTCGCTGATCCTGCCAGTGAACAGGACTTTGCTGCCCAACCCGTAGCTCCTGACCATCCACTCCAGGTGCATGCGCATAGGGCCGTCGCCCGCGATCACAAACTTCGCATCCACTCTCCTCGATAGGATCGCCCGCGCAGCCTCAACAAGGGTGTCCACTCCTTTATCGTAAACGTGCCGGCCGGCGAAGAACACTATCCTCTCCCAGGGCAACGCGTACCTGTCCCTCTCCCCGGGTGCTGGCGTATGCGCATCGACTTCTTCCAGGTCGATCCCGTTGGGAAGCACCGTCAACTTATCGGGAGGCAGGGAGAAAGCGGCCATCACTTCGTCTTTCATCGAGTGGCTGCAGACGAAGACTCTCCAAGCTTCGTAGGTGAGCCTCCACTCCCAGTAGTGTATCTGACTCTGCATCGGCGTATATATGCTCCCTCTGCTCCTTCCATATTCCGTGGCGTGCATCGTGGCGATGAGCGGAACCTTCAGCAGGTGCTTTAGCGCTATGGCTGCAGGCGCGCTGAGCCAGTCGTGGGCGTGGATGATCTTCGGCCTGAAGCCGCTTTCCAGGACTTTCGCGATCATCAGCAGGTTGAATGCGTAGACCCACGATACGAGCCCCGTGCTCCTCAAGCGGAACGGGTCAACTCTGAGCACTACCAGATTGTCATTGGTCTCATCATAGACTCTGCCGGGCAAACCGATCGTTAGCACGCAGGTGGTGGTGTGGGCGGCCATCCTTCTCGCGATGCTGGTTACTGCGCGACCAAGACCCCCAACCACGTGTGGGGGGTACTCCCAAGAAACATGGAGAACCCCAGAGGCCCTAGCTGCTATGGGGGCTCCCGCGGTTTGCCTTCGTGATACACGACCCTTCAGCTTCTCCACTACCTCGTCAGCCTCAGCCTCTAGGAAGAATTCGATACTTTTGACAGTTTCCGACACAAGGCCGGAGCCTCCCCGCTCCTCCTCCCGCGTGTAGATGGAGTAGCGGAAGGGAAGGTTTAGCCGCTTCGATAGGATGTACGCGACGAGGGCGCCCATCCATTCGTGCCCTTCAACAACCTTGAGCCCGCGTGGGTCAAGCCTGTAGGGAGCCTCCGCCAGAGCCGTGAAGAGCTCGATGAAAGTCCACTCCACCGTGTCGGATGTAGCGACGCGCGGCGCGCTGCCCCCACCGACAACCTCTATGCCATCGATAACCGTACGTCCGTCGTAGCCAATGAGTAGGACCTTTCCCCCCTCCCTCCTCACGCTATCCCAGACCCAGCTGGCCAGCAGACCGGAACGCTTCAGCGGCTCTAGCTCTGACGTTACGTGTAGAATCGACATCGTTAGCAGAAGAAGCTGCTGACCTTGAGGATTCCTAGCTCAGACAGGAACACCCGGTTCTCAACGAGTACAACATAATTCATCTCGCGAAGAGACTTTAAAGTCTCGTTCAGTTCCTCGGGGGGTACTCCGACGATGCCGCAGAGCTTCGCCACCTCGATAGCCCTAGCTTCGTCGACAGCTGCCAGCGCGTGGAGCGCTTTCAAGAGCTCAAAGGGGTCCACGGTTTAAGGTGAACTCACGAACTAAAATTTTTTAGCCTCAGCCTTGCGCTGCCCACGAAATATGGCAAGGGTTTTCTCAGAGTACGCGGCTTACCTCCCAGGCGAACGCGTTGTACTACACGTAGAGAGTGGAAGGGGAGGTAAGCTGCTGTTGAAGCGTGGCAACGAACTGATCGCATCCTGGGAGGTCAAGCCGGGTAGGGATGTTTTCGAGTTGCTAGTCGCAGAGGAAGGTCTGTACGAAGCGACACTAGAGCCTGAAGGTGCGCACTCCATGTTTGCGGTTCTGACGCGCCAGGATCCCCCACCGATGCTTGCAGTAGTGTTCCACAACCACCAAGCCCCCAACTATTCCCCCGATGGGGCAGTACGCGAACCCTGGGCTTACAAGCACGGTTGGGAGGACGAGTTTGCCCCCTACTACGATGGGGGAGCTTACCTCGTCCAAGCTCGTCTGCTGGAGAAGTGGGGGGTTCGCTGGAACGCGAATCTCTCACCCAGCCTCCTGCACCAGTGGGCGAAGCTGCTCGAGCGGGGTGCGGTCATCAGCCAAGATGGAGCCTACCTATGCGTCGAGCCGGGCAGCTGGAGGAGCAGGAGGGTCGCTGAGAGCCTGGAGATCTTCAAGCGGCTGGCGAGGAATCAGCTGGAGGTGCTCACCAGCTTCTACTCGCACCCGATAGCCGGCTACATAGCCGAGGTGTACGGTTGGGCGGATCTGCTGAAGGAGGAGCTGAGGCTGGGGAAAGAGATCACTGAGAGAGTGCTCGAGGTGGAGCCGCTGGGCGCCTGGCTCCCCGAGATGTCGTTCTCGATGAGGCTTGTCCCCATCCTGATCGAGCACGGAATCCGCTACACGGTTTTAGACGCTCTCAATCACTTCTCGGGCGCGGTCGGCGACAAGGGGGGTATCTACGAGCCCTACAGCCTTGGAGAGCTGGTCATCTTCTTCCGCCACACGGGTCTCTCAGACCTCTGGAGCTTCAAGTACAGCAACGTTCCCAGCCCAGAGGCGGCGGAGGTGGCTGCGAGAGACTTCACCCTGCGCCTTGTTCTGGAAGCCTACACGAACAAGGCGAAGCCGCTCACTGTCGCCTTGGACGGAGAGAACTGGATGATCCTGCCCCATCCGAAGCCGCCGGCGGCCGTGTTCTTCGATAAATTGCTCGAGCAGCTGAGGGCTGCCGTCGATAGGGGGTTGATTAGGCTGGTCAAGCTGATCGAGGTATTGGAGGAGGTGGAGCCGAGGAGGCTGATCTCCGTGCCGGCGAGGAGCTGGATGGGGGGTTACGCCAAGTGGACGAGCGAGAAGCGGCAGGAGCAGGAGAAGATATGGGCGAACATCATAGAAGCCTACGAAGTGTATAAAGCGCTTGAAAACAGCGTGGGCGCTGGCGAGGAGGATCTGCTCGCCCTGTTTCACGCCGTCAACAGCGACCACATCTGGGCTGAGTTCGCGGACGAGGGTTTCTCGCGCGAGTGGCTCGAATACCTCCGCAGCAGGTTAGCAACGATCCTAAGCTCAATAAAGCTCGAGGGTTTCGCCGACAGCAAGCTAAAGATCCGGAACACGCTCGACAGGGAGGTTAAAGTTTTGGTAACCGAGAACGGACATGCAACAGAGGTGACACTACCACCGGGCGTGAGCGAGATACCCGTTCAGGGCTCAGTCGTCGAGATCTCTATTAAAGGCTGGACGAGCGTGTTTAGGCTTGGGAAACCTCTTGTGAGGGAGCGCAGGAGCAGCGATTAACGCGCGTCGACGTGCAGCTAAGACAGGCATCGGTGAGAGGAGGGGGTGATCGGGACCGCATCGAGCACATCTATCCATCGTGTTTCGCCCCCCTAGCTGCGAGGGGGAGCAGTTGGGCATGAGGCACGTCCCCAAGCCCCTTCCCCCTGCTCACACGGATAGGACTTGGGGTGGTGAAGCATCGTGCTCGGCCCTATCGCGCTACGGATAAAAGCCGCCGGGTCTTGAGGAGATGATTACTGTGGATTTCGTGCTTTACCTCGAGATGCATCAGCCGCTTGTCTTGAGGAGGGAGCCCCCCGCTAAGGTGGAGTCCTGGTGGGATTTAACGGACGTTGAAGCCAGCAAGGCCGCCTTCGAGCGGGCTCTGGGCTTATGCTACTTGCCGCTCCTCAGGACGTTTGAGGAGCTTGCCCCATCCGGCTTGAAGGTGGGGTTGCGCGTCAGTGGCGTCCTTCTCGAGTCGGCGGAGCTGTGGGGTAAGAGCCTCCTGGAGAGCTTGGCCTCCCTAGTCTCCATCGAAGCGGTGGAGCTTGTAGCTGGTCCTTACTTCAACTTGCCCCCTCTCATCTTTCCGGCTGACGAGCTGGTGGAGCAGGTGAAGCTGCACAGAGCAAAGCTGAAGGAGCTCTTCGGAGTCGAAGCCGAAGTTTTCGCTGCGCCCTACCTAGCCTACTCGGATGAGATTGGCAGACTAGTGAAGGACGAGCTGAACCTGAGGGCTGTGCTGGCTGAGGGGGCGACACACGTGCTAGCCTGGAGGACGCCGCACTTCGTTTACAAGCATCCCTCGAGGGATCTTTCGATCCTCGTGAGGGATCAGGAGATCAGCAACCAGGTGGCCTTCGGGCTTGGGAAGTGGCTGACGGCCGCCTACATCGCTGAGAGAGCTTCAAGGATCGAGGGGACGACGTTGGTCGTCGCGGTACCAGCCGAAACATTTGGGCTCTCCGTACCCGCAAGCGCCGGTGCTTTCGAGTTCCTGCGCTGGCTGCCGAAGGAGCTCGCGAAGCACCCGTGGATTCGCTTCGCCACACCCAGCGACGCGGCAGGTAAAGAGTATGTGGATGTGCTAAACGTCCCCCAGCCCGTAACGTGGCTCGAATCGAAGGACTTGCGCCCGTTGACGGAGAGCGCCGCTCAGCAGATGCTGCTGGCGCTACTGACGGAGCTGAAGGGAAGGGTGCGGCGCGAGCTGCTCGGGGCCTGGCGCTTCCTAGCTCAAGCTGACCTGCTGCTGGCTTCGAGAAGCATGGATGCCGCGCTCCGGTTAGCGAAGGCCCTCTGCGCACTGAGAGCCTCGGCGGGCGATTGAGAAGGATTACAGTAGCCTCTCGCACAAAACCTTGTGCAGCCTCTCTCTCAGCTCCTCGCCTCTCAACCCTCGCATGCCCTCCACCTTCTCGGCTGCAATCGCGTCACCCACTACGGATCGCAGCCACTCGGCCAAATGCCCCCTCTCGACGTGGAACTCCAAGCTCTGCGCAGGCACCCTCTTGACGATCTCTATCAGGTCGAGCCCGCTCCTGGCTACGTACGGGAGGGGCTCGCCCTCGCGCACGAAGAAGCGGAACGCTTCCACCTCTGGAAGCGGTTTCACCCACCTCGCTACCTCCTCCTGCCGTGCAAGTCTGCTGAAGAGCTCCGCCTCGAGGCAGGCGATGGCTTCGGTGAAGGCGGCGAAGGCGTGGTAGGGGCTCGGGTAGGGGCTAAAGTAGCTGTGTACCTCGCCTGGACCCCCGCCCTTCGTACTCATGTAGTAGTAGTGGTCGCTTATCGAGAGGAGCCTCCACAGCCTGAGGGCGGCTGGGTCGCCGAGAGCTTTCACCAGGGGCTCGAGCCGAGCCTCCCTGGCGAGCGACATTTGCTGCATCATGTTGCCCAGCCAAGCTGAAGCATCTCTCTCCACGTCCGCCCAGGATATCGTCTCCGGGACATTTATCTCGTCAACGGGTGCGTGCATCTCGATCGCCTCGCTTGGAGTCGCGAAGCGGAGCCCTCGCTTCTCAGCCTCGACGGGCAGCCACTCGAAGAAATCGAATATGCCGGTCTCCCTGGGGTAGTGCTCGCCCACAGTCTCGTAGTCGATGAAGATGCAGATGAGCTGGCCGGGTGTCGAGGCGAGCCACGTTGCGTACTTCTCAGCGGTGAGCGGGTACTCCTCCCACTTGACCGAGGCGAAGCGGAAGCCCACGTCGTCGCTCAACCTGTAGTTCCTGAGGAGCACCTTGATGTCAACATCCTTCGCCATGTACACGTAATTGGGCGACCTCCACCCCAACACCCTCTCAACGCCCTCTGTCACTACGGCACGGAACCCCAGCTCCCCGGCGATCCTGGCTACGTTGTTGTCGTAGATCAGCTCCGTGTTCTCGAAGACCCGCGGCTCGACGCCCAGCAGGTCCCGCACTCTCCGCCTATGCATTTCAACCTGCTCTATGAACTCCATCCGGGAGATGAAGTAGGCGAGCGAGTGGAAGTACGTCTGGCACAGCACCTCGCACCGCTTATGCTTGGCAGCCTGCTTGAACAGCTCGAGAAGATCCGGATCCCAGCGCTCGGCCTGCTCCAGCAGGACACCGGAGATGCTGTACGAGACCCTGAACCCCGGGTGTTCGTCGAGCAGCCTGAGGAACATCGACGTGGCGGGCTTGTAGCACCGCGACGAAACCCTATCGAAGACCCTCTTCGTCAGCTCCTTGTCAAAGAATACCTCTTCCAGCGCCTCGAACGTTTCTACCCTACCGAAAGTCCTCCTCAGTAGAGGCTGCTGGGCCAGCCTGTAGGGCTGGTGCACCTCAAAGATAAGAACGATGTCGGGGCGCCCCGTCTGCATCCCAACCATGATGAATTACGGGTTGTCGTTATATTAGGGTTGTCTCCACAAACTCCCGTGAGAGTCTGGGTCATCAGCTTTGAGTGTGGGGGTGTCGCAAAGGCTGGCGGCTTGGGGGAGGCTGTGAGGGGCTACGCCTCGCGGCTGGCGGAGAGGGGCCACGCGACCAGGATCCTGATGCCCAGCCACGGCTTGCGAAGCGAGAGCAGCGTAAGACTGGGGGAGTTCACCTTCTACAGGAGGACTGTGGATGGCGCCGAAGTCATAATGGCTTCAAATCCCGTTTTAGACGAACCATCGATCTACGCTGGCGGGCTGACCGAGGCCAAGGCCGCAGCGCTTGCTAGAGCCGCTAAAGCCCTGGTTGAAGCGGAAGGACCCCCCGACGTTATCCACGCGAACGACTGGCACGCGGTTCCAGCTGCGCTATCCGTGCTCTCCTCCGCTCCAAGGACAGCCTTCATCTTCCACGTTCACCTGTACCTGGGCTGGTGGGTGAGCTGGGATTACCTCTTTCGAGACTGCGGCCTGAACCCCGGAAGCAGGTTGAGGGGCCTCAGCTTGGGTGAGGCTTACGGGAGGGCAAACGGCGTCGCTGAGGTGCTGGCCGCGCAGCTCGCCGATTCAGTCGTGACGGTTAGCCGCGCGTACATGGAGGAGGTTTTGAGGCCGGCGGTCTGGTGGGCTGTCGGCGACCGGCTGACTTTCGTGTACAACGGGACGGACTGGAGCTTCGGGAAGCTCGTTGAGGAGGCGAAACGGCACCACGCTCTACCGGAGCTGGGCGACGTCCGCTGCAGCCGGAGGGAGCTCCGGAGGTACCTTTTAACGGAGGCAATAGCTCGCGCGATCCCTAGGGTGAGCGACCCCAGCATGGCTTGGGCTGCCAGGGGTGCGCAAGCGTTCCCCTCGGACGGGCCTCTCGTGCTAGCCACGGGCAGGGCTAGCTGGCAGAAGGGCTTCGACGTCCTGCTTCAGGCGTCCGATCTTCTGGCCAGCGTCGTGCCGGGCGTGAGGTTCCTGCTCCTCCTGCTTCCAGCGAGGGGCGAGGAGGGCCACCTCTCCTGGCTGATTGGGGAGGCTGAGCGGAGGCCGCACGTGAGGCTCATCGTCGGCCACGCGGCGGAAATCTACGCTCTGGCCCACCTGGCTGCCGATGCTTTTGCCGTCCCCAGCCGTTGGGAACCCTTCGGCCTCTCAGCGGTCGAAGCTATGGCCGCCGGCGTACCGGTGGCCGCAAGCGGTGTGGGTGGATTGAAGGAGACCATCGTCGACCTGAGGAGCGACCCCTCGGGAGGGACGGGCTACCTCGTCCCCCCGGAGAACCCGGCCGAGCTGGCGAGAGCTCTCGCATCCTTACTGGCTGTAACTGCGCACGAGGATCTGGAAGCCTCCGGGGTGCTGGAAAGGGCGGAGTCATTCGGCCTGCCCAAACCCTCCCTCTCAGATAGCGAGCTTAGAGCGCGGTGCGCAGCGAGAGCCGCAGAGTTCAGCTGGGCTAAGGCGGCTGAGCGGCTAGAAGAGATCTACCGCGACGCGTTGATCAGGGCTAGGGGCGCTTAACCTGCAGGTGGCCCCCCACCTGGAAGCGCTCGAATCCGGGCTTCACTTCAACTCTCATATTCTTCTCCCCCAAAGTCTGGCAGAGGACCCAGACGTAGCAGATCCTGCTACCAGGTGAGGCGACGTTCGGGTGGTACCCACTCAAGATGACGACGGCGTCCCCGTCTCTGACGATGTAGGAGTCGGCGCCCCCCTCGTCCTCTACGATCTGGACACCGAAGCCATCCCCCAAGCCGTAGTACACGTAGACCTCAACCTTGTCATCGTGCTTGTGAGGCGGGAAGCTCGTCCACTCGCCCGGGAAACCTTCGGTGAACCCCGCTAGCAGGCTTGTGCCTGGATCGTTCACCCCCAACAGTGCGTAGACGAAACGCCTGTAGCCCTCACCACCTACGAGGGTTGGTTGCGCATCGCTTGCACGTTTTACCAACAGCAGCTCCTTTAGTCCTGAAGGGGCTTCTGCCGCTACCAGCAGACTTTCTCGCCCTTCAAGCCGGAGCTCAAAGGGACCTGAAGTGTAAAGTATGTCTCGTGGCCCAAGGTCTGTATGGCCGAGGTCGCTTTCAACTCTGCAAGATCCTCGCACGCAAGCGATTACCGCCTCCCTCCCTATTCCGATGTGAACCCTACCTCCCCCATCCAGTAGCGTCCACGAAAAGGCGCGAGCTCCATCGCTCCATAGCACCTTAAACCAGCCTGGCTCTTTCAGAGCTTTGTGGAAAATCGACCGCACCATAGTCTCACTAGTGCGGCAGCTCTAAAATCAGTTGCGCCGCTTTAGATCCACTTTCGGTACTGCGGCCTCGTACCGTGAAGCGCTTTTTGGGGCTGCGGCGGCTCACCTCTGCGTATGTACTCGTGCGCCACTTGATGCCTCTCGACGTACTGCTGAAGACTTTCAAAGCCGAATTCCACCTGCAGCTCCTTTGTCTTTATACTATCGTCGAGGGGTTCAACGACGAAAAGGGAATCGTCCCCATAAGATCGAATTCGCACTTCATCTCTGTACTTGCTCACAATGAGGTCCGGAATACTGTAGTTGAAGTCGTAGTGGCAAACGATGAAATCCGTGTTTAAGTCGTAAAGGATCATGTTGACCCAATGATCTGTTTGGGCCACAACACGTCCACAAGGGTCTATGATCATTGCTTTCTCGGTTCGAACCGAAGTGACGACATAGTAGTTGTTAATGCACGCGTATGCTCGTAAGGGGAAGCCCCCGTTGTATGCTGAGACCCAGAACACAATCTTAGCTCCTTTAAGCTTCAGTTGAAACCAACCTTCAGGAAAGCAAATGTCAAAGCATATCTGGATGCCAATCCGACCGAAGTCGAGGTCGAACACGGGGAAGTCCTTCCCAGGCGTAACTCCTCCCTCAAAAACAGTATAATCGGGAGAGCTCGTCACTGGGTGCACCTTATCGTAGATCCCAACGATATCCCCATCCCTGTCCAAAACGATCGCTGAGTTCATCACATTCCCTTCACGCTTGGTTAATATTGGACAGATAATGTAACAATTACCCTCAATTGCCTTCCGTGAAAATTCCCTCACCGTTGGCCCATCGAGCTCCTCTGCTACATCCTCTGCACGAGTGTAACTGACACCAACCGATGTGAACGCTTCGGGTAGGCAGATTATGTCGGGATTCAGCCTTAAAGCTTCCTCGACGAGCTTTAACGCGTACCTGCGATTCTCTTCCACTGTGTCGAAATGCCGACCGGAGAAGCAGGTGGTAACTACGCGCGCCTTACCCATAATCGCCGAAAAACTCGGCTCGCCTTCCTGTAATTAAGGCTTACCCGTTAAGCCCTGTAACTGAGTTCTTCGTATCTAACGACGTTGAGCGGAGGTTCGCCGGAGAAAAACCTCATGAAATCTTCGACAACAACGCCGAATAGCATGCTCAACCTTTCATCGGAGGGGCCGGCTATATGGGGTGTCAGTAGTACATTATCAAGCTCGTAAAACGGACTGTGAGGTGGTAGTGGCTCCTCCTCGAAAACGTCAAGTGCTGCTCCAGCTATCCACCTCTCCTTCAAGGCTTTAATGAGCGCTTGCTCGTCTACAACAGCTCCACGTGATGTATTAACGAGGTATGCTGTAGGCTTCATCATCTTTAATTCCCTTTCACCTATCATGTGGTAGGTCTCTGGAGTTAGAGCAGCGTGGAGGCTAACGATATCAGAGTTCGATAGCAGCTCTTCGAGACTCACTCCTTCAACACCGTACTCCTTCAGCATTTCACTCGGGAAGTGAGGGTCGTAGACCAGCAGCCTAACATTGAAGGGCTTAAGCAGTTTTACAAGCTCCCTAGCTACAAGCCCAAAGCCCACCAACCCGATAGTCTTACCCCTCAGATCGTACGTTTTGAAAGGCTTCGTCTCTCGGAAACCCCAATTTTTCCTCTTTAAAGCTTCGATGTGCTGCGGGATACCTCGAAGGCAATTGAGGATCATGGCTAGTGTGAACTCAGCAACCGCGACGGCTATTACTGAAGCGGCGTTTACTACGACAATGCCCCGCTTGAACACTTCGTCCGTAACGTAGGGCTTCACGCTACCAGCAGCATGCCCAATGATCTTAAGCCTGTCAGCGTTTTCCAAAACCTTCCTCGTAAAGCAGGGTGATCCCCAGCTGGTTATGCAACCATCAACTCCTCTCACTAGCTCGGCAAGCTCATCTTCGGTCAGGTTTCTATCGTAATAATTGAAGACCACTTCAGCGAAGCTGCGTAGCTTCTCCTCATCTTCAACTCTGGATACTCGCCTATACAAACCCAGCGGTATCGTTACTAGAACCCTAACTTTCTCTTTTGGCATACTAGCACCTCACTTAATCCTTCGCAGGATCTCTTTTACGTATGCTGCATCCCTTCTAGTGAGCTCCGCGATTTCGCTGAGCCCTACTTCTTCGTACTCGCTGTGAAGTGAGACAGGTCCCTCGAAACCTAAGCTCTTTAAAATCTTGAAAACTTCCTCCCACGGGACAAGTCCCTCTCCAAGGGGGATAACCCGCGCTACCCAGCCCTTCTCAGTCTTGAACCAGCCAAAGTCTTTCACAGCCACAATAGTTATCCTATCGCTGAGGAGGTCCATTCCCATCAACCAGCCAGCGAGTCCGCCTTCAACTACCATGTGTCCCGGATCAATGTACGCTCCTACATACTCAGGATCAAAACCTTCAAGAAGCAGCCGTACAACCGCTGCTTCAGCTGTTAAGAACATCCCTGAATGTGTGTGAACACCAGCTGTCAAATTGTACTCTTTGCAGAGCCTTTCAATACCCTTTAGATTCTCCCGCGCTTCTTCGATCTGCTTCCACAAGTGGCCAAAACCTCTGTAATGCCAGTAGCCAAGCTTCACGTACTTTACCCCCAGGTCTGCGGCTGCGGAGAATGTTTCTTCAGCGTAAGGTTCGTCTGCCGAAACTATTGACGTAGTTACCATCGCTACCTGTAACCCCCTGCTGGCGAATATTTCTACAGCATCAGGGAGCTTCCGTTTCACATCCTTCGGTTCGATGTAACCCCCTGGCCTGACCGTCAGATCCACTCCGTCCAACTTCAGGCTTGCTATAAAATCAGCTAGTTTCTCCATAGGCATCTCCTGGAACATCTTGGAGAACAGAACCAGTTTCATACAATCACGTCCCTCAGAGGTAGGGGCGTGTTAATAAAATAGCGATTCATCAACTTTTCCACCTTTTGCATCGTTTTGATTGCACCCTTAAAGCAGGGTCCTTACTCCGTTAAATACGAACGGGGGTACGATGAAATACTTGTTCCCATGGTGGAGATAGTTGAAGTCATGTGAAAATCCTCGAACCCTTCAACAGACTCCCATGACCGCATCCTTGCTTTACACTACGCTTTAACTCTCTCTAAAGACGTACGCCATCTGCATTTCCAAGGCTCCAACAGCAAGTCTACTAAAATGTACGCCCCTACGATATATTTCAAAGAAGCTAACCTTTCCGATGGATGAGTAATTTGCACACAAACGGCTGTTACAGTCGTTCCCAAAACACGAGAACGGGGAAGCTAATGGAGTGGTTCGCATAGGAGCATGAAGCATAGCCTACTATATTTTCAGTTTGCAAGCGTTTGAATACTGACATTGTAAGTTGCGATAACGTAAATGGTGTCTAATCGTGGAACCAGCTGACAAAGGATAGTAAATGCTGACAGCTGAAAATCTGGCTCTTATCATCTCCCCCGTTTTTGTCGGTCGCTTCAACAGTCTTTCACATCGATAAACCCAAGCCTAGGGTTCCGTTCAGCACTCCTGGTCTCACATAACCATTTTTCACTAAGAAGATTTCATCGTACTTTCGTTGAATCTCCGGGAATGCATGAGGGAGGTACTGTCTGGCGTTGTATTCGAAGCCTTTAATCGGCTTTGTTCGAGCAGCGAATCCCGCGGAGTGTACGAGAGCTAGACCGGGGCACGTTAGGTCCTGAACGCTGTAGGGTACTCTCAGCTCTTCACATTTCGCGGCCAGCAGAAGGGAAAGGCTATGCGTCTTGCAAACCTTCAGCGCTGCGCCAGACCAACCCAGGCTAAGAGCTGCATCGAAGCTCCCCAAGTCAGTGATTGCCTCGTCTGCCAGTACCGGCTTGAGGGCTGCAGCAGCCCTGATATCGAACATGTACTTATTGAGCTCTCTGCTAATGGGTTGCTCCACGTAGAGGATCCTCTCAAACACTTCAGGAGCTTCACGCTTAACTCGCCCCAAGTACTCTAACGTTTCTGCCGGCGAAGTGTGCATCTCATTAAAGTCGACCGTTAGGTAGTATTCCGTTCTGCCGAATTTCTCCCCTAGAACCTCCCTAGCGACGTTAGCGACAGCTACCGTCCGTCTTACGTCCCAATCCATGTTGACTCCAGTAAGCTTAACCTTGAAGCAGAAAATACCGTCTCTCTCGATCCACTCCTCTAAGCTCACAGGTAGCCCATCCTTAGGGTCTTCAGGCGTCACTTCATCCCGAGTTAGCTTATCCAGTGCACCAACTAGATGGAAGACCGGCAGCATCGACTCGTACATCGGCTTTAAGTAGTCTGAAATGTACTTGCCCTTAAACTTAGGACCTATGTAGAAGCTTAAGTCCCTCTCCATGTACTTAGGGCCGTAACCTTCGTAGCTGCAGATGCCATTGGCTTTACCGTAGCCATCGTGAATCGCAGCGTCTATCGAAGACACTGCGACGAGTGACGCAAGAGAGGGTAGTGGAGCTTTCAGCTCGAGCTGCCTCGATACAGCATCAGATATCCCATAGAGATCGTTCTCAAATCTGACGAACCAATCCATCGGATGTAAGTACACGCCTTTCGAAGCCTCTTCTTCGATGTGGCGGGCGTACTCTTCGGCTACGAGCTTCATTGCCTCAAGCTTTTCATCATGCTCGACCCGAGGGTCGGGGAAAGCCCACTCACACATGAGTGGCATTGTACCGAAACCCAGAGCCTCACCCCCTCCCTTCCTCTTGACTAGAGCCTGTGCGATCAGTGAGAGAGATTCCGTCACAACAACGGCGCCGAACTTTAAGGGAGTTCTAAACCTGTACGAACGGTAGCTGATCGTGATCTCCTCCACCTTTATGTCGGATTCCATCGGGATGGATAACCTTCTTATAGCACTTATTAAGTCTAATCGCTTTCGCGTAGAGTCGCGGCGTAACCTTTTCATAAGTGTAGTGTAGAGGTGCTTCATGGCTGAGCAGCTGAGAAGCTTCATGTTCAAGTACGCCGGTATCGCGCTCTATTTCGGCCCCGGTTCTATAGCTGGACTTGAAGATTGGTTAAAGGGTCACGAGAGGATTCTTATCGTTACAGGAAGAAGATCGGCAAAGGAGAGTGGCGCTTTCGATGACGCGCTAAAGATCCTCTCCAGGTACGGTGTGGCGTACGAGGTGTTCAGCGACGTTACTCCGAACCCGTGGGCCAGCCAGGCTGACAGGATGGCAGAGCGCGCCTGGTCGATGGGTGCTGAAGCTATACTGGCCATTGGAGGGGGCAGCGTGATTGACGCGGCGAAGGTTGCCGCGATGATCGCGGTGAGCGGCGGTAGAGCATCCGACTACGTTTATGGGCGGAGGAGGGCGAGGGGGTGCCTCCCGGTTTACGCGGTCAATCTCACTCACGGCACGGGGACCGAGGTCGACCGCTACAGCGTCCTGACGGTTGATGAGACGAGGGAGAAGCGGGGGATGGTCTCGATCTACCCGACAGCCTCTGTCGACGACCCGCGCTACACTCTGACGCTCCCGAGGGACCAGACCATCTACGTCTCACTCGACGCGTTCTACCACGCCTACGAGTCTGCCACGCAGCGCGATTCGCCGCCAATCGTTGAGCTCCTGAGCGCTGAAGCCGTCAGGTTGCTCGGCATGTGGCTGCCTCGAGCCGTTGAGAACCTCAACGATCTTGAGGCGAGGTACTGGCTCCTCTACGCTTCGATGCTGGCCGGCGTGGCGATAGACATTTCGGGAACCCACGTCAACCACTTGCTGGAGCACGAGCTGAGCGGGGCTAACCCCAGGCTGGCGCACGGCTGCGGCCTGGCTCTCCTCGGGCCGCGGGTGGTCTACTACACTCACAAGCTTGCGCCGCAGGCCTCTGCTGCTGTGCTCAGGGCTCTGGAACCATCGATAAGGCCCGTGCCCGACGACGCGGAGAAGGCCATGAGGGTTGTGAAGGAGTTCCAGGAAAGCGTGGGGTTCCGAGAGAGGTTGAGCGATTACGGATTCTCGGAGAGCGACCTCAGGGCGATCGCTCGCAAGCACGCTGGCCTCATGGGCTTCAGCGAGGAGCAGCTGTTCGACATCCTCAAGTCAGCCGCTTGACAAGTGCCTTTCAACCATAGCTTCCAGGAACCTTTTCGCCTCCAGTACCTCTTCGTCCAGCCGCCCCTTTAGATCCGGGCCTCCCACGTCAACCGCTATTGGGCCGCTGAACCGGTGCTTTCTCAGCGCCTCGAATAGGCCATCCCAGTCCACCGTGCCGCGGCCAGGAGCCCAGTGGTAGTTGTCGCGCCCATCGTTGTCGGAGGCGTGGACGTAGAAGATCCTGTCCGCGAGCTTCTCGACCGATAGGGGTATCAGCTCCTTGGCGGCGTGGAGGTGTCCCACGTCCAGCACCGCGCCGAAGTTGGCTTCGCCAACCTCGTCGATGAGGCGGAGCATCGCGTCGCTGTTGCTGATGGTCTCCCCGATGCGGGGCTCGACGGCTAGCTTCAGCCCCCTATCAGCCGCCACCCTCGCAGCCCTCCTCATACCATCTACAACAATTGACCAGAACCGGCGCCAGGAGAAGCTTGGGTCAACCTTGACCCTGTATCGCTCGCCGAACACTACCGCGCTGGAGTAAGGGCGCGAGCCGACAAACTCGAGCGGCGGGGTGAAGGTGTCGGTCTGCATCAGCTCAGCGCCAAAGTAGACGGCCAAGTCTGCCGCCCGCGCGAGTAGTTCAATCGCTTTCGCCCTCTCAGCCTTGACCGGCGATACGAGCTCGCGGAAGATCCCAGCGAAGTTGACAACCTCCAAACCCAGCGCGTCCAGCGTCTTCCGCAGCTCGCTCCGCCTACCCTCGATCTCCCACAGGTTTGCCTCCCCGACTGCTTCGATCTCAACGTACTTGAAGCCCAGCCGTGCTGCGTCTTCGAAGGCTTTCACCATACCATCGACAGAGGTCGGGTAGCCGTACTTCGTGATCGCGTAAAGCCAAGCGAGGCAGATCTTTACGCGTTGCATATCGTTAAGCCTGCAGGGTGTCTTATAAGCTCGCTCAACCCGCGAAAAACCGAGCTTCGGGGAAGCTCAAGGGGAGGGCAGCGTAGCCGCTGATCGAGCGACTCTTTCCGCGAGGAGCACCACCTCAACCGCGCTCGTACCGAAGATGTAGGTCACAGGCTCAATCCCGCGGCCCCCCGTATCGACGACAATTCTCGGTAGTGCCCCCTTTAGCCTCATTTCGTGCACTGCAGCTGCCGCCGGGTTTGGGGAGTGGTAGTCTTCGCTGGAGAACTCAGCCCGCTCCAAACCTAGCTCCACGAGGGCTCTGTCTACGCGCTCGTCAAACTTAATGTCGATGCAAGCGGTGTAGCCGGAGGCCAAAAGCACCTCTGCAAGGTGCTTCGAAGCTCCGAACGCCGGCCTGCGTCTCGCAACCAGCCTCCCACCCACCTTAGCCAACCTCCCCGGTACGGCTGCAACATCCCTCAATCCCGCGGCCCCCGGTACCGCTCGGGCTACGTTCACCATAACCTCGGGGGCCACTGATGCCAAGCGCATAGACGACTCAGCCAGAACGACTGCCCTTTCGAGGTCCGCGAGAGCCCTCCCCCTGTGCGCTGTCAGCCTCGGGTACAGGGCTAGGGTGCAGGCGGTGCAGCTCACGAGGGACCAGTTGTCGCGCTTGTGCAGCCGGCAGGCGCCACCTGACGCGGCTACAAGCAGCCAATACCTGTGCGCGAGAGCGGATGCTTCCACTACCCTGCCTGAAGCGAGGAGCTCGAGGAGCCTACCGACCAGAAGCTCCGACTCCAGCTCGTCGATTCCCAGCTCAGCGAGCTTCAAACCTCTCTCCTCGCTCAGCAGCTTACTGACAGCTGCCTGGCTGACGCCAAGAACCCTCGAGATCGCCCTCTGCCCCCACCCCTTCCCTCTCAGTTCCTTCGCGAGCATGGCCCGCAGGGGCGAAAGGTAGCACTCCTTGAGCTCGTCCGCAGGTATCATGGTATAACCAGGTTATAAATTTACTTAAAAGCTTTTCTATCAATGGCGGTCTACTTCAGGTAATATTTAAAACCTGGTTATAGATAGGGGGCGCGTGGCCAGCTCGACGGTGGCCCGGGAAAAGAGGGTGGGGGCCGGAAGAGTCAGAATCCTCGCCGAAGCAGCCGTCATGCTGGCGCTAGCCACCGCGCTGAGCTTCTTCAAGATCTTCCGGATGCCGCAGGGAGGCTCAGTGACTCCAGCCTCGATGGTCCCAATCATCCTTTTCGCGATGCGAAGGGGCTTGAAGTACGGGATCGCGGCCGGCGTCGTCTTCGGCTTAATCCGGTTGTACTTAGGTTTCTACATCGTTCACCCGGTACAGATGCTCCTGGACTACCCCTTGGCCTTCGGGGCTCTAGGCCTTGCCGGCCTCCTCAAGGGGAGGGAAAGCCCTCAAGCAGCCGCTGCGGGCTCTGCGCTCGGGATCGGTGGGCGCTTCTTCTGCCACTGGCTCTCGGGCGTCATCTTCTTCGCCGAGTACGCGCCAGCCGGCCAGCACCCGGCCCTTTACTCGCTGATCTACAACGGCGGCTACCTTGGTGTCGAGCTAGTGGTCAGCGCTCTCATAATGGCTCTGCTCGCGAAGGCCGGCGTGATGAAGGTCTTCCTCTAGGTCTAGCTGGGCCTCAATACGACCTTGACTACATCCTCTTTCTTCTCGTCAACCATCCTGAACGCTTCGACACCCCTTTCGAGTGGGAGTACGTGGCTGATGATGGGGCGCAGCATGACCCTGCCCGAGGAAGCGATCCTCACGGCACGCTGGAAGGTGTAGGGGCTCCTGTAGGAGGCTACCATCATCAGCTCCTTGTCGTAGAGCTCGAAGGGCCTCAA
>JAVYWK010000021.1:0-33092 GCA_038727095.1 Thermofilaceae archaeon | reverse complement strand
GGCAGCCTTCGACGAAAACCATCTTCTCGTCAGCCACCTTCCTCTCCTCAACCAGCTCCGCGTAACCCAGCACATCGGGGCTAATATCGTCAACATTGGTTACGATCTTGCCTCCGGTGGCTCGCGCTAGCTTTTCCATGTCGCTCTTCTTCACTCTCCTAACTGCTAGGATGCCAGCCTTCGCCAAGTAGTACTGAGCCAAGTCGTCAATACCCTTCTGGCAGATCACCACATTCGCACCAGCAGCCTTAATCTTCTCCACCATGCTCCTGAGGATTGTTGCTTCCTGCTCAAGGAACTGCCTCAGCTGGTCGGGGCTCGTAACGTTAATTTTGGTCGTCCACTCTGGCTTCTCAACCTCAAGAGGCGCATCAATGAGGGCTATCCTCGCTTTTTCGACGCGCTTGGGCATGGCCGGGTGGACGACTTCCTTGTCGAGAACAATGCCTTTGATTAGAGAGGTCTCCATGAGTGACTCGCCCTTCTTCTTTTCGACCTTTACGTTGTCCAGCGACAGGTCGTACCTACCGTCTTTCTCCTCCACAACTTGAAGGGCAGCATCGACAACAACGTTAGAGAGGAAGTCGCGGTACTCAGCAACTATCTTACTACTCAATGCTGTGGATGCAATGTTCTTCAGCACTTGCCTGTCGAGCGGGTGAATAGTCTCAGCGATTTCGTCGATCACTTTCAAGGCGTGCTCCATCGCCTTCTCGAAGCCTTCCACAATAATTGCTGGGTGAATCTCCTG
The DNA here is from genome assembly GCA_038727095.1 of Thermofilaceae archaeon. Lineage (GTDB taxonomy): Archaea > Thermoproteota > Thermoprotei > Thermofilales > Thermofilaceae > JANXEW01. The sequence continues at coordinate 32,341 of JAVYWK010000021.1, read as the reverse complement.
GTCGATCAGCTCACTAGCTCTTACGAGTAGTTGACCGGCCAGGACGACCACCGACGTAGTGCCGTCGCCCACTTCATCGTCCTGCGCTTTAGCCACTTCCACGAGCATTTTGGCAGCTGGATGCTGGACCTCCATTTCCTTCAGAATAGCCGCACCATCGCCGGTTATCGTAGCGTTACCGAAGGAGTCAATCAGCAGCTTGTCCATCCCCCTCGGCCCCAGCGATGTTGCGAGGGCCTCAGCTATAACCCGGGCCGCGTATATGTTGCTTCTTCTAGCGTCACGGCCTGTCGTTCTCTGCGAACCCTCTTTGAGGATAAGGACAGGTATCGCCTGACTCATATCGCTTCGGGGGTCTCCCTTTTGCACTTCTATAAAAATATTTCGCTTATTAGGTTGCTTTACCGCGCTTAGGGTTTCTCGAGAGCTGGCCTTGCCATCAAGTAAGCATCTTCACCATCAAGGTAGTAACCTTTAATGATTTTCACAGGCATGAAACCGAGCTTTTTGTATAAATTTATTGCTGGCGTATTAGATACCCGCACTTCAAGGTAATACTCGTCAACGGAGTAGTACGTACGTAGCGCTTCCATTGCTTTCAGCATCAAACTCGCCCCTATACCCTTCCGTCTCATTTCAGGAATCACAGCAATTGAAATAATGTGGCCCTGCCTCCCCGAACCGCTCTTCGTATAGAGCTTCCCCGTCTCTACACGGCACATGATGTAGCCGACTATCTTGCCCTTATGCTCCGCTACAAGGAAGGCGCGAGGGAAGTTTTCGTAATGAAGTTTAAAGAAGAATTGGGGGTAATTCTCGGGTAGATTTTCACGGTTAATTTTTATGACTTCGTCTAGATCCTTGGGAATGAACTCTCTTAGTACGAACTCCTCTTGCATGTTCCCCCACCTGATCACTCAAGTATTAGAGCATCTATTTCCTTCAATGTATTGTAGAGTTTATTTATCGCTTCCTTTACCTCTTCCTCTTTACGAGCTCCAGTACACACAACTTTTCCGCTTGAAAAGATAAGCAGCACCACTTTTGGATCGTCCATACGATAGATTAGGCCGGGAAACTGCTCGGGCTCGTACATACTGCTTTCAAGAAGGTTCGCCGCCTTCTCCAGATCGACGAGGGCCTTCAAGTTCGCGCTAGCGACTATGTTCTGGATTTCGATGATCGGTTCACCCTTAACGTCTATCTCGTAACTCTTCAGAAGCGATATGATGGCATTGACGGCTTTGCGCACCTCCTTCTCAGACTTAGCACCTGTGCACACCATCTTTCCGCTAGAGAAAACGAGAGTCGCCGTCTTCGGCTTGTTGATCCTGAGTACTAGCCCTGGAAACTGCTCCGGAGAGTACTCGGCGTTAGGGACCCGCTCAGCAATCTTCTCGAGGTTTAAGCGTTGGTTCAGAGTGACAGAAGCTACGACATTCTCGATACGGTATGTTGGCCTCGTCTCTCTGCCCCTTTCAGCCACGGCTTTAAAAGCCTTAAATACCCTCTATAAGCTTATCGTATGACATCGTATGCACTTACCGTTTTTACGCGTAGGCGCTGTAGCAGGCTCCTTTAGAACCCTCTTAGCCCCTGTAGAAGCCTCTCAAAGGCGAGCCTCACGACGCCGATGTAAGGTATTACAATGTCCACACGCCCTTTAACCTTCTGTGCTGGAACGGGTTCCGCGTCAGGTGCGAGGTTTGCATCACCCTTTGTAATAAACTCCGTCCCACGCAGGGTTTCTTGCACCTTTATTACGCGGTGGACGATTAAGCCGCTCGTAGGGCTTACGTAAACGATTACATCGCCCACGCTGGGCGTCTTAGCACCATTGACTATTATCAGGTCACCTAATCTAAGCGCTGGCTCCATACTGTAACTGGCAACCACAGCTAGTGGAACATCTGTTGAAAATACGCGAGGTGCTACAATAAAGGCAAGAATCAAAGTCACTGCTACCAGCACGATCGTTTCTACCGCTTCTCGGAACGCTCTTCGAGTTCTCACAGGAACACACCTGAGCTAGCCGCCTTAAATCTCTCTACCGCTAAGCTGCACCACTAAATCGTTTAGTGCGTTTTTAGCCTCTTCACCGCTTAAAGCCGGGTAAAGTACAGCGGCAGCGAGGATTCTATCTATTTTTCGGTCATGCCACACTCTACCGAGGAAGACCCTCTTACCTTTTCTCGTTAAAGCGAAGCTCTCTCCACTAAACGTTATTACGCTTTCCGATTCCTGAGTAAACTTAACCTTTGGGGGCTGTTGCCTAAAGTTCTTTATAGCATCTTTCAAGATCTCTTTTTCAAACCATTCTCTCGGCCCCTTCCTATACCGCCCGAGCGCGAAGCTCGCTAGGCCACTATAGCCCGCGAGCAAGTACCTTTCTTGATCCGAATCGGTAAAAAGGCAGTAAGTAGCGGTTGAAGCAAACTTTGCGGCAGCCAGTTGATAAGCTTGCGGCAGGTAGAGATCGAAGAGCAGGGTGGACCAGAGAGCCCGCTCACTAGGAGAATCGTAATGGCACTTCACAGTGTCAAGAATGCTGCGAAATAGGCCTTCGTCGCCGCCACTCCGGGGGGTGAAAGTAAGGGACACAGCACGCTCGCTTTTCTCGCAGTACCACACCGCGGCCATCATCGGTGCACCCCCTAACCGGAATGCCCAGAGGATGATGCGGTGCCCCCTAACACTTACCTCATCCTTGCTCACGTGCTTGAGCTCAGCCTCTATCCCTTCCTTCTTTTTCAACTCTTCAATCTTCTTCTCCCAATTCTTCCTGTAGGCGTTAAGGAGTTCCTCCGCACTCTTCGCTTTCTCGAAGGGAACCTTCTCCAGCGAAACTTCAAGCCTTATGGAATAAGTGCTGTCGGCTAAGCGGAAGACCTGGACAGATCGAGCCCCGCCCTGAGCCGCTATATCCCACTCGGTTGGTACCATCAACTCAAAATGCCACCAGCCTATCCTCTTCATCTTCACTCCAGCGGATTGAGCCACGAAACCTTAACTTACACTGGTCCTTTTTATAGCTGTGTTACTTCGTTCATCAGAGAAGATGAATTCATCTACCCCCGCTCACGGTAAAACAAGAGCCGTTGATGCGGACGCGCGAAGCAGCCGTGACGCACGCAAACCGCTGCCTTCGTCAGCCCGCGAATCCTTGCAGCGGCTATTAGCGTAGCGGATCGAAAGGAGCGGTGTATACTGCATTTAAATGCTTACGAGTTAAGATGTATCGCCTAAATTGGATGCACGTAAACCATCTCCGTGGTTATCAGCAAAGTTTTTAGCCCTGCTTTAGCGATGCTCTATGGACATGTATGCCGATTAGAGACCCTGAGAAGCTACAGTTGGCTCTCGATAGTAACTTCAGGGTTAAGATATGCAGAAAGTGCGGAGCGAGAAACGCTTGGACAGCAGAGCGCTGTAGACGCTGTAAGAGCAGGAACCTCCGACCTAAACGGTACAAGAAGTAGGCCTGACCCCTTTTAAGTTACTTCACATTCTCTTTGGCGTAAACGTAAATTCCGTCTAGAATGCCGGGGCCGCCTTCTCGCCCGTGAGGACTCATTCTCCGCTTACCTCTCAATTTAGTGACTTCGCGAATATTAGCGGCTGTCTGGGCAACAGCTTCTTTGTCGATGCCCTCTACCACTAAATCATCCTTCTCGACCCTAACTTTAACACCAGGCTCAATTCGAGTCGTTATCTTACCGCGGCCTCCTATAAAATTCTCTATTATTACCAGATGGTGCTTTTCATCAACTTTTATGCTCATTGGGAAATGAGCAAAAACTATCTTCATTCTGTACCTGAAACCCCGTTGAACACCTGTAATCATGTTTTCGATTTTTGACGCAAGTGTATTCATGATAGAGTACGTCTTTTTATCCGCGTTGAATGCTTCGATTACCACACCTTCATCCTTTAAGCTTAGGTGTAAGTTTCTAGCATGAGAGAAATCCTTCTCGATAGAGCCTAGGGGACCTTCAACAATTACTTTTTTTCCTAATAACTTCACCCTTACATCCGGGGGGATCGCTACAACCCTCCTCACATATACCTCTCTAGCCATGGTTACCACCTTCTGCTGCGAGACCAGTCGAGTGTGAAAACCCCCTACGCAAGCTTTTTAAAGCTGGCGCTGCAACGCTACATGAGCAAAGGGGTAATGAGCGACATATTGGAAGACCTGTTAAAAGGGGTTCTAAAGGAAGGAGAGCTCATTAAAATACGGCTTGAAAGAAGAAAAGGAGGAAGCAAACAGGTTACAGTTATTGAGGGTATTGATGAGAGAGTTTTCAATCATCGTGAACTAGTTTCGAAGCTGAAGGCTAAACTTGCTTGCGGTGGAACGGCAAAGGATGGACGAATCGAGCTGCAGGGAGATCACAGATACAAAGTAAGAGACATTTTAATTGAAATGGGCTTTTCACAGCCCAATATAATTGTGGAAGAGTAAAAACGTGTGAATACTATCAATTTATTTCAGGTAGTGTTTCCACGTACTAACTGATAAAGCCTAGATATGCGCTCAATGCCGTTAACTTCCTCTATCACCTCCGCCACTGGAGGGGGGACTAGATCCCTCCACTCGCTACCCTCAGCGATCTTTATCCTTATCCGCGTACCTTCAAAACGCTCTCTATCGAAGAAGGGGATGCTGTTAACGCGGTAACCTGACTCCTCAAATAAAAGGCGGGTTAACGGTTCATTGCTGTAAACTCTAGTAAATCGGGGGCAGCACGAGATGACCATTTGAACCCATAGTGCGTGCTGGCCGTTAGTATCAGGTACCCCGCAGACGATAGTTCGACTCCACAGACCCTGTTCCTTTAGGACCTGTGATATCATCTCTATTCGCTCACCGAGGGTGAAGGGGTTTCTGAAGCTGTGCGAGTACTGCGCGCTACCTACGGCTATGATGACTTCCTCCTCTCTTTCCAATATCCATTTTAAGGCGTAAAGGTGACCGTAGTGAAACGGTTGGAAGCGCCCTATGAAAAGGCCTCTTTCAACCAATTTTCACCACCTCTTCGTAGAGGTCGCGGAGAACCATCATGTAATTTGCTTCTCCTCGCTCAACCTTATCCATGAGTTCCTCAACGATCCGAGTTCTTTCAACAGAGATTAGATCCCTATAGTTCTCGCTCAAATAGCTGTAAACCTTCAAACCGAGATCGGTCGGAACTAGCTTATGCCTTTTCGTTTCTATCACGTACCTCCTATCGATGAGGGTTGCGATAATTTTCGCGTACGTCGAAGGTCTACCGATCCCCTCCTCTTTCATCCTGGCTACTAAATCGGCCTGGCTGTAAAGCCTCAAGGTTGGTATCCTGCGATGCTTCAAGTCTACCACTTTATACGTGCCGGGCTCGAGCCTAGCGAGCTTGAACCGCTGGTACACGTGTGTGAAGCCTGGATCCACGACTTCGACGTAAGTGGTCATCTCCTTTGTAAGGGGCCCTAGTGTAACCTTCAAGCGTTCAATCTTTACAGTACACTCGGGCATCTGGCTCGCAATAAAGCGCCTAAATATGAGATCGTAAAGCCTGTAGTGCCGCTGGGTTAGCGGCCTGGCCAGCTGCAGTATGCCTTGACTCACGAGAGCCTTCAATGTTTCGGCGTCGAGAGGTCTTGTAGGCCTGATGCACTCGTGAGCCCCAGGTGACCCCCAAGCGCGGGCTGTGAACATTGCCTCACCAAAGCGTTCAACGATGTAGGACTTCGCGATACCGATTCCAAGCGCTGAGACGTGGGTACTGTCTGTCCGGTGGTAAGTGATGAGACCCATCTCGAAGAGGTCCTGCGCCAGTCTCATCACCTCTTCAGTAGATAGGTTGAGAACTTCTACTGCTTCCTTCAGCATAGCGTCCGTCGAGAAGGGGGGTGGAGGATGCAGCTTGGAGCTTTCCACGCTTAACCGCTCAATAGCAACTGTACCTTCCTTCAGCTCTCTGGCTAGCTTACGGGTTTCGTTTCCACTAACATTGCTCTCGAAGACCAGCGTGAGGCCGTTATCGAGCTTTACCCGGAAAACCGTCATTACGCTCTCTCTGGCCTTTTGGTATCGCTCAACCACCCACCCCAGCACGGGCGTCTGAACCCTCCCCGCTGAGAGCCAGTGCATACCGAAGCGGTCCCACAGTTTCCGGCTTAGAGTGAAGCCCAACCAACGATCCTCGATGCGACGTATTAGCTGCGCCTCAACCCTCCTCATATCCACGCTTCTCGGGTTCTTCAAAGCCTCTTCGAATGCCCTTCTCGTGATCTCGTGGAACTCAATCCGCTTTAACGAGCGCGTGTAAGGCGCGAGAAGGATGTAGAGGTCCCAAGCGATCTTCTCCCCCTCAGTATCGGGATCCGTGGCTAAGAGGACTGTGTCAACTTCGCCTGCAACCCTCTGCAGAGCCTTCACAACTTCAGCTTGATCAGCAACAACTGTTTTCCCACAGCGTGGGCAAGCACCATCCTTTGAGTCGGTAAATTGCGTGCCACAGGAGAGGCAGCGCTTAACCGTCGTGTACACTGGAACGAAAGCTCCATTAACCCTAACCCCGTAAAATCCATCGTCGGTAACCAAATCGAGTACATGACCCTTACTCGCAGCCACTAACAGCTGCAAGTTTCCCGCACTAACCTCGTGCACTACAATGCTTCCAATTCTTCTGCTCGAAGGTCTACCGAAGAACGAGGCTATCGTCCTAGCCTTGGTTGGAGACTCAACGACAACGAGCGCCGTTTTAACGAGCTCCGCGATTCCTCCCTCAACTCTACCTTCCTTGAGACGCTGAATCATTTCACGATCCCTATCTATTTCTTTGAGAATGCTAACCAGGTCGAGATCTTCGAACCGCACCCACTTAGCATCATCCACGTACCAGCTGACCTGCCTCATTAACACCTTAAGCAGGCTCTCGTCTCTAGTTACAATTACGGAGAGCCCTTTCGAAATACCTCCTGCATACATCCTTGAAGTTCTTCCCGATGCCTGCAAGTAAGTTGGAGCGTCAGGAAGGATTATGTACGGTTTGCCGTTCACCATCTTTATTGACGCTAGAGAACTGGCCTGGAGCTCCTTGAGCAATTCCTCACGCGAGAGAAGTTCTCTCAGCAAGCTTCTTAGCTCTAAAAGGCGCTCGTAAAGAAATCCCAGAAAACCTTCAGGTTTCCTAGTAGTAGCTAATGATTCAGTAAGCAATCTGTATGAAGCTTGATCTAGGCTCGACGTGTACCGCCTAATTACCGATGTGAGCTTATCGAGAGTGTTCGCTTCTGAGCCACGTAGAACACTCCTTAGGACCTGCGCCAGTTGCAGCAGCCTTAGAGGGCTTGCTTCATCGACTCCAGCGGCAAAACGAAAGTGGGGAACATCGACGAAAATCGCGTAACGTATCACGTGCGGTAAATCTATGCCTCGCACGAGGACTCCGTAGTATGTAGCGAAGCCAATGAGGATGTCTATTTCTCCTCGCTCAAAATCTTCAAGCTCTCTCTTGCTTCTCGAAGTTAAAGCTTTAGCCCGCAGTCCCTTGCTCTCGAGGAGCTCGATTAGTTCGTTAACTTGTTCCTCAGGGGTACCTGGTTGCACGTAAATCAGGCCGCCCTTACCCAGAATCCCCGCTATCTCGGCAACCCTTGCAGAAAGAGTTTTTCCATCACTAACGAACAAGTAGCTGTCAACAACGTTACGAAGAAGCTCGGCTCCCGAGCCGATCTCGAAGTTGAGAAGCTCCCTGAACAGTTTCACTCTAAGGCCTCGAGGTCTCCCCGTAGCTGTTGACACAACAAGTATACCGTGCTTTGTTTGAGCCAGCATCTCTCTCAGTCTTGCCCGTGCTTTCTCCAGTTCATTCGCGTCGCCCTCCGATCTTCTAGCCGCAGCCATTTTAGCGATTTTGAGAGCCTCGTTTATCACCTGCCCACCTAACCCTAACAACGCAAGTACTTTCTCAACATTCTTTGAGGACTTGATGATCGCGTCAACGTCGTCCACAAAAATAAAATCGAACGTAGAGTTCTTTATTAATTCGAAATTCTTAGATAGGAATTGAGACGTAGTTATTAATATATCATAATCGCTCTGCTCGATCTTCTTCAAGGTGTCATTCCTGGCCTTACCACTACGCGACGTGTACGCGAGCACCTTAACGTTTAACCCAAGCTTGCTAGCGTAGCCCTGGAGCCTATCGAATGTCTGCTTGACGAGTACACTTGTCGGCAAGATAAGGTAGCATCTCTTCCCCCTTAAAGCAAGATATAGTGACATCACGATCCCAAATACGCTTTTCCCAACACCCGTCGGAGCCAAGATGACAAAGGAGAGCCCTCGTAACACACGGCGGGCCCACATCCTTTGCGCGCTCCATGGCCTGCTCCCAACAGCGTTTTCAAAAAACAACTCGAAATCGTGAATCTCCGCTTCCTCCTCCAGAATACTCTTGAATCCTTTACACTTCCCTAAAAGTGAAAGAGCATCGCAAGTAGTTTTCAACAGAACGAGCTTGGAAGGTTTATCTGTGCCGGCTAAACTTAAAGGAGGCTCTGGAAGGCAAACCTCGCAGGGAAGCCCCGCTGCCAGCCTTTCGTCACTTATCGCGCCCCCACAGTTAGGGCACTGTTCCCTGATAAGCATTCGAGCCATCAAACTCGAATGCGCTGACGACATCTTGGGGTTAAAAGAATTATGCTAAAACGAGAGAGAAAAGAGAGATGACGACTAGTGTGGGTTTACGCTAAGCCAGCGAGCTTCAGTAACCGGTTCCAGTTCTCCTCGACGTCCTGCTTCAGCTGTTCAAGTACCCACCTGTTTTCGGGAAGGAGGAGGTGCGAAAGCCTTCCCTGGAGTTTCAAGTATTCTTCTAAAGGCTTGGGATTCTTCACGAGTACGTTGATTCTGTAAGTTCCATCCTCGTACTCGTACAGAGGCCATACGCGCGTCTGAACGGCTAACCTAGCAATCTCGATCGACCGGGCTGGGTCAAACCTCCAACCGGTGGGGCACGGCGTGTAGTAGTGCAGTACCGTGGGCCCTTCAATCGATACTGCCTTCACTATCTTATTGTACATGTCTACGGGGTAAGCGGGGTTGAGTGTTGCAGCATACCTGATGCCGTGGGCAATAGCTACACCTATAAGATCCTTTTTCTTTTCCAGCTTACCGGGTATCACCCTACCTGCGGGCGTTGTAGTAGTAGCAGCTCCCCGCGGCGTAGCACCACTCCTCTGAATTCCTGTATTCATGTAGGCTTCATTATCGTAGCATATGTAAACCAGATCATGGCCCCTTTCTAACGCGCCGCTGAGGGCTTGGAACCCTATGTCGAACGTACCACCGTCTCCAGCGAAGACCACTAATTTTGGCCTTTTTACACCCCTTTTCTTCTCGAATGCTCTAAAGGCCGCTTCGATGCCGGAAGCTGTGGCTGCCGCGTTCTCGAAAGCACTGTGAACCCATGGTACTCTCCAGCTCGTATAGGGGTAGATTGTCGTCGCTACTTCTAAGCAACCGGTCGCCGTTACAACAACCTTCGGGTCGGGTACTGCTTTTAGAACCGTTCTAACAAGTTGCGGTATCCCGCATCCTGCGCACAACCTATGGCCGGGAGCAAAAAACTCCTCGTGCGGGAACTCCCGAAGCGCCTTAATCTGACGGCTCATTCTATCTCACCCCGAGCCAAACCTCCCTTTCTATAACCTTACCGGTTTTAGCAGTGTCCTGAGCGAGCTTAAAGGCTTCTCTAACGTGTTCCGGCATTAGATCCCTACCGCCCAGCCCGTAAACAGCGTTGATGAGGAAGGGCCTTTCGCTCTCGTTGATGAGCGCTGCCGCAACATCCATGAACAACTGCGCTCCTGGACTGCCGAAGCTGTAACTCCTATCCATTACTGCCACTGCCTTCACCCCGCTTAGAGCTTCGACTAGCTCTCTAGCTGGGAACGGTCTATAGAGAGTCAAACTGACCACCCCAACCTTCTCACCTTTTTCTCGTAGCTGGCGCGCAACGTAACGCGCCGTACCAGCTGAGGAGCCTAGAACTACTACTGCAGCCTCAGCGTCCTCCATCCCAAAGGACTTGACAGGTGTGTACTTCCTCCCACTAACTTTCTCGTACTCCTTAAAGACTTCAAGAATCGTCGGGTATGCATTCTTGAAGGCTTCAGCTTGCGCCTTCTTAAACTCAAAGTAATAATCGAAAAGGACGAGCGGATTGAAGGTTATGGGTTTCGCAGGATCTATGTGGAACACTGGGTCTTTCGGAGGGAGAAATTCCCTAACAGTCTCGTCGCTTAAGACGTATAGTGGCTCGAGGCCGTGACTGAGGATGAAGCCGTCCAGATTGATGATCGAGGGGAAGAGAACTCGCCTGTCCTCGGAGGCGCGGAAAGCCATGAGCGTCAGATCGTATGCTTCCTGGACGTTCTCGGCGAAGAACTGTATCCACCCCGCGTCACGGCAGGCGTAAGCGTCGTCATGGCTACAGTGAATATTAATCGGGGCTGAAAGAGCCCTATTGGCGATAGCCATGACTATCGTTGTCCTGAGAGCAGAGGCGATCCAGAGCATCTCCCACATTAACGCTAAGCCTTGCGAACTAGATGCCGTAAACACGCGCGCTCCCGCGACTGAGGCGCCGATGCACGCGGACAGCGCCGAGTGCTCGCTTTCAACGGGTACGTACGACGCATTTAATTCTCCGTTGTTAACGTAGTCGGCTAGCCTTTCAACGATTATGGTCTGGGGCGTGATTGGGTAAGCCGCTATCACATCAACGTCGGCCTGCTTAACCGCGTAAGCAATTGCCTCGTTACCCGTCATACCCGCTCGGCGCTGTTTCCCTATAACTACTGCTTGGCCCATTACATCACCCCTCCTCCACCATTGTGATAGCTTTTACGGGACACTCGTGAGCGCAGATACCGCAACCTTTGCAGTAGTTGTAATCGATCTCAACGCTATCATCCTCCCTTCTAATTATCGCCGGCTCCGGACAGTAGAACCAGCAGAGCAGACACTTGATGCATTTACTCGAGTCAAGCGTGGGCTTGAGCGCCCGCCAGTTGCCAGTTTTATACCGGATCGAGCTACCCCCCTCCGTTATTACGGGTGCTCCGGGCAGTTCTTTCCAGCTCAACAACTTGCTACTCAACGCGTTTCACCCCCTCAAAACATTTCTTAATAGCTTCGATGTTCCTCGCTGCTATCACAGGCTCTTTAAACCTGTCCTTTACGATCACTAGGATACTGTCGAGCCTGACGATGCCGGACGCTTTCACAAACGCGCCCAACATCGGAGTGTTATAGAGAGGGCGCCCAAATATCTCCAGCGCAACACTGTAAGCATCCACTGTCCAAACAGCTAGGTTAAGGCTTTTAGCCCTCTTCAAGAGCTCTTCCTCCACTTTTTTCGCGTTCAGTACAAGTAGTGCTCCCTCTTTAACCCCCTCTAACACAATATCGGGATTTAGTTGAAGTGTAGGGTCAATGACGACAACGGCATCAGGCCTGTAGATTCCGAAATGCTGCTCAATGACTTCGTCGGAAATCCGAGTGAAAGCCCTGACGGGTGCTCCACGCCTTTCCGGCCCGAACTCCGGCGCATGGTACGCGAACTTCCCCTCAAGGATTGCAGCTCGAGCCAGAATATCACTGGCAGTTACGACACCCTGCCCTCCGCGCCCGTGCCACCTTACTTCGTATAGCACGTGTTCACCGCGTTCTTCCTCATCCCAACCCTTAAAACATTGCGTCCATAGATCAGAGCCATACCTTTAATAATCTGCGCCTGCATCACAGTGCGAGGGGTATGGAGGGACAGACAATACAGGAAATAGCAAATCTGATAGCCCAAACTCAGAGAGAGGTCGAAAAACTATTCAGGGACGTGTGGGCTCGATTATCTGCTGAAGGGCTCAAGTTCGGGACTTGGGAACCACCGGTAGACGTTGTAGACCGCGGCGACGAACTAGTTGTGTTAGTCGATGTCCCTGGCTTCTCAAAGGAAGACATTAGAGTAAAAGTCACGGAAACCGCCGTAGAAGTATTCGCTCAACGAACTACTGAGATCCCAATAGAGGGGAGATATATCATACGTCAACGAGTTAGAGATTCAATATACAGGAAGGTCGAGCTCCCGGTAAAGGTTAGGCCAGAACTAGCAAAGGCGAAGTTAGAGAACGGCGTTCTCGAAGTACGAATTCCGAAAAGCGAGGTTGCTAAAGAGATTCAGGTGCTTGTAGAGTAGAAAGTGGCTAGCGGAGAGCCAGCATACAGGAGGACCGCTGTCGGTGGCACTTTTTCGCTCTTTCACTCTGGGCATAGGCACTTGATTAAAGCCGCACTTGAGGGTAGTGACGAGGTAATCATAGGAGTCGTCAGCGACGAATTCGCTTCACAGCGTAGGAAGAACCACCCGATTGAGCCATACGAAGTTAGAGCCCTCAGAGTGTTGAGGTACTGTTTAAGGAAAGCCAGGGTGGGGCAACGGATCACGGTGCTTCCACTAGACGATGCCGAAGGGCCGGCAAGCAGCGATCCCTCGGTAGAAGCAATAGTGGTTACCGAAGAAACCCTAATTGGTGCACTCAAAATCAACCGCTCTAGGATAGCTAGAAAAATGAAACCCCTAATCATAAAAGTTGTGGAACCGATACTTGGAGATGATGGAAAACCAATATCTAGCACTAAACTTTGGAGTTATTATTATCAAAATCTTTATTAGTTAACTTGGAAAATTTGCTAAATAGTATCTTTTTAGAAATGATCTTCAAGAGGGCATACCATAGTGCGACCCATCCTCCGAAAACGGTTACCCCGAGGAGGGATCGAAGCCAGCTAATCTCGATGAGGTAGACTATCGAGTTTATGAGCACTAGTGTTGGGATGGAGGATGCCCAAATGGCAATGAGCAGCAAGCTCAAGAGCAGTAAGGATCTCATCTCAATCACCTCGGGATCAGGAGGGAGGAGAAGGCTGCTAGGATACAGCTCACAGCACTTAAGGCGATCAGCCTCCTTGCGACCGCCCTTTCATCCAAGGGTCCATCTATAGCGAGGATCAGCCGTGTGAGAGAGATTGGGGCTTCCGAGTCGCTGGACGCCGCTAGCCTGAAGTCGGGCAGTATCTTCACGGGTCTCCCCTTCATTTCACGGTGCTCCTTAAAACCTCCGACCGAGATTATCACCAACGCCCCATTAAGAATGTGAGGGATGAGCGCGATTGCCGCTATGAACTCGAGGTGGAGCAGAGCCGCCACAGCACCGATGTACGCGCCCACGAACAAGCTCCCTGAATCGCCGTTTAGAATTCGAGCCGGCCACTTATTGTAAGGTAAGTAGCCGAGCAAGGCCCCGATAAGGGGGGCGAGGAGGACGACTCCTTCAACGTTACCGACTATCAGCGAGGCGAACGACATCGTTAAAGCTGTAAGAAGCGTAGTCGCAGGCATAACACCGTTGAAAACGTCAAGCATGTTGACCAAGTTCGCTGGTCCAGCAGCCACAAGAGGTAGGAGCAACCAGTAGATAATGGTCAGCCTAAGGCGCCCGAGAAGTGGTACTAGGGGGCGCCCAAGCTGGACGACGTCTGGCCAAACCATGTAAGCGACCGCTAACGGGACCGCCGTTAACAGGGATAGAAGCATCTTAACCTTGCCCCCTAAGACCTTGAAGTCGTCGATGAGGCCCAGTAAGAATGCCATACTGGAGGACGCGAGAAGAACGAAAACTCTGACAGTACTTCCCCATTGTAAGAGTGCAAAAGCGATCAGAATGGGGGTGACAGAGGCGAAAAGCGCCACCCCCCCGGAATAGGGTACCTTCGGCTGCTCCCTCTTGTGGACGTCTGTTCTAAGGTGGCCGAGCTTCTTCATCACCCTGGCGGTAAACGGTGTCAGGACTAGGGCGATAACCGTGGCTGCCAACACTGTAAATGTAACCTGGACCTCGATCACTCTCGCTCACCCAGTAGGGCTGCCGCTATTATAGGGAACACTATTGTTGCGTCCGCTGGAACGGTAACGTGCCGAGCTTCAGGCTTGAGCTTACCCCAACTTATCGCCTCCCTTGTCCGCGCGCCGCTCAGGCTTCCATCGAACTCAGTCGCTGTGGTGATGTAGACAGCGTAGTCGAGGCCTCCTTTGAATTGAGCCCACCATATTACGTGGTGCTTGCTGATTCCCCCGCCCAGCACTATTGCACCGATCTTCTCGGATTCTATGACAAGGTCGGAGATCCTCGATAAATCGCCGAGAACATCTAGCTCCAGGGAGAAACCTCTGCTCCGACCGGTTTCACGGAAGGTGAAAAACGCTGTCCCGAAAGCCGAGTCCACAAGGCCGGGTGAGAAAACAGGCACACCCCTCTCTGCCGCGGCTGCCAGAACCGAGTTCGCATCTCCGAGCCGCTTACCGATCTCTTGTGCTAACTCGCTCGGCGTCCACCTGCTCTTCACCCTCACAAGGTCTTCGAGCATTCGATGCGTAAATTCTTCCACAACTGGCCCGTACTTATCTCTTGGCACTAAAACGTTCCCCAGCCTATGGATCCCTAGCTCCTGTAGCATGTGGTCGTCAAGCTCGAAGTCCCCACTATAGTAACTGCCTAACGATCGGGCTATGTCGTGATCAAACGTTCCGCCGGTCGTTACTATCGCGTCCACAAACCCCTCCCTTACTAGCGCCGCAAGCACGCCGCGCAGCCCGGTAGCCATCAGATTAGCGGTAAAAGCCAGGAAGACCGTACACTCCTCATCTTGGATCATTTCCCGCATGATCTCGGCGGCTCTGGCTACAAACTGTGAACTAAAACCTCCCATCTGATCGTAAAGTTTCACTAGTTTACGGGCAAGAGGCGCTATGCTCTTTAAATCCTCTCTGCCAATATCGACCACCGCGTTTTTGAGTAAAACGCCCCTCTCCTCCATTCACCCTCCGTACGCCGGGGCCAGCGCTGTTGTTAAATGGTTGTTGTTGACGCTCCTACGCGGAAACCATGAATTGGGACGAAACCCTTTTCCCGAGGTTAAGCGGCTTTCTCTGCTTTTCAACCTCTTCGCGTAGCTGAAAAGTAAGCCTCTGGAACGACGTACAGATAGAGGCGGTGCGACCTCCCCCCGTCGCGGAAGTCCTCAACTCTCCTTGGCTTCCAGCCGGTAACTTCAAAGTCGTGCGACACTATACGTGCCCCCAGTTTAGCTTCCCTCTCCAGCTTAGGTCTCAACCTTTCGTTGACTGAGGTGAGAAGGTACATGAAGATCACGTCCGCAGGTGGAAGCTTTAGATCGAAGAAGTTCCCATGGACAACTAGTACCTTATCTTTCACTCCCTCCTTCGCGGCGTTGTACGCGGCTCTGTTGGCTAGCTGGTCTCGAAGCTCGATTCCTATCGCCCTTGCCCCGAACTCCTTTGCCGCTACAATGAGGACTCGCCCGTCCCCGCACCCGAGATCCAGGAGTAACTCGCCCGGCTTCAACTCAGCTATCGTCAGCATTTCTCTGATGACTTCGATAGGAGTCGGCACGAACGGCACAGTTATACTGTAGCTCACAGGTTGCTCTTGCAGTAGGGGATAAAAAATTTCGTTACAGCGTGCTGCGGTTCAAATCGCTCAGACCCTCCGAACTCGCATATCCACCGTTGGCCCATGAGCTATAGGTTGGCGCCGGGGCCGGGATTCGAACCCGGGCGCCCCGAAAGGGGCAACGGGTTAGCAACCCGTCGCCATGGACCAGGCTAGGCGACCCCGGCTCAAGCTTTGCATCAACACACTACTTTAAGCTTTTCGCGGTTACGTGCCGAAGTCTAAAAACATCTCTAAACAAGCGGCTAGTAGAACGCGCAGCAACGTGCGGTGGGTCGGACCAACTCTGAAAACTCTGAGGGGTGCGCACTTATTCATATTTTCGCTCGAACGCTCCCGTTTCCCCGGCTGCGTACCTCTGGCCGCCCCCTTCTGGGCCTATACCCTGCCTGCCCCTCCCGCGGCATGAGGAGAGCCAAAGGGGAAAAGGGGAAACAAAAAGGTGGATAAACGTTCCAGCCCCGTCACTCGGCGGTTGCGGCTACGTAGGCTTTCAGCCATCCTCCCCTCAGCTGGACTAAAACTGTGCGCCCCTCCCCGCCACGCGTGAACGCCTCGCCGGCATCAGGCCAGCCATCATGAAGGCTTCAAGTGCCTCCGCTATGTTGCTCAACCTCAAGGTCACTTCAAACCCTTCCGCGCAGCCCGGCAGCGCGAAGAACAAGCGGCTGCACGCGTATGTGCCCATCGATTGGCGCTCCGGCGACGGTGCGCTGGAAGGCGGGCGAGTAGGCCGCCTTAGGTGGCCGGCCCCATGACCCGCTCCGGTCGCCCGCGGCCAAAACCGCGCCGGCCAGGGGGCGGGCTCTCGGAGGCCAAAGCCAAGGAAGGGGGAGATGTGCACCCGGCGCGGAACTGAAGCAACCGCGAAGAATAAAATATGCGGTGGGGGAGTACCCCATGGGGCCCGTGGCCTAGCATGGAAAGGCGCTGGCCTGCGGAGCCAGAGTGTGGGTGTAGCCCCGCATGGAGAACCCGGGTTCAAGTCCCGGCGGGCCCGCCACGCTTTTTGACTGGGTACCTGCGCACGTAACCGCACCGTAGGCAGGTAACTATGATCCGTGTACCGCCGCAACCCCTTTTGACGCGCACCCTAGATGTAACGCCGGGCACGAGCGGTACGTTGCACCCCCTACAGTATTTCCTTCTCAAATCTTTTGGAATGCGAATACGAGCTTTCGATGCAATCTTTAGAGCCAATTCAACATACCTTCTAGCTAATTGCTCGTCTTTCCTAACGATTTCATCCGCCATTTTAAGTAGGATGGCAATCCTTTGCCTCGCGACACCCCTTACTAACTGCATATCCACACGATGCCGGGACAATCAACTTAAAAAACCGGTTGCCACACCTTACCTCGAGGAGCCGGGGTGGCCGAGTGGTCTAAGGCGGCGGGCTGCAGTGGGTGTCGTCTCGTCGTTACCCGCTAAGTGCGTACGCACGCGGAGTGTCACCCGGGTTCGAATCCCGGCCCCGGCTCCACATCATTATACTAAAACATAATCCTTCAACCGGGCTGGTAATCATGCGCCTTTTCTTGGCGGTTGCTACTCGCTTTAACGCTCTCTTTGACGTGAACGCCGCATAAAGGGTGTAGGCTCGTGACAGACATCCTGCTTTCACTCTGTTTCGAGGGCACGGGCTTTGCTACTACTGAAGAGGGGTTCCATGCACTACGGCCTTATCACATTCTGTGGGGTGGTTCGATTCCGAGGATACGCATGCCGTTTTCCAGTGTAATTGCTACCATGTACGTTAAGGCTAGCCGCGCTTCAGCCTTCTCTCTGGGTTCCGCCTTCAAGATTGGAACTTCATCGTAGTACTTATTGAAAGCTGAGGCGAGCTCGTTGAGGTACTGAGGTATGAGCTCAATCTTCAACTCGTCAGCAGCTTTTGCAACCACTTCCGGGAAGTAGCCGATGAGAAAGAGGAGTTTCCTCTCTTCCTCACCGAAGGTCATCCCGCTCACAGCGGGTTTTAAGTCGCCGGCTTTCCTCAACACGGAGCGTGCCCTCACGTAGGCATACTGGACGAAGGGTCCACTGTTTCGCTCGAAGTCGAGAACCCTCTCCCAAGTAAACGTCAGCGGCCGAGAGGGGGCTACGCTTAAGATTGCAAACTTCACGGCTCCGATTCCAACTCGCTCCGCTATCTCCTCGTCAACCTCGACACCCCTTTTAACGAGCTCTTCTCTCGCTCTTCTGACTGCTTCATCAATCAGCTCGTCCGCCGTTATGTACCTTCCCCTCCTACCCGACATCTTAACACCGGGGAGATTTACCATCTCGTAGGCGAAGTGCAAAGTGTTCTCCGCCTCCCTTACGTACCCCATGCTGTAGAGCGCCAGCCTGACGTGGGCTTGCTCTAAGCTCTGCTCAGCACCCACTACGTTTATCACCCTGTCAACCCCCCTCTTGTACTTCCAGATAGTGTAAGCGATATCACGCGTAGCGTAAAGCGTTGTTCCATCCGAACGGACAAGAGTCATCGGCGAGATCGCAAAGCTTGGCGAAAAGCCGAGCCTGCGCCTCACCTCCGCATCCTCTGCCAGCCTATCAGCTTGGAAAACCAGTGCCCCTCCCTTCTCCACGACGAAGCCGGTAGCTCTCAGCTTAGCTATCACATCTCGCACGAGCCCGTTCCAGGTCGTGACCTCGCTCTCCCAGTCCCAACTGTCGTAGGAGATGCCGAGCCTCTTAAGCGTCTGCCTGAAACCCTCAATACAAAGCTCCGCGGTCTCCCTGACAAGCTTGACCGCCCACTCTTCGCCTGCTTCGTACGCCCTGTTTATGTCATTGATGCGCTTAAGGGCGTCCTCCCTCTTTACGGCTTCGGCAATCAGCGTGAAGAGTTCCTCGTCCCTCTCCATCAATTCTTTAGCCGCCCACAACCAGTCCGACAACTCGCTATCGATCTTCGCCCGCTCCTCCACACCAACCTTCTCCCTCCGCGCCTGCAGTTCACGCACGTTGATTATCGCGTTCGTTATGGCGTAGACCAACCCGATAAAGTGATCCGGCTTCACAACCCTCTTAACATGCCGAACCTTCTCGTAACCGTACGCAGCGTAAGCAACCTGTAGACCTACATCATCGATGTAGAAGTGAACCTCCACATCGTGACCTCTGGCCCGCAACAGGCGAGCTAGTGCATCACCAACTATGCAGTTCCTAAGGTGCCCAATGTGTAGGGGATGAACAGGGTTGGCGCTGGTATGCTCGACTATGATACGGTAGGGGCTTGGGTGATGTTTGTACCCGTACCTGCTCCCCAAGGACGATACCACCTGCCAAATCAACTGCCCATAGGAGGAGGGATCGATCTCGATGTTAACGTAACCCCCCTCCGCTTTAGCAGCCTTAACGTACTCCACACCGCTGGAGAGATTCTCAGCCAGTTTCTCGGCCAAGCCCCTAGCGCCTACATCGCTCCGAGCTATCCTGTAGACGTTGATCGTCAGATCCCCGCGCTCGGGTGGAGCTCTTTCAACTTGCACCCCCGCAACGACCCCCTGTCCCTCCAACGCGGCTTTAACCGCTCTCGCAATCTGCTCCACCAGCACTTCGTGAGCGCTGTATATCACACAACCCCGTCGCGCCAAACCTTAAATAGTGTGCCAAACCAGCATTATAGGGCCCGTGGCCTAGCCTGGAAAGGCGCCGAAGCTGAAGAAGCTGCGCAAGCCTTCTAAGCCGGAGAGCGGGCTTGCCGAACCGCACGGAGAACCCGGGTTCGAGTCCCGGCGGGCCCGCCACGAGTTCAGCTTCTGAACCCCTCATGAAAGGTGATGAAAGCTCTTCCCAACTAAAAGGGTCCGGTAGTTGATCGAAAGCACCTATGCCGTTAAATCCGCTTTAACGGTATTATTTTAGCGTTTTACGCATAATAGAAAAAACCAGAACTATATTTTCTTTAAACCTATTCATTGACAGACTTAACATAATGCGGTGATGATACAAGCGTATTACGATGAATCGTACTACAGTTTAACTTATCATCATACAATTCTTAACTTAATAATAAATGAAGAAAACTTACTTTTAGCTAATTATTTTCAGAAAAACAAGGAGAAGTTTGAAAGTGAAGCACTCGGTGTGGCAACGCAAAAACCAACACTATAGGATGCATGATGGTTCCACCCTGCAAAACACCTGTGGAGCCCCGGCCGGGAATCGAACCCGGGTCCTCCGCCTTACTGGATAGCCGGTCTTACACTTTACCAGAGCGGCGCTCTACCAGGCTGAGCTACCGGGGCCGTTTACGGCTCCACTAGCTCGAGGTTTATAGCTTTAACGGGGGCTCAACCTTTATCTTTAGCGTAACTTACGACTTGTGGTTATGCTTCCTGAGAGGCATCGTCTTGAGAAGGGCCTTTATAGAGTCGAGGGTCCCGCTAGGGTCAAAGTGATTGAGGGTTCCGGTTTTTACGCTCTCGGTCAGGTGTTCAGTGTAGGAAGGGAGCTCGTAGTCCCCAGAGGCTACACGATTTGCATCGAAGTAGGCGAGTGGTGTACCATTGAAGTGTCTGGTGGGAGGCTAAGTCAGGCTAAACCGGATGAGGAGGTAGTTGACAAATGGAGGATGCTAGCTCAAAGCATCGCAGCACCCGGCCGAGTACTAGTTGTCGGCGAAGTCGATAGCGGAAAAACTACGTTTTCCACGTACCTGCTTAACACAGCCATCGCGAAAGGGCTGAGTGTAGCGGTAATAGACGCCGATGTGGGCCAGAATGATATCGGTTGGCCTGGTACAATAGCCTTGGCTTTACCCGAGAAGCCTGTCTCCTGGCTGGGGGAACTGGAGCCGAAGGCTTTCTACTTCATCGGAACCAACACTCCAGCGGGATGCGAAGATGCAGTGGTAGTTGGTTTAACGAAGCTACTACGCAAGGCATCGAGAAGGGACCTAGTGATAGTGAACACGGATGGGTGGGTTGGCGATAGGCGTGCTTTAGCTTTCAAATGCAGAATCGTGGAGGTGGTTGAACCGACGACTCTTGTAGTCATGGAAGGGACGGGCGCATCCGAGCCTATCGCTCGGATCTTTGAAGAAACAGACATTCGAGTTGTACGGGCACCCACCCCCGCTGCAGCTCGCGGCAAGGAGAGAGAGTTGCGCAAGTTGAGGAGAGAGCTGTCATACTTGAGTCTGCTAAAGGAGTCGGCTGTTAAAGCGATTAGCCTCGAGAAGGCCCGCCTCTGGGCGACGTACACGTTTAACGGTCAGCGTGACGAGAAACTAAGCTTGATGCTTTCAACCCTTCTCGGCTTCGAGGTGAATGCTGAAGTTTGCGGAAACGTAGTTGTTTTAACAACACTTGGGGAGAAAGAGTACAAAAGGTTACTGGAGTTCAAGGATCAGGTTTCTAAACTTGCAAACCGCGATGTTCTTGTATCTCATCTAGGTGGATTAGAGGGATACCTAGTTGGTATTGCCAACGAGAGGCTTGAACACGTAGGTATCGGGGTTATAGAGGAAGTTGATCCAACGAACAAGATAATAAAAGTACGAACACCGTTCGACAGGGAAGGAGCAAAGATACTACTGCTGGGGAAAATCCGATTATCTGAGGATGGCGTTGAACGGGAAAGAAGCATGCCGCCGATCGCTTGAAGCTTAAGAGGTCGTGAAGGACTTACCGATTAGCTCAAAGCCGAGTTCTGAGAGTTTAAAGGTTTAAAAGACCCGGTTGAGGGGCGTCCCGTGAGTGAGAACCTAGTAGATGCGCTCATCGGGACTATGCTGGAGATCGCAGAGCAGATTTTGAAGGTGGCTCGCGCCGTTGATAGGCAACAGGTGCTTAAAATGCTCGAGATACTCTTGGAGGCGAAAAATTCAGGTGCTAAGGTCTTAATCGTAGGCGCCGGTCGTTCCGGCCTTGTAGGGAAGGCCTTCGCTATGAGGCTGATGCACCTCGGCTTTAACGTCTACGTGCTAGGCGAGACCATTACGCCTGCCGTCTCGAAAGGAGACCTCGTTATAGCAATCTCCGGCTCAGGCACGACGCAGATAGTGGTGAGCGTTGCTGAAGCTGCTAAAACGATGGGGGCCTACGTACTCGCAGTCACTTCCTTCCCAGATTCCCCCCTAGCTAAAGTGAGTGACCACGTTGTCAGAATTCCGGGCAGAACTAAAGTATCTAAGGAGGTCGATTATTTCGCAAGGCAGGTACTCGGGATCTACGAGCCCTTAGCACCGTTGGGAACGCTCTTCGAAGATGCTGCAATGGTCTTCTTCGACGGTGTCGTAGTAGCTCTCATGCGAGCCTTAGGAGTCAACGAAGAGTACCTAATGGCTCGACATGCCAACATTGAGGTACCATAAGATATAGAAAAATATAAAAATAAAAAATAGAATTACATTAACGTGGGCTTAAAGCTTGCCGAATTTCCTCCTCAGTAGCCTTCTTTATGATATACCACTCAGCGCGTCCTTTTACTCGCTCGTGCTTAATAAAGCCGGCATTCTCCAGAACCATGAGGGTGTGGTGGAGCAGAGAGTAACTGCTGGCAATTCCACGCTCGTATACGACCTTGAGAAGCTCGGGTGTAACTACCCTCCCGCCCATCTCTTCTAGCACCTTGTAAATCTTCACAGCTCTCTCGATTACCTGTGGGCTCCTCGGTCTTGGCACTCTACCACCTCGCTTATGGAGTGGTTAGAAATATTTAAGGTTTTTGTTCCCGCTACACTACGCAAAACCTGTTAGCGTAACCAGTGAGAATTTGAGCTTCTACATTTAATGAAGAGCATATTTGCCTCAATGTGTAGTGATGCGCTTTAGATGAGAAACCTCTCCAGCTTGTTTAATGCCTCATCCAGGCTGCTTACAACCGCCATTGAGTAACCAAAGCCCTCTATGTACGATCTAACGTCGGGCTCTAGAGCTCTCTCATCTAGTATTGCAACGGCTGCCCTGTCGAGCTCAGATCTAACGCTTCTCCCAATCGCTTGAGCTGTTTTTACAGCGGCTGGAACCATATACACCAATCTCCAAGCTGCTTCGCTACTCTTTACCTTATGTCTAAGACTCTCCAAAAGCTTCCTATTCAAAACATTTGGTTCAGGAACTGGTAACCCTGCTACCACCACCAGTTTTATCTTGCTTTGCCCATCGCCTCTAAGCTCGATACCTTCTACGAGCTTGCCCCATGCAACTACTACTACCACCATTTTACTGAACTTACGGGCAGCTTCTTCGACTTCGCTCAATCTAGTTTCCTCACGCTCAACAAACAAGGGTCTTGCTTTGATGTAAGGTCTTAGAGCCTTAGCCATATCGTATGACGGTACAACGACGAAGCATAGACCTTCAGAGAGTCTCTGGTAAAGGCCGTCAATGTACTCAGCCATTGCTTGGTACGTAGCTTCTCCACGCTCGATGTACCTAGAGGAAACCCCTTTCACAGCCACTAGACCTATGTTCGCAGCCCACGGAGACTGTAGCCTCATCTCGTCTACGCGCCAGTCCTCAAATCCCAGCAAGTTGACGATGTACTCCCTTGGCGGCATTGTCCCGCTCATCAACACTGAGCTTCGAACGTTCGAGAAGACGGGTACCGAACCTCTGAGGAGGGATGTGCAGAGCGCTGTGAGCTTAACTTCGCCGCCGTCGAATTCCGCGGTCAACGTGTAGTCTGCACCACCTCCTTCAATCAATCGAAGGAATGCTGCAACTCTCCTTAAGGCGCTTGCACGACTTAATCGTCTCTCTACTAGCTGAGCAAGCCTAGAAAGCTCGCTTGAGTTGGGGGCTACCCCCATCAGGTCTGCCGGATTCACCTCATACTCCGATGCGTTCGCCTTCGCGATGCTGCGTAGCTTTCTTAGGAATGAAAGAAGTGCGTAGAGATCCTTTTCCACGTCCCTTCTCCTTAGGACACGGGCTGCCTCCCTCTTAGCCGCTCGCAACGTTCGTTCGCTCAGCTCTCTGCTGAGGATGCTCGCTAGCGAGTATGGTAGGTTGTGAGCTTCATCCACCACGAGGCTTACGCTGTGAAGATCGACGCCCAATTCCCCTAGAAAGACCCTGCGGATTTCCGGGTCGAAAACGTAATTGTACGCGGCGACAACCAGGTCTGCCCTGCGGAGCATGCTGCGGGCGATTTCGTACGGGCAAGCCTTCAACTCGCTAGCTACTCGTACTAGGGTATCGTGGTCTAAAATGCTCTCAGGGTAGGAAGCCATCCTCGCTGCGCTGTAGTAGGGGCAGAGGCCCTCTCGCACAAGCTCTGAGCAAAAGTTGAGGAACTCATCGTAAGGTAGCAGCTTGGCCCCCCTAATGAAGCATAGATC
Organism: Thermofilaceae archaeon; assembly: GCA_038727095.1. Lineage (GTDB taxonomy): Archaea > Thermoproteota > Thermoprotei > Thermofilales > Thermofilaceae > JANXEW01. The sequence goes on along the minus strand of JAVYWK010000021.1, from coordinate 8,463 downwards.
GCGTTTATTCTGGAGGAAAACAGCTGTTACCTTCATGCGTTCAGCGAGTAGTAGGAGCTCTCTTCTCGGAGCTTGGAATTGAGCTCTCGCTCTTACTGTGTAAACAACCTTTACTCCCAGTCGCGTTGCAGAAGCTAGAGCACCTGTAAGAACAGCAGCGGTCTTCCCCGCGCCAGTGGGGTAGCTTATCAGGAGATGCCTACCTTCTTCTACGCTAGCATAGACTGCCTTCGCTATTTCAGGCTGCCCGCGCCTCCAAGCAGGATAGGGCCAGATCTCGCCGAGCTCCACTAATCTATCCTTACACGGGTCTCCTCTTTAATTACTCGCAGGACGAACATTGTGCGAGTTGATTCTACACCTTCGACTCTGCCGATCTCATCGAGCACTCTAGTTAGTTCCTCCTTACTGCCAACCCGCACCTTGAGTATTGTGTAGTACTCACCCGTTACATCGTAAATGCTGTAGACGTCTGGCATCGCCTTAAGCTTTTCTAGAACACTCTCGTACCTTCTGGGATCAACCGTTAACGCGATTATCGCGACAACATCTTTGCCAACCTTTTCAGGATCCACGATTGCTTGGAACCGTTTTATAACCCCCTGCTTCACCAGCTTACGAATCCTTAAGTGTACCGTCGCTTCGCTGATACCGAGCTCCTTCGAAATCTTTGAGTAAGGGGTCTTCGCGTTTTCCTGGAGTATCCTGAGGAGGCCTCTGTCTATCTCATCCAACACTACCTGCTTCCTATCTTCGGACATGCAAATCTGCAAACATTATAGGGCATTGTTAAAAAAACTTTACTGTCTCTCGCACTCAACCGCTTGTAAGAATTTTAGAACGCCATCAACAGTAGGTTGTAAGCGATAGCCTGAGCTGCTGAAGAGATCAGAAAAGCGGTAATCCCTCCCACCGCAGCTTTACGAACAGGCGTGTAACCCCGACTCACAGCTGCAGACGTGACTACGATGCTCCATACCGTGAAAAAGGCTGTGTGGGCTAGTAGAGCTGTCTGAAGCCCCCGCATGCTGGCTAAAGCCAGTGAAGTCAGACTCAAGATACGATTCAATGTGAGCGCGTCGAGCGGTAGGATGATCTCTACGCAACTCAAGTCCTTCAAGTACCAGGATTGGAGGAGAGCTTTCGCGAGATACTCATAGAATTTAACGCTGAGGATGTAGCCCGAAAGTAGAGTGGAAGAGGCTGGAGGGCCTTCCACGATTTTCACCGCCACCCAAACGCCAAGAGACCAACAGAGCCACGATGCAATACCGAAACCTAGGGAAAGCACGTTTAAGGCGGCAAAGTGTTCTTCGCTGGGGGGTCCAACTCTCCTGAGGCTGGAAGTAACGTTCACGGCTGTTATTCTGATAGTGTCGTCGAATTGTTCAACGAATGGAGTTACAGGGTTTCCTCTCGCAGCATATATGAAGACTTTTGAGATAAGTGTAGCGTTTTGAAGGGAGAAAGCAAAGACCAGAAGAAGCATGCAGAGGAGTGGCCCAAACCCGTCGGGTCGCGCCACGATCCTACTAAATGTGCTGAAAGGGTCCAGGCCTGCCCCGAAGACCCTTCGTAACACTTCTCCAACGCCGACTCCTTCAACGCTCATGTGGCACTCTACCGCGAAATAAAGATAAAGCGCTCGCCCCCGATGCTCCGTGCAAAAATCTCAGGTTGCGATAGCCGTGATTGTAATGGTGCTGGCAGCCGCTTGCATCTTCAGTATCTATCAGTTGGCATGCTACGTAACCGGTAGATGCCCAGGGACCCGCGACTTCTACGTAACTTATGCAACTCTCGCTCTGTCGAGTCTGTACTTCTTAGCTGTCGTGTACGTTTTACTCGCTAAGGTTAAGACTCAGAAAAGGTAACCTCGAATTTCCCAAGCGGCTTTATTTCGAAGTACTCTATCTCGGCTTTCACAGGTACAAAGACTCCATCTCTGATGTAGTAGTAGAGCACAACTCGACCGGCTTTATCGGAGACCCCTTGCTCGTTCGTTTTATCTATAAGCATGCGAGCCAGCTTGACCCAATTGTTCTTCGACTGTTCCCTAGCGTCACCCTTAACTTTCGAGTATAGTGAAGCGTAGAACCACCTCCGCACCTTACTAATCGCTCCACGGACAGTCGGAGTGAGAGTCGTCCTAAACACTTGAATCTGTTCAGCCATCTTGACCGCTATCCATGGAGATAGATATATTCTTAGCGTGCGAGAAATCATCATCAGATTTATCGTAGTAACCGTCAATTAACGTCCTGGGAGGTAAACGGAGGTGAACAATGTCTAAGGAATTTCCTCAAGGCTGCTCATGTAGAGCCTCTATCCCGCTGGAGGCATGCAACATGTTAACTCTTCTAATGCCACCTGAAACGGTATAGATGTTAGATCCCCAATGCACACTCTCCGGTTTAGAATTAACTCTTCACATTTTGAGTTGTGAAGGTAACTTACCAGGGCTTGTCCTTCAGCTTGATCTTGTAGGCAATCACATTCGTTGCTAGATGTATTGGCGGGGTTATTAGGAATAGAATGATCGCAACCGAGGCTTCAATGAAACCGTAAACGAGGCTGTATAGTGCCAACGCTACGGCAAGGAATGCAAGCTGATCAAGTAGAGGAGCCGGAGCACCGCTGGGCAAACCCAACCTCCGTTTAATGAAGGATCCCATAGCATCGCCCAGCATAGTACCGAACGACAGCGGGACTGCCTCACTAACGCTGAGCAAACCATACAGTGAGAGAAGATAGCCTACGAGGAGGCCGGCAGCGACTCCCGAGACGAACCCCTCAATGCTTTTGCTGTCGCCGAGAAGCCTTCGCCCATCTATAAAAAATAACCCAAAGTCTAGAGGGTGCGTGCGGCGTAAGAGTTTAGCCACGATAACTGGAGTTGCGTTGGCCACGTAGCACGGAAGCGCTAGAGCTATGATGCGCTCCACGTGCCCTACGCGCGCACAGCGCATTTAACGATAACGCGGTCAGGCGAAGAGGAGTAGGTTTATACGTGAAGTAAAGCTGTACTTCACATGCTAGACCCATTCGAGGAATTTCTGAGGAGGGAGTCCAGTAAAGTCAGAGCTAGGAGAATAGGTTCTGCTACATTCATCGAAGAGGAGCGCCCAGAACGAAGGTACCACTTGCCGACAGACTTCATCGACGCGCTCTTCCTGAGGTCGGAGCCGGGCGAGCACATTACGGTGGAGAAAAGTTTAATACGGGAGATGAGATACCGACTAGAAGAATTGGAAAACGAAATAAAACGCTTACGAATTAGAAAACGTGTTTTAGAAATCGCATTGATAGCAACGCTGATTGCGCTCATTTTAAGTTTCATTCGTTAACTTACCTGAGCGCCGAAAGATTTTACTAGTGACATACCCCTCATAGCGCTATGAGCGACCTGCAGGCGAGTGTCAAAAGGCTCGAGGAAGAGGTGAAGAACAGATTCGTGGGTAACGACGATGCGATTAGAGTGCTCACGCTGAACCTGCTGCACGAGAGATCTACTGCCCTCATTAGAGCGCCGAGGGGGAGGGGCAAGTCCACCCTCATGCTGCTTTTCCTTAAAGGTTTGTTCGGTGAGGATTTCATCGTGCTCTCCGGTGCATCTGAGATTAAGCGGGGTGAAGTAGTAGCGCGGCTCCACATACCATCCCTCGAGAAAGAGGGGCTTGAGCGCGTCATTTGGTCCGCTTTTGTGCGCGCTAAGGGTAAGGGAATCGATGAGGTGAACAGGCTCAACCCTTACACAGCCTCAAACATCTACCACCTGCTTCAGTTCGGCGAAGTATGGGCTTACGGGCAACGCTACGTCCTTGGTGACTTCGTGCTTTTGGCCAATGAGAACCCCGCTGATCCGACCACCTTCATCCATCCTCCGCCATTTTACGACAGGTTTGACGTATGCGTTAATTTATCTTCGCTTCCCCTAAGTGACAAGTTTAGACTGCAGAAGTTGGTCGAGTCCTACGGTTCCCTCATCGACACGATGCCCCAAGTAATAGACTTTGAAGCGTTGAGAGAGGCTCGGCGTGAGGTAAAAGAGGTCGAGGTCGACGTCGACCTCTTGGCTACGGTCAATGTACTCGTAAGAGATCTACAGGTGTGCATTAGAAGCAGGGATGTGAGCCGAGTCAAACCCCCAGCACTCTGCGAAGGCTGCCACTTCGTCCATGGAATCTGCAGCTCGATAAGAGAAGGCCCTAGCGAGAGAGCGACGCTTGTCCTGTACAACCTTCTTAAGGCCAAAGCCTGGATGGATGGGAAAGTCACAGAGGATGATGTATACCGACTCGCTCCCTATGTCCTCATCCACCGGATGGAGCTTGTTAAGCAGGAGAGAGCACCGGAGGAGTTGGTAAAGCTCTTGCGAAGGCAGAGGGAGCTTAACGAGGAGAGGCGGGCTAGAAAGCAGTGGGCGATACTCAGCAACCTCTACAAATCCTTCAACAAGGAGCTGTACAGGCTGGCCGGCGAGATCGCAGTTGAGGATCTCGTTTTCGCGGAGGAAATCATAAAGCTGGAGCAAAACTGGGTTTCATCCGGCCTGCTGCAGCATGATCAAACTCTCACTGCAAGGTTGATGCCTGATGCTGCGCGCTAGCGATATTCGCGATCTCTTTGAGAGAGCCCGATCGGAGATGTACGTAACCCCCTCCCACGTAGTTATCAACGTTGGCAACCGTCGTCCCGGTATACGGGTCAAAGAGGGTGTCTTCGAAATTGACATCCCGCGGAGTCTGCTTGACGACCCTGAGGGAGGACCTATACTGCTCTGGTACTTCAGGCACGACCTAGCTCACTTGCACTACCTCCCGTACAATCTGAGGACCGTTCAAATGCTAGCTAGAGCGGCTTACGAGGAGGTCAGAAGCTGGGCACACGCGCACAACGCTGTGCGGTTACTGGCCGACCTTCAGATAGACCTCTTCTACCTTCCTCTCAAATTCAGGCAATTACCCTTCCACTTAACGTACGAGTTCTCATCGAAACCGAAGGGGGTCGATCTTCTGAGGTACGCCGCTTGCAAGCACATGTACAGGGAATCCATCCCCGATCATAGGATGGACAGAGACATCGCTTTCTACGGCTCGTTGCTCGCCGAGATCGTTCTCAGCCCACGCTCATACATCGCTAAGGTGAAAGCCGTCGCTACAATCTTGAAGAGGTTGCAGGCAATGGGTAAACTGGAAAGGCTTCCAAAGACGGCCGGTGAAGGAATTCCGTTAAGCGAAGACTTGGAACACGATCTCCTCGCCGAGGCTAGAGAAGTCATGAGGGGGTTGGGTAGGGACGAGGCTAGGGAGCTTTTCAGGCACTGGGTTAAGGAGAGGGTAGATTTCGATAAAATAAAGCATGACGCGGAGAAAGTGCTGGAAAAAATCACGACGCAGCAAACGGGAAAGGTAGATCAACGGCTTACGGAGGAACAAATCACGAGAGAGTCCCTTAGGGGGGAGGGGGAGGAGCCGGAGCTGCCCTCCAAGCTCTCCAAACCTGCAGCTAAGGTTGCAAACCTTGAAGAGCTGCTGTGGAAAGCCATGTGGTATCGGGCTAGAGCCGAAGAGTTCCTCATCACCTACGGTAGCCGCCGTAGAGGCGGCACCTGGGCGATCTACGCCTACTCGGACATGTGGAGCGTGGAGGACGACATTGAAGATCTAGATCTCGAGGCAAGCTTTGAGGAAGGTCCACTGATCCCGGAGGAAACGACGTTGAAAGATGTTAATGTTCCATCGCCCTCCGGCGAAGTGCTGATAGAAGAGCAAGCGCCTTCTGTGCTTGTAGTGCTCGACACCAGCAGAAGCATGCAGGGCTCGATCGATGATGCTACCGTCGCGGCGTTCGCGGCATATCTCAGCGCGAGGCGACAGGGTGGGCGCGTGTCCGTCCTGAACTTCTCTACCAGGTATTTGGTGGCCGGGTGGGATGAGCCAGAGATAGTGAAGGATCTCGTGCTTTCCTTGCCACAGGGCGAGCTTACGATTCTTCCCCTCGCAGCCATTAACGCTCAGCTAGCCGAGTTGGAGGCGGGCGAGAGCGCGCTTGTGATCATCGTGACCGACTGCGGGTGGCAGAACCTTCGTGAGGCATTAGGCTTCCTTGAGAGAATAGCAGCTGCAGGACACCGTGTAGTCGTGCTGCACATTGAAGGGTGGAAGTATCCAAAGAGCGTTGAGGCGGTGTCGCAGGCTAGAGGTGTTACGTTGTATAGAGTCCGTGAACCATCCATGTTGAAGCACCTAGCTGTTGCTGAGGCTGAGAGAGGAGTAGCGATTAGGAGTAGAACCTAAGTTAGTCCTGAGCTTGAAAGCCCAGCTTCTCAAGAGCCTCTTTTAACGCTTTTGAGCGGCGCTCGTTGCCGGAAGCCTCTGCTAACTCCAGCTCTCCCTTCAGCATTTCGTACACCCGCTTCTTTGCTTCGTCAGGAGCCTTTTCCACAAATTCTCTCAGTTTGTCCAGCTCCCCCCTAACGATTAAGTCGAGAATAAATTTGTCCAGAGAAACAACGCGCACTTTCACCCCTTCCTTTACCATTACGAAGCCCGCCTCGTAGTCCACTTCTACGCTTACCTCCCCCGCTCTACGGCGCCTCAACTCCTCTAGAGCTGCCGTTGAAACCACCTTCTCCAGCCCATAGACGGAAGCAGCCTTCTCGACTTTTTCGATGGCCTTCTGCCCCTTAGCGTAAACCTCCAGAAGATCCTTGATCTCAAGGGGTAGCTCGTACTGCGTCCCGCCGATGATTATCGTAGCCTTCAACCCCTTCACCCTTTTCGTCGGCATTCTCACGTCGAGGAACCCATCGTACGTGAAAATCGGCACGACCTCACTCTCCCCGTCGGGGAACACTACCTTTGCCCCCTCATCCCACAGCCGCGCGCTCACTTCGCCCAGCACCAGGTGTGGGCCGCTCTCGAATGCCGGTGCGCTCAGGTCTTCTGCTAGCACACGCGCAGAATCTTCTACGCCTCCCGCTACCTCAAACACTCTGAATTTCAACCAGCCTCTCGAAGTCTCAAGCTCCACAACTCCGATCTCGCGCAGAGGAATTAGACCTAGATTCTCTAGAGCCCTCTTAACATCATCCTCACTAATATCGGCTGACACGCCAATCCAAGGCATTGAGGTTGAGGTTCTTCGAGAAATAATAAACGTAGCGCCGATCAACAGTTTTATCTTTGCGCGCTACTCTCTACTCGATGAGAGAAGCGCTGCTCTACGAGAAGGTAGGAGGCTCTAAAGTCCGCTGCCTACTCTGCGAGAGGCGCTGCTTGATAGAGAGTGGAGCGCGCGGTTTCTGCCGAACTCGTGTTAACATCGATGGTACGCTGTACACGCTCACCTACGGTAACCTATCAGCGTTGGAGTCAAGGCCGATCGAGATTAAGCCCTTCTTCCATTTCTGGCCCGGTTCAACGTCTCTCACGTTCAGCAGCTGGAGCTGCAACTTCACGTGCCCCTGGTGCCAGAACTGGCACCTCTCCAAAGTTGAGCCGGACGTCAGCGGGGTTGAGCGGATACCTCCCGAGCGTGTGGTTGAAATAGCGTCCAGGCGCGACGAGGGCGTTTGCGTAAGCTTTAACGAGCCTACGCTGCTGTTCGAGTACAGTATCGATGTGTTTAGACTCGCAAGGGAGAGAGGCCTCTACTGCACCTACGTGAGCAACGGCTACATGACGATAGAGGCTCTAAAGATGCTGCATGAGAGCGGTCTCGATGGTTTAAAGATAGACGTGAAGGGGGGAAAAGAGGAATACCGAAAGTACAATAGCGCTGACGTTGACGTTGTTTGGCGTAACGCTAGGGAGGCAAAACGGCTTGGTATTCACGTCGAGATAGTCTATTTGGTAGTTACGAACGCGACGGATCGCGAGGAGGTCGTATTGGATACCATCGAACGCCATCTCAAAGAGCTGGGGCCTGATACTCCCATCCACTTTACTCGTTACTATCCGGCCTACCACTACCATGAGCCTCCCACGAAGGTTGAGAAGTTGGAGTGGTGCTATGAGCAGGCAAAGAAGGCTGGCGTCAAATTCCCCTACATTGGCAACGTACCTGGCCACCGCTACGAAAACACGTTTTGCCCCGAGTGTGGCGAATTGCTGATTAAGCGCCACGGCTATCGCGTTGTCCGGTACGCCTTGAGCGATAACAATCGATGCCCACGCTGCGGCGCCGAAGTGCCGATCGTTGGGCGGTACGTTCGAAAACAGGCATTTTCGTTTTGGTGAAGGAACGAAAAGGCTATTTGCTAGAAGAGAAGCTCGGGTACGTGGCCCTGTGGAAACCCGATAGGCTCCGCTTTGGCCCAGCAGGTATCCCAAACAGAGCTAAGACGAGGAGCACGAAGCACGGTGTAATTGAGGTGAGGACCCTCGGACTCGATGCGATGGAGATCGAGTTCGTGCGAAGAATCAGCCTAACCCAAGCGGCTGCACGAGAGGTCGAATC
>JAVYWK010000020.1:0-35286 GCA_038727095.1 Thermofilaceae archaeon | reverse complement strand
GCAGCCTCTTGGCTGCAGGAGGCGTGTCGCGCCTGGCCGCTTCGACACCCTTGAAGACCAGCTCTCCCTCCAGGGTGACTCCAAAGTACCTCTTTAGAGGCGCGCCCGGTAGGCTCCTAGCCGCTGGGAACGCGATGAACTTGTAGATTCGCTCGAGCTTCACGGGGAGGCCCGTCAGCGCCGCCAGCTCCCCAGCCAGCTCCGCGTACTCGGACGGTTTCGCGCCGGACTTCTGGACGAAGACGCTATCCGTGTCCCCGTACACGACCCGGTATCCCCTGCTTTCCACGTGCTCGTAGACTCTGATCAGGGTCTCCCTGGCCAACCTGTTGATCCACTCAAAGGTCAGCGGGTTGCCCAAACGGTTCCTGCTGTTACCGCTGTAGCCGTAGCAGGAGACGAGCAGCATCTTCAACTCCCTCTGCCGCAGCTCCGCGTGTAGCCGATCCCCGCCCGATAGCTGATCCCTCAACCTCTTGAGCATGAGCCTCCTGCGGAGCACCGGCTCAACGACGTCCACCAGGAGACCCCTCGGCTCCGGCGCGACACTCTCGTGGGTGACAGTCTCGTAGCTGATATTGTGCTTGACAATCAAGCCCGGGAACATGGATTCGAAGTCCAGCTCAGCCACGTTCTCGTAGACGCCGACGATCGGCCTCTTGATCAACCCGTCCTTATCCCGCGCGTGGAGCAAGTTAGCGGGGCGAAGGACGAAGTTCCCGTTACCCCTCTTCGGCACCGCGTAACCCCTACTGAGCAGAAGGTAGGTCTGCCTTGCCTCCACCAGCAGCCCATAGCTCGTACCGGCGGCCAGCGTGGGGGGTAGACCGGAGAACCAGCACCGCTCCTCCAACCCCTCCAGCCCAACCTGTTCCAGCACGCCTTCACTGACAAGGATCCGGCCGCCCATAAGGCTCCCCCTACCCAGCTTGAAGCCTTCCCACGCGCGCAGGAGGCGGGACGCGATCCCGGCTAACTCTCCCACGCTGACGTTGGAAGAGATAACGTCGGGATCGAAGCTCTCAACCAGCTCCGCCAACCCCTTAGCCACCCTAGCGTCGCCGCCCTTTAATCGCCGAACCCTCCCTTCGAGCCCCGCCAGTACCTTCAACCCCGCGGTGCTCTCGCGCACCTTGAGGGAGAGAACGGTTAGGGGTAGGGGCTCAAACCGGGCCTCACAATCCTCGAGCTGCGGTGTCAACGCTAGGAGCCGCCGGGAGGCTAGAAGCTTCTGCTCGCTCCTCACGTCCACGTCGTACAGGGTGATGCCGCTCCGCTCCAGGAGAAGCCTGGCCTTAGCGAGCGCTCTCACGGAGCTATGCTCCACCCTTGTGAGCTCCGCTTCACCGCTCGGGAAGAGCCTCCTGCTCACACGCTCCAGCTCGAAGCCCGCCTCCAGCAGTGTTTGTGCGAGGCTTGAATCCAGATCCATCATGGCCAGAAAGTAGGGCTTGAACTCCGCCCCCTCCACCTCGACTCCTCCATCGAAATCCTTGAACCAGAGCTTAGCGCGGCCCCCGCTCACTTCAACCTCGAGCAGGAAGCGCGCCGCACCCGCCACCCTCAACCCCCTCCAACCTGCGCAAACGCTCCTCAAGCTCTGTAAGCTGGGCCTGCAGGTCGAGGATCGAGACGAGCAGCATCATCACCAGCGCGTGCGGGTACGAGCAGTTCGACACTGCGGCGTACTCCTCAACCCAGGCGCGCGAAACCCTCTGGTAAGCCACCCTCCTCTCCCGGGAGAGAAGGGGGAGCATCTCCGCCTCAATGCTCCTCAAGACTTCCGCGAGCTTCTCCCTCAGGCTGGGCACCGCCCTACCCACTAGAACCACCCCTCCACGTCCGCCAGTATGGGGCCAGTGCACCTGGCGTACGCAACAGCCGGGGTGCCCACAGGCCCCTTCTCCACCACCAGCCGAGCGAAGCCCCTCTTCGCCTTCTCCACTCTAACGATCGTGGCGCAGAAGTGCCTCAGGAAGTGGGGGCCATCCGGTCGGGGCAGCTGCGATCTCGAGGCGGGCCCGGTGAAGAGTGCGAGCGCCGCTCCGCGGGCCAACAGCCCCCGCAGCCCGCCCAGGAAGCGCTGGAGCTCCCCGTACCTGTGGGGCTCGTAGAGGTCGGTGAGGTGGAGGACGGCTGCTAGACCGACTTCCGGCGCTTGAGCGGCGAGCCAACCCCCGAGAGCGGCCAGCTGCTCGCGGCTGTAAGCGTTAGCGACGAGGATCCTGCCTAGGCAGTCCAGCGGGTCGCCGCCGAAAGCCGACACGGCTTCAGCCAGGTCGAAGGTGCTGAGGGATCTACCCCTGTGGTAGTCTCTCGCCGTCACCACGAGGACCCGCTCGGAGACGGCGGCTGCGCCGACGATCGTGTTGAACAAGCGCGAGAGCGCAGGTTCAAGCCCGTAGAACAGGTGCGCGGCTCCGCCCACGAGCCCGCCCGTTAAGCGGTCGAGGTCGCGCAAGCCCGTGCTTAAACGCTTCAGGCGGACGTCTTCCGCCTTAACTAACGTGAGCTTACTGCTCACGGAAACCTTCTACTAATTCGCCTAAATATTACGGATTGTGAGTTTGGGGGGAGGGGTAACCTTAGAAAACTTTAAAAGATTTACGTTCATGAGCGAGAGCCGCCTGGAAAACTTTCTGCCGAACTACCGCGCGAGGTTCAGCGCGCTGCCGCTAGAGCACCTTCGCCACCAGGTTCGCTACCTTCTCCAGGAACTCCCTATCCTCCTCCGTGAAGGGAGCCAGCTGGTGCGAATCGATGTCGAGCTCTCCGATGAACTTCCCCTCCCTGAAGATTGGGACGACGATCTCCGACTTCACGAGGGGGCTGCACGCTAGGTAGTTAGTCTCCTTCGACACGTCCTGGACGATGATCGTCTTGAGCTCAACTGCTGCGCGGCCGCAGACGCCCCTCCCAAAGGGGATTCTGACGTGCTCGGTTGGTTCACCGACGAAGGGTCCCAGCACCAGCTCGTTACCCTTAGCCTCGTCAACGAGGTAGAAGCCGACCCAATCGTAGTAATCCACGCTGCTGGCTAAAAGCTCGCAGACCCTCTTCAGCTTCTCCTCCCTCTCGAGGCTTGAGTCCACTACGGCTTCTATCTCCCTAAGCAGCCTGTCGAATACATCCCTTTTCCGCACGAGGTGGTCCAGCGAGCAGGACCAAAAAGCATTTCTGAGGTTGATGCTCACGCCGACTCGCGCTGCTGAGTAAGCCGTGCCAACCAGGTTTTGTTCATTGCCGGAGCAGAACACCTTTTTAGCCGAAAATTCCTTGAAGGAATCTTAATTAGTAGCGTGTGTAAATTCAAGGAGATTTAAAGCTCGGTCACGCGTAGTAGTGTTTCATAAGAATACTATTTGATTTAATTTATGTACATTCTTACCATTTTATCCTCTTTTTCTGATAATTTCATTGCTTTTACACGGTAGGTTTTTAACCAGAAGAGGGGGGAGCCTTCGCCAAGGTGCTCGACGCATGGCTTCACTTAGGAGGGCGCTGGGACTCGGCTACGCCACTCTGTTCGGGATCGGCTTGATCTTAGGCGCTGGGAACTACGTGCTGGTAGGTAGAGCTATCGGGTTGGTCGGAGACGCTGGGTGGGTGAGCGCGGTCCTGGCGGGCGTCATCGCCCTTACTGTGGCCTTCTCTTACGCGGAGTTGGCGGGGATGTTTCCGTACGATTCGAGCGTGTACAGGTACGTAGTGGAGGCTTTCCCCAGGTTTAAGCTGCTAGCTTTCCTGGCGGGTTGGTTTCTGTTCTTTGGTGCCGCAGCTGGAGCGTCTACAGACGCGATCGGTTTCTCAAACCACGTTGCCCAGCTCACGGGTAGAAGCGACCTCGTGCTGCCGGTCGCGCTGTTGCTGCTCGCTTCCCTTACGGTGCTGAACTGGTGGGGTATTGAAGAGTCGGCGCTTTTTGCCGCAATCCTTACTCTCGTAGAGCTCTTTGGGCTCGGCTTAGTCGTTGTGGCTGGAGCCCTCTGGCCCACGAGGAGCGCGAACTACGCATCATTTAACCCAACCGTCAACCCCTTGGGGGCGATCATGGCTGGTGCCGCGATCCTATACTTCGCCTGCTCGGGTTTCGAGCTGCAGCCGACCTTATGCGAGGAAACTCGGGACGCTGAGAGGAACGTGCCAAAGGCGATCGTGCTTTCCGTTGCCATAGTGGCTGGCGTGACGGTAGCCCTCAGTCTCTCCCTGGTGCGGTTGATGAGCTGGGAGGAGGTGGGTGCGAGCAGGGCGCCGCTGATCGACGCTGCGGCTCGAGCAATCCCTCAAGCCGCGCAGCTCTTGATGCTCATCGCGCTCAGCGCCACCGCTAATAGCGCGCTGGGCTACATGGTCGCCGCATCAAGGCTCCTCTACGGCTTATCCCTGGAGGAGGTCACCTGGAGGAAGCTCGGCTCCGTGTGCAGGTGGAGGCGCACCCCCCACTACAGCGTAGCCCTGTCCGGGCTGATGGCCATCGCGATCGTGGCGCTCAACGAGCTGTTGCCCGTTGCAACCGGCTGGCGCCCCAGGATCAACGGTTTCGAGTACCAGTTGATCGACCTGGTTGGCAAGACAGCGAGCCTAGCCATGCTGCTAGCATCGCTGCTCGTGAACTTCTCCCTCATCGCTCTCAGGCTGAAAGCGCCCCACCTTCAGAGGCACTACAGGACGCCGTTAAACGTGGGCTCCCTACCACTGCTACCTCTCGCCTCCAGCGGGCTGATAGCAGCGTTCATCATCGCCGGCTTTAATGACTGGGCTGTCTGGCTCAGCACTGCTCTAGTTACAGCCCTCGGCTTGCTGCTGTACAGGGGGGCTGACAGGCGCGTAGCTCCACGTTCGTGTGCAGGACAACCGTTTTAGCAGGCCGCTCCACCGCAATGTGTGGCCTCGTGGAATCCTGTCACTGGCTGCCTCCACAACTGCGTCTACTGCTGGGCGCGCAGACTAGCTACAACCAGGTTGAGGAGGCACCCACATTACGCTGAAAACAGGTTTAAGCCGGCACTCAACGAGCGGGCCTTCTCCAGGCGCTTCAGGCCGGGTGAGTGGGTTTTCGTGAGCGACATGGGGGACCTGTGGGGAAGCTGGGTTCCTCGCGACTGGATCCTCAGGGTGCTAAATGTAGCCGCTAGACACAGGGAGACCACCTTCTTCTTCCTGACGAAGAACCCCTCCCGCTACCTTGAGTTCATCACCGCCATGCCGGAGAACGTAGAGCTCGGCGCGACGATTGAAACCTGCACCGATGATGGCTACGAGAGGGTTTCGGCCGCCCCTAAGCCCAGCGAGAGGTTGAGGGTGATGGCTGAGCTCGAGTGGCCGAGGAAGGTTATCGTTATCGAACCCGTCCTTGACTTCGAGCTGGACGAGTTCGTGTCAGCTCTTAGGGAAGTTAGGCCAGCGGAGGTCTATATCGGCTACGATAACTACGGCAACAGGCTCCCTGAGCCGCCGCTCTCGAAGGTCAAGCTGCTGATCGAGAAGCTCAGCAGCTTCACCAAGGTTCATGCTAAGACGCTTAGGGCCGCGTGGTATGAGTAGCAGCGGGCTTCCTCAAGGCCGAAACCGGGTTGTAGGATCTCTCAGGTGCCGGTTGACTTATTAAAGCCGAAGAAAACGGCGTGTCAAGGTTGCTGTGACTTCTATCCATCACTGTTCGGATAGGTCAAGGCGCCCGCGTAGGACGTTGATCATGAGCTGGTACCTTCTGAAGGCTTCGCGCGCGCACCTCGTCTTGGCGGTAGCCCTATTCGTGGTCGGCCTACCTACCGCCCTTTCGGTTTTCGCCTCAGAGCGTCCTGCAGCTAGATCCATTCCCTTCAACGTGACGAAGGAGCAGGCGGAGAAATACCTTAGCGCGGTTCTGACAGTTTCGCTGCTGCTGTACGTGGCGCTCAAGAGTAGGACAAGGTTCGTTGCGATCACGAGAGAGGCTGACCGCGAAATCCTACTGACGTGCCCAGTCTCGCTCAGCGAGTACTTCGCCGCTCAAACGATTAACAGCACATTGACGACTTTCGCCTACAGCGTATACTGGATCAATATCGCGTACACGGTGAATTCAGGCAACCTGGCTAAAGCCCTGTACTTCCCCCTCCTCATAACACTCGTGGCAGCCGCGTTGAACCTCCTATTCAGAAACCTGGAGTTCATCCTCCTGCGCAGCGATGGCCAGAAGCCGCTTACCGCAGCGTTGGTCTACCTCGCACTCTCTGTACTGCACTCGATAGCTCTGATGGGGCCATCCCCACTACTCACCCTCCCCACCGGGTGGGTTGCGCGCCCAATCGTGCTGTGCTTCACGATAACCGAGCCTTTCGATCAGGTATTGATCGAAAGCGCGCCCATATACGTGGTCACAGTCCTCCTCTTGCTTGCTCAAGCGAGAGCCGTGAGACTAGTGCACCCCGAGCACTTAAAGCTCCCAGTCGAGGCATCCACGCAGCCCGAAGAGGAGGAAGCCGGGCAGCCTCTCTACGGTAAACCCGACGTAGTCATCTACGGGCTAGTGCTCTGGAAACCTCTGCTATCTAAACACCACGCGGTGGCACTCTTCATAGGCCTGGCAGCATCAATCCTCGCGGGGAACATTCTACGCATGTTCCTGCGAGCAGGTGACGGTTTAAGCATGCTTCCTCCCTTCGTGGCCGTTCTATCCGGCGTGTTGTTCCCCATCGTATCCGCTATGGCGGTTTCCACGATCCAGTTTCACATAGCGCCAATCTGGGTTTACCGAGTGTGCGGGGGAAGCTTCAAGGCCATCGTGAACGCGTTACTGCTTAGACTCACAATCTATATGCTAGAGCTGTCAGCTTGCCTGGCGCTCTTCAACCTCTTCCTAACCGGGAAGTACGAGTACCTGCTTGTGCCGATAGCCGCGCTACCCGCTGCAGAAGGGTCAGCGGCTGCGATCCTCCTCGCGGTAGCCTACCTTCTTCCCAGGAAGAGGCTGGTCAGACACGTCGAGGGGTTGACAACGTTGGAGGAGAGCGTACTCCTTATCATAATGGGTGGAGCGACAGTTTTTGCAGTACCCCTTATGATCTTCGTGGTACTTCTGGGGTCGGGCGCCCCGTGGCTACCCGTATTCTCAGCCGTATCCTTAGCGCTCGCGGCTTTGATGCACTACCTGTCCGTCGAATTAATCTCAGAAATCCTAAGAACGAGGGATATCGCCTCCTAGCCGCTTAAAGCGTGAACCGGGTATAGGGGGCAACGGTGTGGACCTCCTTCTCCCCAAGGATGCAACTGCAGCTGCCTCAGTATCGATGGCCGATTTCCCTCACAATTCCGTCGCGATGGTCGTCAAACCGCTGACGCATGACAGTTCCCATGCTTTCACAATAAAAGATCCTCTCTGGGCCGCTCGAGTTCTATCAGCCTCTATCCCGCTGAAACATTGGGGACGGTTTTGAGTGTTGACCAGAGCGATTGAAGTCGGATCGAACACCTTCGATCCAGAACAATTATGCATCCCTTACCTCAGCTTCACCAACAGGCAATAGAAGCCCGTCGGTGCAATCTGCACCTCCTAACCGGGCGGGACTCGGGCTGTGCTGCCGCAGAACCCCCTGTACCTCAACGTGTAGAGGAGAAGTCTCGAGGAGTCGAACTCTTCGGCATCTTAACCTGCGAAAGTGACTGCCGGGGCCAGTTAACTCATTGTCCGCTTCAGTAGACTTATGAGACGAGCCGGTAGAACGCTTCCGCCTCTCGGCTCGAAGATCCGGCTGATACCGGGTGGGGTCCAGTGCTCTATGGGGTCCTCGCCCCTGATGATGCGCTCGCACAGCATGTACGCGCCATAGGCGGAGTTGTTCGAGTAGTGCGTTCTCACGATCTTCCGCGCCGAGAAGTCGGCGAGCAGCTGGAGGAAGACGTTGGACTGGGTTAACCCGCCGTCCGCGAACACCTCCGGGATCTCAACGTGCGACGCTCTCTGCAGGTGGCTCATCGCGAGGGAGCAGCAGGCTGCTATACCCTCGAGCACCCCCCTGATCAAGTCCTCCCTCGTCGTGTCGCTCGAGAGGTTCGCGAGAACCGCCCTGGCGTCCGGTTTCATGAAGGGCGTCCCCAAACCCTCGAGAGCCGGTACGAAGATCACGCCACTGCGCCCCTTGGTCGCCGCCTCGTCGAGTTCGGAGTAGTCCTTCAGCACACCGATCCTCAGCAGCCACTCGATCGCGGAGCCCGCGGTGGTTACGAACCCCTCGAGGAGGTAGAGTGTATTCTTCCTCGTCGTGAGGGCGACCATCGGGTAGATCCCCCTGGCCGCGGGGGGCGGTCGCGCCCCAACGTTTACGTCAATAAAGGCTCCCGTGCCGCAAGTGATCTTCGCCGCGCCCTTTCTGACGCCCGCAACGTAGAGCGATGCCTGCTGGTCCGCGATGATGGTCAAAAGGGGGGCGTCGAGGTGGCTCACCCTTCCGATTGGCGTGTCGTTGGTGACGATGCGGGGTAGGCACTGCTGTGGGATCTCGAGCAACTTGAGGAGTGTGGCGCTCCACCTCATCGCGTATGGGTCGAAGAGACCGGTAGCGCTAGCGTTCGTGTAGTCCGTGACGTGCTCCCCCGTGAGGTTCCACGCAACCCACGAGTCCATCGTCCCGAAGACCGCTGCCCCCCGCTCCAGCGCGGATCTAGCGCCCTCCACGTTGTCCATGATCCAGCGCGAGTGCACCGATGAGTGGGTCGTGCCGAAGGACGCGTGGGCCAGGGTGATCAGGTAGGCCCCGCGCCTCGTGAACTTCAACGGCCTCACGATCGTGGACAACGCCTCGGCGGCTCTCCCAACGCACCTGCCGAGCGCGACAAGCCCCTTCCTCGAGTACTCCCTCACCAGCTGTATCGTGCGGGTGTCCTGCCACGTGATGATGTTGCACAACGGCTCCCCCGTCTCCCTGTACCAAACCGCCGTGCTGCTCCTCTGATTCGTGATCCCAAGAGCCTTCGGTATGCCGAGCTTTGAGACGATCGCGTCAGACACCCTGTAGACGGCCCTCACGACCTGCATCGGGTCCAGCTCAGCCCAGCCCGGTTGAGGGTGAAGCGGGGTAAGCTTCTCCTCCGCGCTTTCGAGGAGCTTCCCGCCGGAGAAGGCGCAGGCTTTAACGTTCGTCGTCCCGACGTCCAATATCAGGAAGTACCCCATCGCTCCTCACGCTCCATTGAAGTCTCGGCTATAATGTCTGCGCCTGTGCCAGCAACGTTCCCAACGATCACGCTCCCCCTCTCCACTGGGGCTTCCACCACCAAGCCGCGTACAGCTTCGATCACCTCCCTGATCCTCTCCCTCGGAACGGGCTTGGAAGTCCTCACGGGCAGCCTCGGGTACCTGCCACCCCGGATTCGAACAGTCGTGCAGACGACCCTCATCGGATTGACAACCTCCTCCCTCGCGTGCTCCAGCCCGATGTTGCAGCCGTAACCTCTAGCATCCTTCACCCTACCCCCCTCGATGGTGACGTCGATTACGCAGCCCTTCGGGCACCTGACGCACACCACTCTACTCGACATCCACCCGCACCCCGCCCGGCGAACGCTCGACCAGCTCTCGGGGGATCTCGAGCCTCTCCAGCAGGGAGGGGCGCACAAACCTGCGCCGAGCCGAGAGGAGCTCCAACCCTCCCTCCCCTATCATGGAGATCCTCGCGTTCTCCTTCTCGACCGAAGGCCTGAAGAAGGCGACTATAGTGCCCCCATCGCTCCACTCAACCCGGTGCGGGATCAGCAGCCTGACGCTTGAGCCGGGGGCCAGTGGGATCGGTTTCTCCCTCCTCCGCTCACCGCTCAGATGCTTACACACTCCTCCCGCTGCTAGGAACGCTGTTTCCACCGCGTCGTCGACGTAGTCGAACACTGTCACGAGGTTGCCGACCGCGAAGACCCCCCTGAGCGTAGTCTCGAAGAATTCGTTCACGACGGGACCCCTGCTCCTGGGATCGATTTGAGCGCCCAGCTCCTCTAGCTGGGAGGCGTTGGGGACGAGGCCGACGGAGAAGACGATGGCGTCGCAGGGGTAGAACTCCTCCGTCCCCTCGATTGGCCTCCACCGCTCGTCCACCCTCACGAGGATGGCACCCCTCACCCTCTCCCTGCCCACTATCGCCTTCACGGTGGTCCTCGGCCTGAAGGGTATGCCGAAGTCGAGGACGCACTGCTGCACGTTCCTGGGCAGCCCAGCGAACCAGGGCTCAGGGAAAACGATCATTACCTCCTCGGCGCCCTCAAGGTAGAGGTGGCGAGCGACGATCATCCCCACGTCACCACCGCCGACTATCAGAACCCTCTTTCCGGGTAGGATGCCGTACAGGTTCACGAGCCGCTGCACCATCCCTGCCGTGTAAACGCCTGAAGGGCGGGTCCCGCCAACCCTTATCTCGAAGGGCGTCCTCTCCCTGCAGCCTGTAGCGTAGACCAGCGCCCTACAGCTGAACTCGAGGAGCCCCCTCGGGCTCACAGCCCTCAGAGACCAGGCGCCGCCCTCTCGCTGAACCCTCGTGACGAAGGTGCGCGTGTAGCTTTCAACTCCGAGCCCCTGGAGCCGATCAACGAACTTCGCCGCGAACTCCGGGCCCGAGAGCGCTTCACCGAAGAGCTTCGTCCCGAAGCCGTCGTGAATGCACTGCAGCAGGATCCCGCCCAGCTCGCCTTCCAGCTCGACGATCGCCACGCTGCAACCCCTTTCGGCCAGCCTCGTAGCAGCCGCTAGACCCGAGGGGCCGCCGCCCACGACGATGACGTCCCGCTTGACACGCATCACCACGCCTCACCCCTCACGTAGCCGTCGAAGAGGGGGGCCTCCTCCTTCAACAGCTCGGTCATCGGAACTCCCAGTTCCCTGGCGAGCACTTCGGCTACTCTGAGCAAGCACCTGCTGCCCTGGCACTCACCCATACCGGCTCTCGTCCTACTCTTCACCGCGTCGAGCGTGCGGGCACCCCTCCTCACTGCCTCGACCACCTCAGCCTCGGATACCATCTCGCACTCGCAGAGCACGTTCCCCCACCTCGGGTCTCTCCTCACCCTCTCCTCGATCTCCTCCTCGCTCATTTCCCTCAGGGACGGGATCGGCTCCCTGTAGGGATTGAAGTCGGGTTTCTCCCGGAGCTCCAACCCCATCTCCCTCAGCTTCTTTACTGCGTACTCAGCGATGGCGGGAGCAGCGGCGAGCCCGGGCGATTGGATGCCAGCCACGTGAAGCAGGTTGCGAACCCACTTCGCCGGCCTGATGATGAAGTCCTCGTTGAAAGTGGCAGCTCTCACACCGGCGAAGTACCTGATCACCCGGTCCTTCGGGAACTCGCTCAGGATCGTGGAGTACTTGCTCAGGATCAGGTCCACCTCCTCACTGCTCACCGATGTATCCTCCTTGTCGGGCACCTCCACCGCTGTAGGCCCCCACATCACGTTGCCGTGGATAGTAGGGTTAATCCCGCCGCCCTTCGTCAGCGGGTGTGGCGGGAGGATGATCTCGGCTAAGCAGTGGTTGATGTACCGGCTGGTGCACCGGTGGAAGAGCACGATGACCCCCTTCCTCGGGTGGATGGTGAACTCGGGGCTCCCGGCGAGCTCGGCTATCTCGTCAGCGTAGAGGCCGGCAGCGTTAACCACGTACCTGCAGAGGAAGGTTCCGCGATTGGTCACAACCCCCTTAACCGCATCCCCCTCCCTGACGAAGCCGACAACCTCCGTGCTCGTGTGTATCTCGACGCCGTTCGCAGCGGCGTTCTCGGCGAGGGCGATGGCCACCTCGTAGGGATCGACGATGCCGGTCCAGGGGACGTACACTGCAGCGAGAGCGTCTCGCGCCGCGTACGGCTCCATCTCGAAGAGCTTCCGACCGCGCACCACCTTTAACCCTGAAACCCCGTTAATCAACCCCTTGAGAACGACGATGTAGGGGAGCACGTACTTGAGGATGAGCGTGTAGAGGGGGCCGGGGATGTACTTCTTGTACTTCGCCAGCGTCCTCGGCGTTATCAGCCACAGGCTTCCAACCCTCTTGTACTTGAAGCGCAGCTCCTGAGCCCACTTCTCGTACATTCTGCAGCCCTCAACGTTTAGCTTCCGCTTGAGAGTGCCCCGCGGCGGCTCGACCCCAGCGTGAATCATGCCGTTGTTAGCCTTTGTCGTCCCAGCCCCCACGTCTGGAGCTTTCTCGAGGAGCGCGATCTTCAGTTGGTACTTTGACAGGCTCCGTGCTATCGCAGCTCCCACGACGCCTCCGCCCACGATTACAACGTCGTAGCTGCCCACCACCTTGTCCTTGTTCTCCTCGAAGATCTTCCTGCGCCTCTCCTCCCTCTTTTTCGCTTCCTCCTCCGGGTAGCCGTCCCACACGATCCTGTTTACAACGCCCTCAACCCCCCTGATCCTGCCGACCTCGAGCCCGATCCGAACCCACTCCTCGTGGCTGTTAACCCTCCCGTAGAGGAAGACGATCCCGTCCCTGATCTCGAAGGACAGGTTGTAGCCCCGGTACTTCTCCAGCACTGCTCGGATCTTGCGCTCAACCCCCACGCTCACCACCCAGTAGGCTAACGGCAAGCTCAGCGACGTCGAGGACCCTTCCACCATTCCGGGTGAAAGCCAGCTTGCAGGCTGGGCAGGCGGTCACCACGGTTTCCGCCGCCTCCTTGAGCTCGCCCAACCGCTCCCTAGCAATGGAATCGGCCAACTCTCTGTGGGAGAAGGGCAGCGTCCCACCGTAACCGCAGCAGAAGGTCTCATCCCCCCTCCTCCTTGGATCCACGACGCTGACCCCCAAGCGCGCGAGGAGCTCCCTCAGGAGGTTGGGCTTGCCCAGGGCGTAGACGAGCTTGCAAGGGTCATGGTATGTGATTCTTAGGCTGGTACCTTTACCCGGGAACTGCTGTTGCTCCGCCAGGAGCTCGGCGACGTGTAGCACGCGCGGTGGCACTCTCAAGCCCAGACTGGGGTAGAGGTTGCGGAGGGCGTGAACGCAGGAGGGGCACGAAGCAACCACGAGGCGCGGTTCAGCGGATTCGAGGGCCTCAGCTAGCCTCGCGGCTAAACGCTTGAACAGCCTTTCGTCTCCCGCGTAGTAGGCTGGGGCGCCACAGCAGACCCCCTCAAGGGGCTGTGCGTTGAAGCCGAGGAGCTCGAGCAGCCGGAGCGCACTCTCGGCTAGCTCTGGCAAGTGCTCCGTGGTCACACAGCCGGGGAAGTACACGACGCCACCCCCGCTCGGCCGCGCTTGGCTTCTCGGCTCACCGTACGGGTACCCGTGTTCGCTCAAGTTCGAGAGCAGTGCTTGGACGCCCCTTGGGGCTTTTCCCTCCTCGATGCTCCTACCCCTGAGCGGCCTCAAGAGCTCATCGACCGAGAAGCTGAAGTAGCACCACTTTCTGCAAGCTTCGCAGGAGAGGCACGCGTAGATCGCCTCTGCAACGTCACGATCGAGGTCGACGTAACCCCTCTCCACGAGCATGCCCAGCCTCGCCTTCCCCGAAGGTGACGTCGTCTCCCTCCCATCGACTATGCTCACGGGGCAAGCGTGCCTGCACATGTTGGGGCAGAGGGCGCACTTCACCAGGTCGCTGGCGCCGCGGAGCTCGCCCATGATGTACCTGTAGACGAGCGGGCTGAAGATGAGCTTCCTCAGCCCAACCTCCTCGAGAAGCCAGCTCCACCTGCCCGGCATCTAAGCACCCCACCCCGGGTTCATTACACCCCTAGGGTCGAGCGCTGTCTTGACCCTCGCCAGAACAGTGTAGCCGCCGCCAAGCGCGTCCCTCAGCCACGGCCTCCTCTGCCTACCGATGCCGTGGTGGTGGCTGATCGCACCCCCGCACTCGAGGGTGGCCCGCATCGCCGCATCCCAAACCCTGTTGTAGAACTCCGTCGGATCCCCCCTCGGTACACCGGCGAAGGTGAAGTAGAGGCAAGCCCCCTGCAGGTAGAAGTGGGATGCGTGGGCTGAGACGAAGAGCACTCCATCTACGCTCCCCACGGCCTCCTTGAACCGGTGGTAGAGCTCGACAACTCGGCTCCACGGGGCTGCCACCTCGATAGTGTCGAAGACCACGCCCAGAGGGGCGAACTCGGGGGCCTCCCTAACGTCGAAGCGGGTTCTCAACCAGTGCCTCACAGGTTCCTCCCCCAGAGGCTTACCCCCCATCTCGCGCTCGAGGATCCCTGCCTCAGCTCTGACGACCTCGGAGGAGCCCTCGAGGATGACGATGGTCAGCACCTTCCCGTATGCTTCCTCGAACGCGTAGAAGTGCCTCTTCGTCTCGATCCTATCGTACACTCTCACGACGGCCGGTTTAGCGCCCCTCGCCAGAACCCTCCTCACGGCTTGCAGGGCCTCTTCGAAGCTCTCGTGCACGAAGGACTGGAGGACTCTCTCCTCCGGGTAGGGCTGCACCCTCAGCCAGACCCTAGTGATGATCCCGAGCGCCCCCTCGCTCCCGATGAACAACCTCATGAGGTCCGGCCCCGTCGAGCTCCTCGGGTGGGGTGGGAACCTGGCGATCTCGCCGGTCGGTAGAACGACCTCTAGGCCTAGCACCATGTCCTCAATCCCCCCGTACTTTGTGCTGAACTGCCCCGTCGCCTTCGTCGCCACCCATCCCCCCACCGTGGAGGGGTAGAGGGACTGGGGGATCTGCCCCAGCGTCAAGCCCCTGTAGTTCAGGTAGCTCTCCAGGTAGTAGCCGTTGACGCCCGCTTCAGCTTCCACGATGAAGTCCTCCTCGTAGAGTCGGATGCTGCGCATCCTCTTCAAGTCGACCACAACACCCCCCATCTCGGGCACAGCTCCTCCGAGAACTCCGGACCCCCCTCCGTAGGGGTACACGGGGATGCCCAAGCTGCTGGCTGCGCTCACGACGAGTGCCACTTCCTCCGTGCTCTCGGGCCACACGACAGCATCCGGCAGCGAAGGGACCTCACCCTTCAAGAGCCAGTGGAGGCTGATCGGCCAGTAGTCCCTGCTGTAGGAGACGAGGTCGGAGAATCTTGTCGAGCAGCGTTCGCCCAGAACGGGTTTCACCCTCTCGATGAAGGCTGCCACCCTCTCAGCCGGAACACCCTCTCTCCGCAGCCTCTGGGTCAGCCTAAAGCTCACGGGCTGCGCCGCAGACCTCTCCCATAAAATCCTGCTTTCCAAAAAATCTTAACCGAAGTTGGGTGCTCGGTGAAAAACCTTGGCTCTCCTGGCTCGAGGGCGTAAAACACCTTGGCTGCGCAAACGTCCATCAGAGGCGGCCGGGTTTTCGCTCGCGAGAACTATGCTGTGAACCCCGGTTAGGCTGCACGCGGCTGCCGCACTAACCCCTTCCTCTAGCGTCCAACAGCTCTCCCGGTGCCTCTTTGCGGAGGATCCGCTTGAGCCTCGATCGTACTTCCTCCTTCGATGCTCCCAGGCTATCGAATCTTGCGACCGTCTGGGGCTCCGCTATGGCCCCCACGATCTCGCGCACGGCTCGCTTGACGGTTTCCGGATCCGCGGAGCCCTGGAAGGCGAGGAAGGGGGCTTCAAAGCGGAGTTCGTCTCTCGCTTTAACCACTACGGCTGATACAACCCCCGCGAGGCTTTCCGCAGCCCTCTCGAGGGCGCCGGGGCTCAACCTGTAGCCGCTCACCTTCATGACCTCATCCCTCCTGCCGAGGACGAAGAGGTAGCCGTCAGGACGCATAAGGGCGAAATCGCCAGTCCTGTAGAAGCCGTCACGCCAGGCCCTCTCAAACTCCTCCGGGTACTCGACCGGCATCGCGGGCCATGGGGCTCTAACGACCAGCTCCCCGATCTCCCCCCTGACCGCGCGGCCCTCGGCATCCACAACGTCGAGGTGGAAGCCCGGTATCGGTGGACCCACCGAGCCCGGAACAAGGGGTGGGAAGGTGTAGTTGAGGAGGTTCCCAGTGACGAATGTTCCCAGCTCGCTCTGCACGTACATGCAGACGACAGGTATGCGCCCTGTGAGCTTTGAGGGGTTCGAGTCGACGATCGGCGTGGTGCCCGTGCCGAGGTGCCTGTAAGCCCACTCCCAGACTTCAACCTCCAGCGGTTCAGCGGTCACGAGGATCGCCCTGAGAGTGTCGAGGTTGCGGCCCCTATGCGCTTCAGGCGCTCTCCTCCTGAGGAGCCTGAGCGCGCCGCCGGTTGTGAGGAAGACCGTTACAGCGTACGTTTCGATGATGTCCCACCACCTGTCCCACTGAGGCCAGTCCGGCCCACCTTCGTACGCGACAATCGTGGAGCCCACCATGAGGGGGCCGAAGACCACGTAACTGACTCCGGTGATCCAGCCGGGCCAGACCGTGCAGAAGTAGGTGTCGCGCGGCCTAAGCCCCATCCACCTGGTCGTGGCGAACACCTGCGTAAGGTAGCCCCCCGTGCCATGCGTCAAAGGCTTGAACCCCTCCTCGTAGCCGGGGCTGAGGCCGAAGAGTGGGTGCTCGGAGGGGCCCGCGAAGCTCTCATCGATCGGTTTCGCCGAGCGGAGCAGGTCGTCGAAGCTCAGCTCGCCCTCCCTGAGGCTCGCGGACCCAACCCTCTCGACCACTACGACTCCGACCCCTCGGTTGCACCTCTCCAACGCCTTCCTCGCCACTGAGAGGGTGTTCAGGGGCTTACCCCTCCTGTAGAAGCCGTCCACAGTCACCAGCAGCTTCGCCCCTCTCGCAGCTAGTCGCTCAGCGAGGACTCCGTAGCCGAAGCCGGTGAAGACCGGCTCGAAGGGGGCACCCAGCTTCGCGCATGCTAGCATAGCTGCAAGCACCTGCGGAACCGGAGGTGCGTAGAAGACCACCCAGTCCCCAGCGCCTACGCCGAAGGCCTTCAGCGCGCCCGCGATCCTCGAAGCCAGCGAGTCCAGGTCCGCGTAGGTGAGAACCTCCACTTGATAGTCCTCCCCCTCCCAGATGAGCGCCGGCTTGCTCCACACCCAGCTACTCCTGTGCCGGCCCAGCACGTTGTCGTAGGCGCTGATCAAGCCCCCGGTAAACCAGCGCGTCCTCGGCGGTGCTCCCTCGCGAACCTTAAGCCACGGCGAGCGCCACTCGAGCTTGGAGGCTTCCTTAGCCCAGAAGCCTTCAAGGTCCCTGAGGCTGGACTCGTAGACGGCCTTGTACTCCTCGACGGTGATCGCCTTCCACCGCGTGCTCGGGCTTACGAGTGCTTCCTCTGAGTAGACGAGCCTTAGAACCTCCTCAGCCACTTACGCTCACCCAGGATGACGACCTGCGTGTAGGGTTGAACCATGTCCCGGAAGGTGAAGAGCTCTCTCTCGCTCTCATAGTGGACGGGGATTGTAAGCGTGGGTCTCAGGCTCCTTACAGCTTCCCTCGCTTCATCGGGCGTCATCACCGCTCCCCCACCCACGGGTACGAAGGCCAGATCCACGCCCCCCTCAGCCACCCCTAGAACCTCGTCCACTAGGTCGGTGTCACCCATGTGGTAGACCCTCAACCCCTCGAAGCTCAGCACGTACCCGACGCCGAACCCCTTCGGGTGCGCTACCGTACCGCCCCGGTCAGGTCTGTTGTACGCCTCAACCACTTCAACTGACACGCCCTCACCTAGGCGGAGCGTGTCGCCGGGCTTCACGCGCAGGCCGAGCCAGGGGGAGATAGTGCGATCCTCCGCAAGGGGGGTGCCAGCCGCGTAGTGCCGTGGGTGCGGGTGCGTGTACAGGGCGTAGTCGCAGCCCTGGGGGTTGGGCACGTCCACGCAGACCGTTAGGTGCTTCCATGTCAGCCGGGCGCCCGCGAAGCCCTCGACACTCACGCGGAGGCCCCTGAACTTGAGCTCGCGCAAGCTCCCATCCTCAGCAGATCCGGGGGATGAGCTCCCCGGATGGAGGCTCAATGATCCTGTGGCCCCCGACACTCGTCCTTGCCAGCACGAAGCCCCTGTACTTCTCGCTGTACCTTACCTCTCCAAACACCCGCGCATCCTCGAAGCCCAGACCCCTCATGTACTCGACAACCTCCTCCGCGGCTTCGGGCTTTACCGCTAGAACTGCCGTGCCCTCGCTGGCCAGGTAGAGCGGGTCAATGCCGAGCATCTCAGCGTACCTTTTCACCGGCTCACGCACGGGTATGCTACTCTCCTCAACGACGATGACTGTGCCGCTACGCGACGCCCACTCGTTCAGTACGCCAGCGAGACCCCCTCTTGTCGGGTCGCGGGCGGCTGTGATCGCCCAGCCGTACTTTTCGAGGAGGGGGAGCATCAGCCTGGTGAGCGGTTTCACGTCGCTCCTCAGAAGCCCCTCGGAGAGCTCCTTCACCGAACCCCACAAGCCGGACTGGAGGAGGGCGATGACGGCCCCGTGGTCGCCGACGCAGCCGCTAACCACGAGCTTATCCCCCGGCTTCGGTTCGTCAACGATCAGCCTCTCCGCCACTCCGATGCCGGCCGTCGTGACGACGATGCCACCCACCTGCCCCTTCGGCATCACCTTGAAGTCGCCCCCCACCAGCGCCACCCCCTCTCGCCTCAGGGTCTCGACGAGGGACTCGATGATCGCTTCGAGGTCCCTCAGGGGGAAGCCCTCCTCGACGACGATCGAGTCGAGCATCGCGAGCGGTTTAGCCCCCATCATGAGCACGTCGTTGATCGTTCCCGCTGCAGCGAGAACCCCGATGTTACCCCCCGGGAAGAAGGGTGGGTTGACGGTGTACGCGTCGATCGAAACCACTAGGTAGCGGCCGTCAGGTAGGGGGATCGCGGCTCCATCGTCCAGCTTGTCGATCCCCACTCCCCCCTCAACCCGCTTGAAGCGATCCTCCACCCTCGAGAAGAGCAGCTCCTCCAGCAGCTTGAAGCTCTCCACACCCCCGGAGCCGTGGGCCAGGGTCACGAAGCCGCTACCCACTTCCACCACCCCTGAGGGAGCGAGAGAGGGCTAGCACGGCCTCGTATGTTGCTACTAGCTCGCGCCCCTCTTCGCCCAGCACATCTCTGAAGAACTCGAGCTGCTCGAGCAGCCCCTCTTCGCTCATCTTCGAGATCACGACGCCCGCGTGCACCATCACTATGTCGCTCCTCGCGAGCCTCTCTCTCGTAATGCCGACTAGGGCTCTCCTAGCAACACCGTCACCGTAATCCACCGTAGCCACCCCGCCGTCCTCGGAAACCTCCAGTACCACAGCCATCGTGCCCCAGCACATTTCAACCACCCGGGGGGGCTTGCTCGCCCATAAAATCTACCACTCCGCTTGTTGAACCGGGCTGCGCGGATGGGCTTATGCCGAGCTCTCTAGCGATCTCGTCCGCGAGGCCTCCCGAGCCGAACCTCGCCCAGATCGCACAAGCGCCCTCCAGCGAAACCATGCAGGGGCCGTAGGGTTTCGAGGGCGTGCACCTCTTCATGAAGAGGGGGCAGTCGGTGGGCTTAGCCTTCCCGATCACAACCTCCGCACACCTGCAGCCGGGCGGCAGGTCGTAGGACCAATTCTCCGGCGTCACTTCCCTCACGCCGTAGGTTTCGAAGGCGTCGTACTTCGAGAATGCGCTCCTCAGCCTTAACCCGCTCTTCGGTAGGAAGCCGATCCCCCTCCATGCGTCGTCAACCGTTTCAAAAGCTCTCCCCACGATGCTCTGCGCCCTAAGATCCCCGTGCCACGTGACAGCTCTCGCGTACTCGATCGCCACTCTCGCCTCACCCCTCGAGAGCTGCTTGAGGATCTCTGCGATCGACGCTAGAACGTCCAGCGGTTCGAAGCCGGAGACAACGACGGGTATGCCGTAGTTCTCAGCGACGGGAACCCAAGCCTTTGCCCCCGTGATTGTTGAGACGTGGCCTGGGGCGATGACCCCCACGATCGGTGGCTCTGTCGGCTTCTCCCGCAGGATCTCTATCGAGTGGAACATCGCGGGCGGCGTCAACTTGACGAGGCTCATCAGCTTGAGGTTGGATGGGAGCAGGCCTCTGATCACAGCGTGAGCGTAGCCGGGAGCGACGGTTTCAAAGCCGATCCCAACGAAAACCGAGTCCCGGCCGTGGCTGCGCGCGTCGAGAGCCGCGTCGAGCAGGCTGTGCACCACCTTCACCCTGCCACCGAGAGCCCTTGCCTCGCTGAGCGAGGAAGCACCTCTCACGCTCCTGATGGACATTAGCCTATACACGTCCCCGTAGGTGTAGACGTGGATGCCGTCGAGCGCCAGCCTGATCGCCTCCTCGATGAAGAGCGAGGGTGTCACGCAGACTGGGCAACCGGGGCCCGCGACGAGCTCGATCTGTTCCGGCATCAAGCTCCTGATCCCGAAGTGCGTGATCGTCCACTCGTGAGTACCGCAGAAGTCCATTATCTTGAACCTTGAAGCGTCTCCAAGCCTTCTCTCAGCCTCGATCGCTAAACCCCTTATCTTCTCAACCAGTTTACGCGCTAAAGGCGCGTTACTCCTGAACGCTGCTTCAATCGTCTTCGCGGCTTTGATCGCCTCCTGCGCGCTGCCACCCGAGTAGCTCTCCCCCAAGCTGGGGTCACCCCTTAGGCTGTACGCATCCAGCGCCCGAAGTAGTTGCACTTGATTGCGAAGCGCTCATGATCTCACGCAACTCTACGTTTAGCTCCCTCGCCAACCGCCTAGCATCCTCGCAGGCGTGAGATGCGATGAGCATGAGTCGCGGCCGGCACCCTGTCACCCTCTCGTAGAGCCGCCCTGTTGCCCACAGCTCGTAGACGTCCCCCTTCGACGCGCAGACCCTAGCTGCGAGGAGTATCTTCTCGCCCCCCACCGAGAGCGAGAGGGATCGAATCTGGCACGGCCTCCCGAAGACGGAGCCCTCACTGTCGAAGTACTCCCACTCCTCCACCCTTGCACCGAAAACCCCTTCAGCGAGTGTACGCACCGCTACTTCAAGCTGACCGACTGCTCCGGCTTCGACTGCGGGTAGCTCCTGCGAAAGCTTCTGAACTGATGCCTCTAGCCTACGAACCTCCCCCGCCAGCTCCGCCAAGCGGTCCCTCAGAGCATCCGTGACAGCGACTAAGGATCGCAGGGTTTCAACGTCCTCAAACCGTTTTCTGACCGTGTCGTGGAGCACCCTGATCTCCCCTGCAACTTCTGCGAGCTGAGCGCGCAACTCCTCGAGCCCGCTCCTCACCTCCTGTATACCGAGGGCGCTGGAGACCGCTAGCCTCACCTCCGGATCGTCCTCTATCAGCCGGCAGAAGTCGAGGATCAACCTCTTGCTCATCTCGACGCACATATGACGCAATGAAGCTATAAACGTTCCTACCGGAGCAGCGGCGGAGCGCGTTGCTACCTCCAGTACTTCGGCGGCTCGCTCCTCCTCAGAACCTCCTTAGGCTCCCACCTGAACCTCCACAACCCCCTCCCCACGTCCTCCAGGGCGATGCCGAGCTCGCTGATCATCACGTCGCTGAGGAGCACCTCGCTGGCGAGAGGGGAGATGACAACGTCGGCTACAACCTGGGGAGGTTCCACCCCCTCGGCGACTACGCGCACCCTGCAAGCCCTGGGCGCAACCCAAACCCTAAGAGGCCCTCCGGCTGTCTCGTACTCGGTCTCTTCGAAGCCCTCCTTCGGCGGCCAGAGCCCCAGCACCCCGGCGAGCTGCACAGGGATCATGATCTGCGGCGTCTCAGCCTCGTAGCCGCTGTTAGCCAGCGCCACCGTTTCAACCACTTTCGAGGCGCTCTCGATCCTCACCCTCACTCTCACGACCACGCTTGACCACCGCCCTGATCCTACCCACCCTCGTCCTGTGGTCGCGGATCAAACCCACGAAAGCTCTCCTAACCACGCGTAAACAAGCGTGAAACGCCTTAAAGAGTTGCCTGTCCCCGCCGAGCTGCCGGTCGAGGCTACGCCAACCTAGCGGCCCGGCGTTGAGGCTGCCGGCCGTAGAAGCCTCCTCCAAACCGCTGGAATCAACCCCTTGCTCACTAACATCTCAACGTGCAAGCCCGTTAAGTCGGCCGTCAATCTCCCCTCCCTATACAGGACGCGGGGGGCTCCCAGCTCCACCAGCTCCCTGAGGGCGGCTAGAGGGGGGTTCTTCGGGTGCACGATCTCCGCCTCCCCTCTCAGGATCCCGCTTAGATCCACCCTGTCCAGCTCGAGCACGTCCACCAACTGGCCTCCAGCAGTTACAAGTGGGCTTGGATCCCCGCCTCTACTGATGATCCGCGCGCAATCCCGAAGTAGCGCGCCCACATCGGGGCAGCGGACCCAAACCCACCCATCCACAGGCTCATGCAAGGCTACGCACTCCCTCAAGCCCGATTTAGCCCTCATCGCCGCGTAAGCCACTCCAACTCATGCAGAGCGGATCCTAAAGAGCTTACGGCGTACCACAGGGGCTCTGCTGTTACGGTGCAGAACAAAAAGGTTCTTTAGGTCTTGAGGTTCGGCTCAAGCCCGATGGCTGAGTGGTACTCTAGCTTTTATATAGGATCTTCATCGCTGGGTGAGGCATGTCACTAAGCTCCTACATACTGAGGAAATTCCTGTCGAACCCTAGGGAAGCCCTAAGGATCAAGAAGGCCGGCGACGAGATAAGAGAGTACGCGGTCTGGAGAATCTACACGCAGCTGGAGATGGAGGGTATCCTTCAGAGCCTACAGACGCAGGCATGGTGGAGCTTTAAGGATCAAGTACTAGCTAAGCTGCTGTGCGATGCGCTCGTCGAGGAGGGGCTGGCCGCGTGGGAGGGGGATAGGATCAAGTTGAAGCGGTCGCCGGAGAAGCCGGCGGTCACCACGATCGAGGCGGCGGACATGTTGCCCGTCATCGACCGTGCCGCGGAAGCCTTGCCGAGGGCCCTACTGTTAGGTGAAAAGCCAAGCCGGGATAAAACTCAAGCATTGACAGCAAAGCTCTTGGATAACTTCGCGGTAAAGCTGGAGTTTGAAGCAGCTATAGATGAAGCGGGGCTTGGCTCGCTCAAGCCGGGTTCGACTATAGCCGACATCCACCCGAGGGTCGGAACCTCAACTTTAACCCTACTCGAGCGAACGAAGGCTAGCATCGTGGTTATCGAGCCTTACCAGGAGAACATCGAGATTACCCGAAGGCTTGTAGAGTTGCATGGGCAAGAGAGCAGAGTCTCCTTTGTTCATTCAACGCCAGAGGAAGCTGAACTACCGGAGAAGGTTGACGCTATCTTCATGGGACAACTTGTCCACTGGATCCCGAGCCCCCGCCTAGCTATCGCAAACGCTAGAAGGATGCTGAAGGATAATGGAATCCTAGCTATGGCTCAAACCACTTACTCGTCCGTAGGATTAATAATGAGCGTGCCAGGATACCTGCTGGGCGCTGTACAAGCTCCCCCAGAGAGCGGCGAGCTACGGAGAATTCTTACAGGCTCCGGCTTTAAAATCGAAAAGTGGCTTGAATCCTTAGGCATAGCACTAGTGAAAGCATCTCCCTCCTAGAAGCCGGCTAAGCCCAGCACCTCACAGGTTTTACAACCCCTAGAGCACTGATGCTTCCCAAAAATTCTCGGACCCTTTCTCAATGTATGTGGTGGGCCCGCCGGGATTCGAACCCGGGACCCCCCGGTTATGAGCCGGGTGCTCTACCTGGCTGAGCTACGGGCCCCCTCCTACTCTCAGATCGAGTTGGTTTAAACTTTATGCTTTACAACCATGCAATCCTATCCAGCAGTGCCCCAGCCTTCCTCCTCACAGCTTCTTCAGGCCACTCGCTCACCACGTACCTCAGCTCGCCCTCAATGAACTCCCTTAACGCCTGCTCAAGCAGCTCCACCTCATCCGCTACCAAGCCGAGCTCGATAAGGAACCGAGCGGCATCCCTGTGTGCACCAGTCAAAAGCTCGCTAACCGCTCGCCTAGCCACAAACCTCCTCAAAGCCACATGCAAATAGCCCTCCCAGCTTTAAACCTTCGCAACTTGAACCTGCGCTACCACTTGAGCACATGTATTTTTCAGGCATTTTAAAAGTTCCAACGCAAAAATAAACTCTTAACTTCCATACAACAGCAACACTTAACTTAGCAGCATCAAGGGAGGCTCCGGCGATTTGAACCACGACTTCAGTAGCTCCTCTGAGCCTCAGTAGCCCACGCTGTTGGAGATCCCTCAGCGAACCCCCTCACAGTAATCGAAAACGAGCGCTGGAGGCCGATACACGGTAGCCTCCAACGCTCGGTCAAACCCGACGATGCAGGTGTGATTAAGCTGCATAACCCTCTCAAGCACTTCCCACTCTCTACAAACTTTCTGCGCTGATCTTCAGCAAGCTGAGGGTAAAACGAGGGTCGACCTCAGACGTTAACTCATGAAAATCTTCGGCCGAAATCTTCAACGCGTAGCTCACCTATCTTCCGTCTACATCTAGCAGGGTCGTGCCGAAAAACCGCCAGATACGATTAGCACTCATACTCATCGTGAATCCTGATTACGCGCTGGAGAGGTAAAGATCCTTGAGGGCTTAGCTTCAACCCTCTCACAGATCTGCCAACGTAAGGCTTGACGCGCTCTTCAAAAACTCGATATTCGGCGGTCCCCTCGTCCAAGGGCTTCCCACAGGTAGAGCGATACCTGTAGAAGGGGGGTTCGCGTGCTTATTTTCACAGAAAACTAGGCTTGACCTACTTGGCTACAATTCATACAATGTCTCGTGAAAGGGGAGTTACGCTTTCGGCAGTGCGAGAAATCCTACTCGTAAGCCTTATGATCGATAACCGAAGATTATCCTCCTCGACTTACCATCGAGAAATATGAAAGAGAATCTCATATGAATTTAAAAAAAAGTTAGCAGCTCCTCTCGCTAGCAGCTGCCTACCAGTCTACCAAACGAGCTCCGCACTCCCAGCAGCGCTCCTGGTTCTCGTGGTGCTCCACAGCTTGGGCGCAGGTTGGCGCACGATGCTCATCTCGGTAAGCGATAACGCTCACGTCCCTGCAGAACACGCATCACTTCGCAGCTACCCTAGCGCTAGCGCGTCCCATCGCCTTAAGCACGTGCGCGGCCGACGCATAATAAAGTGAAGAGGACTCTTCTGAGCCAAAAAGGAGCAACGCACAGCGTACAGCCAATTTCTAAGAAAAAGCCCCCATTCAATATTGGATAACCTTAAGCCTAGGACAACCAACCCCTGTCCTGTAACAGCTAAGTAATAAATATAGTAATACTTATAAATTCCCTTAAGAGAAAGAGTAGGAAACTCGATGAGCGAGCTCGAGCTCATCGGTCTGCTGCTGCTCGGAGCTCAGCTGGCTATAATATTGTACATCATTGCCCATGAATACACTGTCTGGAGGCGTAGGAGGCTGGCTAGGACTCTCGTACCACCAGTGGGGCCTGGGAGCAGTGGGGCTCCCGTTGATTTAGCTGAAGAGGAGGGTTTTGGGGAAGCTCCCAACTTGATTGCTTCTGTTGAAGGTGTTGGTTTGGTTGAGGGTGAGTGGGGTGTTTTGCGCATGAAGTTGAACCGTCCATCTACACTAGCGGTTGAGGGAGATGTAGACTGGTTGAATCCCGGCGAAGTTCAGGGTGTGGTGGATGTACCGGTGAAGCCGAGAAAATCCGGTCAGGTACCGGTTGCAATCGTGGCAAGGAGTAACGGGAAGGAGGAGAGGAAGATAGTCTGGGTTGAAGTGGCTGAGAGTATGAAAGTGAAGAGTGCAGCTGCATCATGCCCAAGCTGTGGAGCACCACGAAAACCGGGGGCGAAGTACTGCTGGAAGTGCGGAGCGAAACTCGATTAGCAAATTTTAGCCGTTTAGGTATTAGGGTAAGCTGGGGAGAAAGGCCTCTTATATGGGAGTATCTGGTGCTTGTCTTCCAGCTTTTGCTTGGGGATAACCTCCTTGCTTCAAGCTCATACTGTAAGCTGCGTGCTTTCTTCCAAGGGAAGCCTGGAGGCGGCAAGCGGGGGAGTTAACCTAGTGAAGCGGCGGGTTTATGGGTTGATGCATCTGGATCGGTTTTACTCAAAGCTGTTACGAAGCCTGGGGGTTGCACGCAGCCTACCACGGCCGACGCTGCACTCGATAGAATAAACTGCTAGTTAGGGTAGCTGTGCGCTACGGTAAGAGGGCTGATGACTCGGGCAGCGGTTGTGTTCGTCCATTCCGACTGGAGTCGATGATCGAAACTTCACCAGCTGGAGTCGTAGTGCTTACTCTGCCATCATACTGGTTAGACTGATACTAACTTTCCAGTTTAAAGTATATGATCAGAGATGAGCTGGAGCATCTTTTAATGGAAACGTACTTTATGTTTTCTAAAATTACTGGTAACTTTGGTCGTTGAGAGACAGTTTTTTGGGGCTCGATAGGATAACTTTTGTAACTGAACCGGGCTACTAGCGCCGGCGATAGTGGCTGAGAGTTATGGAGTTGGTTTTACTATCGAGAAAGTGGGGATACGTTCTCTATGTTCAGTTCGAACCGGAATCCCTCCCCTTCAGCGAGGAGGGTGAGGCTAGGTTCCACGAGCTGGTTACTTAATCGACTTTTATGCGTGGATAGAGTACTTTGGGGCTCAGAAATGGGAGGGAAGGCGGGGCGTTACATTAAGGGGGATACTCAGCCACTCCGGCAGCGGTCGTTGCTGAGATGGAGGCTGCTTAAGGAGGTTGAGAGGGGAGTGGAAACGATTGAAGGCGGGAGGGGTAAAGCTGGAATTCGCGCAGCCTTTACGGTGATCGCGAACCCGACGCGTGGTACTGCTGAACTTTCAGGCGAGATATGAGAGGAAAGAGAAAGTGGGAAACCGGGGGTAGCGGTATCAATCATCCTCGCAGCAACCCGAAAACCAACGCTAGAATCATTACAAGAGATAAGCACTCCACCGACCTAAAGGATGAAGCCATCTTTCTCGATCCAGCTAACACTATCGAGAGCTTAGAACCCGGTATCAGCAGCGGCTATACCTACGATAAATCGGCTCTCGAGAAGCTGAACGTCGGCGAGAAAGAGTGGTGAGAGCGGAGCTGACAGGTAACAGAGTAGTGGAGAAGAAAGTGCGGACATGTTTCAGGCTACTCGCGCGCTTTAGTATCCCGAAACAGTAGAAGGTAGCCTGCTGCCACTCTTAAGGGGGACCCGCCACTCAAAGCAGGCTAGCCAGCGATGGGGTCTACCACTCAGCCCACGAAAAGAGTGAGCCCTGCACTCTGCCCCCGGCTGAGAAGATGAAGGAACGGTCAGCTAGGATGCTCTTAGCTTTCCTGAGACCCGTCCCCCTATTATCGAGGTGAAGCGTGGTTCATCGAGTTCACATACATCATTTCAAGGTTTAACGGCTGACAACAGCTTCTTGGAAGCCTCGCGGTACACTGGGTCTAGAAATTCGTAATCCTTCAAGATGCTGAGCTTCTCCAGCTTTTCGATGATGCGGGAGAGAGTGGCCTTCGGGAGGACTACCCCCGTCTCTTCGGCAATGTAGCTGCGCACTTGCGCCCAGCTCTTGCAGCCGTGCGCTACAGCTTTCACTACGAGCTTCTCCCTCTCGCTCAGCCTGCTGAGCTCCTCCAGGGCGAGCTCCACTGCAGCTCTCCTCAGCATTTCGAAGCTCCTCTCCCCGTCGACGTACATCCTCCCGTAGAGGACGAGCCACCCCACGATCCCGTCGAAGAAGCTCACTGCCTCCTCGACCGCCTCGGGCGGCGCCTCTACGCCCTCTTCCCTGAACCCCCTGATGAGGAACTCTCTCGACTCCTCCGGGCTGAACCGCTCCACCGGGAGCTCGAGCACGCCCCTCCCGTAGAGAGGCGAGGAGGGGTCCTCCAGCTTGAGGAAGCTCCTGAGCATCCCAACCTCGGAGCCCGCCACGATGAACGTCACGCGGTCAAGGTTGTCGTAAGCGTAAGCCAGCAAGCTCCTCAGCTCGGCCGAGACAGGCGGGCGGGCAGCCTGCACCTCGTCAAGCACGAAGACGAAGCGTTCAACCCTCCTGTTCAGCTCCTCGAGCAGCCCAGCCAAGCTCACCGAGTCCCTACCTCTCCACCTCACCTCCAGCGAGAAGCCGGCGACGCTCACCCCCCTCACGCCTTCAAGAAACCTCCTCAACCTCCCCAGCGACTCACCCAGAGCATCCGAAACCCTAACCTCGAGGTCAACCCTCCGGACAACCCCCCTCATGTCCACGTAGATCCCGTCAACCTCGCCGAGGAAAGTCTTCAGCAAGCTCGTCTTCCCCACACGCCTCACACCAAGCACCGCGATCAGCGGCAAGCCCCGTTCCACAGCCCTGTGCAGCTGCTCGAGCTCCCTCTCCCTACCGAAGAGATCCCTCCTTGAAGTCTTCGGCCTAAGGTCGAAAAGCGCCACGGTTCCGCACCGGAACCTAGTTCCGCACCGGAACTCATATGCTTTACGACGCCCTTGCGGGGCGCAACCCGCTTCAACCGCCGAGCAGCAGTACCGCGAGCCAAGCTCGCAGGCTAGAGCCAGCCGACCCACGGCTCTTCCACACCTCTCCGGCAGCTGGAGGCCTTTTACACTCGCCAGGTAGCCTGAGGGCGTGAGCGCGAGGAACGAGGAAGTTTTCCGCATCGTAGCGTTCATCCCGCCCGGCTACAACCATGTGCAGCTTGCACGTGGATCGACCTGTGCCGTAGCCAAAGTACTCAGCACTAAGAAGAGGATTGCCCGCTCAGCGCCTGC
Organism: Thermofilaceae archaeon; assembly: GCA_038727095.1. Classification (GTDB taxonomy): domain Archaea; phylum Thermoproteota; class Thermoprotei; order Thermofilales; family Thermofilaceae; genus JANXEW01. Next base: position 6,695 of record JAVYWK010000020.1, on the reverse strand, counting down.
AGAAGCCTCTCCCTAATACCTTTTACTCGAGGATCGTTGAGGAAGGGGTTGGTTTCAGGCTCCTTGACGGTCTTCAGCTCTGCTCTACCGATGCAGTAGAGGTACCCGATGGGGAGTAGGCTGACAAGCTTGGCGGTCTGAGCGACGGCCTCCTGATACTTATTGCCGAGCCCAGAGTCGAAGACGTGGACGAGGTAGGCCTTGTCTAGGCCGTAGAGGAGGATGGCCAGCGTCTCGCCGACCCCCTCGTGGGCTTTGAGGGACTCTCTGGCGGGGAAGTACTTGACCTCGTAGCCGATCAGTTCGCCGGCTTCGAGGAGGATGTCGATGTCCGGTAGTCCTGCGCCGGGAATCCTCTTCCTGAAGTACACCGTACCGCGAGTCCTCAGTGCGAAGCCGATGAACATTTGAGCCTCGCTTTCATCTCTGAAGTCGCGAGTCATTTGAGCTCCCTAGCTCTATCGTTGATCACGTACTCATGGAACTCCTCGTAGAACCTCGCTAACTCCTCCACGGGCTTCTTCCTCGAGTCGTCCCTCAGCTTCTTAACGGGTACGTGCTCGTTAAGGGCCTTTGGGTACGCGATGTAGTCGTGTAGGTACGATGAATACACAGGTATGGGGATCTTGTTGTACAACTTAAGTTTCCCTGCCTCCCTCCTTATCCTCTCCATCATTTCGCTGTGAAACTTGCTTCTGGGCTCTACCTTATTGAAGAAGATCCCACCGCAAACAGGAAGCTCCAAGCGCGATCCTAGTGCATCACGCGTTCGAGCGAGCTCGTAAACCGTGCTGTTGAAGATGTCGCTCCTAAAGAACTCGAGCGCGTTCAACCCAAACTCATCAGGGATGACCGGGATGAGGAAGTAGTCGCACGCCGCTAGAGCCGCTCTCGATAGTGCAGTAAAGGAAGCCGGTGGGTCAACGAAGATGTAGCGGAACCCCTTCCTCTTAAGCTCCTCGATAATGCTGCGAAGCTCGAGCAGCCAAACCCCTCTTCTGGCTAGTAGTTCTTGCTCGATCTCTAGGATCCTCGCGCTGCCAGGCAGCACGTGTAGTCTAGAACTCCAAGAACCTCCAGCCTGCACGATGTACTCCGATGCGTCAACACCAGCTTCGACGAGTTTGGCCTTCATCAGGTGGTAGAGCGTCTTCCCCATCTGTTCGAGCTGCCTCAACCTGTCATAGCCGAGAATGTAGAGGCTGCTCCCTGCTTGTGCATCAAGGTCTACGACGAGTACCCTGTCACTGCCACCGATCCTTTCCGCGAGCTCTTGGGCGATGTTGACGGAGATGGTTGTCTTCCCGACACCCCCTTTAATGCTGATGAAAGTAATTGATTTGCCCGACACCGTGGATAGAGGGGGAAGCGAGTTAAAATATCTTTTCCTCGTTAACGCAGGAGTCAAGCAACTCTAACGGAAAGCTTCCCGCTACCTCACTATCAAAGACGGCTGAGGCAGTCACCAGCAGCGTTGGACTTGTTAGCTGCTGTTTGCTCGAGGATTCCAACACGCCTTACCGCTGAACGGCTTTCGCCTTTACTCTATTCCGGAAGGGGCACACGTCCTGGCCGCCTAGACAGGGTGGTTTACGGCCGTTTGCCAATAGGGCTCTCCACTCCTCAGGGCTAGCGAGCACGCATCGGAGCCCTTGTGCGGTTAAATGATAGAAGATGCATCTCGTTCGCTCCACACTCTCCACCTGCTCCGTAGAACTGGAGCTAGCTCCTCCAAAGCGGTCCAGCCGGCCCCTATGATCGTCTTATCGTTGTAGCGAATCACCCACGAACCGCCTACTCTCTCCATCGTGATTATGCCTTCCCGCGCTGCCTCCTCCAAGTGCTTGTAAGCGTGCCCCCACGCTCCTGCCCCGCTTTTCAGCGGAGCCCCGCACACCGGGCACTTCCTTGGCCTTGCCTTACCCATCCTAAGATTATGCTTATCAATAACGCAGATTAATGTATCCTTTAGCGGTAAAAGAGGCTCTAATCGGTCTGACAGGGCGCGCTTGGGTGTGCATCGAGCAGCCTCCCACTTCCCACTCATCAACGCATCGGACAAATCGGAGCACGATCGCAGCGGGTCACCGTTTCGCTCTGGCGCTATGTCATGCACAGCCTACGAAGCGAAGTCACTTTAGTAGCGTAACGTAGTTTGAGTGCTTCCCGGTCAACCTCTCCTTTAGCTTCGCGTCTGCGGTGTAGAGGCGAGTGTTCTTGAGTATCGCGAGGGATACGTAGGCGGCATCGTAGATCGTAATGTTGTTCTCCTGCGCAACCTCCAGTGTCAGCTTAGCGTACTCACCTCTGAGGGGGTACAGCTCGAAGAAGAAGGCGTCCAACGCCTCCGCGACGCTCTTCAATTCCCCAATTGTGAACAGCCTCTCGTAGTAGAGGGCGTTCAAGACCTCGAAAGGGAGGAGCTCAGGAGCGATCAGCTTCAGTTCACCGTTAACGTAGCGGTCTCGAACTTCCAGCGCCTTATCCGATCCTTCCTCCTCCACAAACCACTTGACAACAACGCTCGCGTCAACCACCGCTTCGAGCATAGAGGCTCTCCCTGAAGGCTCTCACAATCTCCTCAGCTGGAGGCTCGCCCGCGCTCTTCTTCCTGAGCCTCTCGCTTAACAGGAGCGCTTTCGCGAGATTCCTCCTCTTCTCCTCCTCTATCTTGGCTTTCACAGCGCTCCTGATGAACTCGCTCCAGTTGATCCTGATCTGCTTCATCATCCTCCTCGTCTCTTCGTCGATCCGAACGGTGATCACGGCCATACTTGCATTACAGTATTTACGAGCTATAAAAGCATTACATTGAAGGAGCGCAGGCGGAGGAGCCGCGGCGGCCTGAGAGGTGAGGAGCCGTTCATGCTGGGAACCGCACTAGCTGCCCGCTACGTCGTGCAACCCGCCAGCTCCAGGAGGCGCTTCAGCTCCCCTAGCAGTAGTGGCGCGGCGTGGTATCCCAAGCTCATACTCTCCTCATACCTACCCTCGGTCCAATCCTCAGCCGGGATTAGGTACCCAATCTCATCGTCTCCCAGCCCGACGAGCATCCTGAACGGCGCCTTAAGCATCGACTTCACCTCTAGCCCCAGCCTCGGGAGAGGCTCGCCCGGCAGGCTGACTCCCTCAAGGAGGGGGGTGATCCTGAAGTAGTTGACGACGCTGGCAATCCTATCCCCCCGTCGGTCGGCCCTCCTCACCACGCCTTTCTCAGCCAGCTCCAGGAAGGCTTTGTTCTGGACGGTCAGCTCAACCTCTCTCGAAAACACCGTGAGCGAGGGGGAGGAGTAGGCCGTGGATCTGGCTCCCGCGGCTTTCAAGACCGATTCCGCTATCGAGGCACCCACCCGCTCCGCTTCAGCAAAGCTATGCTCCGTAACGTCGGGGGTCACCATTCCGCCGAGAGCACCGTTGAGGAAGACCCCCGTCCCGCCGTACTCCCTCTCGAGCTTTGACAACATGTAGTAGGGGAAGTCGGCGGTGATCAGGAGGTTATCGCTCCATAGAACCTCCGGGTGGAGCCCGAAGTTCACCAGTACGCCCAGCCTCTCCCCACCGAGGGCTTCAGCGAACAGCGCTACAACGTCCCTGTCGATGAGCCCCGGATCCCTCGTGTTCTTCGCAACCCCATCGGGGAGGCGCGCTAGTACGATCTCCAGCTTGGCTCGCCTCAAATCCTCCGCGGCCTTCTCAACGCACTCCACGATCGACTCGCGGAGGAAGCCGACGTACTCGGGGTCGACACCGCTGGTCTCGGTATCAGGTCCCCAGAGCCCTATCACGTCGGGGCTGCTGTGGTCGTGCGTCGACCCCACTATCGCGTGAATGTTGCGCTTCAGTAGCTTTTCCTTCACTACCTTCACGTCGCAGTACTGCAGCCCTATCGAGTCGACCCCCACGAGAGCTAGAGAAGCGTTGCCCAGCGAGATCAGCATGCACCTCGCGTACAAGTCGTCGTGGACACCCTTGCTGACCCGAGGGCGCGCGAGACCGGCCAGGTAGACGGGCTTCTCGGGTGTAACCCTCACCCTGCTGAAGGAAACCTCAAAGCCGTAGACTTCAGCCTTCACGAATGCACACCAACGCTGGCTCCAAAATGGTTTTCACCCCGAAATGCTCGACCACCCAATGTTCAGAAGCCGGCCATCGTGAAAGCCCGTAAGCCGGTGCACGCAGAGCAATCGGCAACCTGCTAGAGGCTGCTTATGATGCTCTTGATGTAAGAGATGTCCCGCTTCAAGACCATCTTTCTCTCCTCCCCCGCGAAGTCCCCTAGGGATTCATCCTCGATGTTTGCATCGTAATCGTAGCCCGCCCTCCTGAGCGTCGATAGCACTCGCGGGAGGTCGATATCCCCCTCGTACAGGGGTGCCATTTCAACCTCACCGGGCTTCCGCACCTCCTGAGCTCTACCGGGTGGCGCGCGGGCGTTCTTGACATGGGTGTGCTTCACGTAGCCAGCCAGCTCGCTGATGATTTCGTACACCTGGTTTAGCGGGTAGCCGTACCAGTAGAAGTTGCCCGTATCCAGCGTTAGCCCGAAGTATTCGCTACCCACTCTCTCCAGGAGCCCGACGAGGAACTCCTTTCGGTTAGCTATCGTGCCGTGGTTCTCAACGGCCAGGCTGACTCCAAGACCGTTACACCTCCTTAAGCACTCCTTCACAGCCCTCGCCGTCCTATCGATGTAGTCCTCCAGCAGGTAGCCGGCGGCCTCCCTCATGACAGCGTTGATTCGCACCACGCTCACACCGAGATCTGAAGCCACTTCACAGGCTCTAACAACGTACTCGACCTCCTTTTCCAGCTCCATGGAGAAGTCGTTCTCCACGAGCACGGCGCAAACACCGACCCCCTCGCTCTCCAGAAGGCGCCTCAGCTTCACCCTGTTCTCCCTCGTGGAGACATCGAAGCCCAGCATAACCTCGTACCCCATATCCACGTACCTGCTGGTCTTCAAGCTTCGATCCACGTAAAGCTCGAAACTGCTGATGCCAAGATCTCTCAAACCGTCAAAAAGGCTGCTATAGCCAACCCATCTCACCGTGAAATCCCTTATCGAGACGAACATCGATGGAGCGGGGATCCCACGATATTATGCTTAGCGGCCAACGCAGACGTCAACTATTAAGCAGCGGTTGCGCAGCGCCACTGAATACTTTTCTCCTGAGTCGTGATCGAGGCTAGCGCCCCCTTGCGTACCGGTTCATGCGCTGAGCAAGCTCCACCAGGCTATCCCTGTACATTTTAGAAAGATCATCCACAGATCGGAACTGGTTGACATTCTGGACCGCAAAGTGCCCCACCGGGAGCATGCCTAGATTCAAGCAGAGCTGCCTCAGCTCGCTCAGGACGCCGGAGCCACCCCATCCAGCCGATACGGTTACGATGCCAACGGGTAGATCGGCGTACTCGTCGTACAGCGTATCTAGAAGCATCTTCAACTCACCAGGGTAGCTCCGGTTGTACTCGGGCGATACGATCACGAGGGCTTCAGCCTCAACAATCTTCCTCCGAAAAGTCTCAACCTGCGCTGAGCCGTCGCCCCTACGCGTAAAACAGAACGGGTAGTCCCTCACATCGATCAGCTCAGCGTCAAAACCCAGCTCCCGAAGACCCTCAACAACGAACCTCGCCACAAGCTCCGACTTACGCCCCTCCCTACCCGTACCGAGAATCACCAAAACCCTCATCCGCAAACCCCATCTGGCTATCGCCTGCGCCTCTCGGGACGTGCCTCAAAACCCTAACGCGCACCCTACAAAACGTGCCGCTGCTCGAAGACTGTTTTACGAGGAAGTGGTGGATCACGCTCCATCGGTGAAAGGCAAAGCGAGCACTTGGCCTCAGCCGAGAAAGAGTAACCCGCTCACCGACTGGAGCCGGGAGAAACGGGTCGGAACGGGCACGTTGATTGTACGCTCGAATAGGCCTGCAAGTAGCCGACGTACGCTGCGTCGCACCCGGCTGAGCGTCCCTTGTCACACTGAAATGCTCGCTCTCCCCGATCATGGACGGAACCCCACAGGCCCTAAGGGGGAGCGTCACTGCGCTTTCGGTTAAGCTAGAGGTGAATTAACTAGTTAACTTTATAACATGTAAACTTGTTTTCAATTGCGTGAGGGTAGTCGGAGTGAGGGGTTTGGACGAGGAGCTCTACAGGAGGGTTAAGGCAGTTGCCGCTCTCAGAGGCATTAGAGTTAAAGATGCGTTTGAGGAGGCTTTGAGGCTCTGGCTCTCCGTGAAGCCCGAGTTTCACGCCTTGGCAGAGGAAGTGGAGAGGGAGGCGGAGCTGAACAGGAGGGCTTTCGAGAAGCTTCGCGAGGAGCTCGTGAGGAGTCACGAGGGCTTTTACGCGGCTTTCGCGGGGGGCAAGCTCCTCGGAGTTTTCCCAACCCTTGAGGAGGCGGCGGCAGCCATTGAGAGGGTGGGAGCCAGTCAGGGGGTTATTGAGCAGCTCTCAGCGGCTAGGAGAGGGAGAGCTGAGGTGGAGCTGGGTTGGAGCCTGGTGGAATTGTAGCTAGGGGCTACTACAGCAGCGCTGAGAGCCCTCCCGCGCCGGTAATCCCACTCGTGGTCTACACGCCCACCGGCCGGAGGCGGGTCGAAGTGGAGGCTAAGGTGGACACGGGCTTCTCAGGTACGCTCCTCCTGGCCTTCGAGAAGTACTTCGAGCTCGGCTTGCAGCTCTA
>JAVYWK010000019.1:0-36430 GCA_038727095.1 Thermofilaceae archaeon | reverse complement strand
CAGCTTCCAGTTGAGTAAGCTAATGGCGGCCGGCGAGGGCGGCATCGTGCTCACCAACCGGGACGATTTGCACGAGCTGATCTGGTCGCTCCACCACGTGGGCAGGAGGGCGGGGGGCAAGTGGTACGAGCACCCCAGGATGGGGTGGAACTTCCGGATGACCGAGTTCCAGGCCGCCGTCCTGCTGGGCCAGCTGAAGAGGCTGGATCGGATGCTGGAGACCCTCAGGAGGAACTGGAGGATCGTAGCGGAGGGTTTGGAGAGAGTCGATGGGATCGAGGTCCTCGAGCCGCCGAAGCACGTTGACTGGAACTTTTACTTCACCTACATCAAGGTTCCCGAGGCCGCGAGGAGGGGCGTGGAGCTGAAGCTGAAGTTCGTGGAGGCCGCGAGGAGGAGAGGGGTGAACCTGTCTGAGGGCTACGTGGAACCCCTCTACAAGCAGCCGGCCCTCAGGGACCCGTACTGGGGGTTGCCGAGCGGGCTGTACGATGGGCTTTACCTGAGGAACGCGGAGGAGGCTTGCGCCTCTGTAGCTTGGCTGCCTCACTACGAGCTGCTAACTGAGGATGAGGCTAGGCTGGAGCGCGTCGTTAAAGCCGTTGAGGAGGCTGCCCGAGAGGTTCTTAAGTGATCAAGGGTAGTCAACTCGGTGCTCAGGCTCGGTTTAACCGTGCTGGTAGCCTCCGTAGTTGCGCTGGCCCTCATCTGCGGTTACGGGCAACGCTTGCAAGCGCAGGCCTCGCAGAGGTGGCTCATCCGCATTCTCCCCGACGGGAGCATCAGCCCACATGGCGCGCCCGTAAGGCGTGTGGATCGCGTGTACTACTTGACCGAAGATCTTGAGGCATGGGGTAGCGATGGAATCGTGATTGAGGCGAGCGGCATCATCCTGAACGGTAACGGCCACAGGCTGAAGGGTGATGGGGCGCGTGACACGCTGGGAGTCATCGTTAGGGGGTCGCGCGTCACAGTGCTAAACCTGGCTGTTGAGGCCTTCCAGCTGGGTGTAATGGTCACGGGGGCGGAGGGCGTGGAGATGCGCAACGTGACGGTTTTGAAGTGCTCTGAGGGTGTTTCAGTGGTGAACTCGACGGGTGTCAGCGTGATCGGAAACCTGCTCGTCGACACCGTCACGGGCGTGAACCTGCTCTTCTCCCACTCCGTCGAGGTTGCGGAGAACCGCGTGGTTGGAGGCGTGTGGGGGATCTACGTGATGAACTCGAGCTCTGTGACGGTGGCGCGCAGCACTGTCGTCAATAGCTCGTGGGGCTTAATGCTGCTCTACTCCGGTGGCGCGAAGGTGGTTGAGAACGAGCTGTGGGGTTGCGGGGTATACGTGAGAGCCTCCTTCCGCAACACGATCTCGAACAACAGCGTGAACGGGAGACCCCTCGTGTACCTCGAGGAGGTGGAGGGCGGGGAAGTGAGGGAAGCCGGGCAGGTGGTGCTGGTGCGGTCCCGGGGCGTCCGTGTCGCCAACCTTAGCATCTCGAGGTCGAGCGTCGGCGTCCTACTGTACGAGTCGAGCGGCACAACCGTGGAGAACTGCACGCTCTCGCGGAACATCTGGGGCATCATGCTGCACACCTCTCACAACAACACGATCCGGGGAAACTGGGTGGAGGGCAGCGACGTCGGCATCTACCTCTACGAGTCGAAGGGCAACTTGGTGGCCGAGAACGCCCTTCTGCGGAACGGGCTCGGCCTCTGGCTCGCCTGCTCCGCCCGCAACACTGTTCAAGGCAACTGCTTCATCGCCAACAGGGCGCAGGCTAGCGCGGGCTGTGGCGAGAACCGGTGGACTAGCGATAAAGGCGGCAACTATTGGAGCGATGGCTCCGATGAGGATCGGGACGGTGACGGATATGCGGACGACCCGTACATGGTTGGCCCCGGAAACATCGATGAGCGCCCCTTGACCGCCTGCCAGCTGGAGAGCGTCCTCAGGCTTCCAGCCCCCTTCTGCACCCTAGAGCTGCTCTCTCAACCATCAGAAGTGCTCGCCGGGGAGTACTTCCTCGTCGCCATCAAAGCCGAGAGCCCGCTCCCCCTCAAGGCCGTTCGCTTCGAGATCCGTGCAGGCGAGCAGCGGGAAACGGGGTACTTTGCTTGGGATAGGAGCAGCGGCCCGTGGGACGCTGTGAGGAAAGTCTTTAGAACGAGAGTGCGCCTTCCAGGAACCGCCGCTATCGAGGCCTTCTTGAAGGACTCCGCCGGTCGGCAAACATCATGCGCAACCACTGTTAACGTCGTAGAGAGGGGGCCGCAATCAGAAGTAGGGAATCCCGAGCTCGCACCTCAGCTGAACCTCCCAACGCTAGCCGCGATAGCAGCGATGCTAGCGGCGGCGGGTCTAGTAGCTGCGCTCGTCAACGCGCGGAAGCGACGCGCCGCGGCAAGCTAGGCTCCCAAATTGCCAGCGTAGGGGCTGCAGCCTGGGCCCTTGTAGCGGAGCGATTCTCGGTGCATCGCCATCCTTCCCTAACCGGTTCCAGTAAGCGGAGAGGTTTCGCAAGCACCTTAATGGGTTAGAGAATTAAAAAAGCCGGTTTAAAAATTCCTGTGTTGATACCTCTCTTACCCTCCTTTGCCGCTAGCCGGCTCGTACTTATGGGCTGTTTGCCACTGTACGTGGCCAGAGTAGCTTACCGTATTATCGCCTAGGTTCCCTACCACAAGCGTGTGGTAATGGTACTGGCTGAACGGCGGGTATAGGGTGACTCTCACGCTACCACCATACACTTTTACGCCATAGGCTGTGTAAGGATCAACATCGTGGTCGACCAAGCCGATGAACAACGGTCCGCTGGAGGGCCACCAATCCACCTCCACTTCGACGCGCACGAGAGTGTAACCGCCGTACTCGTCTCCGTAGCCGGGGGCTAGCGTCCCCCCTATACCGAATGTTACAACAGCGTCTACGCTTTCAAGGTCGGATAGCTCAATCGTTTCCCATACGATAGGGATCCTATAGCCTCCCTCGTACTCGATGTAACCGCGGTACATCCCGGCCTCTAACGGCATTACACGTTCTCCAGTCTTCGTGAATAGGTGGAATGAGAGCTTAACAGGTTTCGGAGGGAACGATGCCCACTTCTCCTTCTGCAGCTCTCTAACCTCAGCCGGTATCTTCCCCAGCATCTTGAAAGTTACGAAGTAAACCGGACTGCCACACCCCTGATGGCACTCGATTATTTTCCTCGGTTGAACAGCCTCTACCCGAACGTCGCGCTTTCCTATTATTAGCCCCCCAGAACTACCCGGTGATGCTTCTCCCCTCGATACTGGAAGCGCTAGCGTTTCGGCGGAGTTTGGGTAAGCTAGACAAATGCTGAGTAAGGCTACAAGGACTACGATGATCAATGGTTGCGGCAATCTCAGTTTCTCCACCTTACCTTCCCAAAGGTAAAATAATCCTAAGAGGTTAATAAAAATTTTCTCCTTATTATCTCGCATTCATCCTTAGAGTGGTAACGCTGGCGAGCGGATCAAGCGGCACAGTTACTCCGTACCAGTCTCTGCCGCCTTCAGCATGCACCGAGAGCAAGTATCAACGGTGCTGGTACCTCGTGATTACGAGCTATAGCTGCTTGGCCAGCCACTTGAGAGCTTGCGTCCAGAAGCGCCCGTACTGCTCCCACTTGACGAAGTTGATACCCCAGTGTAAGACAGGGTCGCTCGCGAAGGCAATCACCCTCCCCAACCCCCTTTCCCAGGCAACGATTAGGGGATCCCCGTTTTCACCCACCCTTGCCAGCACCTCGGCGCCTCTTTTCGGCTTCAGCCTGTTGTAGCCGAGGAAGGGTGGACACGTCTCCCAGGCGATCCCGCGCGTTACGGGGTGGTAGGGGCTCGCGTACCTGACGAAAGCGCCATCGGGTGCTTCAACGCGGTCGTCGACTGGTTCCAGCTCGACTGGCAGCACGTCGGCAACGGGGGTACCGTACCAGCCTCCTTGCCCGAAGCGCCCGGAGAAGGAGTACCAGCCGCCGCACATCAGCAGTCCCCCGCCGTCCTCCACGAATCGCTTGATCAGTTTCAGCCTGTTCGGCATCCCGACGTACTTCCCCTTCTCCAGAAGCTCCGCCTCCCTCAACTGCTCGATTGGAAAGAACTCGGGGTAGAAGGCGAGAACCTCGCTCGATACATCGCTGAGGATGAGGACATCGTACCTCCTCAAGCCCTCATAGTCGCGCGGAAATAGCCTGTAGGCGTCAACCGTGCGAAGGTAGTCGAACTCGATGCTCGGATCCTCCCTCCTCACGGCTTCGATCAGGTAGGACCCCCACTCCCTCACGTAGGCGTCTTTAACCTCGATGAGGAAGGGGCTCTCGAAAATCAGCGGCCCGAAGACGAGGCCGGAATCCCCAACGTAGAGCACGCGCACAAGCTACCTTCGGTTGAGCCCCCTTAAGCATTACCAGCAAATAAAGCCTGGAATGAGCTTCAGCTTGATGAACGGCTTCAGGAGGGCCTGCTGGGTGAGCACGGAGGCTCTCCACTCGGAGCCGGAGAAGGCGGTAGACAAGATCGCCAGGCTCGGTTTTGAAGAAGTTCTCCCCCTCGTGGCTACAGTTGGAGGGCCCTTGTACCCGAGTAGTGTTCGCGCTCAACCTCCTCGATTCAGGGGTCGCGATCTGGTCGGGAGGTTTATCGGAGAGGCTAGGAGGAGGGGGTTGGGGGTTCACGCTTGGATCGTCAGCCTCTGCTACCCGAACCCGGAGTTCGAGGAGAGCCGTAGAAACCTCTACGTGGTCAACAAGTTAGGGGTTTCGTGCGTTGATAGACCGCCTTACGTGCCGCACTACAAGTGGCTGTGCCCCAGCCGTGAGGAAGTAAGGGAGAACCTGGCTGATCTGTTCCTCGAAGTGGCTGAGAGGTACGAGGTCGATGGGCTCCACTTCGACTACATCAGGTACCCCGACGCTCTCCTGCCCAAAGCCCTCAGATCCAGGTACCAGGGAGTCCCCCTCGAAGACGTGGTGAAACCGGAGTTCGATTACTGCTACTGCGAGTCCTGCAGGAGCAAGTACCTGCGGGAAAGGGGGGTCGACCCTAGGGATATACCGTTTGAGAGCGAGTTGTACGAGGATTGGACGAAGTGGAGGGCCCGTCAGGTCACCGAGACTGTGCGGTACGTGCTGGGCAAGGTGAAGCGGGCTTACCCGAGCATGGAGGTGAGCGCAGCCGTCTTCCCCACGCCGAGGATCGCTTTCAGCTACGTGCGGCAGGATTGGCCGAGTTGGGGCCTTGACTACTACCACCCGATGATCTACCACAAGTATTATGGGGAAGGAGTGGAGTGGATCGGTGAAGCTGTCAGGGAGTGCGCGTCGAGAGGCTTACCCATCTCGGCCGGGATTAAGGTGGACTTCATGGACAGCTACGAGGAGCTGAAAAGGGGTTTCGAGCTGGCGCTCGAGAACGGCGCTAGGGGGATTACCGTCTTCGCCTACCCGATGCCTAAGCCAGAGCTCGAGGAATGGGTGGAGAAAGCCTTCAAGGAGCTGCAGCCTTGATAGCGGGGAGGCAAACGTTTTGGACTTCGGAAGAAAGGTTGGGGAGGGTTCGAGGAGTACCCTCTTTTTGGTTCAACTATCTTAATTAATGCATTAGTTAAACAAAATTTAGAAAATGTTACGATTATGAGAAAGCATGCTCGAAAGAGCGATAGAATCCATGAGGTCTCCAGTGTGCCTAAGGTATATATACAAGCGTATATACGTATAGTAGGAGACGCATATGAGGAAACGTGGTTTATACGTGAAGGTTGAAGAGGAGTTGCTAACCGAGTTTACGCGAAGAGCGAGAGAGCTGGGGTTGACGAGAAGCGAAGCTCTCCGGAGGGCCATGAAGGCTTTCATCGCCTCTACGGGGGGAGAATCCGTAACCTCAAGGATGAGGGGTCTGGTTAAGAGCAATCTAACGCTCAGAGAGCTTGAGGAAGCCTACATGGTGTTTAAATCGTGAAGGTTTTCATTGACTCCTCAATCTTCCTGAAGCTTCTCCTCAACGAGGAGGGCGCCGATGTAGCGCAAAGGTTGTTGGAAGCGGTTGAGAAAAGCGAAGTACTAGCTTACACGACACCGCTGGTGCTGGAGGAAGTCTCTTTCAAGCTTCTCATAGCCGCGGCGAGCTCCCTTCTAAACTCCAAGGACATTTGGAGGATAAGGGAGAAGCTGGCGAGAGACGAGAAGGTGAGAGCCGAATGCTTTAGGATTGTGGATGAGTTCTCTCATTACGTTGAGTACCTCGCTGCGAAAGGGCTGAGAGTCGAGGCGATCCTCTACAGCGATTGGTTGAAGAGCTTGCACTACATGGAGGCTTTTGGTCTTCTACCTGCTGACGCGCTCCACCTGGCAGTGGCAGAGAGGTTAGGCGTATCCTCGATTGCCACGTTCGATGAGGACTTTAAAAGAGTCAGCTGGATAAAAACAATTCCATAAAGCTGGAATTGTTTCGAAGCTATAGTTTAAACTCTACACTTATTTGTCCACTGTTATTAATGTTAGAGCCTCAGCTTCGAGCCGATGGAGGTCGATGTCTCCATTTCCAGGAGAAGTTTTGCGGGATTCGTCGTGGCTCTTTCGCAGATGGCTTCCTTTCAGTACTTCTGGGATCCGATACATCTTCTCATCAATCCAGATCGCTGCCTGTTCACAGCTAACCGACTTTAGGTTAACACGTGAATAACGGTCATACTTTTACCAGCGCGAGGTAGTGTGGCGACTAGCTCAAAGGCTGGCGCCACGGAGTTAAACGCGGAGCTGTTGATCAAGATGGCTGAGGACTTTTACGAGAGAGCGTGTAGTGAATTCGCTGAAGCTGTGGCCAAGAGAGACCCTCTGGGCATAAGGGATTCCGCTGAGAAAGCCTGGAACGCGGTTGTGCAGGCGGTGGACGCGCTTATTCTCTCGTTCATGGAGAGGATCCCATCAAGCCACTTTGAGAGAAGGAGAATGCTGAGGGAGATTGAGCAGAAGGATGAGTGGGTTGAGAAGCTGGGGGTCCTTGACAGGTATATGGCTAGGTACAAGGTTCTCCACGGGGAAACCTTCTACGAGGGCTTAATAGACGTCGAACAGCTGGAAACAGAGATGGAGAAGACTCGCAAACTGATAGAGGATATCAAAGCTCTACTAGCTGAGAGAAAGAAATCGATTACTGCGGATTTAAACCGTTGATCGCGCGTGCACGCTTAAGGTTTCTGCGCTTGAAAGTGCAATTGAGTGCAAAGCGGGCTCTCCGGTCAAAGGCGTGTTGTTGACCGGTGGAGGGGCATCATCGGCGGATGCACGAATCCAGCATTTCCACGCGTAGACCGCTACGAGAGGGGGTCGAGCACGGGTGTTTTACCGAACATGCCTAGATCCACCTCCTCGCCTGGCTCAGCGTCGACGAGGAGGAGGCGCATGCCCAACGGCCTCTTTTTCAGCTTCTGTGCTGCCCTGAGATCCCTCATCACCCACTTCAGTACGCGGTCCTCCGTGCTCGAGGGGATTGGGACCATGTCCAGCCCCGCAACGCACGCGGGTGTAACGGCGAGGAGGTCTCGGAACCTTAAGTGCCCGACCGAGGAGAGCTCCTTCAGCCTCGCGTCCTCGGCTAGGGGGAGCATAACCTCGTTGAAGCCCGGCGCGTGGAGGGAGGAGGCCAGGATGGTGAGCGCCTCGTTCACAGCGTGGAGGAGCTGGAAGGTGCCGGGGGTGAAGAGCGGTGCGTCGAGCAGCTTCTCGAGAAGCAGGGCCACGCTGTCCGTGTCCCAGGGGGAGAGCGATAGATCGATGCCGTGGAGGGCCAGCTTGGAGCCCGAGGAGTCGAGAGCCTCGTACGCCAACCGGTAGGCTTCGAGAGCGGTCTCTCTTATCGCGTCCGCGAGCGTCAAGCCCTCGTCGAGCAGTCTGGCGGCGTGGCTGGGGTAAAGTAGGCTGAGCGTCAAGCCCTCCCCTTCGCTGGTCGTCACAGGGAAGTAGGCTGTCACCGGCCGCTCCCCGAACGAGACGGCGAAGCGGGAAGCCGATACCCACCCCGCTTTCTCCGGCAGCTGCCTGAGCACGCTGATTATCTCGCCCTCCCAATTCTCGGCGTAGGGCACGGAGAAGTAGGCTCGGTCGAAGCTCGCCGCGAGATCGATGATCAGCTCCGCTCGGGGCTTCGTGAGGGGGAACGCAACGTAGCCGGAAACCCTTCTGGCAGCCTCGTAGAACTCCTCCACGTACTTCTCAGCGCTCACGCCCAAGGCTCGCACCGCATCCTCCAGGGGCGTGGACACGACGCGTACCGTCCATACCTCCCTCCTCTTCGAAAGCCCCCTAACGAAAGCCTCCACCTCGCTCAGCCTCAGCCGCGAGACGTAGCCATCGAGGTCTCCGGCAGCCGGTGGCGCGTGGTACGCGACAGCGCGGAACTTGTACACAGCACCCCTTTAGCGGACGGTGATAAACTATTTTCGTTCATCAATCACTCAGCAGCTGCGCTACCGTGCCGCATATTCTACTGACAGTTTTCCACCGAGCCAGCCGTCCCACCTCTTAACCCGACCTCCTGCATCTTTGCTTTAAGAAAGCTCGTTTAGCCCCTCTTCATGCTCTCTCACGCAGCATCTCTCCGGTAAACGTTGGAGGAGCTCATTCCCAGAAGCGCTCCCCTTCAGCCTCTCGAGCGAGTTTTCCGTCCTAGTAGGGTAGCCGTTATAGCCATCCCCGCAATCGAGTAGCTTCACTAGCGTTAATCCACGCTAGTAGCCGGTCGTTGAGGGCTTTAGGGGTGCTTACGTGGATTAGAGTCGGAGGTACCCAGCGGTGAGGAGTGTTTTAGCGGAACCTCTTTTAACAGGCTTCTTGTCCTAATCTCATGAACTCGGAGAAGTGGAGCGTGGAAAAAGCTTGGGCGTGGTACGAGTCTGTTGCTCCGGTGAGGGGTTGCAACTACATACCCAGAACAGCTGTTAACCAGCTGGAGATGTGGCAGGCTGAAACCTTCGATGAAAGAACGATCGATGAGGAACTCGGTTGGGCGGAAGCGCTACGCCTGAACAGCTTAAGGGTATTCCTCCACTACCTCGCGTGGGAAGTGGACCGGGAGGGCTTTAAAAGGAGGGTGGAGCGATTCCTCGAAATCGCGGAGGACCATGGGATAAGGGTTCTCTTCGTCCTGTTCGATGATTGCTGGAACCAGGAGCCTCGAGCAGGCCCGCAAGAGCCGCCGATCGCCGGCGTTCACAACAGCCGTTGGGCTGCAAGCCCAGGCCGCTCCCGCGTGCTCGATAGGAGCTTCTGGCCCAAACTGAGGGAGTACGTGAAAGACGTTATCGGGAGCTTCTCCGACGATGATCGAGTGCTCGCGTGGGATATCTACAACGAGCCCGGCAACACGGGCATGGGTGAGCGCAGCCTACCCCTGGTGGAGGCTTCCTTCAGCTGGGCCCGGGAGGCGGATACCGGCCAGCCCTTAACCGTTGGGCTATGGGCGAACTTTAGCGACGAGATGCACAGGAGGTTCGCGGAACTCTCGGACGTCATCAGCTTTCACTCTTACGATCCTCCTCAAACCTTCGAGCGGAAGCTGGCTGAAGCTCTCAAGTACGGTAGGCCGATCCTCTGCACTGAGTTCCTGCGCCGGCAGGTGGGCAACACCTTTGCATCCATCCTCCCGATCCTCGCGAAGCATAGGGTGGGGTGGTTCTTCTGGGGCCTCGTAGCCGGAAAGACACAGACCTACTACGACTGGAGCTGCACTCCCGAGAACCCCTGCTACGCTCCACCCCGCATCTGGCAGCACGACCTGCTCTACCCCGATGGAACTCCATACGACCCGGAAGAGTTGGTGCTGCTCCTCTACTGGTCCCAGCTGGAAGACGCGAGTTTCGCCAAGCGTCGGTGAACCCCGGAGTAGCTACACCATCCGCTGCTTCGCTAGCAGTAACTCGTGAAGTAGGCGCTAGAGCGCACTACGGTAACGCGCGCCGAGCCTTCTCGTCAAAAGCGTCGCCTATGGATGATGAGGATAATGGGAAGCTTTAAAGCGTAAAATATTATTAAAACAAAAATGATGAAGTTTAACTCTGAGGGCAACTGGAAGGGGTGGAATTAACGCCGGGAGATCTCCGCGATCTCTGCAGCCGTTAGTAGGAGGCCGCGAAGCTACTACGGACGCGGTGAAGCTAGGCACCGATGAGCTCGGGCAGCGGAACCGTGATCCCTTTCTCCACCGGGTAGAGTGCGCGCTTGTAGAACCTCGCTTCGCTCACCACGGCTTTCATTAAGGTTTTCGGGGGGATGTACGCTAGCTTCGGTAACTTGAAGGGCGGGCCACGCCGAAGGGTCCACGGTGAATTCACCTCTCCGTTCCCAGAGAAGTCGAGTAGGGTGAGCGTGTAGCGGCTCGGGTCCCTCTCCTCCCTCACAAGCTCCTCGGCCAGCTTCAGCGTCCAGGGGTCCGCCGCTTCGAAGACGATCTCCTCCTCAAGCTCCTCGCTTAAGATGTACTCCTCGCAGAACCTCCTGTTCAAGCGGAGCACGGCCCCCTCGAACCCCCTCCCTCCGTACCCGAACATCGCGTCGAGCGCTAGAGCCTCTGTGGCCAGCGGGCTCTCGCCGGCTACGGCGAAGTACTCGAACCTCCTCTCCCCGTATATGAGTGGGCCTTCACCCTCCATCCCTACGATCGCGGAGACCAAGCCGACCAGTCTCGTACCGCTCTGAACCAACTCATCGACCACCGTCGCGTAGGAGCTCAGGTACCTGATCGTCGAGTACCCCATGCTCAACTGGAGGGGGAGCAGGTTGCTGGGCCCAGCGTAGGGGTCGCAGACGGCTTGCATTTCGCCACCCTCAACGCAGACGGGGAGCGGAGCGGAAGAGGAGAAGCCGTTGGAGATAATCGCCCGCTCGCCAACCTGTATCACTTCGAACCCCCTCCCCTCGGGAACCTCGATGCCGAAGGCTTTCGAAAGGTAGTCGCTATCGAAGAGCCTCAGTGGGAAACCAAGGAGGTGCCACCTCAGCTTCGGAGCCCTCCACAAGCGGCCGAAAAGCCGCATGAGGAGGGAGTAGAGGTTCACCGCGTGCGTTTTCGCTGGTGCTGCGACTATGATCACATCGTACCTCTCCTTGAGCAGCGCCTTGGGCACGGTCACGTGGTTGTAGAAGCCCGTGTCGAAGCCCTCCGCCCACTTGATCGGAAGGTGCTCCAGCTCAGGTTTGCCGGCGTAGGGGTCCACGAAGAACACCCGACCCGCGTACTCGGGCCTCGACAGAGCCTCAACGTACCCGGCCTCCCACGCAACCCTGAGCGGGTCAAGCCAGGGGGAATCTATGAGGATGTGAATCTCCTCTGTTCCCGCCTCCAGCAGCGCATCCACGATTCCAGCGATGGTGGCCGGCGGCGTTGAGAGAGGCTGGAAGTCAGCGTGCTCGCTAACCCCTGCCTCCTGAGCAATCCTCCTCAAGCGCTCGTTCAAGAGGAATACGCCGGAGGATACTTCAGCGTCGGGGACCACGAGCACCCTGCGGTGCTTCTTCAGCCCAGTTAGCAGCTCTTCCATCAACCCCCTTGACACGGCGTAGTTAGCCTGAGGTGGTGGAAGCCAGTCGGGGACTCTAGCAGCGTAAAGGTCGCCCTCAACGCCAGACCATACCTCGAGCGCGCGGTTGGGTTTTATTGGCTTGTAGAGGCTAGGGTCGAGCGTGGGCTTGAACCAACCCGGCGCCGGCTTCCCCACCTGCTCGATCCCCACCCTCTCGAGGCGATCGACCGTGCTCGTAGATGTCACACCTGATCCTTGAACCCCCAAACGCTGCTCTTTTAACGCCACCGCTCCGTGGAGATGGGATGAGGGTTAAGGTCGTATCGCTTGACCTAGACGGTACGCTGGTATCGAGGGATTACGTGGACTACTTCTGGCTGGAGCTCGTGCCGAGGTTGTACGCGGAGAGGTGGGGGTTACCGCTCAGCGAGGCGAAGAGGAGAGTGCTGGAGCAGTACGACGAGGTAGGCCCCAAGGATCTCCGCTGGTACAAGCCTAGGTACTGGTTCGAGAGGTTCCGGCTTGACGGCAACCTGCTCCTCCACGCACTGCAAGAGGCAGCCCAACTCGTCAAACCTTACAGCGACGCGCTCGAACTGCTGAGGTGGGCGAGCGGGAGGTTCAGGATCGTCGTCTGCACCAGCGCTTCCCGAGAGTTCGTCAACGTCGTCTTCGAGCGAGTCCCCGAGCTGCGGGAGCACGTCTCCCGCGTGTTCTCCAGCGTCTCCGACTACGCGCTTCCGGGCAAACCCCCCGAGTTCTACCTTAAGGTGCTCGACGAGTTGAAGATCGAGCCGGGCGAGCTACTCCACGTCGGCGATGACGATGAGGCCGACTGTAGAGTGCCACGGTCACTCGGGATCTGCGCGTACGTAGTAGACCGGAGCGGGGTTCGCGGACTCAAGAGCCTCCTCGACTTGCTACCTTTATTAGAGACGGATCAACCTTAGCGGCGATGGAGATCAAAGCCGTGCTCGCCGAAGCCCTGAGGTGCGTTGAGAAAGCACGAGAGCTATATCCCCCTAAGAGCAAAGTCGAGCTTTCGGCGCTTAAATGGGAGCTGTACGCTGCTCTCCAAAACTTCCTCGACGCCTTAGCTATGCTGGTCTCTGATCTTGGATTAAGGAAGCCTGCGAGCTACTCGGAGCTCGGCGGAGTACTCGTCGAGGCAGGGCTTGCTGGCTCTGAGCTTAAGGAAACAATCGCTACGGTGGCGAAAGCCAGGAACTCGCTGGCGCACGCTTATAGGAGGATCTCGCTTGAGGATTTAGGCGCACTAATCGAAGGTTTGCTGCCTGCGGTCGTCAGGAGTATCGAAGTCCTCCTCAGATTGAGCGAAGACAGAGGCTTAGACCCACACAGTAGCGTTGAAAGCAGGGAAGCAGACCGGTTGCAGCAGGTTTTTAGAAAACACGGTGTGCTGATCGCCTACCTCTTCGGCAGTAGGGCCCGGGGGGCAGCCAGGGTGGATAGCGACTACGATATCGCCGTACTCTTCGGTAGAGAGGTAACACTAACCGACGAGATCGAGCTTTCCCTTGAAATCGCTAAGGCCCTCCTCGAGCCACCAGAGAAGGTGGACGTAGTGGCGCTGGATCGGGCGGACCCTCTCCTCAAGCTCCGAGTGCTCAGAGAGGGTAAGCTCCTCTACGCGTTGAGTGACGAGTATAGAAGAGTGTGGGAGAGGAGGACGTACGTGGAGGCTTTAGCGGAGCTCGACTTCTACAGCGTCTACCTGAGACGGGCGTTAAAGTTGCGGGTAAAACCCCGTGATGGTACGGATATAGTTTATAACCCCCCTAGCGAGGCACACCCTTAGGGGCCGTAGTCTAGCTTGGTAGGATGCCAGCCTGGGGGCGTACCCCGAGGTAGAGAGCGACAGAGCGCTGGTGATCCCGGGTTCAAGTCCCGGCGGCCCCACCATAAAGCGGATGGTTGTTCTCAATCGGTAACTCGTGCTTAAGCGATCGATGGAGACGGCGCTGAGAATAGAGAAGCTTTAACCCCATCCTCGTTACCGGTAATCAGAAGTTATGGCCGCTACACGGCTGCATAGCATTCGTTGCTGCGACACTTCTTTATCTCGGCGTGTAGCGCGTGGCGCGTGGGAGAGCTCAAGCGGGAGCTCGGGTTGTGGTACGCGACACTGTTCGGCATCGGCTTGATCCTCGGCGCCGGGATATACGTCCTAGTGGGTCGAGCGGCGGGCCTCGTAGGGGACGCTGTCTGGATGAGCGTGGCTTTCTCGGGTCTCATCGCCGTCTTTACGGCCCTCTCTTACGCTGAGCTGTCCAGCATGTTCCCCTTCGCCTCGAGCACCTTCAGGTACGTCGCTGAGGCCTTCCCAGCTAACCGTCTACTTGCCTTTCTAGCTGGATGGCTCCTCTTCTTCGGCGCTGTTTCGGGCGCTGCAACAGCCTCGCTGGGTTTCGCCAGCTACTTTGTAGCGCTGAGCGGACAGATCGGCCTCCTCGTGCCCGCCTCGCTGGCTCTACTGGCCCTTCTCACGCTACTGAACTGGTGGGGGATTAAGGAGTCGGCGGCGCTCTCCTCGATATTCACACTCGTTGAAGCGACTGGGTTGCTGATCGTTATAGCCTTCGGCTTCCTTAAGCCGCTACGGCAACCCAGCTACTTCTCCTTCAACCCGAGCGTTGACCCTCTCGTCGCCGTGATGGTGGGCGCAGCGATCTTCTACTTCGCCTACACCGGCTTCGAGTTCCAACCGACGCTGAGCGAGGAGACGAGAGAGGCTGAAAGAGTAATGCCGAAAGCGATAGTCCTCGCCACAGCCGTCACAACGATGCTGTATCTGGCCGTTAGCTTAGCGGCCGTCCGTTTGATGAGTTGGGAGGAGCTGGGGGTGAGCAAGGCCCCCCTAGCCGTCGCTGTATCCAGGGTCTGGAGCGAAGCCGGAAGCTTGCTGATGGTGATCGCGCTCTTCGCCACGACGAACACGTCGCTCGGTTTCCTCGTATCAGCATCCCGGTTAGCGTACGGTTTAGCTAGAGAGGATGTGGCCTCGCCTAGGCTCGGCCTAGTGGATAAACGGCGGAGAACCCCGCACGTTAGCGTGGCTCTCTCCGGCCTCATCGCGGCTTTCGTGATCCTGATCACCGAGTACTTGCCGGAAGCTGCGGGCTGGAAGCTGAAAATCGGGGGCTTCGAGTACCAGCTGATAGATCTCGTCGGTAAAACTTCGAGTCTGGCAGTCCTAATGGCCTTCCTCCTGGTGAACGCGTCCCTGATCGCGCTCCGCGTGCGGAAGCCCGACGCGGCCAGGCCCTTCAGGGTCCCCTTATCGATCGGCAGAGTACCGCTGCTCCCAGCGATCGCGAATGTTCTGATAATCGCCTTCCTGGCCGTCAGCTTCAACGACTGGATCGTCTGGCTCAGCACGCTGCTCGTGATGGTGCTGGGCTGCCTACTCTACAAGAGAAGGTGAATGGCGCACGGGTACACCGGCAGCTCGCTACTCTCTTTTGTAGCACCGATCGCTCGTTCAGCGATTCTGTTTTTAATGGGTTCGGAAACGGGCATTCGTGAAGCAGCTTTGGCTTCTCTTCGCGGTGAACGCTCTGTACATGTTCGTCTCAGGATCCCTCTACCCCTTGCTCCCGCTGTACTTGGAGGCGTCGGGGGTGGGCCTCGTAGAGAGGGGGTTGATCCTTACCGCGGCCGCTGCGATCGGTGCGCTATCCTCCCTCTTCTGGGGGTACTTGTCGGACAGAACGGGTAGGCTCCGCGCTTACGTGCTTGCCGGTGGAGTGGGGCAGTCCCTCGTTTTCCTCCTGCTCGCGATCCCCCAGAGCCTTTACAGCCAAATTGTGCTCTACCTTGTATCCGTATTACTGGGCTCAGCTACTTTCACGCTGGTGATGGCTTCGGCCGGCGGGGAGAGCGACGTGAGCGGAGCTATGGGCAGCTTCTGGGCAGGGGGCTCACTCGGGTGGGCTTTGGGCACGGCTGTATCGGGGCAGGTCTTCGACCGCTTCGGCATACAATCCGTCTTTCTAATTTCGTCCGCCGTAACGGCTTTCTTCACCGTGGCCGCAATCAAGTGCGCGAGGGATCGAGCTGGGAGGCGGGAGAGGGGAGGGAGGCTCGCATTCAACGTCAAGCTTCTAGCCCTCCTTCTGCTCGTGTTCGTTTTCATATGCGTTGATGTGATCAAGAACTTGTACATCCCTCCTCACTACGCTTACAAGCTAGGGCTGGGGGCGGCAACAGCGATGCTCACGTTGAGCTTCACGAGCTGGCTGGAGGTCCCATCGATTATAGCGTTCGGGCGGCTGGCGAGGAGGGTGAGCCGGTGGGTCGTCTTCTCCCTCAGCCTACTGCTCGCTGCCCTCTACCTGGCTTTCAACTGCTTCGCTTCAAACGCGTTCCACGCTTTCGCGCTAATGGGCTTCTACAGCCTCGTATGGGGGTCCTTCAGCGTGTCGAGCAGCGCCCTCGTGGCTGAGCTCTCGCAATCCCTCGGTACCGCGTACGGCGCCTACAACATGGTCTTCTCGCTCGCCAACATCGCAGCGCCCACGATCGCGAGCCTAGTGATGGATAAGCTGGGCTACAACGCTCTCCTCACGATCTTCGCGGCTCTCTCCGCGGCTTCAAGCCTTATAGCCTACATGTGCCGCGAGCGAAAACGAGCGTGAAGAACCCAGCTTCCTTAATGCGCACTCATCAGAAGCCGCTGGAATCACGCTAATGACTTCGTGCACGAGTACGCTGTGGCCAAGCTGAAGCTGGTCGACCCCTCGGGCTATGCGTTTAGCAGAGCTTTACTACGCGCCGTCAGGAGACGTAAAGCCTCTTTACTGTAGAGAGTTCCCGAGCGATGCAGGGAGGTTCGCCGCAAGTTTTCAGGACCCTTGCAGGTTAGCAACCTGAGCCCTCGCAATAATGGATGGCAGAGATTCGTGGTTTTATGGGATTTATGGGGCTCCCGGTTCGGCAAGCCTCCTGCCAACGACCGGGGCGTTGCGCCGGTCTACGAGGCTACGCGAGAGCTCTCCTCACAATCTTCGCGCTTTAGCGTTGCTGGGGTTTCTCGAGAAGCAGGGTTTTGATCTCGAATGGTTTGAAGCTCAGTCTTACGCTGGTACCCTTGCCTACCGGCTTGGGGTCCTCCTCGAGAAGATTGGTCTCGTAAACGTCAAAGTGGTAGGGGAGCCTCAGTGCTACCTCGCGTCCCCTCCCCTCCACCTCGTACAGCCTGACAACGATGCCGTTGCCAGCCTCATTCAGCTTCACAGCCTCTACGATGATGCCAGGGCCGACCTCGAGGGCGCTCGCCGATGCGGGGAGGCTGCCTCCCTCCGCTTTCTTCTCCACCAGCTTGAGCCCAGCCCAAACCTCGTAAGCCCTCTCGTAGACCCTCCCAGCCTTGTAGTCTCCCGCGTGCGGGTAGAGGTAGTAGACGATCTCGTGGCGGCCGAGGTCCGACCACGGGTTCGGGTGTATTGGGGATTTGAGGAGGCTTAACCCAACCCTCGACCCCTTAACGCTGTAGCCGTGCCTCGTGGGAGCGATGATCGCCACGCCGCGCTCTCCGTCGGATAGGTCCATCCAGCGGAGGGCGGGAACCTCGTACTTGGCCTCGTCCCAGCGATCCTTCGGGATCGTCCTCCTTTCGACAACGCCGAAGGGCACTTCGAAGTGCGCGACTTCGCTCTTCACGCTGAACTCGAACCACGCCTTCAACAGGTAGCTCTTCTCTTGCCAGTTGATTGTCGTGCGGAACTCGATGAACCTCAAGCCCTTGTACAGCGTGACCCTCTGCCTAACGGTGGAGTTCCTAAAGCGGAGCTCGTACTCCACGGCTGCCGCAACGGGCCCGCTCATCACGATCCTCGGCTCCTGGGAAACCAGGGGGGCGTGGCCGGGAGACTCTATCGTCGACCTGTCAACGTCCCACGCGTCAAAGTTGCCGGGCTTGTCAGGGTGAGCTCGAAGCAGGTTGCTGGGGGCTGCGAGGAGCTCAGTGCCCAGCTGCTTATCGTAGAGCGAAAGGATGCTGCCGTCCCTACCCACCACCAGCCTGAGTAGCTCGTTCTCGAGGACGACGGTATCTCCTTCCACGCGAGCGGACGCTCCCCGCTCGACCGCGGCTCTGCCTCTCGGCAGGAGGGCTACGTAGCCCATGGCTGGGACCTCGACGAGCGCGAGGAGCTTTCCATCGACATCCTGAGCCTCCACAACGCTCCCGTCCGGGTAGGTGTAGCCGGCACCGGGCAGCTCGACAGGGAGCTTAACGGGCCAGGGCAGCGGGTTGAAGACGACGACGCTGCCCTTTGGCGCGTTTACGACACCCGCCACGGCTTCCAGCGACCTGGCCGTGATCGCCCCGAGAAGGGTTATCGCGTCCTCCATGTCCCTGTAGGCCTCCACGTAGGCCTCGTAGTTCGCGGAGCCTGGGAGCACGTCGTGGAACTGGCAGCGCAGGATCCGCTCCCAAGCTTCCTTTATCTCGCGAGCCGGGTAGGCGGACAACCCCAGCAGGTGGGCGGCCGTTGCCGCCAGCTCAGCCCAGCGGGCTTCACTCTCTGCCTTCGCCATCAGCTCCTTCATCCTTGCGTTGGTTGTGTAAACGCCCCTGTGGAACTCGTTGTAGATCTCGCCCCTCCAGCGTGGCAGCTTGTCCTTCACCTTCAGCAGCTCGGACACGTAGTCGGCCTCGCTGGGCGCTTCAACGGGCTCGGGAAGCCCCGGTAGGTTGCGCAGGTGCTTCAGCCTCTCCAGCATGAAGAAGGTCGGCCCTCCCCCTCCGTCGCCGAAACCGTAGGCGTGTACGGCTGGTGCGACGCCCTTCTGCTTGTACCTCTCCCACAGACCCGCCAGCTCGCTGGAGGTTAGCGCGCCGTTGTAGGTGGCTACGATGATGTGCGCTACGACCTCGCTGCCGTCAAGGCCCTCCCAGATGAACGCGTGGTAGGGGAACTCGTTCGTGTCGTTCCACATCACCTTGTGGGTGACGAAAACTTCAATCCCCGCCTTCCTCATCAGCTGCGGCAGCTGAGCCGTGAACCCGAAGGTGTCAGGAAGCCAACCTATCCTGCTCTTCATGCCGAACTTCTCCATGAAGTAGCGCTGCCCGTAGAGAAACTGCCTGGCGAGCGACTCACCCGTCACAAGCTGAGTGTCCGACTCGACCCACATGCCCCCGATCGGCAGCCAGAGCCCCTCCTTGACAAGCCTCTTGACCTCCTCAAACAGCTTCGGCTCCTGCTCCTCGAGCCACTTGTAGTTCTGAGCCCCGCTCTGGACGTAAGTGAAGCGGTAGCCGAGTTTAGCGAGGCCGGCGACGGTGGAAAACGTCCTTACAACCTTCCTTCTCGTCTCGCTGAAGGGCCACAGCCAGGCCGTGTCGATGTGCGCGTGACCGAACAGGTACACCTTCCCAACTGGTTGCCCGCGGGGGAGCGCGGCCTTCACCCTTTCGATAGTCTCAAGCACCTCTTTGATGCTCGGCCTGGGTGTGTCAGGCAGCTTGATTCTCGCGACGCTGGGTCCGTAGACGTTGGCCACGTACGCGAGATCCCAGCGCAAGCCTCTGTACTCCGGCGACCCCTCCGGCAGGATGTGCCCGTAGAGCAGCCGCTGGAGGGTGTAAAGCTGGAGCACGCTCGGCGTAATCTCGATTTCAGCCGCAGCCTTCGCCAAGTGCTGCATTAGCTCAGGGTTGCGTCGGGCTAAGCTCATCGCGTCGAGCAGGGCGAGGGAGAGGTGGAACCCCTCCCACAGCACAGCAGCCAGCGTGGAACCAGCGAACGCGAAAAAGTGGGGGCTCTCGCCGAAAAGCCTGCGGGGGGTAGCCTCCAACCTGACCGCACGATTCCCGGGCTCGAGCACAGCGATCTTGTGCTGCTCATCCACACCCTGGTACGGCTCCCCGTCAACCAGCAGAAGACCGTTTCCGCTGATGTCAAGCCTCAAAAGCCACCTCGCGCCTTCGTGCTTCGGAAGGTTGAAGCGGTTCTCGAAGACCTGGACGTCATCGGGTCGCGCCTCGGTCAGGAAGGGTAGCTTAACCCTTTGACCGTTTCTAACCCACTCGTCCACGAAACGGGAGTCGATTATCGTTGAGGCGAGAAGGTCGAAGAAACGCCGGTCAACCTCCTGTGGCGTAAGCTTTACTGCCACGATCCCATCCCTCGAAACAGCCGTAATTAACCCTTACCTCACAACCTCAGCCTCTTGAAGCCCCTCCCACACTTAGAGGGTGGGGATCTTCTCCTCAGGTGGCGGAGACCAGCTCTTCGTGAGGGCTGCTAGCCTCCTGAGCGCTGAAGGGTTCTTCACCTTGCGCGTCAGCTCACCGAGGATTGTGAGCAGCTCGTCGTACGTCTTCCTGTCCACGGGGAAGGGGATGCCGTCCTTCCCGCCGACAGCGTAGGCGAACTTGAAGGGGTCGGGTGGGTGCGTGACGGGATCCCTCCAGCTGGGAGGGGTCTCGTAGACGAGCTCGGCGACGAGGGCCAAGGCTCTGATCGTGCTCGGGCCTAAACCCCTCACGCCGAGCAGCATCTCGTAGGTGCGCACGTCAAGCTCCCTGGCGGCCAGCAACGACCTCCTGTTGACGGAGATGCCGCCGAGCCTGCTGTAGTGCTTGAGCAGCTCCCTAGCCTTCTCCGGCCTGTAGGGCTCGTAGCTGACCAGCGGTGTTACGCCGCGCGCGACCGCTAGAGCCTGCTTAACCAGCCCCTCCACTTTCCTCGGATCCTCCTTCGCCAGGTCGACCAGGAGCCTCTGGTGCTGCGCTAAGTTGGCGTCAACGGTGTTGAGAGCGAGACCCGCGACTCCGCTGACTCCGCTGTGCGGTGTTTCAACGAAGCTGTGCAGTGACTCGGAGAACCAGTGGTAGCGGCGGGCGAGCCTGGCTTGCGGGTTCATGCCCTGCTGCACGACAGCCCACCTACCCTCAGCGTCCACGAAGAAGGCGTGGTGGTACAGCTGGTAGCCGGCCTGCAGGGCCGCACTATCAACCTTCGCGACCAAGTAGGATGCTTCAACGAGCCTCCCAGCGTCCAGATTTAGCCTCGCCGCGATGCTACGCAGCTCCTCGGGCGTTTTCAAGCTGGCATCGCCCTTACCCCCAGCGGCGTAAACCCCCAGCTCAACCCTGGAGAGCGCATCCTTCAGCACGGCGGTGGTCACGGTGGTAGAGCCCGATGAATCCCAGTCCATCCCAATCAAGTTGTTCAACGCTTGAAACCAGAGGGGGTCGGCAACCCTCTCGAGAAAGCCCTTCGTACCGAACTCGTCAACGACGAGTTTCACCACTACCTCCGCCAATTCCTTCATCCGTGCGATGAGCCAGGGGGGTACGCGCCCCCCATGCAGCGGCAGCTCTGCAACCCCCCTCCGCACTACAATAGTAAGGCTGTAATCAGGCTTTAAAACAATTGTTTAGAGGAACGAAAGTACTCGTGCGAAAACCTTACTGTGCAACGACCTGCCGGAGACACAAAGCTAAGCTGTGAATCGATCCCACAAAGTCTAACTCTTAATGCTGAACCATAAGCCCAGGATGATAAGGGAGGGTTTAAAGAGCCAAAGTCCACTTCAGTAACGTGCTAAGAATAAATCATGTTAATCAAATCATTAATTTATTAATATTAAACTGTTCTCTCCTCCCTGTAGTACGCTTTTCCTAGGCTTGCTGGAGGTTCGAGAGCTTTTCTGAGTTTAGTGGAGCCGTAAAGTATGAAGAGGATGATAGAAGCAGCAAATGGCAGCATTTTAGCTAGGTCAACTTGAAGACCGTAGAGCGCTTGAAGCGATGCGGCAAACTCCAGCAACCCTCCGAAGACTAGTGCGAAGGGTATCAGCAATAATGGATGCCGACCAGACGCTAGCGCTATCGTGAAGGCGAACCAACCGTAGCCTAAGATGTACGTTTTAATGTCCCAGTACCTCTGCCAGAGTAGAGGGAAAAATGATGCTCCGCAACCCAGTATGAACAAGCCTAAGGCGCCCGCGAAGATTCTAACTCTATGGACTCTAACCCCCATGGCTGACGCTGCGTGCGGATTCTCACCGCACGATCTTATCATAGCCCCTAGGCTCGTTTTATACAGAATATAGTACACGAGCAGGCCGGTCGTAATCGATGCTACCGCAGCGGCTACGTATACCGCTAGTTCGTAAGGGTAGGCGTACGGCCTGATGTTCCCCACTTCTAGCCTAACCTTGTACCCTGCTAGTATTCCGAGACCGTATCCTAGGAACATCAACGAAAACCCGACAGCCGCCTGGCTCACGGGAAGATTTGAGAGCACCCAGGCCATGAAAACCCCGATGAGCATGGATACGAGGCCTGCAGAAAGCGTAGCGAGTAGTGATGCCGCCGCTTGGGGTAGACCGTACGCTGCAAATACTTGCTGAACCGTTACCGCTACGAGCACCGAAACGCCGGTCGATAGGAAGAACACACCGTCGATGGCCAAGTTCATTACGCCCGATCTCTCGAATAGGCTGTGCCCGAGAGCTACTAGATACATTGTGGCGAATGCGGCCGAGAACCTCATCAAGAACTCTGGCGGTATGATAAAAGTCATTTCAGCTTCACCTCAAACTCGACCAGGAACCTGAGCAGCGCGTACACGAGTAGAACTGAGCCTATGAGGATGAGGGTTTGCTCGTTTCCCCCCAAGCCGGCGACCTGAATCGCTACACCGGCATTTCTAAGCGCTGAAACAACGTACGCTGAAAGAGGCACTAACCGGAGATCTAATGCTGAAAGCCACGCAACAAGCACTGCTAGGTAGCCGTAGCCCGCAGTCTGTCTCTCCAACTCGTAGGGCAGTCTTCCCAACTCCGTAAATAGGTAGAGGCTGCCCAATAGCCCTATTAGTGCTCCCGAAAGAGACATTGTTGCAACGGTCAATGCTTTAACGTCAACCCCCGAGGCTGCAAGATAGTTAGGGTTTGAACCCATGATCCGTATGTAGAGCCCCAACTTGGTGTACTTGAAGAGCCACCATACGAATACCGCGACCCCGATCGCGCCCGCTAGTATTGCGATGTAGTAGGAGACTTGCCTGGCCAACGAGTATAGGAAGTTGAGCAAGGGGTCGCTCGATACTAAAGCCGGGAGCCTAACGTTCAACCTAAACGTTTCCGGTATCTCGTCGGTTCTCAAGTAGCCGTAGGTTCTCTTTCCTTTCAGTGGCCCCCAGACAAGGTAGTTCACCGTATAGTATACAATGTAGTTCATGATGATGGTTACCGGGACTTCATCGATCTGAAAGTAAGCCTTTATGACGCCCGCTGACGCTGCCCATGCAGCTGCTAAAACCATCCCCCCGATGATCGAGAGAGGCAGGGCTAGAATCGATGGTGCCCCGAAACCACCCTCAGGATTAAACAAGTACAACGTGAAGACAATCCCCGGTATCATCGCAATGTAGAATTGCCCCTCACCACCTATGTTCCACACCGACGCCTTGAAAGATACGAGCAGTGCGTAACCGAAGAAGGAGAGGATGAAGAGATCCTTCACGATGCTAGGGGTTGTGAATGCTCTGGCTATGTTAGCTAGAGCGTCCACCGGGTTTACCCCGAAGAAGCAGATAATCGCGACATAGATCAAAACTCCGATCACGAGGCTTACAGCTGACATCATGTAGGCGGCATGCTTCAACTCCTTTTTCCTTTTCAAAATAACTAGCCTCACTCTACATCACCATATACTCTTCGATCTCTTCTCTGGGGGTAAATTTTGGGTCGAATGGTCCATACAGCTTCCCGCTATTAGCAACGTAAATTCTATCGCTTATCGTTAGGAGCTCATCAAGATCCTCTGATGCGATTAAAACAGCCAGCTCATCCTTTTCAACTCTACTCCTAATCTTCTGTCGGACAAATGATGCAGCGGCTTCGTCCAGCCCCCTTGTTGGATTGCAGGCGATAATAGCCCTTGACGCTGAGTCGATCTCCTTGCCAACGATAACCTTCATTATGTTACCACCCGATAGAACTTTCAAGCTTGTGTTCTCCCCAGGGGTTACCACCTGATACTCGGAGATCATTTTCCTAGCTAGCTCTCTCAACCTATCCCAGTTCATGAGGAAACCACTACCGAGGGAAAATGTGATGGCCACGTTCTCCAAGATGCTATGATCTAGCGAGCACCCATACTCTAAAGGTCGATCCGGTATGAAGCACACACCGAGGGATCTAACATACTTGATTCCCCTCCTCGTTGCGTCAACGCCGGCAACTTCAACACACCCTTTTACGGGTTTCCTCAACCCTACGATGGTTTCGATCAGCTCCTTCTGCCCGTTTCCTGCGACACCGGCCACGCCCACAATTTCTCCTCTCCTAACAACCATGTTTACGCCCTTGACAACCTCTCTCCCAAAATCGTCCTTCACGTGGAGGTCCTTTACAACAATTTCCTCTTTCCCAGGTCCGCTGTTGGTCGAAACCCGCTCCCTCGCTAAATGTCGCGTGGTTGCTTCGAACATCATTGATCTAACATCTTGAAGCGTTGTCTCCTTAGTTTTTACAACGCCTACGATTCTCCCGCTCCTTATCACGGCTATCCTATCCGATAATTCGAAGGCTTCTGATAGCTTGTGAGTAATGAGAACCACCGCACCACCTTCCGCGCGGAACTTCAGGAGGATATCGTAGAATCTCCTCTTCTCTGTTGCAGGAAGGTACGTTAAAACCTCATCCAGAAGGAGCACTTTAGCGCCGAGCAGTAGCGCGCGAAATATCTCAACCATCTGCTTTTGAGAATACGATAAGTTGAATACCCTTTCATTCGGATCAATCTTAAAGCCGAATCCTTCGCCCTCTTCCCTAATCAACCTAGATACGCGGTATATGCTCTTGAACGAATGGGAGCCCCTCCACTTCAACGCTGCTAAAGTTACAGCTAAGTTTTCTGCAACAGTTAACTTATCAACTAGCTGTGGGACTTGACTCACTAGCGCTATACCGTACCTCAACGCTTCTACAGGGTCACTTATGTCAACTTTAGCTAGCTTACCGTTGGTTTTCACCCAAACTTCCCCGGCATCAGGGATGTAAATACCAGCCAGTATTTTCACGAAAGTCGATTTGCCAGACCCGTTTTCGCCCAGTAGAGCTAGGATCTCCCCCGCGTGTATGTCGAGAGAAACGTCGTCAAGAGCGACTACACCTCCCTGAAATGTTTTTGTCAAATTTCTAACACTTACAATGACATCATTTGTATTTTGCATATTAACACCAATTAGTAAGTTTTATGTGATAATTTGTGTAGAGAAAAATAGATATATAAAATAGGTGTGTCCATTTTTCATCCAACTTTCACTACAAACGATAGGAGGTAATCCATGTTCCATAGATCCTCGTGCCCTAGCCTAACGCCGGCGGGAATTACAACCTTAGCGCCCTTGTAAGCGCTCTTGCAGTTTGCGGACGTAGAGCCCTCTGGGCTGTAGAGGCAGTAGCCCTCAAGCGGCCCTGTAAATGGATCAAAGGCTGAGGCTATCGGGTAGGGGAGCGTACCGATTTTGCCACCCCAGTCGAGGGCCATCTTGGTAATATTCTCGTATCGATGAGTCAGTGCGGATACTTGAAGTGGAATGACCATGAAGGCATTCTTCATCTGCCAGTACCTCTTCATCACAAGGTCGTACACGCTGAGAACTTCACCATCGACTTTATCTCTCACTCTAACAGCCTTTAGAGCGTCAACGTACCTGGGGTTAACCATAACGGGGGATCCATCCTTTGCGATGTCGCCTCCAAGATCTACTGCGCCGCTGGAGAGGAGGTACCAGTAGTCAACGTTCTCAAGGTTGTAGGGTGTGTAGATCCCAGACTTGACTTTCACGAGTATATCGGCGTAAATCCTCTCCCACCTTACTAACTGGCCGCTAACGACAGCATTAGGACCGTACTGCAGCATTGGGCCGTAGTGGCTGAAAACGTACAATCCCTTCTCCTCTGCGTACTCAACGATAGCTGAGGAATCCTCTGTGAAGACGAGCACGTCTACCTCGTACTGTGTGACGAGTGTTTCAGCTGCTGCACGCGCTCTATCGGGCGCGTACCACGATCCAATCTCGTATACGTACACCGTTACGTCTTTTCCAAGCTGTTCTCCAACTTCCTTAGCGCCTATCGCGAAAGCGTTTATGTGTCTAACAACTTCAGGGATGAGGAAAGCTGCCACGTAACCGATTTTACCCGTTCGCGTGAGTGCCCCCGCCATCAACCCGTTTAGGTAGTATACTTCGTACAAATCTGCGAAGTAGGTACCAACGTTGGGGGCCCTCTTGTAGCCGGAGCAATGGAAGAAGATGACGTTCGGATACTTCCTAGCAGCCTCGATCGTCTTGTCCATGAAGTCGAAAGACGTTGTGAATATCACGTTGTAACCCTTTGAAACTAGATCATCGATGACTTCGAGAAGCCTCTCCTCCGCGACAGCTTCAACGTACGTTGTTTCAAGCCAGTCTTTGAAAAGCGTTTGAACGTACTTCCTCCCGATATCATGCATGTAGCTCCATCCGAGATCGCCGACAGGCCCAACGTAGACCCATGCGGCTTTAATTTTCTCAGGCGGCTGCCATGCTGCAGGTGTGGAGGGCGTTTGAGTCTCAGGTTGAGTAGTGGGCTGATAGGGGGGTTGGCTCGCCGGTTGCTGCATCGTACCGATGAAGTAACCTAGTACACCAGCTAATACGACTAGAGCGGCCAAAACCCCCATCAGTATTCTTTGCTTTGACATCACGGCATGGTCATGATAATCATTTAAAAAATTTATGCTTAATTTATGCAGTTTTTAACTGTAAATTATCATGAACTTGCACAGTAGACCGTGGCTACCGTATCGAGACAAACGCTCAGCACGCAAAAGATGCTCCACGAACGCCTGTATGTGTCTAAGTTTTTAGCAGAAACCTTTGAAGATATTAAGCTTCAACAATCAGTTCAAAGGGTAAAACGGGGGCTTTCTAGATCACACTTGCTACGCTCACCACCTGTCAGGCTGCCAAACATAGGGTTCCTCTCTATTAAACAGGGTTGATAGGAGCCTTCTCCCCTTGCTGTCGGCTGCAACCTCTTCTGCCCCCATGTAACCTAGGATTAGCTGAGCTGCGCTACCAGGGTCGAGCTCGATGATGCTATCGGCCTCGCAACCCTCAACCACTTCCACTAAACCGTCATTAACCTTCAGAGTTTCTACATCGCTCCCTACGCGAAGTGTGAGAACCCCCTTGACCCCAATCGTTCTAAGCTGAAGCTCGCCCTTAATAGACTCGAGCAGCTCCTTTAACCTGATGACCCGCGCCATACCGCCACCGCTCCACGGGTAGAAGCTCTCGACAGTACAGCCGTAGGATCTCGCCACTCGAAGGAAGGGGTGGTCGGGTGGCAAGTGGACCTTAATGTAACTCTTCCTCTCTTCCAGTGCTATCTTGTATAGGGTCTTGAGAAGCGACTTGTAGAGGCTAGCGCTGTGGCCTTCAGCTCCCACCTCAGCGATCAAGAGCTCCTCAGGGCTCGGCCACCTCTCCAGCGCAGCGTAAGCAACCAACTTTCCACCTTCCTTCACAACTAGAGGTTTAGCTGGATGCTCCCAAGACACCCCCTTCCTAAAACCGCTCCAGCTCGTGGGATCTCGCACCCTGGTCCCAGGCCAGAGCGCGTTCACGCTCTCGTATAGCTGGGCGATCTCACTCCTGTAGTAGCCCTGATCCTCCGAGACCTCCCACTCGAGCTCCCCCGCTTCGGCGCGGGATGCGTTCCTTAGGCTCAAGGTGACGGTGTGTTCGCCCATGAAGGTGGCGTAGCCGAACCTGTGGTAGTACTCGAAGATGCCGAAGAGGGCTGATAGGGGGTAACCCTGCTCCCTCATCCACTCGATGGTGTACCTGAGGGTGGCGGCAGAAAAGCCCTTCCCCCTATGTTCGCGGGGCGTGTAAACTCCGGCGATTCCGCCTGCCAGCACGTTGGAGGCGCCATAGTGGAGCCACACGTCGATTACGTACAGCCAGCTGACCGCCGCGTCCCCCTCGAAAGCCGTCACCTTGTAAACGCCCGGCTCTACGCGTTCGACGGAGAAACGCAACCCCATGTGCCAATCATTTCGAAGCACCCTGTAAAAACACTATCGCAAGCCCCAGAGCTGTGAGCGGTTAGTCTCGGGTTGACATCTGTTAGCTAGTACGCGCGCTAACTGGTACAAGCAAACAATATAATGCCCCGCTTAAAGCCCTTCAAAGGGGCCCGTGGTCTAGCGGCTAGGACGCCCGCCTCACGAGCTCACGATCAAGCAGCCGGGTTGGGAGCGCGGGAGGTCCCGGGTTCGAATCCCGGCGGGCCCACCAGGCTGTGCTAAATCGATGTACCAGTTGTACATAATACCCAAGCGATTGAGTGGAAAATATCAAATTCAGTAACTCCTTCGTCCAATCGATAGGCCCGCGTAGGACGCACAGAGGGAGCTAACCTATATTAGTGTCATCCGGGGACTCTTCCCGAGCCCTAGCCTAGGGGGGCTGTGAAAGAATGCGAGCTTGAGAAAACCGGTTCGCTCTCTAGGCGCTCAAGGGACCGGACTCTCAAGCTTAAGAAAGGAGAGTGGCCTATTCAGACGACAGAATTCCCCGAACTCTTTAGCGTTCTAGCGGCTTGACGTTCATGGTTGTGATCCTCTCGCGCGGTTGGGAAGACCTGGTGGTGATCTAACGCTGCATCCCGTCGATTAACCCTTCTGACCACTTCGGCAGAGCCTTCTGAAGCCCAACCGGAGGGCCGGTGAAGAATCTCTAAGCGTGAAGTCTCTGAGCTCCACACTCGCGAAGAGGGGGTCGTCAACGATGGAGAGCCTGTCGTAGCCCAGCGCTCGCCACTCGTCGAGCGTGTACTCCCTTCCCGTCGCCTGCTCGCGGCACACTGTCAGCCTACCGGTGGGGTCCCAGAAGACGTTCCTGTCGCTCACGATGTTGCGCATCGAGTAGTGCTGGGCATAGCCGCCCTGAAAGATCGGCGAGCCGTTGGAGAGGACGATGTTCCGCTCGAAGATGAGCGCGACTTGACCCTCCTCACCCCGGCTCAGGACTATGTTCGCTTCGCGGCCAAGGGCGAAGATGTTGTCCCTCACGATGTTCCAGCGGCCGTAGTGCTGGTGGAAGCCGCCGTGCGTCGTATCGTACACCACGTTGCCCTCCACCACGATGTAGCTGCTCCCCTCGTCGAGGTAGACGCCCCAGCCGCCGTACTGGTAGGCGCTCACGTTGTAAATGATGTTGCACCTCACAGCGGTACCGGGTTGAACGCCCAGCGTGTAGACCCCACCCATGTCGCTGAGCAGGCCGGCCCCAATATCGTGGATCACGTTCCCTTCTATCAAGTTGCAGCAAGCGAAGCTCTCCCCGTACCCCCACGTCCAGCCGACCGATACCCCAGTATAGAACAGATCGGCGATCTCGTTGGCCACAACCCTAACGAACCGCGCTTGCCCCACCCAGACTCCGACAGCGCTGTGGAAAACCCTTCCACCCCTCTCTATCCTGTTGCCCGCAACTTCGATGAACTCCACCTTCTCCCACTCGCTGCGGGGGACGTGCTGCGTCCCCACTTTGATCCCTCCCGCCCCAAGGTCGTAGAGCCTGCACCCCTCAACTCTAACGCCCCTGCACCCCTCCCCGATCTCAACCGCGTAGCCTCCGACCAGCCTGACTGTGCAGTCCTCGATGACCACGTTGCGCGCCCCCCTCAAGTAGATGGCACCCGGCACGTTCACAGCCGCCTGCGGGGAAAGGGTGTGCGCCCAGTCGGTGCACTCGAAAGTCAAACCCCTGATGACGATGTTCTCGACGAATCTACCCCGCTCCGGTTCGCCCTTCACCTCCAGGAGCCTCCACACAAGGCGGGGTGCTACAACCACTGAGGAGCTGGGGTCTTCTCCGGGCTTCGGAAGGTAGTACAAAACACCCTCGGCTGCATCCAGGTACCACTCACCCGGCTCGCTCAAGGCTTCAAACACGTTCTCAACGTAGTACCGGGGGTACTCCTCCGCAAACCCGTCCCTGATGGCAAAGACCGTTTTGGCGGAAAGCCCTGCGACCCCCCTTGATTCATCGACGCTTCGCAGCGGTATGCGCTCCTCAACCCAGAAGTGGAGGATTACGACATCGACCTCCTGAAGGTTCCTCCAAGCCCTCAGCTGCCCCGGCTCGAAGCTGAACTCGTCCGCACCCTCGAACAGCTGGAGCTCGAGAAGCCTTTTGCCAGCGTAGCTCGGCACGCCCGCGATCCTGTAGAAGCCCTCCTTCGGCAGCCTCGATCGAGGCCTCCTCTCCCCGTTGACAAAGAGTTGCTTAAACGACCACCCCCTCGGAACCTCGGCGACCCAGGCTGACCTCCCGCCCAGGTCAACTTGCCTGAACCCCGTGATCCTCAACCCTCCGCTGATGATTGGTTCCTCCCCCGGATACGCCTGCCACACCACGAGGCAGCCCTCGCCGCCCGAATCCTCAGGTCCTAAGACGAGGGAGGCTGACAGGTGGTAGACGCCGCCCCGCAGGTAGACGGTAACGCGCCTGCCCTGCCTCCTCAGTTCCCTCACTCGATCTCGCGCAGCCTCCAAGGTGGCTAAGGGCCCGTCACTGCCGTCAGG
Source organism: Thermofilaceae archaeon (assembly GCA_038727095.1). Taxonomy (GTDB): domain Archaea; phylum Thermoproteota; class Thermoprotei; order Thermofilales; family Thermofilaceae; genus JANXEW01. The sequence continues at coordinate 6,266 of JAVYWK010000019.1, read as the reverse complement.
AAGAGGATCGGGGAAGAGCCCGGACCACGAGTCTGAGCCTTTGGGAGAGACGTAAAGGGCAACCGCTTCGCCCACGCAGGGCCGACCCGTAAGAGCGCTCCCCGTCTCCACGCCCTGCATGCTCTCAGCTAGCGACTGTGGCCGTGAGAGGTAAAATAGCGTAGCGATTCCCGAAGCCAGGAGAAGCAGCACAGCTACAAGTACGGCCGCCAGCCTCATCCGGAAGTTCTCGGCAGCTATGCTCTTTAATGTGCGCTCTGCGTAAAACCGTGGGCATCATAGGCCGTGCGGCACAGCTCACGAGGAGGGAGCGCTTCCTGAGGGTCCTCACGTACAGGGACGTGGATAGGCTCCCCGACGTGGAGTTCGGCTACTGGAGCGACACGCTGAGGAGGTGGCACAGGGAGGGGTTGCCGGAGTGGGTTACGGACGACTACAAAGCCGACCTCTACTTCGGCTTCGAGAACTGGTTCTGGAACGAGGTGCCGTACCACATCCCGTTCAGGGGCTTCAAGGTGGAGGTGCTTTGGGAGGATGAGCGCAGGAGGGTCGTGAGGGATTGGCTGGGTGTAGTGAAGCTCGAGTTCAAGGAGGGGGTTGGGGAGTCCATCCCCACCTTCCTCGAGTACCCGGTTAAGGACTGGGATACCTGGGAGGCGTACAAGGAGCGCTTCGATCTCGACGCCATCAGCTACCTGGGCTGGGAGGAGAACGTGGATAGGTGGAGGGATCGGGACTACGAGCTCGGCATCCATGCGGGGGGTTTCTTCGGCTGGGCCCGCGACTTGATGGGGCTCAAGCGCCTCTGCAGCGCGATCCTTAGGGAGCCGGAGTTGGTGAGGGACATGTTCGAGTTCAGGACGAGGATGATCCTGAGGGCGATCGAGAAGCCGGTGCGCGAGCTGCAGCTCGACTTCTCGCACTGGTGGGAGGACATGTGCTGGAACGGGGGGCCTCTGATCTCGCCGAGGCATTTCAGGGAGCTGATGGTCCCCTGCTACAGGAGGATCACCGAGTTCCTCCGCGACCACGGCGTGAGGCTGAACATTATCGACTGCGACGGCAACATCGACCTGCTCATCCCCCACTGGCTGGAGGCAGGAATCAACTGCTTCTTCCCCTGCGAAGTGAGGGCGGGAAGCGACCCCGTGAGATTGAGGGAGAAGTACGGGCGCGAAGCCCTCTTCATGGGCGGTGTCGATAAGAGGGCTCTGATCGAGGGGCCGAAAGCCATCGAGAGGGAGGTTGAGAGACTGAAGCCCTTGATGGAGGAGGGCGGCTTCATACCGCACGTTGACCATAGGGTGCCTGCAGACGTGCCCTACAGCCACTACATCTACTACCTCAATGTGAAGAAGAGAGCTATCGGATTGAGCGCAGCAGCGAGCGGCTAGTCGGCGCAAATATGGGAGCGGTGGAGCTACTGGGGAGCTACACTTCAGGGTTCGAGCAGTACGCTCTCGAGGGTTTCCCGAACCCTTTTGGGGAACTGCCTCGCGTAGAGCCTCAGTTTCCCCCTGTCTAGCAGGTCTAGGTTGAGGTCTGGCGGAGCGTACCCCCTTAAGTGCAGCGTATCGAGGAGGGCCTTCTCCGGCTCAGCCAGGCGGAGCTGCGGGTCGAAACCGAAGTACAGCCTGCTGCAGATCCTGTGCAATTCGAATGTGTAGGGCCTCCCTCTGACGATCTTCGGCTTCCCTAGCCAAGCCAGTGTCACCATGGGCGGGGCCTGATCGAGTACGTCGTGGTAGTGGAGCGCCCATTCAAGCGTCACATAAGCCGATGGAAAGGCGGCTTTAACTATCTCCCAGAGCTCGCAGTCGCTGACGCACACCCAACCTCTCACAACCCTCCTTACGAGGCCTTCACGCTCAAGCCTCCAGAGCGCGACATTCAATGACTCTTCTTTGAGGCCCGTTAGAGCTCGGAGCGCGCTAACGTGAACCAGCGCGACCCCCTCCCTCTTCAAGCTCTCCAGCAGAAGGGCCCACTCGCGGAGTTTCATAAAACCACTCTGACCGCCTCCTCTAAGACCGCGATCGCCGCTTCTAGGTAGCGCTCAAGCAGCTCGCGCTGAAGCAGCGAAGGGTTGAGCAGTCTAGAGAGCTCCCTCTCCGCAGCCTCCAGTAGCCCACCTCCAGCCTTCAAGTGCGCTGTTAGCTCGATTAGGTCGTGGGGGCGCTCCAGGTAGGTGCCGAACTCTTCCTTAAGATAGCTTTCGTCAAGCTGGGCGCCGCAGTGTTTCACAAGCCAGTACACGTCAAAGATGTCCCTCCACCTGACGAAGCCTCTACGCCAAGCCCCAGCGAGTGAGCAGACCTTGTCTGCCAGAATGCAACCCGCTTTCTTCACTCTGATCCCGACGGCTGTTTGAACCGGGTACTCGACCGTTAGCGCCCGAACTTCGAAGAAGGGGGTATGATAACTCCTGCTGAGCACCTCCACTTTAACCCTGATCCTCCTTCCCACGAGCCCCTCAGCCCCGAAGGTAAGAAAGTACCTGTGAAAGCCCCCTGCCTCGTCAAGGCGTTGACTCGAGACTGAGACACCAATACCATCGGGCGCTAGGACTCGCGACAGCACCCTCCCCAGTCTTCCGGCGTGTGAGAGGGAGTCGTTGATAGGACCCGACAGGGTGAAATCCAGATCGAGCGAAAACCTGGGCGACCCGTAAAACAGCCTGAGGGCGGCCCCACCCTGCAGCGTGTAGCGCTCGTAAAGCCCGAGCTGAGCGAGCGCATAGATCACGAGCTTATGAAGCAGCTCTCTAAGTACCCTGGTCGGCTCCACACCCTTCGCCGCCTCGCGCTCAACGATTGATCTCAGCATTGTTGTACACTCGTTCCAGAAGTATAACAATTTTGCTATACTCCGAGAACAATGGCGGTGCCGTGAGTGAAGCGGGTAGAGCTAACGTCCCCTCTCCCGAGTGGTTAAGCGTACCTCTGCGTCGAGAACTCTGTGCAGCAGCTCCAGCTTATCGATGAGGCATCTCTCCCCCCTCCGATCCTCAAGGACCAGCTCACCGGCCCAGTAGTCGATCAGCCTCAACTCCGCGCCCACCAGATCCTCTATGCTGCGCGCCTCCGCTCCAGCGAAGACTTCAAACCCAAACCTCGGCAGGATCGTCACAGCCTGAAACTCACCCTCAAGCCCCAACTCGAGCAACAGCGAAGCGAGCCTAAGCGCTAGAACCTCAAACCTCGACGCTGAGAGAGCCTTAACGGCCCGCTCAACCCTCTCCACCAACCTGATTCCCGCCCCCTCCGTTGCTGCCGGCCTACGGCCCAGCTCCCTCTCCAGGCACCTCATCTCCTCCAGCGAGCCTGTCGCGAGGAGCGCGGCAGCGACGTGAGGCTGCTCAGCGATCCTCCAAGCAATCCTCCAGGACTGCGTCAATCCGATTTTCAGCTTAGACCCCCCGTAATCGAGAGCGTAGACCGCGAACCTCTCCGCGAGAAGCCCAGCCACCCTACTGCAGGCCTCGTCGTCACCCTGAGCGCACCTCTCGTAGAGCGCCTTCCAGCTCTCCGCGTGCTCCCCGCAGTAGCCATCCCGCGTCACCGCCGGCTTCACGCAGTAGAAAGGTTCGCCCTCCACGTCTTCGTGAAAGCGGCAGAGCCGGCCACCCAACCTCTCCAACCTGACCGCAGGCTCCCACACCGCTGTCGCCAGCCGGCTTGGTGGCTGCTGTACGAGAAGACCCAGCTTCGACAACCGCTGGACGCTCAATCGCACCACCACTCTGCTCTCGCCGAAAAGCCCCCCGCTCGAGGAACCTTCGAACTCCCCCACCCCCTCAAGTTCAAAGATCACAGCTCTTGCAACCGGCATAGGCGTGGTAGGTGCGAAGCAACCAGTGATAGACCCATCGCTCAGCCCGGACGGATAGAGATTTTTAGTGTTCGGCAGGCCCCTCCCGCATGGTTAAGAGGTGGATCAAGTGGCTGTTCGGGCCGGCGTTCTTCCTAGCCCTCGCGCTGGCGCCACCCCTCCCCCTCGTGGAGGAGGCCGCGCGCCTAACCGGCGTGTCGCTGAACAAAGCTCCGCAGATCGCCCTCGGGGGCCTCGTCTGGGTGGCCAGCTGGTGGATCACGGAGATTGTGCCTCTAGGCTTGACCGGCCTGCTCGCTGCGGCTCTCTTCAGCATCCTCGGGTTCGTGTCGTGGAGTAGCGCTCTCACCAGCTTCACCCACCCGATCATATGGATCTTCATCGGTGGCTTTGTCTTAGCCAAGGCGTTCAGGAAGTGGGGCGTCGATAAGCGCGCAGCCGCAGCTGTCGCAAGGCTGTACAGGGGGAGGAAGCCTTCGCTTGCCGCCTTCTTCGTAGCCTGCCTGCCCGCCTTCCTCCTGACTGTCACCGGATCGATCACGGCCTCAGCCAGCGTGGTCTACCCCATCGCGCTCTCCTACCTCACCTCGATCAAAGCTTCGGACAGCCTCGTGGAAGCCACGATGCTCGCCCTCGGCGAAGCTGCGACAGCGGGTGCGATGCTCCTACTCATCAGCACCCCTCCCAACCTGATAGCCAAGCAGGCGCTCGAGTCAGCTCTGCCCGGGTTCAAGCTGACCTTCTTCGACTGGTTCATCGTAGGGACTCCGCAGGCCTTCCTAGGGCTCTTCACCACGTGGCTGATCGTCTTCAAGCTGCTGAAGGTTGAGGAGAGGGAGGTGGCGGCACCCCACATTGCGATTGAAGCTCGAGCCAGCAGGGAGGAGAAGCTCGTGGTCGCGGTGTTCCTGGTTACGCTTGCGCTCTGGATGCTGCCCGGCGCTCTAGCCATCGCAGCTTCAGCCCTCCCCTCTCTCGAACCGATCTCGAAGACTGTGACAGCCTATCTACCGGAAGCTGCCCCCGCGGTTCTCGCAATCCTAGCGCTGGGCCTCATCCGCACAGAGAAAGGCTCACTGCTGGCCTTCAAGGAGATTGTCGAAGGGGTTGACTGGAACGTCGTCTTCATGTTCGGGGGTGGCCTCGCGATGGGTCTGGCCCTAGACGCGAGCGGCTTCTCGCGCTGGATCGCCCTCGTGATCTCCAGCCTCGGCGCCCTCGACGCCTTCAGCCTATCAGTGATCGGAGCCCTCCTCGGCTTCCTCATCACGTTCCCAGCCTCCAACACCGCTGCCGCGATGATCTCAGTACCTCTCGTCGCATCGCTCGCCAAAGGCGCGGGGATCAACCCCGTGGGGCCGATCCTCTCGACTGCGCTAGCCTGCTCCATCTCGAGCGCACTCCCTTCAACCACACCCCCCATGGCGATCATCTACGGGTCGGGAAAAGTGAGGGTGTCCAGCATGTTCAAAGTCGGAATCGTATCAGACCTATTGCGTTTAGCGCTTCTCATCGCAACCCAACCAGTTCTCGTGAACTACCTTTTGACCATCAAGGGCCTCAAGCCTTGAGACTCACGTAATATGCCCCCAGCCGACTAGCTGGGAATGGTTCCGGAACGGTGCTGTGCGCCTCTAAACCCTATTTGACTCACAATTTACGCGAGCCTCCTACCGAAACCTGCAGGTGTAGCACCGTTATCGTAAACTTCCTCCACGTGGAAGATGTACGCGGGCCTTAGGGAGCGCCTTTCGGGCGGGGTGTAGTGGAAGGCGTCGTGAACCAGGCTCACGAGACGCCAGTACTCGTCGCCCTCGTGGATGGACACTGTGCACCTTACTTCGTAGCTGATCGATGGGGGTTGGAGGAAAACTATGCAGGCCTTCCTGGACCGCTGCAGGATCGACCAAGTATGCCTTGAGGAGTGCGGTACCCTCAAAGCGAGCTCCAGGCTCGCCAACTTCTCGAAATCCACCCTTTCCTCGGCTAGGCCGGGCTCAAGGTACACGAGCTCGAGGAGCAGCTTCAACCCCCGCTCCGCGTGCTCCCGGAGCACCTCCTGCCTGCTCATACCGCCTGAGAGAAAAGCCTCATCGCTGAGCCTGAGGTGCTCCTCAAGCCTCTCAACCGCTTCACCGAGGAACTCGCGCTCCAGCACGTAGCCCACGCCGACCACCTTGCCGTTCACCTCAACACTCCCATCTGGCAGGCTCGCAGCCGTACAGAGCACGGCGTTGTGCCTAGCAGCAAGCTCCCTGAAGATGGCGCCCTGATCTCCTGCGAAACCTCGGAAAACTTTCAGGAGAAGCTCGCGGCGGGCGTAATAGTTCCATTCAAGAAACTCCTTCGGGAGACGAGCCATGCGGGCGAGTACCCCGATGCTATTTAACTCTTCCCGCACCGCTCAAGCATAGAAATATCCTCAGCGACTTTCA